>NZ_QROH01000009.1:325191-327318 GCF_003474285.1 Bacteroides sp. AF39-11AC | reverse complement strand
GAGGCCCGTCTGGAACAGGACGGCGGCTACTGCGTGTGGGACATGGCCGAGGATCTCTACTACCGCTTCACGCGCAAGGAGTACGATTCCGTGCGCCTGCTTGAGAGCGTGACCGACTGCAACGGTCTGGGCATCCGCTTCGATTACACGAAAGAGGGATTGCTGCGCTCCATCACCGACAGCGCGGGCCGCCGCCTGAGGGTGGAGCACGACACGAGAAGCGGACGCATCCTTGAGATATGCGGCCCGCATCCGGAAGATCCGGAGAAAGAGATTACCCTCGCCTCCTACGAGTACGACGCCGACGGCAACATGACCCTCCAGCGCAACGCGGCGGGCGACGTGATGACATACGAGTATGCCGGAAGGCTCATCGTGAAGGAGACATGGCGCAACGGCCTTGCGTGGTACTTCGAGTACGACGGTACGGGCGTGGGTTCGCGCTGCGTACATACGTGGGGCGACGGCGGCATATACGACCACAGGCTCACGTTCCGGGAGGGAGTGACCGAGGTGCTCGACAGCCACGGGGAGCTGACGGTGTACCACCACCGTGGCGGCCTTGTGTGGAAGAAGGTCGATGCCAACGGAGGGGAACACCTGTGGCGTTATGATGACAGCCGCCGGCTACTCGCACAGACGGACCCGCTCGGTAACAGCACCCTGTACAGATATGACCGCTGGGGGAACTGCACCGACAGCTCCGACCCGTGCGGCGGCAGCGTGTCCGCCGTGTACCCCGGCAGGGGGAACCTGCGCAACCGTCCCGTATCCGTTACCACGCCGGACGGCGGCACGTGGGAGTTCGGCTATGACCGCTCCGGCAATCTGGTGAGCCGCACCAACCCCGAAGGTGCCGTCACGAAGATGACCTACCGCAACGGTGCGGTGGCATCGGTGAAAGACCCCTACGGCGTGGTGACGAGGCTCGCCTATGACCGTTTCCATAACCTCACGGAAGCCTCCGACAGCCGGGGGAACACCTCGCTGTACGGCTACGACCTGCTGGGCAGGTGCGTGAGCGTCACCAACCCCAAAGGTGCGGTGCAGAAAAGGGAATACGACCCCGTGGGCCGCGTGGTGCGCGTGCTCGACTTCGACGGCAACGACATACGCCTGTCCTACGACGGGATAGACAACCTCACCGAATACCGTGACAACGTCCAGCACGTGGAGTACGGCTACTCCGGCATGTGGAAGCTGACAAGACGCCGCGACCACCGGGGCGTGGTGAACTTCCGCTATGACCGGGAGGAACGCCTGCGCCGTGTGACAAACGAGAGGCTCCAGAGCTACGAGTTCGCCCTCGACGCTGTGGGAAACGTCACCGCCGAGAAAGGCTTCGACGGGGCCGTCCGTCATTACCTGCGTGACAGGGGCGGACGCGTCGTCAGGGAGACGCTGCCGTCGGGGACGGAAAGGGAATACGGCTATGACGCCTGCTCGCGCGTCACGCGCGTCTCATACCCCACGGCCGGCGACCCCGACCAGACCTACGCCTACGGGCTGTCCGGCAGGCTGGTGCGGGCATCGAGGGGGGAAAGCACGGTGGAGTTCGCATACAATTCCCTGGGGCTTCCGGTCCGGGAGACGGCCGACGGCAACACCATACTCCGCACCTACGACCATACCGGCAGGATACTCACGCTCGGCAGCACGGCGGGGGCCTCGCTGCGCTACACCCGCAACGCCTACGGGGAGCTTGAGGGGTTCACTGCCACCGGCGGCAGCGACGGCGCGGGCTCGTGGGAATCGGCACACCGCCACGACACGCTGGGCTTCGAGGTGGAGCGCATCCTTCCGGGAGGCATTGTCCGCTCGTTCGCCTATGATGACATAGGCCGTCTGGTGGATGCCCGCACACGCAAGGACTCGCGCACACGGCATATGCGCCGCTACCGCTGGGGCGTTGCCGACAGGCTGTTGTCCGTGGAGGACAGCAGGCGTGGCGAGACACGCTACTCCTATACCCCGACGGGGCAGCTCGAAAGGGCGGAATACCCCGACGGCAGGGTGCAGTGGAGGAAGAGCGACCAGACGGGAAACCTGTATCCCGACCCGGACATGAGGCTGCGCCGTTACCTTGGTGGCGGACGGCTGGAGCAGGACGGCGAATGGCACTGCGAG
>NZ_QROH01000009.1:0-325181 GCF_003474285.1 Bacteroides sp. AF39-11AC | reverse complement strand
GCCGACAGGCTGTTGTCCGTGGAGGACAGCAGGCGTGGCGAGACACGCTACTCCTATACCCCGACGGGGCAGCTCGAAAGGGCGGAATACCCCGACGGCAGGGTGCAGTGGAGGAAGAGCGACCAGACGGGAAACCTGTATCCCGACCCGGACATGAGGCTGCGCCGTTACCTTGGTGGCGGACGGCTGGAGCAGGACGGCGAATGGCACTGCGAGTACGACGCGGACGGCAACCTGACGGAACGCTACCTCGGCACGGGAAGGTGGCTTGACGGCAAGAAGGACCACTGGAGATACCGGTGGAACGCCGACGGCTCTCTGGCAAAGGTGGTGCGGCCCGACAAGAGGGAGGTGGAGTTCACATACGACGCGCTCGGGCGCAGGCTCTCCAAGAGCTTCGGCACGACCGTGACGCGGTGGGTGTGGAACGGCAACGTGCCGCTGCACCAGTGGAAGCAGCACAGGGAATACTCCGTCGTGGAGGACAGGTGGCACACGGACACGGAACGCCGCGACATGACGGTATGGCTCTTCGACGAGGAGTCCTTCGTGCCGGTGGCAATGATAAAGGAAGGCAGGTCCTACTCGATACTGACCGACCAGCTCGGAACACCAACGGAGGCATACGACACCGAGGGCAAAGAGGTGTGGAGCCGGGTGCTCGACATGGACGGGAACGTCATCGAGGAGACCGGCAACAAGGGGATGGTACCGTTCCTGTTCCAGGGGCAGTATTATGACCGGGAAACAGGGCTGGCGTACAACAGGTTCAGGTATTACTCGCCGAAGATGGGCATGTATGTCTCGCAAGATCCGATTGGATTAGCAAGCGGAGAACCTAATTTTTATGCGTATGTAAGTGATAGTAATCAATTAATTGATCCTTTTGGACTTGCTCACTTGAATTCCCTTACAGCAAAAGCAAATTTCAAACTTTACATTATTTATGAAGACGCAACCAAAACAAAAGTATTAAAGATAGGAAAAGCTAAATCAGACGATGTAATGCCTACCTTAAGTAACAAGAACAGAAGGATGCATAATAGTGAAAGGGCTGCAAAAAGACAATACCCAAATGCCTTTGCAGAAGAATATAGAGATTTGGGATATACTTCTACTCGAAAAGCAATTGGAGCAGAAGCAAAAGAAGTAAGAAAGAGAAGAAATAAAGGAGAACGACTTCCCTTAAATAGGGAAAAAAAGAAATCTTATCAAAGAAATAGCTAATTATGAAATTTAAAATAGTATATAGTTCACAATTAATGAACACAGATTTTAATATTGAGAATCCAAAAGCGGAGGCTTATCTAACCAAAAAAACTAAATTTATTGATAACGATTTATTGGGAAATTGGGTTGTTTTTATTAATGTTATATATTCAAGTGCCTCGTATCTAAGTTCTATATTAATAAGTAAAAAAGGAATTACCTATACGAAAGATTTGGAAAAATATATATCAATAGACATACCCATTCCAACAAAAGAGCAAATCGTATGGGGCATTGATAAAAAATGCACTTCATATCAACCCATTTATAAAGATATTGAAAAACATAATTATATTATTAATTTTGACTATAGTAAGTTTGACAATATACAAGATTATATAGAAGCTGCTATAATTTTTGCTTTAGATAATTTATTTAAAATCGGTTTTACAATAAAAGGAACGAAAATTAAGGAGCATTGGTGAACGTTTTTGTAATTTTGGTTCCCAGGGACAAGAGTACGACAAGGCTATAGAATTAAGCTATAATCGTTTTAGGTACTACTCGCTGTAGATGAGGATGTGTATCTCGCAAGATCCGATTGGACTTGGAGGGAGAATACTAAACTTATACGGATATGTCAGTGACACCAATATAAGTTGTGATTATTTCGGGTTATATTTGCTTATTCCAAATGCACCAACATATTCAGGTGTTTACCATATCAAGCTACCAAATGGTGATGGTTACGTAGGTTCTGCTATAAATATTGGAGAAAGATTAGAATCGAATAATCATCAAACAGCAAAACAAATGATAGAAACTGGAGAATACACAATAACATTTTATGAGGTTGATATGGGAACAGCTACAACCAGGAAAGAACAAAACCATGTACTAAGGCATTTTGAACAGCAAATAATGGATGTTAGTCCTCATAATCAGAATCGTTCGCGCGCGATGAACCAGACATAGCCTATCTTCTGCATGAAATTAAGTACGAGAAACCCCATTTTCAGAATGTGATTGACTCAAAGGATATCGAGAGAGTCTTTTGTGTAAAACCGATGTTTGACAATCCTCGCATAATCCGGCAGTCCGGGGCATTTTTCCTTTATGGTATCAATGGCAATAAAAGCCAACCAGCATCACTCAACTTCAGCTACAAAGTGTACATCATCAATAAAGCGCAGAAGCAGAAGATCAGGAAGCAGCTTGAAGCCCTCGGCATAGACAAATCAACGTTGTTCCCAGAAGTCGAACACGTGGCCGAGCATATAAAGGACAAATATCATCTACCTAAGTAACCTTTCCCTCTTTTTTTAAAAAAACAAGCCGAGCTATCCGTGTAATAGCTCGGCTCTCAGCTTGAAAAAATTACATCAAGTCTTAATCTTATGATATATCTTGAACTTGCAAGCATTTCTCTACTTTGTATAAATAATACCTACATTTTATTATTACAAATGTTACTATTATACGAGAAATTACTATATGCCCTATGAATAGAATGAGGGGAAAGAGCAATACAATCAGACTTATAACAACAAACGGGAACTCAAATTCAGAGAAAAACTTATAAGTCCAATCAAAGCTAACAATTCCAACTACAAATAGCGTAATAAAAAATATAAATCTAATATTTGACCATAGATTTCTACTATATTTCCTACAATCTTCTTGATAAAGGTTATAGCCCGATATAAATAGCTCTATAACTAAAACTATCTGAGAAGTTACTAAAATATAAGTTTTTACAAGTGCTTCATGTTGAGACCCAAACATCCCGATACAAAACAAGCATAAGAAACCGTATAATCCAGCATATAATCCGATGAAACCACAACCTTCCAAATCAAGTTGGTTTTCATCAGTCAGATATTTTAAACGGCGATATGCCTTATCTAAATAGGCACTATTTAATATACATTCACTATTCTCACTTTTTAGACTCTCTGTTATAATATCATTAGCACGAGACAATACCGCCCGTACCGACAACTTTAAATCTTTCTGATATTTACGATAAATTTCAGTCAGTACATGCTTGTTATCAAGATAGTATAATCCAAAGTCAAAAGCAATTATAAATTGTATGAATGCAAGTAGATTAATACATTCTATTCCAGACATTTTTCTATTCAAGTTTTTTAGCTCTCCATTCTTCTCCGTTATGTTTTAATACATATTCAGCAACGTACTGTATTAAATCAACCGGATGGAAAGAATAGCGCAAATTCCCTTTACGATAAGTAACCGATAACATAAGTTCTTTCTTGTCTTTATAAAACCCAATAGCCTCATTATACTTGATTTCTAAGTTCTTTTGGTTTTCTTCCAAAAAGATACTATTGGTTATTTTTTTCAAAGAGTCTATCAATTTCTCGATAGAGCTTTCTACCGGAACTTTCAATAAGGTATGACGCAACTTATAATCAAACTTCAACTCTTTGTTTTTAGATTCATAGTATTCCTTATCAACAGCAATAACCACAAATTTTCCTTTCCCGATTAATTTTGCTGCGTCGGCATCTACTTTTCTGCATAGTAATTTATCACCATTAGAGATGTCTTCAGGTGACATAGAGGAGCCTTCAACAGTAAATATTAAGGGATTCTCAGATTGTTTATACTTAGAAATGTCTAACATTGAATTTTCACACGGAATCCTATCTGGTAACATTTCAAGACCTTTCAACGGAGTTACACTCAACGTAGGATCTCCAGCCGCCACACTCATAGTACCATCGGCATTCATACCGTTGGTATGCACTTCTTTCCCAAAGGCAAAGTGATAAAGATTAGATACTAACTGTTTCAATTTCAACATATTAATTAATAGTATGCGTCTAAGCGCACATTTATGATTCGCAAAGTTAGCGTTTTTTCTCATAACTCGCAAGTTTATAGGGGTTAAACATCAATAATGCCATCGTATGAGGGTCTTGCCTGAACTGTAACAAGAGGATTACACAACAGTCCTCACTCACTAATAAAACATTCTACCATAAAAACAAAAAGAATGCAATGAATGATTACGGTTTAACCTCTTTTGTTTAAAAGCCGGTTTGCTTTGCCTGTGATGAATTGAATAGCAGGATGAAAAAAGAGACTATGTAAGATAATATTTTTGTGAGGAGGGCAGCCTGTAAGCAGTGTTTCTTCTATTTTGTCGGTTAATAAATTTAATTGATTGCTTGTTAAGTTCAAGGGAAAATTCTATATTTGCGAAATATGATATCCTCCTTCTTGTCTTGAAAGCGGTCTGACTGCTTTAACCAAGGCGAAATGTCTTGGTTTTATAATAAATAATAAGATCAGCATGGCAGAATTAAAGGCAACCGTGTGCTTGCAAGGGAAGGATATAGAAGTGATTTCATCACATATTGAATTTAACCGCAAGACAGATAATAAAGGAAGGCCAGTGACAAATGTTATTGGCGGACGTATTACCATAACCGTTGAATCTACCAGAGAAACTACTATTCTTGAAGCAATGGTAAACAGTCCTTTCAAAGCGATAAGCGGCAAGGTGATTTATTACAACACTAAGGATAATTCAATCTTTCGTGTCGTGGAGTTCAAATATGCGTATATCGTATATTACAAAGAGGTTTACAATGTTGACAGGAAACGCCAAATGTATTCCACCATCACATTTTCTGCGGATATTATTATGATAGGAGACGCATATTTAAGCAATCAATGGTAAGAAGAAACATGAAATTTAATCGTATGGATATTATTGTATTAAGAAATATCACTAACTTTGTTCATTGTGGATGTGGTGATAATGGATTTGCAGCGTCGTTTACTATTTCAATATTTAATGTTCTTATTGCTACATTTTTGTTTTCCAATGGAGTTAAAATAGAATTATGTTAATAACAAAGGTATGAATACTTTGATTCTTGATTTTTTAAACAGCTATGCTGATAATACCAATCCTCAGTATGCCGTGATGCTGAAAGGAAAATGGGGATGTGGCAAAACTCATCTTATAAAAGAATGGAAGAAGAGGTTTGATGGGACCGCAGATACTGACGAGGAAATTACGCTAAAGCCCATTTATATTTCGACCTATGGAATGGATAGCGTGAATGACATCAAGACAGCTATAGATAGGGAATTAAATCCTTTCTTCTATTCGAAAACGGGGCGTTTCATAAAGGGAATTTTGAAATTAGCCGGTAAGGTAGTCTTCAAGACAAGTATGGATTTTAATGAAGACTCTAAAGAGGATGGTTCATTTTCCGCAACACTGGATTCGTTGTCGTTACTACAAGTGAAAGACGACAGTATAAAAGGTGTAAAGTTTCTGATATTCGATGACATCGAAAGGTGCCTGATAGAGATGAAGGAATTGTTAGGCTTTATCAACTATTTTGTAGAACATTGTAATTGCCATGTTGTCGTAATTGGAGATGAGAACCACCTTGAAGAACTTTCCAAGGCTGTATTGGATGAGTTTAAGGAAAAGACCATAGGCAGGGAATTTGAAATACAACCTGACATAGAAGAAGCCATCGAATACTTCCTTGGCGAAGTACCGGTATCCGATTATTTGAAAGAAATGCGTGATTTCATTATTGCCTGTTTTAAGTGTACAAAATCCGACAACTTACGGGTTTTGAGACAATGTTTATATGATTTTAAAAGCCACTTAAACAAACTTCCTCCCGAGCTGGTTGAAAAGGATAATATCTTTCTCAAAAATATTCTTGGGTCATTTATTGCAGTGTATGCAGAGTATAATAACAGTGAGAACAAAGAGGTAATTTGTAATTGGAGTAGAGATTGTCGGATTTCACTACTCCAAGATAATAATGAGGATAAGCAAAGGATACAGCATCTAAGGGAAAAATATCACTCTTTGAACAAGGAGCTAATTTATAATGTCTTAAATCCGGAGTATGTTACGGCTATTATACAATATATTATCACAGGTGCTCCACTTGTAGAATTTATTGTTACGGAGATAAGGGATAAGCAAAAAGGATTGAAACCTTGGAAAATGCTATCCGGCTTTTTCGATATGGAGCAGCAAAAACTTGAAAGTATTTGTCAGGATACTATAACATCCATATTGGATAGAGAGATAAAAGACGCTTATCAACTTGGTTATAGTATTGCGTATCTATCATATTTTCACGCTATTGGCATTTTCTATTTTATACAGGCTTATGTCTCTTTAATAAAAGTAAGAATAGCAGAGATGATTGATATCCAAACCAGTTTAGAGGAACTTTATCAGCTAAGAGGGCTTTTTATTAGTGGATGTAATTATGTAACCACAGATTCCAAGACCTCAATAACGGATGATATTGTGGACTATTTCTTGCAGAAGATGAAATCAAAGATAAATGAGTTGCCGGATCAAATGCAAAAAGCACTGCGTAATTTGACTGAAGGAACAGTAGAACAACTTATAATTATAGACAGATTGCCTTATCCAGATAAAAGTTGTACATACGAACTTCGTGCTATATTTGCATCTGAAGATGCCAATGCTCTTTTTGATGCTATCTGCAAACTAAGCAATAAAAGTAAAAATACTTTTACGCAATTTCTTGCTTATCATTATAATTTTGACTATGACCTACAAGATGTGGGAAACAGATATAAGGCAGATGTTCCTTGTTTACTCAAGTTGAAAGATTTGGTCGGTAATGAAATCAGTATATCAAAAGGGGTGGATAAACTTGCCTTCATAAGGTTAAAAGATGCCTTGATTGAAGCTATTAGGAGGTGTGAAGGCAAAAATGATACATTGCCACCAATGTAGAAGCTAAAAATGGCATATCGCAAAAAACGGATATGCGATGAAAGAATATTATCTCTATTTGACTAAAAACAGAAGATATTAATAGCTATAAATGAGAATGGGTGGTGGCGGGGAATCGGGAGGTTATAAAGGGAGAAAGGATGCCATAAAAGAGTAGAGCCGTCGGCAGACCGGAGCGCAAAAAAATCCCTCTGCCCGGTCATCGCGACCATGCAGAGGGAACGGTTAAATTATGATTATGTCAAGCAGCTTCGGCAATAGCTTCGTGTTTGGCAGCCTGTGGTTGTTCGGCCTCTTTCAGACTTTCATCAATCCTGTGCTGAAGTTCCTTACATTCCTGTTTGAGCCTTGACAGCTCATCAGCCTTGCTCCACTGGCGACAAACGATTTTCTGCAATGTAGGAATTTCGCTTTCTATCCGCTCTACCGCCTTTTGTTGCTTCTCGATAAGAGAGGGCAATTTGCTTAATGCTCCATGCGGATATTGCGCCGACTCAACGAAACCAAGCGGCAGCGCACCGCTTAGGCCGCATCGGTATTTCAACCCACTTATACCCTCTACAAAGAATGTATTGCGGTCAAACGTACCGTCCATATTATACTCGCTATGTACCAACAAGTTCAGTCCTGCATATGTGCCAACTGTGCCATACGCTCCGTTGCGGTAGGTCTTGGCTATACGGTGCAACTCCCGACCAACTTCCTCGGTACTGGCTTGCGGTAAGTTTAAAAGCAGGGTTGCCTTTGCCCCATTATACGAGTTGATGTATTCCAAATCCCTCTTGAAATCGGCCTCAGTACGCTTTGCCTTTTCGATTTCTCCCTGACCGGCAGCTATTTTACGCTCGGCACGGATGCGTTCTTTCTTGAAAATAGCCTGTTCCTTTTCAAGCTGCATAATCTTGTTGTCGAGCTTCGTCTTGTTCAGCAAGTCGTTATTGCCTGACAGAATAGCCACGAACTCGGCGAAGTTCATACCGCTGTCCTCATCCATGCCTCCCTCGTCAATACGGCGCACGGCGATTGTGCCGTTGTTAATTTGATTGATAAACATCTGCTTGTTTTTCAACAGATTAAACTTGTAGGCGTCGAGGGTCTTTTCCGTACCATAAATTACGATATCCACCACATTGTCACCCCACAGCTTTACAGTGTTGCCTTTGCGTACTGCCCTGCCATTGCGTTGCTCCATGTCAGCAGGTCGATCGGGTAGGTCAAGGGCATTACTGCCCTCTTCCCCCCTCAGAACCGTACGTGAGGGTTTCCCCTCATACGGCTCAAGCTTTTCAAAGTCTCTGTTCGTGTGCAGAGACCGGCTCATCCTACTTCTTGTTTCCATTGTTTTTACGGGATAATTTGAAACATTCATCATGAACCAACAGATTGCATTTCCGTCCGTCTTGTACGGTCGGCATTACATTCCATGCCTTATGCGTGTCAATCGGTTCACCACATATCGGACATTTCCGACCTTGCTTTTCCCATAGGTAAAGCAGGGATTTACGTCCTTTCAGCGTCACAAGCATCTTTGACTTCATTCTTTTATTGAAGTACAGGCGGCAGTCTGCGTCAAACGGATTCATGTCCCCCTTTATCTGCGTATATTGCAGAAAAGGAAACGAAGATGCCAGTTTCAACAAGGTAAGTTGGTCTTCTTTGCCGTTTGATTTCTTGAACTTAGCCGCAAAAGTCCAGCTGTTCCCTCGGATATTGTGCCAATAGCGGTCTTTTATCCACTGTTTCCCTTTCTTGGAATGACGGCGTTTAGCCCATTGCCACAAGGCGAGAAATATCTGATGGTCGATTCTGTGAAAAGAATCACGTGTCGCCCCATGCTGATAATATGCTCCCCATCCTCGAATTTTAGCATTCAACATCCTGATTAATGATTCCTGCTTGCAACCCTTATGACCTTTTGTCACCTTACGGATATTCTCCATAAAGCGTTTTTCGGCTTTCTTGGTCGGCTTGGTCAATATTTCATTGCCGAATTTGCGGATGTTGAAACCGAGAAAATCGAAACCGTCACGGATATTGGTTATCACCGTCTTTTCTTCTGATAAGGTCAGACCTCTTTCAGACATAAAGTCGGCTACCAATGGCTTGATTTCCTTTTCAAGTGTTTCACGGTTCTCGCAGGTAATTATAAAGTCATCAGCGTAACGGACAAGATTCACCATTGGCGAATATAACTTACCTTTGATTCTAACTCGTTTATATTTCTCTGCAAGGACTTTCTGCAATCCGTCCAATGTCATATTGGCAAGCGTGGGAGAGATAATGCCACCTTGTGGCGTTCCCTCCTCTGTCGGGAACATCTGTTTGTTGAAGATATAGCCGCATTTCAACCATTTTCGGAGTATTGCCTTGTCCATAGGGATGTTGGCAAGCAGCCATTCATGGCTGATGTGGTCGAAGCACCCCTTTATGTCACCCTCCAGAATCCATTCGGGAGAATAGCCTTTTCGGAGAATGTTATGGCATTGCATTACCGCGTCCATACAGCGGCGTTCCTTGCGGAAACCGTATGAACGTGAGTCGGCTGTTGTTTCCGACACTGGTTCTAATGCCATAAGGTAGAGTGCTTGCATGGCTCTGTCTTTCATTGTCGGTATTCCCAACGGTCGCAGTTTGCCATTACTCTTTTTGATGTGGACTCTTCTCAATGGCTTCGGCTGGTAGCCTCTGCGTTTGAGTTCGCTTATCGCTTGTGTTTTTGCTTCGGGTTTCTCCCATGTTTCCATGTCCACTCCGGGGGTGTTGCCACCTCCGTTAGAAGTAACTCTCTTTACGGCTAAGGCTTTTGCGTAAAAAGAGTGGGTCAGCGTCCACTGCAAGGCTTTCACCTTGTTGTATCTGCCTTCCTTCTGAGCCTTTACAATTCGTGCTTGTAGCTTTCTGACAGCCAACTCCGCTTTAGTCCAGTCTATTCTGTCCCAAAGTGTTTGCTGATTGTCAGCAGGCGCACACGATGTCTTGTTTTCGTTCATTTGCTTTCCTCCTTTTGAAAGTTCTAAAAGTTAATTGTAAAGAATCACCATTTGACAACATTCGGTTTGATTGCCTACCTAATGTCGTCACAGAAGTCTGCCCACTTTCGTGTCGGATGATGTCGCCCACATCAGCCCGTGATGTCGGTTCAATCCGTATCCGCTCCATTACAGAACGGCATTCGCTTTTTCTGTTATCTTATACCTGCACACCATTCGGCTTTCATTGCTGTCAGCTTACCTGTCATTTTTACATGACAGGAGATATACAGGCTTACCATGTTCCACATAGATAACTAACGGATAGGTTAGGTTCTGTCTCATCCTCCGGCGGTGCTTATATCCGTGTAATCCTACCATGGAGAGGATTAACCGACCGCTTCCCTTTTGGGTAGAGTGTGCCAGTATCTTACACTCTTTCGTGACATTACGAAGTTTACTAACAGTTCGCTTGCGCTAACCATACTATCCAGCCTCGCCACTCTACGGTATGATACTAACCGTACTTGACTTCCCCTCACGGTTCTGTCTTGTCTTGCGAAAGTGTACTTCGTCCCGACCGCTTAATACAACATTAAGGTGCATCGGTCGGTAGGCTACCGCTGACGGAACAGCGGGTTAAAGCTGATACCCGTAAGTATCATTCCAACAATTATCTATGCGACTTCATGTCGCACCCAAGGTATTTCAAGGTGATGCACCGCCACAGCCCTTTGTTGGGCGTTCACACCTGTGCCTAACATGGTCGTACTTCCAAAAAGAACTCGCACCTTGCCGTTGTTCATTTCTTCAAACAGCTTTTTTCTTGCCCTCTCGGTAGTGGCGCATTGGATAAACTGTATTTCATCAGCAGGAATACCGAGCCGTACCAACTTTTCTTTGATGTCGGTATATATGTTCCATTCGTTCGGTTTGTATGTACCAAGGTCGCTGAACACGAACTGTGTACCCCGATTGTCATTCGAGCGTATATAGTAGTCATAGATTGTCCTCGCACAGATAGAAGCCTTGTTATCGGCATCATCCTTGAACTTGCAACCCAACAAGCGCATATCAAGAGCCATTTTTCGGGCTACATTGGTCGCAACCAACATTTTCGCCTTGTCGAGGTTGTCAGGTTGCGGAACGTCAAGCCCCAAGTCCTCCCACTGGCCGCTACCGGCAAAAGATACCAAGCGTCCTATCATTTCCTCCTGCTCAATTGTCGGGGGATAAGAGAGGAAACGCACGTTCTTCTCAGGCACATCAAGATTTATCATGTCGGCTGTACGATAATCCGTAATCTCACGCAGGAACATTGCCAGTTCTGGTACTTTGATGTAAGTACGAAAACGCTCTTTGCGCTTCACCGAGCCTGTCACGTTCAACTCATAATCTGCCGTTTTCTTTGTGAATATGGCTGCCCACGCATCGAAACAGCTAATCCGTTGCCGTTGAAGCTCCTGCGGACGCAAATACTTGAACATCACATATAGTTCGGTCAGTGCATTTACCACCACTGTACCCGACAGAAACGTAGCCCCAAGGTCACGACCTGTACGAAGTTGGATGTCACGAATGGCGAACAAGAGGTTCATTGCCCTTTGAGAGCCTTTGGTGTTGCCGATACCTGCCACACGGTTATGGCGTGTCTGGAACATTAAGTTCTTGAAAATATGGCACTCATCTACAAAAATATGGTCTATTCCCATTGTGTGGAAGTCCACAGCATCGTCTTTCCGATTATTGATTTTCATATGCAGTTCTTGTAATTTAGCCCCAAGGTTCTGTTTGCGCTTTTCTAACCCCTCCTGCATCTTTCCGCTACGGTAACGCATAGTGGACTGCTCCAAAAATTCAAGGTTACGTTCCACATCGGCAAGCTCTTCCGTGAATATATCTATCATGGTCTCTTCTGACTGCGGTATCTTGGCGAACTGGTCGTGCGTGAGTATGATGCAGTCCCAGTTGTTGTTCTTGATTTTTGAAAAGACCTCTTGCCTGTTGGCAGGGGTAAAATCGTCCTTGCCCGGATAGAGAACTTTGGCCGTAGGGTATGCCTTGCGGAACGTATCGGCGATTTCGTGCACATTGGCTTTCAGCCCGATAATAAGCGGCTTGTGTGCCAATCCGAGACGTTTCATTTCGTAGGCGGCAACACACATTATCATCGTCTTGCCTGTGCCTACCTCGTGCCAACAGATACCGCCTCCGTTCTGCTTAATCATCCAGATAGCATCTTTCTGTGAGGGATAGAGGCTATCGTATGGAAATTGCTCGAAAGAGAGCTGCGGAAAGGTTTGTGCCGAACCGTCATAGTGCGGCCTGACATAGCAGTTGAAACGCTCATTATACACCCTCACCAGCTCGTCCCGAACCTCTATCGGCTGCCTGTCAAGCCAGCGGTTGAAACGGTCTCTAATCTCCTGTATCTTGGTGGCTGCCTCCTGTATGGCTTCCTCGTCCGGTACACGCACCTTATCACCATTGCGGTATATCTCTTTCGTGATTTCAGGTACAGTATCATGCAGGGCATGAACAAACAAATCCCCACCGTCATAGTTACGAACGAAATAGGTGTTGTAAGCCACCGGAGAGTAACTTTGCAGACGTACCATGTAGGTGTCGTTCACATCGAAATACATTACGCTTGTCTCGGTCTCGAAAAGTTCAGTTGCAAAATCGGCATATAACTTAGTGTCAATCCAACGCTCACCCATGTTAATGTCGAGTTCCTCGTAGGGTATCGCTTCGGGTGTCACATCCGCCAAAGCCTTTACAGCAGTTTCCGTCCAATCTTTTTCCCTGTCCGTGAGTTCGGACAAGTAAGAACCTATCTCCTTGCATTTGGCTATGACATTGCCTGAAAGGAACTTGCCTTTATGCTCCCACTCCCCGATAGCGGGATTGTAAAATATTTCACCTTTGAGGTCGCCGATGATTTCTTCCTCGGCACTGTCCGTGGACTGCATCAGGTAGTCCATATCAACCTTGCCGTAGAAATTCAAGCTGCTTGCCAACGCTTCAATCGGTGTCAGCCGTTTGTTCGGGTCTATCTTCTTGAACGCCACAGGTTCACGCATGATGTCGGACTTGACTAAATCTTTTCCAAGCTGCATTTCTATTGTAAAGACTTCCACACCGAGGCTGTCAAGCATGATAAACTCCTTGTTGTCGTTCTCGTGGAAACAGCCCCATTTGGCAACAAAGGCATCGTATCGGGCGTTCAGCTCTCTACGCAATCCGTTATCCTCTTTTTGTTCTTCCCTCTCTTTAATTGACAGTTCAAAGTATGCTTTGCGTATAGGGAAATAGTCTTTCGCCCTATCTGTATTGACCTTACCCTCGTCCACCGGCACAAAATCAATGGCTACCTCTTGATAAAGACTTGATTTTCGATATTGGATAGTACCCACCTGGCCCTCAAACAGTACCATTGCGCCATCTTTCATCCATGCTTCCACCCCATCCGTGTAGGCTCGTTTACCTTTTTCTACTTGTTTCATCGCTACATTCCCGAAAAGGGACATTTGCATATGTTCGCTGCCCTGTCCGTTCCCTGTGAAAAGACTTTTGCGGAAATATCGGCCAAAGTCGAGTTTCAGCAGTGCGGCGAGATATTGCGACATAGCATTTTCATTTCCCTGCCATTGGTATTTGCGCACATATTTTCCGTATTGGTTCTGTACAATGCGGCTACCTGTTGCAAGGGTGGTTTTCGGCATGGTAAACAATTTGTTAGCGTATTCGGTCATTGTGCCTATGGCGTCCGCCTTTTCCCTGCCTACTTGTAAAAACAGTTGTTCCCGTTGTGAGAGTACCGTCTTGTGCGTGTGCTTTTGGAATATCAGCAGGTCACTGCCTACCTCTATACCGCTTGTCTGCATGAAAAGCATATCGGGCAGACGGATTGCACTTATCAGGTCTGCATGATTTACAAGATATTCACGCACGAACTTGTTACCGGGCGTGTCGGCTATGCCCCTCGATGTGATGAAAGCCAATAATCCACCCTCATTCAACAACTCCATCGCTTTGACAAAAAAGTAGTTGTGTATGGTCTTGGTGGCCTGTTCGTACATACCGCCTTTCTTCCACAGCTCCGCATCGAATACCCGGAAATTGCCAAACGGGATGTTGGAGGCTATGACATCGAAAGTTGTATGCTCAAAACCTTGTTCTCCAATGGTTTCAAATGCAGCCGTCCGTGTTAGCGTGTTCTCATGGAGCAGGGAAAGTATCATCCCCGAAATGAGATCTTTCTCAATGGCATAGTCATACGTGCCGGACATGGCTATGGGCAGAAAACCGCCTATACCTGCACTCGGTTCGAGAAATGAACGCATTTTGAGGCCGTTTTCGCTGAACGTGGCGTGTATCTGCCGCACCACTGCATCAACAAGGAATTTAGGAGTGTAAAATGCTGTCAGTACAGATGCTTTGATACCCTCTATGACATTGTGTCGCATGGGTTCTGTGAAATGAGGGTAAGCATTGATTAACTCCTGCAATCTTTGTATCGGTTCTTGCATATCACCACTTATGGGCTTGTCCGTACCTATATTCAACACTTCTTTGATACCCCCGAAACCAGAATATCGGGATAAAATTTCTTTTTCTTCCGCAGTGGCCTGCCTGCCTTGAACTTGGATTTTCATTGCCGTTTCTATGGCTTCCACGTTCGCTACCAATGATTTCAATTTGTTGTAACTCATAATTTAACCTTTCTTTTTTTCCCTTTTTTCGGCCTGTTTGCGACCTTTGGGATTTATTTTTCTGCCTCCAAAAGGTGGCGGAAACAATCTGACAAGGCTGATGCGGAAAAATACGCTCGACAGACGGAGAGGAAGATTTTTGCGGCTCACTCGCGGCGGAACGCCGGCATTGGCAAGATTGGAGCAGCCTATTACCTTTGCGGGAAAATAAGTCCACGAGAGGTCGCACGGCAGCAGCAAAACGATAATAAATGACAATCAAATAGAAAGGGATGAATAAAACTGTAAAACAGGGGTGTTAAAACAGGGTAACGGACAATCGGAACGGATTGCCCGTACTATAATCGGAGGAAGGTGAACTATAAAGGGAGGTGGAATCGGGTGGATTGACCCATCTCTTGATAATTGCAGACTATTACTCTCAGAATGACGACTATATTAAATGTCGTAAAAAAATGCAACGGACTATTTTTTTTGTATCATGAGCGTATTATTCAGCAAATTAGTTGTATCTTTGTAATCGCATAGATTTTTTTGAAATGAAAACAGCTATACAGATTGCTAAAATAAGAGCAGTGGTACTCTACATCATGCAGAGTTTCACTCAAGGAGTGGACTATATAAAGTTATTTAAAATACTTTATTTTGCCCAACAGGACCATCTTGTCAAATATGGCAAAGTGATTGTCGAAGACTCTTTCAGAGCATTGAAGCATGGCCCGGTGCCAGCCTATACCTACAAGGCACTGCAAATTGCAGAAGGCAAACCCTTGGATGGGAATTTTGACGAGTTCCTTTCAGACATAGAGGTTCGTGACAAGAAGGTATATACTTCTGCCGTACCCGATATGGACTATATATCAGGTGCCAACAAACGTTGTCTTGACGCTGCTATCGCTAAATATAAGGATACAGACCCTTATGACTTGTCCGATTTGTCGCACGACTCGGCATGGGAAGAAGCGATGACACGCATTCAGGATGATCCTCAAAAGAACTTCATTACCATTATAGATATAGCCCGGGCAGGAAAAGCTACCGAGGACATGGTAGATTATATCCGAGAAAAGCAGATTGTCAAGAACGCTTTATCTTAAATCAAATGGACGACAAAACCGGTGCATTGGAAAAGCTGAAAGCTATAATGGCCAAAGCTGAGCAAGTAGAGATGTCATCAGTCAAAATTGGTGACATTATTTATGTCCCCTTGGACGAAGAGGACGGACTGATACTAAAAGACGGATATAAAGACCGTAATAAATATATTGTTATTATCGGCTTTACTCCGGAAGGTGTCGCTATCGGTGCCTTACTGATAAATTCGGAAATAGATTCTTCCAAGAGGTCGGAAGAGCTACTGGACTGCCAATATCCTTTGATGGTTCGGAACTATCGTGATATTCTGGACTATGACAGTTGGCTGGATTGTTCCGATATATTCGAACTTTCAAAATTAAAAATCACGGAAAAGAACGGTAAACTGAAAGGTTGCCTGATTTCCGAAGACAGGGAACGGGTAATGCAGTTTCTAAGAGAGACAGAGGTGTTCGATAATGCAACTAAAAGACGTTATGGCATTATTAAATAATGGCGTTAAATCATAGGGAATGGATAGAATAGGTTTAGATACCAGAATTTCAAGGAAAGAATCGTTTCTATTGGCAAATGACGGTTTGTATTTAGGCAGATTGTCGTTGAACACATCTACTCCTGATTCCATATCCAACAACGAGAATATATACGGTAGTCACTTTTCAAGTATATCTTTCAAGAATCGGTATTCCATATATGGAAGTCCCAGTTCATCGTTAAGTCCATACAATCCGAATACATTAACCCCACCAGTTATTTATTTAAGAGGTGAGAAAATCGGTTGTTTGAGTAAAAATGTGAATCTTACAAATCGTGTAGATCCGGACGTGCTTAATGACTGGATGATAAGTCAGCGATTATTTGATTAGTTTTCCATACAGAAAAATACATAAGTCTCCAATCGTAAATTGGGAACTTATGTATTTAGTAGGTCAAATGCTGATGCCGTCCTTTAAAACGACTGGAGTTATCGTTGTAAGTGATAACTTCTTCAGACATCATTAATCTCTACTTTCCAATCTTATACATATTATCACGGGAGTCAAACCGCACACCGCAAAAAATGTAGTCAGGTGTACACACTGCCCTTGCCGTGTATATATCCTTGCAGTTGCATTCTTCAAGGTATCCTGCCAAACTATCCACCATAATAGCGCAACTTAACTCCGCTGTTTGATGCTTGAACCGCCTGCCGTTTATTTCGACTAACACATAAGGGGTAAAAAAATCAAACGGGCTATTGCTTTCGGGGGATAAGATGCCAATGTCTATCAGTCTGACAGGATTTAACTTTTCGTCCTTTGCCTTGTCGTTGTCCTTTTCAATTTGTTCACGTAGCAAGCGAAGGTAGCAATCTTTCTTCGCTTCAAAAGTATGTATCGACTTAATCCACTCACGAATCCGTTTCTTAAAGTATGCCATACTATTGGAAACAAAGAGCGTTATCCGTCCGTCTATGACAAAACCGTAATCGGTCATACCACTCCATTTACCCATACATTTATGGCGTACAGGCTCCCATGTCTTGCCTCCTACAAGGGCAACAAATTCATCTACTGCTGCTTTCTCTTTCCTTTTCATTGTATATAGTTTTTAAAATTCAGGAATAGTTGCTTTCTCAATCAAAACGTTGTCGGCATAATACTCAATCGCC
This sequence comes from Bacteroides sp. AF39-11AC, assembly GCF_003474285.1. NCBI lineage: Bacteria > Pseudomonadati > Bacteroidota > Bacteroidia > Bacteroidales > Bacteroidaceae > Bacteroides > Bacteroides sp. AF39-11AC. Next base: position 307,757 of record NZ_QROH01000009.1, on the reverse strand, counting down.
CCCGTCGTAACACCAATATCCTGACAAACTGTTCTGAGATAGTTTTGATAGTCGTTTCCAGAAAAGTTCTTACCACATAAGTTTTTGAAAATCATCGGAATGGATATATCGTCTGTACTCGATAGTATCACTTTGCCATTCTGCCTAATCTCTGTTTTCATAATGTTATTTTTGTTTTTATTGTTACTATTTCCCTTTGTTCAACCTGTTTGCGACCTTTGGGATTTATTTTTCTGCCTCCAAAAGGTGGCGGAAACAATCTGACAAGGCTGATGCGGAAAAATACGCTCGACAGACGGAGAGGAAGATTTTTGCGGCTCACTCGCGGCGGAACGCCGGCATTGGCAAGATTGGAGCAGCCTATTACCTTTGCGGGAAAATAAGTCCACGAGAGGTCGCACGGCAGCAGCAAAACGATAATAAATGACAATCAAATAGAAAGGGATGAATAAAACTGTAAAACAGGGGTGTTAAAACAGGGTAACGGACAACCGGAACGGATTGCCCGTACTATATCGGAGGAAGGTGAACTATAAAGGGAGGTGGAATCGGATGGATTGGCCCATCTCTTGATAATTGCAGAATAACGACTGTATTAAATCATAGGGAATGAGTAAGTCTTTTTGATAAGACAGAATGCAGTTCGGAACAGGCAACCTGAAAAACAATGGTTTTTGTTTGCTTGTCCGCCAATCTTTCGTTATCTTTGTCAAAATGAAGACAGCAGACGGTACTTTCGGGTACGGTCATTGTCGTGACATGGAAGATTCATACTCGGCTTGGAAACAGGCGGAGATTGATATACATATTATACGTTCACTGAACGTCTTGGAATAGAAAACTGACACTTATCAAAAAGACAAGATGTATAGCAAAATATTCATACTGTATGTTTATACAGCAAGGGTTTGCTTATCTACCTTTTAGGTATGGCAGTACCTCTATTCCGGAATAGTGTGGGTTCATGCTGTTCTTTAGGGTGCAAGGTGGACATAATTCTTAAAAACACATTGAATATGAAACAGATTTCCTTGCACGTGTACCAGTCCATCGACGGTTGTCCGGCTCCTTCGGACAAGCATTTTGATGCGGCTGTGGATGCCTCCAGTTGTGTGCTGATTGACGAAGAAACTTACCTGCGTATTTATATGAACCATTTAGGTTGGCCGATTACGGCGAAAGAGACTTTGGTTGTAACGAACGGCGGCATCGACCTGACGGAGAATGAACGAGTGAAGTTCATCCAAGGAGATGCAGTGGCAGAACTGAGACAGATGAAGGAAGACGGCGACGGTATGGTGGTGGCTTACGGTGAGGAAATCGGGGCTTTACTCTTGGATAACGGGCTGGCGGACGAAATCACAGTGACAACCGTTCCGGTACTAATCGGCGGCGGCGAAAAGGCATTGGAATGCGGATTGAATGACGGCAGAGCTTGGATTGTGCGGTCAAATAAGGTGCTGGTGGACGGAAAAATGAGGACGGTGTACGGGAAGGTCTAATATGACAAATAGATATTATAGCAAAAGTGCAGCAACCAATTGCTGCACTTATTTATAAAAAGACGTGCCTTAAACATGCTAAATAGGCGAAAAGTAAGGCAAGTATATTACTTTTTAAGCCGAATACTAAAAAAGGTAGAGAAAGATATAAGGAGGATGGAGCCTCCGAAGATATAAAAATACAGCAACACCAACTAAACCGGCACATAGGTAAAGCCGGGCAATACATCAGAACTAATAGCGTACTTTGCCATATCACGCTATGGCTGACAAAACAGCCTTTACATGAATGGCAAAGGAGTCACCGCTACGGCTCGGAATATGCGAAAACAAGATGGCTGTTATACGATTGAGCTGCCATAGAGATTTAGAACTTTTAGTCCATTCGCTGTAGCCTTACGATAAGTATAAAACGTACCACCCTTGGGGTTGCCGTCATACCAGGCAATAAGAGACGAACTGTGAAAAACCATATAGTCGTTGCGTCGAAGCAAACAGCCATGGTAGTAGTGTTCGCTCAGGATGATAACATCATCCGAGTTACAGAGAATAGTATCATACCGGGCTTTCATCGCATCGTTCCACCGCTCGGATTGTCCGCGATACGGTACTACGACAATAACTTGCAGACCTGACAATTCGGACTGCAACGCAAGAGCAACTTCTGCCGCCAGCATATCAAACCCCATGGCACAACCACAGTAAAAATGACGATAACCTCCAGCGTATGCCTTGGTTATCGCTGCCTTTAATTGCAGCTTCAGTTGCTTCCTGTATAGGAATGGAATATTGCGGTGTCCACTGAAGCAAACGGACACTGCCTTATCATACTTTGTCTGGGTCATATTATTTCACTTTGTAATGGGTTCTTGCGAGGAATATACCTCCGAGTACATTAGCACCAAGGCTTTCAAGCTGATTGGCATAGGTAGCATAACTCAGCCCTTTGGTTATCACATCATCAAAGACTACCACAGACCTGCCGTTGAAAAAAGCCGAATCAAACTCAATGACGTTTACCTTACGGATTTCTTTCTCTGCCTTACGGTTTTCGTGAATGGTTAGCCTCTCACCACTCACTGATACATGGTCATAACCATTGATAGCTCCCGTCAGTTCGCATACTCTTTGGCAGAATGCTTTGTAACGTATCTCGTTCTTCTTATCGGTGGATGCCGGTACGGGAGAAAATACAATGTTAGTACATGATGTTCCATAACGTTCGGTCATGTTGGCTGCCGTGCGTTGAGCAACCTCTTCGTATGCCCGTCCATCCTTGAAATCAAAGACTAACTTGCGGTCTGCTATCTCACGCTCACTCACATTGCGTATGCGTGCAGGAAAATACTTGCAGAACCATGCCTGTGGCTTGTCCAACTGTTTTTGAAGTTCTATGTCTATCGTCTTTGCCATAACTCTGATAATTTTTCTTTTTCCCTCTTTTTGAAGGCTGTTCAGCCTGCTGAGGGATATTTTCTGCCATCAACTGCCGCCCAAGAATACCGATAAGACAAAACGGCGACAAGAAATACGCTCTGACGTGTCAGAGGAAGATTTTTCGTTCCAGCGATAGTGGCGATTTGATGTTTGGTAAAAGGCGGCTTACTTTGCGGAAAATATGACTACAGCAGAGCTAACCGACAAACAGAATATGCTTTCTTACTACAGGCGGTTGTCATATAGACATGTAGAATAGGTGCAAGATTTATAAAAGGAATGGGTGGGCAGTGGAACGTCTGTGGCTTGCCGGTCCAAACTTCCCGATGAAGTGACCATACAACTTAGTCTCAAATCTGGCGAAGCGTAAGCCTTGGCAGTTTGTGACCGAGGTGTACGGTCTTTTCATGTTTGGCTTCCGTAAAGAGTCTTTCACTCACCCCATAGCAGCTCTGCTGCCATAAGGTGAGTGAATGTCTCTTGCGGACAAGTCCTGTGACGCTCCGCTGATGGTGTGGGGCGAAGCTATAAAAACAAACAGACGGCATTGCCGGTTACAAAAGAACAGATAGCAGAGGTCGCTGCAAGGACAACAGATTGGCTTGATTGACACTTGTGGCAAATGTGCCATCGTCCTTGCTTTATCCCAAAGACTGGTACACAGCATATAGCAGACTTGTATGCCATTTGCCGTGTACCGGTCAGGGCGAACATCTTCTATAAAAGTTGAGCATGTACAATTAAAAGAGGAAATTGTATGGGTAAGACTTTATGATATAAAAGTGATATGGCTTATAAATTATCGGTGCTATTTTAGATTAGTGCCACGATTTTGCTAACTTTGCAAGTGAGTGAAAACGAATTTGATATAAGTAATGAAGCCATAACCCCCATATCCGATTATGTCGAAATACACCGTAATGTTGTAAATAACCAGATTGAAACGGGCTGCTTCATTCAAATAAAAATACGATGAATGCAAGACTATTGTTCATACTCCTGCTTTTCACAATTGGGGCATTGTGGTATATTATCGGCTACTGGCGACGAAAAGCAGGAGAAGCGGCATTCGCCGCCGCACGGTTGACCGAAAAGAGCGAGGAACGTGAACGTTACTGTCGTCTGGCGGTAATGGCCGGTCATCGGGAAGCCTGCCGTATGTTCTGTCTCTTGCATCCCGAACGGTTTGATGGCCATTCTCCCCATAAGCCGTTCAAGTTACGAGGCATCCGAATCTCCTTTTACGGATATTACTATCCGTCACGATACAATGCGCTGCTCAATGATGAACAGAGGGCTTTCTGCCATTCCATCTACCAGTTCAAACAAGGAGATATACACGGAATCGAGTTCTTTAAAACGTGTATGAATGCCTTGCAACTGAAAAAGAGACCTTACCATATAATGTTCATGCCGTGTAGCAACTGGATAAAATACGGTCAACGGTTCAAACGGCTCGACTGGTACATCGGAAAGCACCGACAGGATTTAACTTCAGGACTATACGACGTTGATATTTGCGATGCACGAGAAAGCCTGCATGAGGCCAAAGGTGGAGAGAAGCGTATCCTCGAACGAAACTACCTCATTACCGGAAAAATCAAAGGGAAAGAGATTATCATCATAGATGATGTGCTGACAACCGGGCAAAGCGTGGTGGATTACAAGGAAGAGATAGAACGGTGCGGTGGCAAAGTAGTGGCGGCTATCTTCTATGGCAAGACGCTCTCCATGCCTTCGATGCTCCTTGTACAAATACACGTCTGGGGCAACCATATTGCCCATATTATTGAACGGATGACAAAGTAACCGGAACGTTTTCAGCCCTTTTCACTTCTCTTTTACAAACCTGCCAATGCTGATATACACTCCTGCCGGATGGATTGGATATAATCGAGTATAAGCGAGGGGCTGATACTCCTGCCATTGAGTTTGCAGGTGATATGCAGGTGTTCGCCGGTGCTGCGTCCTGTGGAGCCGGTAATGCCAACCACATCACGAGGATGAACTATTGCCCCTTTGACGATAAGAATTTTAGAGAGATGACAATAACTGACGGTGTACCTACCATGCCGCAAGGTTACATACTTGCCGGAAGTCTTGTCCTGTCCGACCTTCACGACCACACCCTCCATCATGGCCATCACCTTGTCGCCACGTGCGCGCAAGTCCAGTCCGCCATGAAATTTACTCTTTCCCGTAAACGGGTCCTTACGGTAGCCATAAGGCGAAGTGACCTTGATATAACGTAACGGGTAACTTACACTCAAGTAACGATCCATCCACTTTTTCTTATCCATATCTGCGGATACCGGGATACCTGTTGAAACTTCCTGTACGGAAATCTCGCTTTCGGATGCCGGTTCCGCTTGGTCTAACCCCATATCCAATACCTCCATCTTGTAGCGTGTTGGGGTAACGGCAACGGTATTGAATTGTGCTTTGGCTGGCGTGATACATAATGAGACACCCGTCATCATCAATAATAAAATCTTTCTCATGGCAGCAAAGTTAGCACGCTCTTCTTATGGTCTGTCCATTGCCGACTGTTTTCTCTCCAAATATAACTATTTAATCAATTTTGAATATGATTATTTGCGAAAAATCATATTCAAAACATTAAAAATACCACTTTATAATCACTTATAAAGAAATGTTTTAGTCATCAGATAAGAAATCGCTCTATATTTGCTGAGTATAATTTTATAACATCGTTCAGAATATGAAAAAAGAACAATTTGAGTTCAACGAACTGCCTTATCCGACATTGGCCCGCTTTGGGCTTACCCAAGAAATGATTGAAGATTTGCCCCTGTGTATCCTGAAAGAAATCGGGAAAGGCGGCTACTCGCCGGTACTGCCCATGCGTGTCACTAACGAGAATGGCGAAGTAATCGAGAGTCGCAGTCGGTTTGCCTTTATCCGTATGGATAGCGGCGAGGTGGATGTGGTCTTTTATCCCACACTGAAGTCGTCACCACTGGAATGCTACAACGAGGAGCAGCAAAAACAGTTGCTTGACGGCAAATCCATCATTGCAGACGTGGCTATGGCGGACGGACGACGCAGTAAAGCTTTCGTGCAAATCGACGAGGAGACAAAACAGGTGATGTATGTTCCGACACCCATCATCGCCCGTAACCTGAAAGTGCTGGCAGAGGTAATGCACTTAGGTACAGTAGAAGTAAACGGAATGCAGCATGGTGAGCCTCTGACGGTGGCAGTGGATGGCGAACCTGTCACGGTAGGCATCGACCTTCACAACAAGACAGGCATCCGTTTCTGCGCAGGTGACGCGCAGAAATGGAAAGAGCAACCCAAGCGTGAATGGGATAAGTACACCTTCGGTTGCTACGGTTGCTGGGTGATGAATGATGACGGCAATCTCGACTACGTTCCAGAGGAGGAATACACCGAAGAACTGTGGAACGAACAGAAGAAAAGCGGTGAGCGTAACCGAATGGCAGGTATTCACAAATAAAACCTATTTAATATAAGCGTATGGCACAACAGAAATATTATCCCGAAGAGATTCTCGTCGAGAAGATGCAGAGCGGCGAATACGGCTGGCTCGATTACATCAATCATTTTTCTGCCGAGTGGCAGGAGGAGTACGCCCATTACTGTGAGGAAAAAGGACTCACGGTCTGCGAAGATTCTGCCGCCGGGTTTGTCCGTTTCAAAGACGAACAATTGGAAGCGGCTATGAAATACGGCAACGCATAACAAGTAACCATCATAACATCAGACTATGACGATACGAACAAACACTAATCCTCGGCAGATGGACTTGCAACCCGAAATGCGCAATCTACTGATGCGTAACGGACTTCAAGCCCATGTCGCATTTGACGGAGGCGGCTACCGGCTGATTGTGCAAGGGCATGATTCACCGTTATTGGTCTATCCTATAACAGAACGACAGATGTTGGCTCTGACGGACTGGGGAACGAATACGGCCAACAAGAAAGCCTACAACATACTCACGAGTATCATAGGAAAAGATTTCTATATGCCGAAAAATTTCGTCCATGCCCGCAATGCCAACGGTCGCGTGGCGATGGGGCTACATGGCTACCGCATCGGTATCGGTGAGTACGGACACATGGGGCGACTGGGTATGCCCCCTCCATTCCTTGGTTGGACACCACGCGAACAGTGGGGTTTCCACCTACGCAGAGTTGGTGGGCAGCTTTTCTTTCCGGGGCCATCCATCGTACCCGAACGCCCAGACGGGCGCATGAAGCCCGGCGAACTGCAATCGGGTGGCTACGGCTTTTACTACAAAGGCGGTCAACAGGAGCAACCCATTGTACAGCAAGATGTATTGAAGAACTTGCAGGAGGTCATTACACCGCTTGTCAGCCGTCCGCGCAGCAAGGAACCGGCACAAGCATACAAGGAGTTGATTGCTTCACCAGTCTATTTTTCCAACGAGAAATGGTCGGAGTGCCTTACTTCGCACGGTCTTATCGTGGATATGGAACGGAGGACACTGACCGTACAATCGGAAAGTGTCAATGCCGATATGGTCTATGACCTGACGGAAGAAGAAGTGAAAAAACTGGCTACCGCATCCATCGAGGAACAACCTGTGGAGAAACGGCTGGATCTGCTGAACGGCATTATCGGAGCGGACTTTGCCGATAAAGTAACGATGGAACAGCTCAACAGCGAACAACGCATCAGTATCGGCCTGCATCCCGAAGTGCGGCATGAACTGGAAGAACGGCAGCGGCAGGAACAAGAATTATTCATGCAGCAAGAAACTCCGATGCGGCAGGAATACATACAGGGCAGTATCGGTGCAGCCGTGGACGGTCGTGACCTGCAACTACTCAACGAAAGCAAAGGCTGGTATCGTGAGGAGAAACATGGCCGGGAAGTAGAGGTCAGTGACATTGCCGTGCAACCGGCACAGACGGAGGGTAAATACAAGATGTCCGCTGTTATTGACGGACAGGTCATCAGCCACGAAATCAGCCAGAAAGACTACGACAAGTTTCTTGCTGTGGATGATTACCACCGGATGAAACTTTTTTCGAAGATTTTCAACGAGGTGGATATGAAGACACGTCCTGAAGCGAACAAGGGGCTTGGCGTGAAGATATTCGCTGCCCTTACCGCCGGTGCTGTGGTGGCATCGGAAGTCGCACATGGCTTCCATCACCACCACTCTCCGGAGTTCTATGGCGAACGTTTCAGCGGACCGCCACATCCATACTTCAAGCCCGGTGTAGATACACCGAGAGATGTGGCCATCCGTAATTTCGAGGCACAGATGAATCAAGATATTAATGAAATGAGAAGAGGGAGGTAAACCTATGAGAGACGGAGACCTTACATACGATGACTTTCTGCAACGACTAAACATCCAGGACGTATTGATTGACGCAGGGTATCACCTGAACCGTCGTGACGGTCTGCGCTATCCCTCGTATGTTCGTTTGGACAGCGACGGCAGACGTATCCGTGGTGACAAATTTATTGTGACACAACAAGGAAAATGCTGTTTCCACGCACAACAACAGAAAGTTTATAACATCATTTCCTTCATCAAGGAGCATCCGCACTTTTTCACGGAGTACCATGCGGGTATGTCTCCGGACAGACTGGTGAATCTTGTCTGTAACAGATTACTGAACATTCCTGTCACTGAACGGAAAACCCGAATAGTGAACCCTAAACGAGATGTAAAGCCATTTGACATAGCGGATTACGACATTCATAAGTTCAATCCGCAGAATCGGGAAACGCAGAAAAAATTTTATCCTTATTTTAAAAGCCGAGGTATCGACCTTTATACACAATATGCCTTCCATCGGCATTTTTATCTGGCTACGAAACATCGGGAGGACGGTGCGACCTACACGAACCTGTCCTTTCCACTAACCCTGCCCAAAGGCGACGGAGCGATTGTGGGACTTGAAGAACGAGGACGTGCCCGTATGGACGGGAGCGGCAGCTACAAAGGCAAAGCCGCAGGGAGCAATTCAAGCGAGGGACTGTGGATTGCCAGCCCTGCCCGCACTTCTCTCACCTCCGCCAAACATATCTATTGGTTCGAAAGTGCTTATGATGCGATGGCATATTACCAACTTCATCAGGCACAGAACAAGGATCTGCGAAAGGCGGTATTCATCTCTACCGGAGGGGCACCGAGCCAGCAGCAATTCATAGGAGCGATAAAAGCAACTCCCCATGCCTCACATCATCTTTGCTTCGATCATGACCGTGCCGGACAAGTCTATGCTATCCACTTTGCTCTCACTCATGCAGGCTGGAACTTCTCCACCTGTCTGTCACAAACCGGCAGACTGATTGTACAGAACAACAGCGAAGACTATTCACAGTATGAAATAGAACTTGAACCATTCAATTTTGAAAAGATTACAGCCATTCTGGGTATAAATGATGCAAAACAAAATTTGAAGAATGGGGAGCGTGACGACATGGGAATTGGTGACGGCTATCTACAGGAAATGAGAATGGTTTGTATGGATGAGTACGAAATGGCTCGTGACGAAGGTTCTGCCAGTGAGGAAGAATTAGAGAAAATGAGAAGCAATCTGGAAGCCATCGAAAAAGCGATTGATGCTTCCATTTCCGGTCCGGAAGCTACAGGATGCATCTTGTATGAATCTGCCGCAGAGGGTTATAAGGATTGGAACGACCAGCTACTCGGCAAACGGATAAAACCAGAGAAGGATAACCTTGACGATTGGGAGATCAGCGGTAAAGCCACGCTGAATCATGCCTTGTCCGATTTGCCCGAAGTCAATCCGGAACATATCCGAAACGGATTATACGACGAAGCGGACCATGAGGCTGTGCGAAAGCGTCTTGAACGTGCGGACAGAGTAATATTCTCCTTTGAAACCAATGACCAAGGAATGTCAGATAAGGGTTTTCAGGAAATGTACAAGATACGGGAAGAACTTGCCCGGTTGGAAGTGGATATAACCAATTCTCTTTCCGGAATGAGAGAAGACTTTCATTCCCGTTTTCACCGATAATCCATAAAACCTATGCAGAGAACTTGTCACAAAACCATTGTCATCCATCCACATACCGGGCAATTTGTCATCAACGAGCTGCCCACTCTCGTGCTGTGCGGCACTGTATGGGTGTACGGAGGCATGGAAGGGCTGCCATTGACAGCTATTGCCACAGTAATTGCCTTGATACTCTCGTTACTGTTACTCTACCGTTATCTCTACCTGCGGCGAATCCGTTATTGCATCGGCACGGAACAACTTGTCAGTGAATACGGTATTATCCGTCGCAAAGTGGATTATATGGAGCTATATCGTATCGTGGATTTTCAAGAGCACCAAAGCCTGCTGCAACAATTTTGTGGGCTGAAAACCGTACGTATCCTTTCAATGGACAGAAACACGCCCCGTCTTGACCTGATCGGTATCTTCCATAGGGACGACCTCGTGTCAATTATCCGTGAACGGGTAGAAACTAACAAACGAAAAAAGGGAATATATGAAATCACGAATCATTAGTCTGGGGCTGGTTGCCTCGCTGGTATGCCTGCTTCCACAGGTGGCAGAAGCCCAAATTGCGGCTTCCAATCCGTTGGAATGGACTGCATTGGCCGAAGGTAACGAACTGATAAACGGGCAGATTGAAAAACAAATAAAGGGACAGACACAAACAGCCTTGCTCCAAAACAGCATCGCTACCGAGTTCAACCAAATCCACAAGTGGGAGAAGCAGTACAACAGTTACCTCAAGACAGCAAGCGGTTACGCTTCATCACTGAAAGCCTGTACGCATCTCTACAATGACGGTGTGCGGATTTTCCTCACGCTGGGGAAATTAGGCAAGGCCATCCAAAACAATCCGCAGGGCATTGTGGCCAGTATGAACATGAACAACCTCTATATAGAAACAGCAACGGAACTTGTCTCTGTTTTTACATTGCTGAATGACGCTGTGGCCAAAGGTAGCAACGAAAACATGCTTACGGGGGCAGAACGCAGCAAGACGCTATGGGCGTTGAACGACCAACTATCGGATTTTAGCCGGAAGTTACATCTGCTCTATTTGAGCATACGGTACTATACTTTCAATGATGTGTGGAACAACGTAACGGCAGGAATGCTTGACCGTGACAACGGTGAGGCAGCTCGTATGGCTCTGTCCCATTGGCACAGGGCGGCAGCTCTCGTCCGATAAAATATATCAGTTATGAAATGGACAATTTGGATAAGTATATTACTGCTGTGTCTTACCGGTATCGGTGAGGTACAAGCGCAGAATGACCCTGTACTGGCCGGAATGATTGCAGTATATACCGAAAAGGCAGAGAAGGAGCTGAAGAATCAGGAAAAGGTCATGCTGATGCAGACCACCGGACATATTTGGACAAAAGAAGAAGTGCAGGCGACAACAGACCTGCAACGAGAGTTTAATAACTATCTAAACTCTTTCCGGTCAATAGTCTGCTATGCGGCGCAAACTTATGGGTTCTATTATGAGGTATCGAAGCTGACAGACAATATGGGCGACTTCACCAAACAATTGAAGCGAAGTCCAGCCAATACGCTTGCCGTAGCCCTATCCACACAGCGCAACAAGATTTATAGGGAACTGATGATGAACAGCGTGGAAATTGTGAACGATATACGCACAGCGTGCCTTTCGGAGAACAAGATGACGGAAAAAGAGCGTATGGAAATTGTCTTTGGCATCCGTCCAAAGCTCAAAACAATGAACACAAAGCTGCAACGACTGACCAAAGCGGTAAAGTACACGACAATGGGCGACATTTGGCGGGAAATCGACGAGGGTGCACATCCCGAAGCCGATAAACGTAGTATCGTGGACGCAGCCAAGCGACGTTGGCGACAGATTGGAAAGAATGTAAGACCTTAAAAATGTAATGATATGGGAATTTGGGATTCAATATTAAAATATGGCGGCAAAGCAGCAAAAGCTACCGGAAGAAGTATGGGACATGCTGCACTGCATCCTTCACAAACCTTACGGGGCACAGGACAAGCCGTCAAGACCGCAGCCATCGGCGGTGCAGTCGGTTATGTGGGTTGGGAGAAACTAACCACAGATAAGAGCGTGGTACATATCGTAAGCGATGCGGTCATAGGGAAATCGGCTACGGATACCCTTGCAGATGCAGCGGACGGTGTGCGAGAACTGACAAGCAAAGCCGGAGAAGCAGTCGGTTCCGTCAGCGGTACGGTAGCCGGCATAGACTCAAAACTGGGTGGAGTATCGAATTTTCTACGGCAAGTCTCCAATGGCGGAGTTTCCGATATGTTCGGTAACTTTTTCCGTAATCTCGGACAGGGTAACGTGTCGGGATTGAGTATAGCGGGACTGGTCGCAGCAGCATTTCTTATATTCGGACGCTTCGGCTGGCTGGGCAAGATTGCCGGTGCATTTCTCGGCATGATGCTTATCGGTAACAATGCCGGTATTTTCCGCACACCTGATACGAGAAGCATACAACGAATACAGACACCCGCTCTTCCCGTTGAAGAACAGACGAATAGCGGGGGGATGAAAAGATAAGAATAAGAATCAAATATAATCACATAATGAAATATACAGAAGAAATGATCCTGCAATCCGAAAGTGGATACTGTATGCCTTTTGAAGAACGGAAGGGCAAGGATGTGAAACTATCGCTCGGCTATGGCGAACAAACCGATCCGACAACGGGCAAAACATATTTTCATCATGGCATCGACTTCGATGTACGGTGCTACACGCTGGCGGCTGTCGCCAGCGGTATCGTGTCAGGTATAGGCAATGACCCTATACTCGGCATCTGCCAAACTATACGCTATGGGGAGTATGAAGTGACCTATGGGCATTTGTCAAATGTCTTCGCCCAGTTCGGACAGCGTGTCAAGGCCGGACAGACTGTAGCTTTAAGCGGTGACAAGCTGCATATCGGGATACGCTTCAAGGGTGAGGAACTGAATCCGCTGGAATTTCTAACCATGCTGTATGGGAATATCCAAGCATTGTGTCATGCTGATGGAGGCGAAGCGGCAACATCTCCCAACATGGAGATGGCACTGACCACCGATTACGAGCAGGACAGACAGGAAATAGAGGAATTGATGCTACGTTTCCTGCCCTACTACATGGAAGACTTACAGCGTGGTGCATACCGACTTCCTCCACATACGGAGCAGTCACTCCGCCATGTCTTTACAATGGGAGCAGTCAAAGAATATTTCTATGAAAATATGCCAAGTATATCCAACCCACTCGGACTGGGACATAAAGCAATGCCGCTTGCTTGTAAGGTGCAGAACCTACTCATTGCGGACTTCCTGCATTACCTTGCCCTACGGCATGGCGTGTACTTATCGACGATGGGCGATGATGTAAAAAAAAACTCTACGACGAAGCCCTGACCCATAGTGGTATCATTGACCCACTGGCAGAATTAGACATAGACATCCAGAGCTTTGACATACCGAGAGCAGTCACGGTATATCCTGACCGGGCCGGTGTGCGCTGGTGGACGAAAGCATGGTTCAATAACCGGGAAGAGGGCGAAGCATCGGTGGAGATTGAGCGAGAACAAGCGATACGCTTCATTCACGACAACATCGAGAAGGATGTATGGCTGGAAGAGTTTTATCCCAAACAGATGGAAATTTACCACAACGCCATCGAGCAGACAAAAGAGCAATTATTAATGAATAGAATAGGATAAACATATAATACACTATGGACGGAATCAAGCATAGCGGACGGTTTGCAGAAATGGAACGCCTCGTGAACGACTATTTCAACTGCCATATCGCACCCATCATGTCAAAAACGCGGACTGACCTCATACGGAATCAGGGAGAGGAAATGAAAGAATATTCCACCTCTTTAGGTGGTATTCTCAGTATGATGGCATCTTCGGCACAACCAATGAGCGACCCCTATCAAGCACTCAAGGTCACAGGCGAATGGAACTCCAAAACAACAGAGGACTATATCGAGATGTGCAAGACGGAGATTACCGGTTCCGAGGAAATGCAGCAAGACCTTGCGTATATGGCCGGGCAGTGGCGGGATACCGTCGTGCAGGAAATCGGAAGGGCACGTTACAATGAGTTGTCAGAACAGCTCGGTTGTGACCTCGCCTATGCCTATATGGACCACCGAATAGAGGAACTGATGATTGACCGGTTGGTGAAAGAACGTATGCCCAAGTCTTCCGCTGACTACATCATCCGAAAGGCTGCCGAATCGAGTCTGCTGGGATTATCGCAGACGTTAAGCCGTTCACCGCTGACCGATGAAATAGAGGCACGAGGCGAAGCAGCTTACCGCCCGAACAGATGGGAAAAAGGTACGGGATGGATGTTGGGCACAGCCGCAGATACCCTGATGATGGGTGGTACTGGTTCATGGACGACACTGGCAAAGTTTACCGGTGCAGATGTGGCTATTGCAGCCATCACCAATCATTTTGAAGGCAAGAAGCCTGATACCCTTTCAGTAGAACAGTGCATCAGTAAAGGAGTGTTCGGCAGAGACAGAAACGTATTCGACGATTTTCGCAAAGAGGCAGCCCAAATACAAATCAAAGAGAACACGGCGATTGGTACAGACAACAAGCAACTGAAAAAGAAAATCCCTGTCATGGACTTTGGCTTCATGGAATGGACACAAAACCAGAATAGCGGTTTATTGTGGCCGAATGTACAGAGCAAGGAAGAACAGAAATATGAGGAACGGTACAAGGATGTGCCGATTGTTGTTGCTCCCGGACAGGAAGAAGCCTACTTGCAGTCTTTGGAACAATGTGACAAAGCGAAAATGGTCAGGACAGAACAGGATGAAATTATGAAAGAAGAGAAGCATGAAACTGTTGTTCCTGCCAATGATGCGGAACAACATGTACAAACGATACAAAGTGCGCAAGTAGCACAGGGAAACGGTTGGGGCGGACTGCTTGGTATGCTGGGACTGGATGGCATAGGTAATATCACAGGCAATCTCGGTTATGTAATGGCCATGCTCCCTGATGTTCTACTGGGAATATTCACAGGCAAGACAGAATCATTGCATTTGGAAGACAATATGTTACCGATAGCGAGCATTGTGGCGGGTATGTTTGTGCGTAACCCGTTGCTGAAAATGCTCCTGATAGGCCTGGGAGGTATGAACTTGTTGAATAAGGCAGGACACGAAGCCTTGAAAGAACGAACAGAGGGAAAACTGAACGTAACAAATGAGAACAATGTGCAGTACCGACGCTATACAAATGAAACTCTGAACCCACGTATAGTAAACCCTGTATTGCAAGATAGTACGTTGATTGCCACGATAGACCGAGTACCGTGTACCATCCAGTTGTCACCGATTGTAGCAGAAGCCTACCGTACCGGGGCATTGCCTTTGAACACGCTGGCAAATGCTGTCCTTGCCAAGAACGACCAGCTTCGCCAGGCTGCCGCACGGAATTATGAGGACGGAAAACTGGAAACCATCGTGCGCCCACGGGGTATTCAATAATCCTATAATCAAATAAACGATGAAAGAAAAATCGCAAATCGAAAAGAAAGCCGAGGAAAAACAAATCACCTTGCTTTCTACGGCTTTGAGTGAAGCCTCGAATGCCGGTGGACACTGGCTCAACGCATCAGGAAAGGGATACCCGCGCTTCTATCCAAAGGGTGTTTCTGTCAGCGCATTCAATGCACTATTCATGACGCTGCATTCTGATAAAAATGGATGCAAAACCAACCAGTTCACGCTATTCAGCGATGCCAAGGCACAAGGAGCCTCGGTGCGTGAGAATGAGCAAGGCGTTCCATTTTTGTTTTATAATTGGAACAAGTACGTTCACCGCAATAATCCAGAACAGGTTATCAGTCGTGATGACTACATGAAACTGTATGAAGAGGAACAAAAATTATATAAAGGTGTACATAACCGTGAAATTCGCACTTTGTTCAACATTGACCAGACGACACTACCCTACGTGGATAAGGAGCGATACGAAACGACGTTGCGGCGGTATGGAAGTGCAGTGGAAAGAGGATATACGGAAGCTGACAACCGACGGTTGCATATTCAATTCAACGACTTCCTACTGAGGATGCGAGACAACCTTGTGCCTGTTCGTTTGGATGGAAGCGGTGTACCCCACTACGAAACAGATAAGGATGCGGTCTATATGCCGCGACAAAGAGAGTTCAGACATTATCACGACTATATACAGGAAGCCTTGCGGCAAATCGTGAGTGCTACCGGACACCAACAACGATTAGCGCGTGAAGGTATGGTGATGAAGAACGGTGTGGCTCCTTCGGAGGATGCTGTCAGACAGGAACGGTTGGTAGTGGAACTGGCTTCAGGGATTAAAATGTTGGAACTGGGGTTGCCAGCACGGTTGTCTGAAGAAAGTCTGAAGACAGTGGAATACTGGTGCCGGGAGCTAAAAGAGAACCCGAACTTGATGGACGCTCTCGAAAGTGACGTAAACAATGCCATCGAAGTAATCAATAAAGCGGAACGGGGCGAGAAAATCGAATACGCCACCATGCGCAACCGGCGAGACACTTCAACCATGCAGGAGCAAATGCCCAAACATTATTTTGTGTCGAACGAGATTCGGCAGCATCCGGATAAAGAAACGAAAAAAATTGTGCTTGTTATTGACCCACAGGCAAAAACCGCAGATGTAATTCTTCCAGCAGGGGCTTCTACAGAGGCAGATAACGAGATACCGGGAATGAACAAGGGACGTATCATGCGAGCGTTGCAGAAAGATGGAATCGAGCAGGTACGCTTCTACAATACGGATGGTGCATTAGGTTATCGACCCGATGACAGTTATTTTGCCGAGAAGATAATTATGCTGGCCCGGCTGAAGAATTGGGCAATGGAGAAGCTCTCCACACTGGACGTGGCGTCAGCGGTCAAACAGGCGAATGAGATCGGATTTGACCACGTAGAGATGATTCAAGATGATAAGAAACGATGGGCACTTTATATCAAACCCGAAAATAAGAGCGGATATAGCATCTATCCTGATAAAGAAGATATAAACCGCTTCTTTTCAACACTCAAGCAAGCAATGGATAACATCGGTAAGGTTCGGATGGAACTGGCGCACAAGTATTATGCGCTGGCCGAGGTCAAACCTGACCTGAAGGTGGATTTGTTCAGCAGCGAAATGCCGGAAATAGACTTGAACCGTATCCAGCGTGTTTCGGTTTTCAAAACCAAACAAGACGGCATACAATGCGTCGCAACTATTGATGGGCAGAAACAGCCTGCCCGAAGTGTCACTCCGCAACAGTGGCAGCGGATGTGGATAGCGGAAGAGCGTGACAGCTACAAACGTCATTTGGCAGCTACCTTATTCGCAGACGTACTACAAAAAGGACAATCGCAGGAGGCACACACCGGAGAGAAACAACAGAAAGAAGCAGAGTTGTGGCCGATAGAAACGGTAGCGCAGGAACGGACGGAATCAGACAACAAGGGTATTTCACCGGAACGGCAGTTGTGGGACAAACTTAAAGCGAATCATCCCGATGCCTTGCAACTGCTTCGCACGAAAGATGGTTATCGGCTCTATAACGAAGATGCGGTACAGGGTGCAAAGATATTGGGCATAACCCTAAAAGAGTATCCGGAAGGGGACATTACGGCTTCAACGGAATTTTCAACGGAGCAGCTCGACAACTATCTGTCTAAGCTCGTCCGTGCCGGGGCACGGGTTGCTATAAGTGACATGGAGGAACAAGAAACACACAGAGGTTTTCATAGATAAGGAGTAAGGAAATGAGCAAGAACCAACAATACGCAATGAAATATGCAGAGTATGCTATGGAGCAGATGCGCCGGTACGGAATCCCCGCATCCGTGACGTTGGCACAAGGCATACTGGAAAGTTCCAACGGGCAAAGCCGTTTGGCGCAAAACGAGAACAATCATTTTGGCATCAAGGCTACGCCTGCATGGATTGCCGAAGGAGGAAGGTATGGTATATATACTGACGATAAGCCGAATGAGAAGTTTTGCAGTTATGACAGTGTGGGTGATTCATACGAACACCACTCCCGTTTTTTAAAAGAAAACAGCCGCTATGCCCAATGTTTTGCACTTTCGCCCGACGATTACAAGGGTTGGACACAAAATATCGAACAGGCCGGTTATGCCACAGGCGGAGAATATGCCGAGAGTCTGCAACGGATTATAGAGCAAAATGGCTTACAGCAGTATGACAAACTGGTGATGCAGGAAATGGAGACACAGGGTAAGCGGTTCGGTACGGAACATAATCCTCTCCGAACGTCTGAAAATTCAGAGTATGGTGCGAAGTACTCATTCCCGGTAGAGCGTGAAGAGTTTCTTTTTGTTACCTCGCCTTTCGGTATGCGGCAAGATCCGATGGACAACACGAAACAACAGATGCACAAGGGAATTGATATCCGTTGCAATGGCGATGCGGTACTGGCTACTGAGAACAACGGGAAGGTGGTGGCTGTGAATCAGAATAAGAACACGCCCGGTGGAAAATCGCTGACTGTGGAATATACCAGAACGGATGGCAGCAAGGTACAATGTACTTATATGCACCTTAAGGAGGTTACTGTAAAGGTCGGTGATGTAGTACAAGCCGGTGGGAAGCTCGGCACATCGGGCAACACAGGTACACGTACAACGGGCGAACATCTACATTTCGGCGTGACAAACTTCTATGCAGACGGAACAAAGCGTGACATCGACCCTGCGGCTTATCTGACTGAAATCGCACAGAAAGGTAATATCAAATTGGAAGTGTTGTACAACGGGAACAGCCTGCTCACCCGATATAAAGGAACAGAAGAGAATGCCGCCGGCAAAAACCTTTCGCCCGACGGATGGATGAAGAAGTTGCTTTCGTCAGAGGATAGCGGTGTGGGAATGTCAGGATGCAATGACCCTATAGTAGAGATGGCGATGACAGCCTTTAGTTCCCTTATGCTATTGGCCGTACAAATCGACAACAAGAACGAGGAGGAGCAAAAGACTGCCATATCCAAACAAATGGATAGTGGACGCATCAATCTGAAATCATTATTACCGGGCATGAAAAACTGCGAACTGGCAATCAGTGAAAATGGAAAGGCTATTCTGCGAGTGAACAATGGAGAACTGCGCATGTCACGTGAGTTGACTACTGCGGAGTTAAGCCGTCTGTCGGCAACACTGAATAACAATACTCTCACAGAAGAAGCCAAAAGGATACGTGTAACCGGTATGCTGAATACGGTTATCCTCTCGGAAGCGGCTTCACAGAATTTTGAACAAGGGATGTCCCAACAGCAGGGACAGACAGAGAACCTAAAAAGATAGAAGCGTGGCGATATGGTAAAATGCGTGATGATACAGCTATGCAGATGTCTGTTCGGACTGTCCTACCTTGCCTTGTATGTCCTGCTCTGCTACCAACTCTTCGGCTGGGTAGCAACGCTCATTATCGTGAGCGTTCAACTGTTCCTTGCCGGATGGCTGATCTGGGCAATGATACGAGCACCCGATTAAGAGCAATGATTTAGCAGTTCAACAACAAATCATGGCAACACAGTTGTCGGGTGATTATGTATCACATTAAAAGACAATAGAAATGATAAAATGTAATGTTACGGTATGTGGCGTTATCGGACGTGATGCGTCGATACGCACCAATAAGGAAGGGAAAACGTTCCTGGTTTTTCCTCTTCGAGTAATGATCCCTGACACTGACGGGAAGACTATGCCTATTGAGGTGGATGTCAGCAAAGATACTGCCGGAAAGGAGGTTTCCAAATATCGAAATGGTTCCCGCATCGAGGTTTCGGGGACAATGTATCTCAAACACCGTGGTGACAAACTTTATTTCAATCTTTTTATTAACGAAATTCGTACAGCTACGGCAGATGCGAAAGATACGGTCAAGGGCGAATTAGTATTTCGAGGTAAGGTCGGGCAGCATATCGAGGAAAAAAGGGATAAGAAAGACCAGCCTTACACAATGTTTTCGGCATTCAGTACGGAGAAAGTAGAGGATGGCTTTGAATACCAATGGGTACGTTTTTTCTGTTTTGGCAAAGAACGCGAAGCATGGTTACAGCCGGGCGTGCGAGTGGATGCCAAAGGTGAAATATCCCTTTCGGCATATAACGGAAAGCTGAATGTTTCATGCAAGGTGGAAGAACTTGTACAGTATGTAGCAGATTCGTCTAATTCCAATCAGTAAAGGATATGGCCGGATATAAAAAACAGCACACGGACGGGCCGAACAGCGAAGATAAAGCATTAGACCTCTTCGCTGAAATGATGATTGAGAAAATCGAGAGTATCCGTAAGGATTGGAGAAAGCCATGGTTCACAGAAGAAGCGTTACAATGGCCCTGCAATCTTTCCGGACGCGAGTATAATGGCATGAATGCCATTATGTTGCTTATACATTGTGAAAAGGAAGGTTACAAGATTCCGCGCTTCTGCACTTTTGAGTGTGTACAACGGCTCAACAAATCCGATAAGGACAATCAGGAGAAACCTCGTGTTTCTGTACTTCGTGGAGAGAAATCATTCCCAATCATGCTGACTACATTCACCTGCATACACAAGGATTCTGGTGAGAAGATTAAGTATGATGACTACAAAAAACTATCTGATAACGAGAAGAAGGAATACAATGTTTATCCTAAGATGCAGGTATTCCGAGTCTTTAACGTGGCACAGACCAACTTGCAGGAGGCAAGACCGGAGCTGTGGCAAAAACTCGAAAAGGAGTATTCGCTACCGAAGATTGAGAACGGAGAGTATTTCAGCTTCGCTCCCGTCGATGCGCTGATAAAGGACAATCTGTGGATTTGTCCGATCAAACCACAGCATCAGGATAACGCTTACTACTCTATATCGAGAAATGAAATCGTTGTGCCGGAAAAGGAACAGTTCAAATCTGGAGAGGCGTTCTATGGAACACTATTCCATGAGATGACACACTCGACCGGTGCGGAAGGAGTTCTCGACCGTATCAAGCCGACAACTTTCGGCTCGGCAGAGTATGCGCGCGAAGAATTGGTAGCCGAGTTAGGCAGCGCATTGGTTGCCCAACGTTACGGCATGACGAAACATATAAAAGAGGACAGTTGTGCCTACCTCAAAGGATGGCTCGACGAATTGAAGGAATCGCCACAATTCATCAAGACAACTCTGTTGGATGTGAAAAGAGCGGCTTCTCTGATTACCCAAAAGGTGGATAAGATTGCACTGGAATTGGAGCAGAACATTGATGAAGAGCAAACAGTAGCACCGAAAGAAAAAGTGTATTATTCTTCCGTGGCCTATCTTCAGCTTACCGATGACACGATGCGGTTGGACGCATTCAAGGATAAGGGGGACTACGAAGGACTGCTGACTCTCGCCAAGGAGTATTATGACGGTAACGGCATTAACGAAGAATATACTTATTCTTCTCCCATACAGAACCGAGGAGACAATCTTTTGATTGAGGACAAGGATTTTGCTGTGGTGTACAATGGGAGTGTCGGGGGAACTTATGAAGTGATGCTGAAATTCACGGAAAAGGAAGTACGCGACCATATCAGGCGTTATGGTATCGAACATGCTGGAGATACATTAAAAGGGGTAGCCAAGGAGATGGCTGCGGAACAATTCGCTATCATGACACAACAAAAGATTCCTGCATTTGAAATGCCGAATGGTGATGTGCTGTATGTCAGCTATAATAAAGAATCCGACATGATAGATATCGGGCCGGTTACTAATGCGGGACTTGTCGCACAACATCGTTTCCCATACGACCATAATGCTTCGTTGGATGCCAACCTGCAAACCGTGAACGAAAAGCTGAATAATATGGAGGAATACCGGGAAGAGTTACAAGAAGCAGAGTACAGCGGCGGAATGCGCCGATAAAACGGAAAAAGATGCGGAGCTGTTTGCTCCGTACCTTTTCTTGAATTTATTTTATTACTCTAACAAATTATCTATCATAGACTGTAAATTTGTTATATCGCAATACTGATTATGTCCCCCTCTGTAATCTTTCGCGTGTTGGGCTGTCCGGATTAAGAAAGAATCGAGTTCTATTTTTACACCGCTACCCATTCGGGACAAACCGGAAGAGTGACTGATGTAAACGAATTTACCGTTACGTTCTATGAAACAAGAGGTATTATAATGCCCCTTTAAGTTGAATGTTACTTTTGCGCCAACGGCTGTTGCGTACTTGGAAATCTCACGTACTAAGGCCGTTTGGAAACTGCGGTATTTTTTTGAAACATAGACTCCTGCATCTGCAAGGATTGCGTTCTGCCATTTGGTATAAAAATTCTGTGCCATATTTTTAATATTAATTCTGTAAATAATTCTCCCAATTCTCTTTGTCAATAGTTAATTTGTTCATTTCCCAATCGTATTCCACTTCCGGCATATCAGAATAAGGGAAATACACAGTGTAGCCTATCTGTCCATAAGAACAATGTAGCGGTATAACGCAAATCTCCTGACCACAATAAGGCTGTGGCGTACAATATTTCTTCCAATCAAAACGACCTGCTGCTATATTGCAGCAAAGTAATTTTAGAGTTACTATACCTTTCCAACTCTGAAAATCTTTTTTATAACCTTTTTTCATACTACTAATGTGCTATATTATAATAAACTTCGGGTTCACTTGACACGTTGTAAATCCAGCTTCCGCAACGTACCAATAGAGCATTCTTGCCATAATAGAGTTTCTTCATTCCGGTTATACTTCCTGTTATGTGAAAGTTAGGGAAACGACTGATGTCTATTTTCTGTGCATCGCATCTGTAGAGTGTTTTAGTTCTCATTGCATTTATTTTTTTAAGTTGTTTTTTATTTCCCTCTTCTTGAAGCCTTCCGACTTTACCCAAGAGGTTGTTTCATGTGCATTTTCAACGGTGGATGCAAGAACTATGAGCAAGTAACCGGAATGAAATTTTATGAATACCGGAATCTGTGATTGCGGAAGGTTACGTCAAATTTCATTTCAGGTAGCAACAGCGGTACTTGAACATCGTTTGCCACCGTACCTTTGCGCACGAAACAAACAATGGTGCATGTCGGGACTGTGAGAATGTAATACAATTAGAACAGGTAATATAGAATCGGTAAAAGAGGCTGTGAATTGGTAACAGAGGTTCGGCAGAACATGGTCTATAAAAGTAACCGGACTGTTATATAGGAAGATGATAACCACCCGCTTGAGTTGCGGGTGGCTTTAAAAAAATTATATGGAGTATCAGAAGTGATAGTCGATGACTCCTCCGATATAGAGTATCGTTCCCGGTTCAAGCGTACAGACAAACTCCATAAATGCAAAAGATTTTTCGGCAAATGACTGGTATCCCTCTCCGTCCAAATAGAAATGATACGCAATATCCAATGGATTTTCCAATGCCTTTTCAAGTTGATAAACAGGGCCTACAAACTCCAACATATTTTCCGTCGTAATAGCTTCAGCTTTCTTACGGATGTTAGTCACAAAGTTCTCTTTCCATTGTTCCACACCACCAATGTAGCGTATGGTGTCATCACCTACAAGTTCGAACATATCTTTTGGTAGAGCAGTATTGACCAAATAACGAATATCCTCCTTACGTTCTTCGTCATCTATCTCCGCACAATAGTCATAGAAACTGCCATCTCCTTGATGGAGAGTGTCTTCATTCAGATAGTTTTCTTTTTCTATCCACATTTTAGAAATCTGAAAAATTCGGCTGTGCATAATTTTGAAATTTAAATGATTAAACTTTATTCCCTTTACTTGAAGCTCTTTCGGCTTCTTGTCAGGAATGATTTTTATGCGAAATTGACAGCAAGGAAAGGATGGATAAGGCAAGTAAACAGTGAATGGAATGAAGTGGAATACCCAAATCTTCGATATGCGGAAGGCTGCCACAAGTATCCGGGAACTGTTAGCGCAGCGTTACTTGACGACCATTCTAAAGCTGTATCTTTGCATACAAAATCTCTCAGATAAGAACTGCCGATGTGCGATATAAAGAATATCTATAAAAGACTGGAGAAGCACTCTGAGACTGTATAAAAGGACTGAAGGCGACAAAGTCTCCAATCTGCATGAAATCAGAGAAGCTTATCGGATAATGATAGTTCGCTGCACGCTGTCAGCATACCGTCATTTCGTTTTCTGCATCGGATTAGTCTTAGCCTGCGGCATATTCATAGATGTTACAGAAAGAATTGTCGTTTTCATCTTTCCGTTGTTCGGCAATAGCAAGAATTTCTGTTATTGATTCGACAGACTGACCGCTTATCACCTCAAACCACTTGAATACTTCTGTCTGGTTGACAAAATATTCCTTGTACCATTTGTCGTCTGGAGTACATAGGTCTGCAATGTACTTTTCGGGAAAGTATTTACTCTCTTGGTCATTTGTCCAGTACTCCGCCAGACCCGACTCTTCCGATTGATAGAAATAACATAGTGTTGGGAATTTCTCACATACCAGTTCAAGTGTTTCATCACACGGAAACCAAGCCGTTTCCGTTGTGAATTTCAAGAATGTCAGGCCAATAAATGTGTTATACTGTTTAGAAACGGAGTACGACGAGTAAAAAAGGAATAGGACCGGTTGTGGGAGTTCGGTGGAGCATGGCTATAAGAGTAATCGGGCTGAATATACAATACAAGGAAATGCTATCCACCCGCTTTGGCTACAGGTGGATATGTTATTGTCATTCCGCACCTCTCATGATGGTGAGTTGGTCGGGACGGTTAGGAAACCAATAAGAATCACTGTCAATATATACACATCTGCCACTATTACAGAGATTCCCAAAAGCTAAGACCTCACAAGGTCCAAATATCACTCCATAATCGTTTGTAAACGCCACCATATCTCCCACACTCAAGTCGTTTTCCGTATCCATCACCTTGGAAAGGTGGTCGTAAAACTCAATACCTTCAGCTTCACGTTCTGTTTTCCAACGCAAAAAGTCTTCTTTATGACTTCTACCGGTATGTATCGGTGATAATTCAGAAGGAAAAACCTCCGCTTCCGAAGTATCAGATGCAATCAAAATAACGCTATCCTCTTCAATGTTTTCCGGAATAGAAGCCACTTGGTAAACCCCATTAGACAGACCACTATCTGGGTCATGCCAATAAAGAAGATTACCCAACTTGATAAAATCGTATTTTCCCATATTCTTTGATTTATTATTTCCCTTTGCTTGAAGCTCTTTCGGCTTCTTGCCGGGGATTGATTTTTATGCAGGATTAACAGTGGAATAAGGGCGATAAGACAAGTAAACAGTAAATGGAATGGAACGGAATACCCAACCTTCGAATGTAAGAGCAGAAGCAGGCTTGTCCTTTTATACCTTGCAATGAGAAGGGGACTGAAAGTCAATCTTTGATTTGAGGAAGGCTGCCGTAAAATATCCAGGAACCGTTAGCATAGCGGTGCTTGACAATCGTCCGGACACTGTACCTTTGCATATAAAATCTCTTCGGCCAGATTTGCCGATGGTGCGATAAGGGAATACTCAGAATGGAAAAACATAAAAAGGGGTATCATATTATAGGCGAAATATATAACAGAGCTAATATAAGTCCTAAAAAAATATTTTTGCTATCTTTGCCAGCGTATTATATAATATTAAGAACATAACAATGGAAAAAACATTTACACAAATCTGTGAATTGTTCGATCAATTCTCAAAAGATGCCAACCTCCAGATGGAGAAAGGCAACAAAGCTGCCGGAACTCGTGCCCGCAAAGTATCACTTGAACTTGAAAAACTTCTCAAACAGTTCAGAAAAGAGTCACTTGAAGCATCGAAATAATTTTCATTCTGGTTCTGACAGTAGGAAAATGGCGAACTTCACGTGTACCATATCGAAAAAGCCTCTTCGCTTCACAGCGGAGAGGCTTCATTGATTATGACAAAGTTAAACATCAATTATGCGAAATTTCTATTTCGCTTTTGGAAAAAACAACTCCACTTTCGTATGTCTGTTGGCTTCCACGGGCGTATAGTCGGCAATTCCACCTTTGCTAACTCTGATAATCCGCTTGGCTGGTATTCCACGTTGTTCCAGTTCTGCGGTAATAAAACCTGCTCTCGATATACTCAAAGAATCATTGATACTTGATGTTCCTGTAGAACTGTCAGCAGCACCAGTTACCCTCACGGATAAACTGTATTTCTTAGCTACACGAGCCAGTTCGTCAAGATTAAGCCTCTGTGAGGTATCCGTCAGATGTGTCGTATTGAGAGCAAAAAAGAAATAGATGGGTGTACCGATGCACTCTCCATCAGCGTATGAAAGAACCGTGGAATCCATAGCGAGGGTGTCCTGATGGGCGGACTGCACATTTCGGGAAGCCGTGTAATTATATGATGGCTTTCCATTCTCTGTCTGAAGAATAGTCGTGTCAAGAGGTGACGACCCGTCCCAATAGCTATGCTTCAATCTTGCACGAAGCGAGTTCAAACCGCTATAATTATTTATAGGATATCTGCATCCGGTTATATCGTCGTTGTCAAAGATATGGCTATATGTATCGAGTAGTCCTTCGATTTCCAGAATTTTCTTTAATTCCACGAGTGTTCGCTTATCTTGATTGTGACGTCCCACATAACGCCTGTTCTCCTCCGAAAGGAAGTTGCCATAATCGACAAGCAGTTCGTTCCGATGGATGTATGGTGCCGTATCCACCGCGCGCTTCCAGCCGACCTTACCGAGATGAAAGGTGAATCCGGCAGTCAGCGAAAGCATGTGATCGCCCAGACGGTTTGGATAGCCATATCCGTCGAAATCCTGGAATGTAGTTGTGTTAGAGAGTTCCAGCATAGCACTAACCCGTTTGGAAATACGGTATTGTGTTAGTATGCCGTAAGAAAGCGCAAAGGGATTGTTCCCGTTGGTGGCGTTATGTAGCAGACCGACACCCATAAAGGGTGCAAGCCTCCAACGTACCTGTTCCTGTCGGGCATATCTGCGTCCAAGGAGATTCCACAGGAGATCTGCATGGATATAATGGTAGTCCTGCGTAGATAATTGTGCATCCTTAAACTGCAAGCCACTATAATTTACCCTTGCGCCGACCAAAGGAGTAAACCATTTGCCGACGGCGAGGCTGTACGAAGGTTTCACTCGTCCAAAAAGGTCTTCACAACCGAGAGGTGTACCAAGAAAAACTGTCGCACCTCCGGATATGCTAACAAACCAGTTGCCGGTTCGAGATGCCGGAAGTAGCACCCCGTTGAGATAGACGGGCTGCATCGGTTGAAGCAATTCCGCTACTTCATAATGAATAGTGTGTCGTACAGTGTCCTTCTGTACGGGTTGTACACTTGCTTGTGCCTGCAACGTGCAGAGCAAAGCGAAGATGAAAATAATTTGTTTCGTCATATTCCAATGATTTCATTAGTTATACTTTTAATCTGGTGTAAGGCGTATGCCATTTACCGTTTAGATTTCTTGCCGATAGTCGAGCGCATCATGCGGCTCGCCATCCTCATACAGCGAAGTGCCCATGCTCGATTGTCCTCGTCCTCGTCGCGTCCCCATTTGAGGTCACTCCCTCCGCCTCCACCACCATGTGATTCGGCAAATGTAGTGGCATCATCTACCATTCCGAGAAATAGCATTGTCGCACAGTGCATGATTTCCGTACCCCGCTCGGCGATAGACTGTACCAGTGAACCGTCAAAGAGCTGCCGTTCTGAAACATTCATTTGTGCCGATGCGTTACGATACTCGCTGATTACACTCTCCAGTAGGACGTCTTTAAACAAGCTATCCACTTTGGAGTGTACATCACGGGAATATTGATAGGCCTCCTCTTTGAGTTCTTCGGTACGTTCTTCAATGGCTCCCATATCCTTTTTCAGTTCGATGAGTTGCCGGTCAGCCGTCTGCAACTTTTCCTGCTTGTCTGCCAGTTGCCTGATGATTCCTTGCAGCTCTTTTTCCAACATTTGTATTTGGATTGCCAATTCTGCCGCATTGCCTTTGTTTTCTTTTAAATTGTACTCGGCTGCCGATAACAAGGTTTCTTTTTCAGTTTTCTGCTTTTCAAGATTGCTAACCATTGTCGTAAGCCCTTTGACTCTGCGTTCTGCCAACCGGATGTCTGATTGAAGTTCACCCAATACCTGTTGATGGAGTTTGATATTATCCTCGATTGTTGTACACTCTTCAGACAACATTCGGCGGTATTCCTCAGTCGTTCTGTGCCGTGCACCCGTTTCGGATATGCTTGTTCCTCTTGACATTCCCCACTTTGTATTGACTTCTGCGAAAAAGTCCGTATGAAGTTGTTTCATTCTTGCACTATATTCAAACTTATCCTTACCGGCGAAGATTTCCTTGTACGCAAAGCGACTATCCTTGATTGGCAGAAGCGTACAGTGGATATGCGGGTTCAATTCATCCAGATGTACAATGAATGCAGCGATGTTCTGCTCACCATATCTGCCACAAACGAATGAATAAACATCCTTGGCCCAGCGTTCAATGTCACGCTTCCGTTCGATGCGGGTATTGTCCGCACCTTTTTCAAAGTCCACCTGTTGCGTACCGAAAGCAAGTTCCTGCATTCGCTGCCGTGAACCGCCGAAGATGATATTTACCACCGTGCGGTATTTTGGCTCGAGCAGCCCCTCATTAGGATCTTTGATTCCACGGTGACTTAATATGTCCGCCATCCGTTTGGGAATGCTACGGCTTGTGTCGATGGGATGTATTTTACCTCCGGGCGCAATCTCGAAGTTCAGCCGTTTACGCGTAGGATCATAATTTCCCTTACTCATAGCGTACTTCTCTGCCTTTTCACTACGGTCACGCAGATGTTCATTACTTTGGGCGGTGGTAATCCCTTTCGACACCTGCACGTCGAGTACCTGTTTTTGATTTGCCATACGTTTTTCATATTGTTTCGGACAATCTACCGTGTCCCAGCTTGCTGCTTGTTCGGACACCCTTCCCACCAACGTCAGGCAGGTGGGGTATTAGGCTCCCCCTTCCCTTTGTTCGTGGCAGGCGGGCAAGCCCGGATGCCTTCTATAACTGGCAGGGGGGCTTCACTGGATACAAAAGTGGATTGTTGCGGTTATACATTCTGTTTTCAACCTCCAATCTGATACGTTGCCTCCTGTGCCTTTGCCGCAAATGCCAGAAAAGGCTTAAAAAGCGTTTTAAGGAACTCCCTGTCATCTTCATCATAATCGGAATTTTCATCCCTATCTACATCAAGAATAAGCCCGGCAATACCTTTCGAAGTTGCAATAAGTCCTGTCCAGTCCCCATACAATTCCAATCGGAAGTAGTCCATAAACTCTGTACTGTCATCGAATCTCGACTTACGCAGTGCCCGTTGTATAGCGGCAAATGTAATGCACTCCAAAGCTACCATACGAATCTTGACAGCTCGTTCATCATCATCCGCTGCCGGATTGATGCGAATGATACTGTCCGGAGATGGGCAGCTATCGCATATGCCAGCTTCATCCATTGCCCGACGAACAAGTTGCTCACACTTGATTCCGATCTCGTCAAGGGACACTTTGCCGATTATCCAATCGGACAATGCCTCACGTAGCTGTTCTGCAAGGTTCAACTTCTTCTGTCCATTGCAAGACTCCGTGGATTGGCTGGTTTGCACAGTCATGGTAATGATGACGCTTTTGGAAAGCCGGATGCGATTCAACAAGCCGAACTCTTCCATTACATCCAAAAAAGAACGGACAGTAGCCCTATGCCAATGCCATTCCGATGAAAGGTCAGAAACAGTCACGTGGCACTGGTTGGGTTGAAGTTCGTAGCCTTTGTTCCTTAAAAAAAGGGGAAACAAAACCTGCCAAAGATTTATCCAATAAATCACAGAAGGCTTCTGTCTTTGTTTTTCGTTCACCGACTTTCTCCTTGAGGTAGTCAAATACTTCTCTGTCTGCCAATATAGGGACAGCTATTTTCTGCTTGGTTTTCATTTTCATTTCATTTTTTAATTATTACTACTGTGCGGATATATCAGTGTTGCCGCTATCCGCATCTTGCGGCAATATCGCGTGATGATGGTCATAATAACTTTCGGCTAATAGTCTGGGGAATTTCATCCATTCAGAGATTATGCCTATGTCCTGAAATTCGGTCATAACCCGAACAGAGGGATAGAACAGGGCAGCCAAAAGAAGATAGGCGGCAGTTACCGCCGTTGTGTACAAGTGTGGAACAAAACTGATGGCCAAAGCCACCAATGAGAGTATGACAAACATACATGGTCGGTCACATAAACCTCTTAACAATCTGTCCGCTCTCCTAAATGAATATATAGTGGCACAGATAGCAGTTGAAAGAAAAACACCGAACTCGCCAACATGTCCGCTGATGTAAACATAGTGGAAGAGCAATAGCAGAATCAATACGACCTGTACATATAGTTTACGAGCCTTTACACTGTGTATCATAGCATCGTAGAACCTTACCATAAAAGAACGGTGGCTTTTGTACAATGCTAATGGCAATACGAAAAGCGTTATACAGAAGATAAGTTGTAGTATATTCCAAATCATAAATAATAGGGTTTCTCGCGTATTTGAATGGGGGATATCATCAACTCTAATTGGACAATATTGTGGGTGGCCAATAGGATGATAACTTCGGCGTCCCTCGGTGAAAGGTATATCGCTGCTTTCTTAATACGTTGCTTGAACGTATGCTCCTGCTTACGGTAGGCTGCCAATGCCTTATCCAGTTTATGTTCCGGAATTGTCCATGTCATGCCTTTGGCGTATGAGCCTTTGTCTTTGCAAGCCCGCAGTACCAACGTGCGGGAAACAATGTAATTGATATATCCGTTTCTTGACAAAGCATACTCCTTATAGAAATTGTCATCAACAACCTCTATCCATGTCCGGTATTCCCTAATCCAATAAACCATTTGTCGGTATAGTGTGTCCCGCATAACATGACCATTAAAGGAAATCCATCAAGAGATCGTCTTTGTTCTTCTTATACTTGAATGTGCCACTTTTGGAATGAAGATCCAAATCAAGGCACAGCTCGCCGTACATCTGCTCAAGAGAATCATAGATGGTGACAAGAATGCTATTTACCTTACCGTCTGCATCTGTCTTGCAATTCATCTTGAACATCTGTCCAAATGCCGGGTTGGAGTATGCACAGGTGCTATGCCCGAATTTGTCAGCGTGCGTGGGGATGTGGTGGTAGAGAGTTATAAGCTCCATATCGTCCTCAAACAGATCCATCACTTCCTCCAAATCGTAAGGGTCGCGTAGCGGGAAGGTCAGTAGGGCGTAGTCACCGTAGAATTGTGCTTCCTCCATTATCGTCACATCGAGTAGTTGCGGTAGTTGCAGAGGGACAAATGTCATAAAGTCATTGAAAAAATGTCGTAACATATTCATTTTTTATATTGTTAGAGCGTCTGTATGAAAATATCCATAAGCATTCCTGGCAGTTCAGTCAGTTGACCACTTTCCGATTGCAGGATTCGGCTCAAGGTTTTGAACGCCACAGGTGTCTGTGCCGCCATCCTGTCAAGTTGTTTCCGTTCTTTATCGGAAAGCAATGTCATAGAGAATCCGTCCAGTGAAGTATAAGGGTGGATAAGCATCCATATATAAGCATGTGCTTGCGAAGAAGTCTTGATTTTTTTGTTCCGAACATCTTCTATACAAATCTGCATATTTTGTATTTGGCGACGATTGGTGCGCATTGTCAAATAAAGCATAGCCTCCCGATAGGTAATCTCCTTTCTCTCAGCGGCAAAGAATATCTGCGAACAACACTGTTCAGTACCACGTGTGATGTCAGCCATACTCTCACCTTCGAAATCGTGCAAGTGAGAGAGGAACGCACGGAATATAGCATCTTCTTTAGTGATATAAGTAATCAGTTCATTGCGGCTATGTATGCCGTTACGGATAGTTCGGGTCAGTAACATACGGTAAGCCGCAAGGATTTCCTCTTTGTTACCCTTATGAAGCGGAAGATTATCCAGTGAGTTGAAAAACGGGCGGATTTCTCCAGCGGCATGATGCAGTTCCTCATCATTGTTATAAGGTGAGAACTCTCCTTTGAGAGCCAAAAGTTCCTGATAAGTACGCGTCTTTGAGAGGGCTAAGCGTGAGAACTCAGTGCGGATAGAATCATGCAGTCTGATACACTCTTCACGCTGATTGGAATGGGGGTGGCTGAGCGTATCATTCCGGAGATACCTAAAAACAGAGTCTTTTACTGTTTGCCATTGTAGGATATGCTTGGTCAATACTTGAAATGAGGAATCTTTCTGACGTCGTATATTGTACAAGTACTCCCTGTATATTCCGGCAGGATCGTTCGTAGCTTCAGACAATGATTTGCCATTTCTATCGCTGCATGATATCAGGCCCAATATGGCCAATGAAACGATACATCTTCCAGTCAAAAATGATGGAGTCTTGTAGTATGATTTTAAAATTTTCATATTTAACAATTCATATTTAACGATGCAAATCTATATATTATTTTTATTGTAAAAGCCCTTTTATATCGCATTTAGTATAATTTTTGGTATCATATTAATAATATGATTATCAATGAAAACAAGTGCAAGAAAAAAAGCTAAAAAAAGGATTCAGCGAGATTTTTGCCACGATATGATTTTAGATTAAAATGAAAGTGCTATATTTGCACTTGTTATCAAAACAGTGTATATTAAAATGGCAAAAGTTGGCTATATATTCAAGGAAAATAATGACAGTTTTGATGCTGAGAGAGAATGGATGCAGCGATATGGTTGTGTACAAATCGTAGAGGAAACAGTTGAACATGAAACATTGAGACCTATGTGGAAACAGCTTATGGCGAATCTTCAAAGGGGCGATGAAATAGTCATATCCAAATTCAGCAATGCTGCACGCGGTTTAAGAGAACTGGCCGCGTTCATCGAACTATGCCGTATCAAAATTGTACGTGTCATATCCATTCATGACAGAGTTGATACTCGCGGTGAATTATTCCCCGGTACGACAGCAGCCGATGTGTTGTGGATAATAGGGGCATTTCCGGAAGAAATTGCCGCACTACGAAAATATTCCGCTCATGTCGAGAAGTTACGCCAGAATATCAAAGCCCCGGCTGTGCCGAAGGTATTACCTAAAGCTGAACGAGATAAGACAATCGTGGATATGTATATCAACGGGCATTCTTTCGATGACATTTGGGCTGCAAGCGGTTTTAGCAGCAAAAGTTCTATTTGGCGCATACTCAATAAATATGGCGTAAAACTTGATCGTGGCCAAACCAGCGGTCCGCGTGTCAAACAGAACCCGAAAGAGGACGGAACAAATGAAGGTGACTCCTGATAGAATTTTCAGATAATCAGGATCGTATATTTGTTTTTCGGTTATTATTTTGTATTTTTATTATTGTTAAAACTATAAAAGTAAGACTTATGGGAGATATTATAATTGTATTGCTGGTATTCTGGGTTGTCGGCAAGCTCTTGAAGGGCGTGTTTGGCGGTTTCAGTAAAAGCAGCTTCAAAGATGATAAGTAGGCCAGCCAAGGGATGGGTAAATACGGTCAAAAAAGACTGGTTCAAGAGGCGTGAAATTGTAAAAAGGAAGTGGAATGGAATAAATATAAACGGAGCTTCCGGCAACAGGAGTCCAGGATATATCGGTTGAGATATACCCTGAATACATGTCGGATATTGTCTGTCCGGAGATGTTTAGGCTTTCCACCTATACCCCTCGTTTGTCAGTTCCAAGTATTCCTCTAATCCCGGTTTTACGAAAAAGACAATTTCAAAGGCATCGTTACTTCCGTTATCGGGGAATGTCATGTCGGTTTCTCCATTTCGGATAGTCCCTTTGCCCACGTTGGAACCAAGGTCTTCATCCGCATAGGCATATTGAAACTCGACGTCCGGAAATATTTCGGAGAGTGTTTGGATAAGCAGCGGCACACCTTCCCAAGCCGTATCAAACCAAAGCACGTTCGGTTCTTCAAAATTCTGATTAAAGGCATTCCATTTTGTACCCCAGTTAGCGATAGACCATTCATACCAAGTAGGATAACCGTATTTTCCCCAGTTTTTCAGATATGTCATTCCAAGTTGTAATGCTTCTTCCCTGACTTTTTCCTCCTGAATTTCCATCCATTGAATGACTTTCAGGTCGTCCTGTGAATTGAACGGTTTACGTTGCTGTGCTATGATATACTGCATACCAAATTCCCCAGAAGTGGACGCTTCTATCAGTAAGTCCTTTGGCATAGGGATAATGTTGTTGAAGTCAATATAGCAAGGCGTACTGTCTTCATCAGTTTTTCCTTTTAAGAAATCCATCACATTTTGTACTGTTTCTCTGTCTGCGTTTATTTCTAAACGGTTTGTTACATAATTAGGCATGATTTTAATGTTTAAAGAATTGGTTATTATTAACTTTTTTTCCTATTGTCGGTTCTTTACTGATTGAACCGTTTTGGGATTTATGGATGCGGTAAACGGATGTCGATACAGCTTCATACGGCAACTTTTCTTGCCAAATTACTCTTGCGCAGGAAGGAAGAATTTTGTAAGAAATACACTTCAAGTAGCAGGATCAAGCGCGATAGCCGACCTTTGCATTTGATAAAACCAAACCGGTGATAGGATGAAGAATAGATGGGAGATAAAATGAAAAATAATTAATATAAAAGAAGAATGCTATTCCTTTTGCAGAAATATAAAAAAGGAATAGAATGATATAATTATAAAAGAGGGACTATTATTACCCTCTCAATTATAAGAGGGTATGTTCTCAAACTCCGACCCTTATTTGTAATACTGTAATACCGCAACACCTCCGTTAAAGGTTATTACGGTATTTTTTTTGAATTATTCTTGTGTTACTTCCATAGCATTGCTGTATTCTTTGATTTGCTCCATTGTCAGCCATTCGGGTTTTTCGTTTTCTCGGAAGCTGTCGTGAATTTTCGTCATGTATTCAATTTGTGCCTTTTCAGAACCAGCCCACAAACGACGAGAACTTTTGTTTCCAAAGCCAAGATAATATTCACAGTCGGCTTGCAAACGACCCAATAACATATACCTGAATTTTAAATCGTGCTGTAATACTTCTTCTATTGTCATACTCGTTTTCGTTTTTAATTAAGTTTTTTATTTTCCCTTTTTTCAAGTCTTTCGACTTTGCCGGAAGGGTTGTTTTTCATGTGCGTCCCAAACGACGAAGCAGGAACGCAGTGCAAGGAATCGGAAATGAAATTTTATGAATACCGAAATCTATGATTTAGGAAGATTACGTCAAATTTCATTTCGGATAGCGTAGCGATACTTGGATAGCGTTCGTTCGCCGTAATTTTGCACACGAAAACAAGACCGGGCGAAAGTCTGGATAACGACAGGAAACATCAACATTCATTACATAAGGGCTGTAAAAGAGAAGCAGGCAGTTACGCTGCTATAAAAGGGAAACAAGGAAATTAAAAAAGTGGGCACGGAGCAATCTGTAAAAAAGGGGGATGCCACCTGTCTTCGGGCAAAAGAAGATACCATACCGATAGGATTTAACCGATACGGTATCTCTTTGGTAGTCATCAGTACCATACTTTCAGAAAACCATTTAAAAACATTCGATATTCGCCTCTTGGAAAATCTGCGGGGCGTGCTGATAAAGCAAAGGAAGATTCAATACCGCCATTGGATATTCCACAAATCCGCTTCTACGCTTGTAACCTGAATAGGTCGCTAAATTATTTGTCTCCAGAAACTCCATTGCATCCGGATAATGATTCACATCAATAAATGTACGGTCTGGCAAATCGAGTGCATCCATGCTCTCCAAATTGACGGATAGCACGATATACTCTGTTTCATCTTCCACACTTTGCAAAGTAAGTGCTAACCAGCCATTGCCATAAAATTGAGGCATGAGATAAAAGCGTTCTCCACGAAACTCGTATTCTTTCCGCGTTAGGGAGCTGTCCGGCTCTACCAAGCGAAAATCATCCTCTCCAGAAACAAATTCTGTTGATGGGTCGCTGACATCCACATACGTTCCATTTACATTGTGACACAAATACTCTGCATTTTCTGAACGAACAATCACAAATTGAATTTCCATACTTTTAAAATTTAGCTATTAAACATCATGTTCTTTTTTTCCCTTTTTTCGGAAGCCTTTAGGCTTCTCCAGTCGGGATTTGATTTTTACGTGCATTCAAGATTGCCTTTAAGGAAAAGCAGGCAAGGAATTTGGACAGAATTTTTACAGTTGCGGTATGGAGCGTATACGACATTTGAGCGATTGAAAATCGGGAAAGCTACTGAAAAATTGTGTTCAAATAGCGTAGCGGTACTTGAATGTTTTTCCGTGGCAATACCTTTGCACAGGAAAAAACAAGTCCTGACTGGTAGCAGCCTGAAACGAAATAATTTCGTTTTATACAAGGGTAAAACGGAGTGATAAAAAAGGGAATGACCACAAAGAGCAGCCGACAAAAGCCGGCTTTCTTTTGTTCCTGTGGGAGGAGCTGGGACATTTAATCCGTTACATCATAATAATAGCTTAGCTCGTCATCTTTCAGATACTCCATTGCATATTGACTGGCTTGTGCCCAAAGGGTATTATACAATGTCGCAATTTCCGGCCTTGTTTCATAATACTGCCATATCTTATGGTTAAGCACTAAAACCAGTTCCGTGAGATACTTGTAGTTCTCTTTCCACTCCTCAAAAGCACGGTTGAAAGTGTCCTGTATCGCCGAAAGACCAAATCGGTCAGCAATGGAAAAATCATTCCAAAAGGTTGTTTGCAATTCATAACCGTTCTCTAACATAAATTCTCTGAATGTCATAATGCCTCAAATTTTAAGATTAATATTTTATTTATTTCCCTTCGATACTTCCTGTACCGAAAGGTTGATTATTTTTCTGCCCACGGGATTGGCGGCCAGAACGGGCAAGGAGGATGCGGAAAATACACTCTTCGATATTTCGGAGAGGAAGATTTTACAGCAGCAAGTGTCAGCGGTCCTTGACAGGACGGACAGCCGGCAATCGAATTTTGCAGGGAAATAACCAGGCTTGCGGGATAGAAATATAGGGGGTAGCTGGATGGGGCTATAAAGGAGGGCCGGAGTCTAAAAAAGGAAACTGGCACAAGCGGCCACCTACAACAGTTGGGCGGGAACATTCATAAATGTGTAAAAAGGAATAGTTTCCCACCATATTTTATGCAGAATATATACGGCATAAAACACAAGTGCCGTAACAGCCTCTTGAGAAAGCGTTACGGCATTTGTTTAAGTACAGGTTACAGGCTATTTTACCTGAACGAGGTTGTCCTGTAGAGTTTTCCAGCCATACACTGCGGCCACATAGGGGTGGAGGGAACGTGTAACTTGGCGAAAACCATTCTCGTCAATTTCATAGTTGTAGATTTTTGCGGCAATCCGTTCTGCGTCGTCACGATTTTCAGCGACACGGTACAAAACATAATTCGTGCCATCATGGTGCGACATACGGCCTCGTATATCGTAGCCGTCACCGTACCACTCTGCATCATACTGTGTAGATTGTAATATCCCGGCAATGTTGTCACCCAAAATTTGATAGCCTTGTTTGCGTCCGTTCCACAATCCTAAATCTCCAAATGCAATAATGACTCCATTGACATCCTTGTTTAGGTTCTGCCGCTCATCCCCCAATTCATTATACACTTCGTCCGACCACTCTTCATCGCTGACCTTGTAGGCATCATCGTCCAGTTCTTCTCGCTTGAAATTTTGATAATACTCTCTTGCTGTTTCATCCAATAGAGCATCACTTGACCAAATTATTTGTTTCATACATTCTAATTTTTTATTTTCCCTTCCCTTCAGAGGCTTTTACCTCGTCCGGTGGGATTTGATTTTACGTGCAAATCACAAGGCGGAAGAAGGGAACAATGCAAGGAGGAAGCGGAATCCGAAGGATTTCATTTGAACGGCATTGACTGCAAATGAAACGCGCCTTGCAGGTTCACGTCCGACTTAACTTCGCACTGTAAAATTAATGGACGGCGGACGTAACCTCACTTTTGGGAAGAAATATGGTTATAAGAGGGACTGGAAAGCTGCTCAGAGGTATGGAATTGAGAGAGTCTTCTTTTTTCTATTGAAAATCGTAATCTGCCTGTTCATCAAGTGGAGCTAAGTATAACAGTATTACCGGGTGAAGATTTCATTTGGAGCTTGGCATCGCAACAGTCACTTATAAAAGTATGATGCGTATTAATCCGGTCATGAGCAAAACAAAAGCGACCAAAAGATCGCTTTGTTCATGATAAGGCAAGAATTATTTTTTGCCTTTTTTCACGGGCTTTACCGGCTTTTCAGGAACATCCTCCTTTTCGATAGGAGGATAAAACTTGACAGCCACCATAACAACACGATTGTGCTTCACACCGACCTTGTCGGTCCACTCTTCAGGCTTAAAGTAGCCTTCAATGGTGAGCATCGTACCTTTGGTCAGTTGGTCGAATGACCCAGTATTCTCGTTTTTACGCCAAGCCTCAATATTCATAAAGGCTGAAATGCGGTTGGTTTCCTCGGCATTCCTTTCCTGACGGCTTACAGCCAATGGGAAACGTGCGACACTGCTGTTGGTGAACTCTCGGATTTCAGCGTCTTTACCTAAGAATCCGGTTACTGTGAAATTGTTTTCAATCTTTTTCATGTTGAATTGCTTTTAGAAGTTATTAAATCAATTTTTACACTGCCTAAAAAGTAGATGTCGTTTAAGGGATGCACCAAGGATAGCGCGTCAATACGCTTTATTTTTAGCCACAGGTAAAATCGAAGGCTCGATAAAGGAAGATTGAAGCGGCTACGCCATTGGTCAAGACAACCATGTCGTTCCCGTCGGCATACTATCTTTGCAGAGGAAAAATGATGATTGCTTCGATAAAAAGCGATTATGGAAAATGGGAAACAAGTAAACCGGTAATGATAAGGAAAAAGAGCAAATCCAAATGTCGGCACAAAGGCGAGACATCCGTCCGAAAGTCAGTGAAGAATAGCAAAGCCAAAGCGAGACATGCCTGGCTTGAATTGAGACTGTAACAAACAGAATACCATCCAATCAGAAAAAAGGCCACTGCATAAGGAATGTGTCAGCCAAGAGTGGACAGAAGCGTAGGTAGCCCATCCTTGGAGGATAGTGATATCCGCATCGAAAAAAATGGAACTGGAAGGAAAAACGGCAGGAAGAACCAGACTTTTCACAAAGTGGTTTCCAATTCGCTTTGTGCGAATGGCTGGTTTCTACAAAAGGGAGTGGCGCAGCCAAAAGAAAAAGTTATAAAAGGAAAATGGAAGTAAGGCTGAAATGGGTGATTCCATTCCAGCCAGTCGATGATATTTGTCCAAGGTGTCATTGAAATTCAACCATCATAATACGATGCTCGAATATTTTGGTTTTGTCGCTGGGACGTCGCTGGCAAACCCAAAGGTGTCGTGCACCGTAACCGTATGTGAAATATTCATCAAGTGGAGTTTTTTTCTCCAACTGTCTCATGCTTTCACGCAATTCCGCCTCATTGCCAGAAAAAAGAATCGTGTTAATGATTCGGAAATAAAGTTCAGTTACCTCGTCACAATAGGGGCAAAAGCTGTGTTCAATTGTTACTTTCATGCTTCTTTTGATTTTTATTGTACTTCGATTATATCTTCAATTCGACCATATAGGACAGAACGTAGTGCGGTTTTGTCAATGGCATAATATTCGGCAATATGTCCGTGTTGTTTCACGAAATACCGTTTGAGAACATCGGAGAAGTCAAAACGGTAGCCCATTAAAGCGATACCTCTTTTGAAATGGCAGCACTCTTTCACATTGCGGGTGAGCCAGTTCTTTTCTTCCCGACTCAACTTGTCGCCATTATCAAGACGTTCCCGTAATTTGTAAACCTTGCTATCTTTCAGTTTTTCCAATTCGGGCACATCCCATTGGACGAATTTCATTGCTATCTGTGTCATGGTTTCTATGTTGTAAAATTGTAAAAATTACTTCATCACAGTATTTAATACTCTCTCTTTGCCACAGATGAAACGAACAGTGATTTTGTTGTCGAAATCACCGACAATCGTTCCATCCGTGTGTCTCTTATAGAATAAGCAAAGTGTAGGATAGACCATAATTTTACTTTATCTTCTTCTACTCATTCAGTTACTAATTTGACCTTCCATTCTCCCTGAGAGAATATTCTAAAGCTCACGTACTCGTCTTCAAATTCATAGGTTAGAATCTTGATATAGACTTTATCTTTGTCCTCCAACGATTCTACCAATTTTTTGATTTCTTCTTCTGGATACACCCAACGAGAGGAAAATTCTGCATCTACACTATCACCATATCGATTGGTAAATTCGCTGAAAGTGTCATCCAAGAAAGCCTCTATTTTGTCGAGGTCTGTTTTATTTTCCGTTCTTGCGTGGAAAATGTTGGTTGCATAATTTGCCATAAATACCAAGTTTTAAGTTTGTTACTTTCCCTCCTGTAGCATTTCACTTACTTTCGGGCTTGATTGAAATTATGTCGCTTCAACAGGTGGCATGGCTATGTATGCAGGGTTTCACTACAAAATACTACCTCTGCGAAGCGGAGCGTGGAGATTTTGTAGTGAACCTTCAGGTTACAACCTTGCATACAATAAAGACATGGCAAATACCTTTGCGACATAATTCCCATCGGGCAGACCGAAAGTTGATATGCGAGCATGTGGGAGTTTGCTCGGTACGGATGTGTGTAAAAGGTGGCTATGAAGTAAAAGAGTATCGCAGCGAAAAGAGAAAAGAGGCAAGAGCTTATCTTCTCTTTTGGCTGTATGGGTAGAATGGGAAAATCACAAAAAGTAACATGAAAATCCAGTTTGGTTTAGTTTGTTAGCCTTATATATGCTAAACTAAATTAAACTAAATATAGGCAGGCATTTTTGGCTGCCTGTACAAAAAAGATTATCTTTGCTACAAGCAATACAACTTCAAGAGATAATAATTTGTATTCTCTTTATGAACTGCAAATAATTTGTTAGTTAAAGTTAGGAGCAAATTCTTCGAATGATGAGAGCAGATAAAATTGCTCGGAATGCACTCTGAAAGCAAACAAACGAAAAGAAAGAAACAGAGTGCAAATAGAAAAATGAGAAATCACTTTAATTCCTATTTTTGTTCCTTATTTGTTTCTCCATTAAAATTACCTTTCTTATAACATATTGATTATAAAATATTTAAGTGTATATTTTTAAGATGGTTAAGAATATTTACCAAGTAACGGCAGACTTTCTTGTCGGGCGCGATAAGAATAATCTTTTCTAACAAGTAATTTAACTAAAAAAGACTGTTTATTGCCAAGATAAGGGTGATAACAATGTATCCCGTTTTTGATGTATCAAAGATGGAAGGTTGCTCTATTTGTATACTTCTATGAGAGCGGGATAATATGTTTTTTTCTAATGATATATTCCCTAAAGAATGAAATAAATGATTTTGTGTAAGAAATAATATCTTTTATTTGGAGATATGAGATTTTGTGTTCATCTTTGTTGATGATAAAACGCCGTTACTTGGTAAGTAATACCTCGTTCTTCCCCTTGAGTATAAATGCAATCAATTTTTCATTTTCCACATCTACTTTCTCGTTTTCAAAGGGCTTCAGGTACGTTTCTGTCACTTTGATAGAGGAGTGCCCCAATGCTTTGCTGATAATTCCGATATTTATTCCCCGATGGAATGCCAGGGTCGCCCACGTGTGTCGGGGGGTGTATGAGCTTAACTTCCCTTCTGGCAACAGTATTTTGGCCAGCTTCGCCAGTTTCCGATTGAAAGTCCTCAGCGCGCACAGGTAATGTTTGTGCAGTTCCTTACCGTCTTTTGTCTTGTCGTTCAATATAGGAAACAGATACCCGGACTCTGGGATTTTTTGTCGGAACTTTTCCAGTAGCCGTCCGGCATTCGGTGTAATCCTGACTACTATCTGCCGTCCCGTCTTGTGGCGGCAATAGACAATGAGATTTCCTCGCAGGTCCTGCTTGCGCAGGTGTGCCAGATCTATGAACGGCATTCCCCGCAGGAGGATCATCAGTGCAAAGCAGGCGTATGTGCATTGAACGTCGGGCGGCAGTGTCTCGATGTCCGTGTCGAGTATGGTTTGCGCTTGCCGTTGCGTCAGTGCACGTTTGGTTTGCGATTCCACTCCGGTGTATACATCATCGAACAGGCTGGGGGTAATCTCCGTCAACCGGTCATTCACCGCTCTGTTGTACACTGCCTTTAGTGTGCGCATGTAGGTGGACACAGTGTTCCATGCAGCTTTGCGCCCACGCAGCCAGTCTTGATACTCTTTCAGCCGTGCCACGGTGAAAACTTCTCCGATACTCATCCCTCTTCTTTGCTCTTCGGAACACGCAGTGAGGGAGTTCAGCGTGGCAGTGTAGGTGTGTACAGCAGGATATTTTCCGTCAGTTTTCAGCTTTCCGATAATTGCATTCATGTAAGAATGCAATGCTGCATTCTGTTTTTTCTTTCTCATTCTTTTACTTTAATAAATTACTTTGCAAAGTAACACAAAGAGAGTGGCAAAGTGTTTGAGAGAGGATTATTTGTTTTCTTCTCTTTGAATTGCTAAATTTGACCCGATTATAAGTATATGTGGTAGATCATGAATGAAAACGTCCTCAATAAACTGAAAATACTGGCAGAGTCGGCAAAATATGACGTCTCATGCTCGTCCAGCGGTACCGTGCGTTCTAACAAACCCGGTATGCTGGGC
Source organism: Bacteroides sp. AF39-11AC (assembly GCF_003474285.1). NCBI lineage: Bacteria > Pseudomonadati > Bacteroidota > Bacteroidia > Bacteroidales > Bacteroidaceae > Bacteroides > Bacteroides sp. AF39-11AC. The sequence goes on along the minus strand of NZ_QROH01000009.1, from coordinate 265,003 downwards.
AATACTGTCGGCGGCTGGGGCATTTGCCATAGTTTTGCTGAAGACGGGCGTTGCATTTCACTACTGAAAGTAATGTTGACGAACTATTGCATCTATGACTGTGCATATTGCATCAATCGTCGCTCTAATGATTTGCCGCGTGCTACGCTTTCTGTCAGCGAGTTGGTAGATCTGACGATGGAGTTCTATCGCCGCAATTATATAGAAGGATTATTCCTGAGCAGTGGTGTGGTGCGGAGTCCGGATTATACTATGGAACGCCTGGTGCGTGTGGCAAAGGACTTGCGCACAGTGCATCGTTTCAATGGCTATATCCATTTGAAAAGTATTCCAGGTGCCAGTCGTGAACTGGTGAACGAAGCAGGTCTGTATGCCGACCGCCTCAGCGTCAATGTAGAAATACCGAAAGAAGAGAATCTGAAACTTCTTGCCCCGGAGAAAGACCATAAGAGTGTATATGCACCGATGCGCTATATTCAGCAGGGCGTATTGGAAAGTTCGGAGGAACGGAAGAAACACCGCCATGCACCACGTTTTGCCCCTGCCGGACAGAGTACGCAAATGATCGTAGGGGCTACGGCGGAAACAGACAAAGATATTCTTTACCTTTCATCTGCCCTTTACAAAGGACCTACGATGAGACGTGTTTATTATTCCGGTTATATCTCCGTGAATACGTATGATACGCGTCTGCCGGCCCTGAAGCAACCACCGCTGGTGCGTGAAAACCGCTTATATCAGGCAGATTGGCTCATGCGCTTTTACCAGTTTAAGGTGGAAGAAATTGTGGATGATGCATATCCTGACCTGGATCTGGAGATTGATCCTAAACTGTCGTGGGCCTTGCGCCATCCGGAGCAGTTTCCGGTAGATATCAATCGGGCGGATTATGAGATGCTGTTGCGTATTCCGGGTGTCGGAGTGAAGTCTGCAAGATTGATTGTGGCATCCCGTCGTTTTTCCAAGTTAGGTTTTTATGAGTTGAAGAAGATAGGGGTGGTGATGAAGAAGGCGCAGTACTTTATTACCTGCCATGAACTCCCCATGAAGACAGTGAATGAGATGACTCCGCAAGCTGTACGCAGCTTGCTGATCACGAAACCGAATAAGAAGAAAGTGGACGAAAGGCAGTTGTTGCTTGATTTCCACGACTAAGAGAGTTCCTTTCCATGAATATATTTGTTTTTGATAATACTTTCGAGGGCTTGCTGACTTCTGTTTTTGAAGCTTATTCTCGTCGTGTTTTTCCTGATGCATTGTTTCCGGAAGGAGAGCCATTGCCTTTATTTCATGATGAAGTCTTCACGGTAATCACCGAAGAAGAAAAGGCAAAGCGGGTATGGCGTGGTTTGCAAAAGAAACTTTCTTCCGATGCTTTGTCTTGCCTCGCCCAATGTTGGCTGGCTGAGGAACAGGAAACTCCGATACTTTTGTTCCGCTATATCTGTAAGGCGATTGATGCTCCCCGTTCCATTGAAACCAATTTTGCCGATCCGGATGTGCTGGAATTCTCGCGTATGTGGAAGCGGGTGGATTGGGAACGTCTTCGTATGCTCCAGTTTATCCGTTTTCAGAAAGCTGCCGACGGCACCTTCTTTGCTGCGGTAGAACCGGAAAAGAATGCTCTGCCACTGGCTATCGATCATTTTAAGGATCGTTTTGCCGATCAGCCCTGGCTGATATACGACATAAAACGGGCGTATGGCTTCTATTATGATTTGAAAGAAGTACGTCAGGTCACCTTTGACGAAGGTTCACGCGAGGGACATCTGGTCACAGGTATGCTGGATGAAAGCCTGATGGATAAAGACGAGAAACTCTTTCAGCAACTCTGGAAGACATACTTTAAAGCCATCTGCATCAAAGAACGGCTGAATCCGCGGAAGCATAAACAAGATATGCCTGTACGTTACTGGAAACACATGACAGAGAAGCAGTAATAAGATTATTCTATCTGTTCTACTGTCACATCCGGCCATTCCTGCATCAGTGACAGCATGTGCCCTTCGTCATTACTCCGCTTGGATTTGATAACCATAGTCACTATATACCTTTCTGTATCTCCGGAACCTAATCTTTCCATTTTGTAGGAGACTAACATATAATTTCGGGATTTAAAGCGATCGGAAACTTCCTTAAGGATATCCTTATTTCCAGTAGAGAACGTTATCATAGAGCTTTTCATCCCTACACTTTTAAAAAGGATGCTGAGCAATTCCAATCCTGCCAGAGTGAGCAGGGTAGCAGCTATACTTATTACATACATTCCGGCTCCAACCGCCAGACCGATGCCTGCTGTAGCCCATATTCCGGCAGCAGTAGTCAGTCCTCTGACAATTTGTTTTTGTAATATGATGGTACCGGCACCGATAAAACCGATACCGCTGACTACCTGGGCTGCTACACGGCTCGGGTCCAGCGAGACGCTGTTTTCTTTGATAATGTCCTGAAAGCCATATTGGGAAACAATCATGATGAGGGCACTGCCCAGCGATACTAAAAAGTGAGTACGGTATCCTGCTTCTTTGGCACGGTATTCCCTGTCCAGGCCGATGATGGCACCTAAGATGCCGGCTACTAATAGTCTGAGTACGAAATCGAAATCTAATGTCATATTGGCTCCTTTCTGTGTTTTAAGTTACTGTACTTTTTCTTTCGGCTTGCCCCGAAAGAAAAAGATACCAAAAAGAAAGAGGCACCGGCTACGTCTCCGAAGCTACTCCGGCAATGGCAGTGTCGGAGTAGCCCCGGAAGTGCAGCCTTGAGTTTTTCTTTTGGTATCTTTTCTTTTGTCTCAAGACAAAAGAAAAGTACTTAATTTATAACCCATGCCCTATTATGCGGCACCGTCTTCTTCGGATCATAGTGCATTCCCGCCTGTGTCGGTATTTTAAGAACGTATGTACGTCCGCTTTTGTTTTGTAACGAACTATCGCGCAGCCATGGGTTGGCATCCTTCAGTTGGGCGTAGGTAATGCCTTTACTCTTGGCAAATTGTGCCAGATTGTCGATACTCGTTGTTACATTGACCTCTGTATAGGGGATGGCCGGGTAAAGATGTTCCCGTTTCAGCAAAAAGCCATAGCGCTGCGGATTACTGATGATAGCTTTGGCAGCAAGCAGGCGGAACATGTAACGGGAAGTTTCTTCTACAAGCCAAAGATCTACGGCTTGATCTACGAGCTGTTTTTTCAGTTCAGAGGAGATGCGGCCTTGTCCACCATTGTAAGCAGCGGCTACGCAAAGCCAGTTACCATATCTTTGGTAGGCATCTTTCAGATACTTGCACGCGGCACGGGTGGCTTTCTCCACGTGATAACGTTCGTCGATATTGGGGTTTACTTCAAGACCGAATTCGCGTCCGGTAGTTTGCATGAACTGCCACATTCCGGCTGCTCCTGCCGGACTACGGGCAAGGGTATTGAGGTTGCTCTCTATTACGGCGAGGTATTTGAAATCATCGGGTACACCGTTTTCCTTCAATATGGGTTCTATGATGGGAAAGAAGCGATTCGCACGCTTGATGGTGAGCATGGTGGTGGAGTGCATATAGGTGAACGACATTTGTTCGCGGTCCATACGCTCACGATGATCGTAGCGTGTCAGATCAATTTCCTGTCCGGCAAAGGTGATTTTATCCGGTACGGAAGGGGAGGTGACACAATAAGGAACTTCGGATTTAACGGATTGCTGTTCAGGGTCTATCGTGCTGTGTCCAAACAGAAATGGAAGTGTGGCACCGGTGCATAGAGCAACTGAGGTAACTATCAGGATATGTATTGAGTTTTTTTTCATTTTCAAAAGTTTGTTTGGTTCGAGGTCGAATATACAATATTTACGGGAATGAGGCAAGAACTATGTTGTCTTTACAACGAATCTTAGTTCTTTATAGGCAATCTTTCCCATAACCACCGCGGGATCATTCGCCAGAAAAAGACAACTACACGGTATCTGCCGTCAATCACAATAACCCGTTTTTTCCGGTTCAGGGCACGGACGATACTCTTCGCTACCTGATTGGCTTGCATCAGCATGGGGAACTTACCACTTTTCAGTAAGTCGGTAGCGACGAACCCCGGGCGTATGTCTGTGAAATGGATATTCAAGTGTTGCATCCGGGAGAGTTGTGCCAAGGCTTCGATGTAGGTATTCTGGAAACGTTTTGTCGCAGAATAGGCCGGGGCGATGCCCAATCCTTTGGTGCCTGCAATGGAACTGATGACAGCGATGTGCCCACCTCCTTGGGTTTTGAAGTGATTGAAGGCGGCGGTCACCATGCGGGTGAATCCTTCTACGTTGGTACGGGCGGTATTTAGTTCTATTTCAGGCTTCAGTTCCGGGTTCTGGCTACCTATGCCGGAGCTGAGGAAGAACAAATCCATGCCACCTAACTTCCGGATAAGTGTTTCCAGCAGGGTGGGGGCATCCGCATCTGTTACGTCCAGACGTTGGATTACTATTTGCCCGGGGGCGGTGGCTTGCAGTTTCTCCAATGCTTCTTCCCGTCTTCCGGCAATACCGATGTGCCAACCTTGCTGAATTAGCAGTTTGGCAACTTCTTCTCCTATGCCGGAGGTGGCTCCTATAATAATGGCTCGTTTCATGCTTTCTATGTTAGTAGTTTGTTAATTGCATGTGCAGGATGGGAAAGGGCTTGCCTTGCGCATCTGTTTCATCCCGGCTTATTACTTCAAAGCCCCTGTTACGGTAGAAGCGGAAAGCCTGTTCGTTTTGTCCGTTGACATCCACTTTGCGGAAACCTCGTTCGTTTACGGCAAACTCTAATAATGTCTTGCCATATCCTTTTCCCTGTTCGTCGGGGTGGATAAACAGCATTTCTATTAAATCGTCGCTTAGTCCCAGAAAACCACTGATGCGGTTGTCTTTATTCTTTATAATATAGAGTTGCACTGCGGGGAAATAAACGTCCTGTACCAGAGGTTTGTAGTATTGAATATCTTCTTCACTCAGAAAGTGATGCGTACTGCGTACGGATGCTTCCCAAAGTTCAGAGAGTTCGGGATAATCTTTCTCCGTGGCGACGAAGATATTTGTAGGAAGATTGTTTGTTTTCATATATTCTATTGCCCGATGACGGTTGCTACTATTTTTCTTCCACCGCCACGATTGCGGAATTCACAGAGGTATATACCTTGCCAGATACCCATATTCAGTCTACCATCAGTGATAGGTATGCTGAGACTATTACCTGTCAGGGTCGATTTGGCATGGGCGGGCATGTCGTCATCTCCTTCACAGGTATGCATATAGTAAGGTTCCCGTTCTTTCACCAGGTGGTTGAAGATGGCTTCCATGTCAGTCTGGACATCCGGATCAGCATTTTCATTGATGCTAAGCCCGGCGCTGGTATGCTTGATGAACAGATGTAAGATTCCGGCTTGCGGCAGACGCGGCAGGTTACGGATTATTTCATCCGTTATCAAGTGAAAACCACGTGCACGGGGACGTAGGGTAAATTCTCTTTGAGTAACAAAACTTTGTTCCATTTTATATATTTCTATGCGTTATTATTTGCCAATATGATTTAGTATGAAAGTCTTTCTATTCTTTAGGGGCTTTATCAAGTGATGATCCGCAATACTTACAGAACTGTGCACTTTCTTCGTGTCCTCGCCTGTGACAGTTGGGGCACTCTCTTGCTACATTCTTTTCATGTCTTTTCATCAGCGATACGGAAACTATGCCGGTGGGTACTGCAATAATAGTGTAACCTATCAGCATGACACAACCCGAAAGGAATTTCCCCAGGGCGGTGACAGGAGTTATATCTCCGTAACCTACCGTGGTAAGCGTGACGCAGGCCCAATAAATACTGTTGGGAATATTGCTGAACTGCGTGTTAGGCTTTCCTCCTTCAATCATGTACATCAGTGTTCCGATAGATATCACCAGAATAACCACAAACATAAAGAAAACTGCGATTTTCTTGCTACTGTCTCGTAGTGCTGTCAGTAGCATTTGTCCTTCTATCCAGAAGTTGAATAACTTGAAGACGCGGAATACCCGTATCAGGCGGAATGCCCGTATAACAAGCAGATAGCGTGCCCCGGGAAACAGGAAAGCGAGATAAAGCGGCAGCGTTGCCAGCAAGTCGATGATGCCGAAAGCACTGAAAGCGTATTTGGAAGGTTTGGGCGAACAATACAACCGGGTGATATATTCGAAAGTAAAGAAAGCGGTCAGTAAATACTCCATAACAATGAATGGAGTTTTCAGCCATACCGGCAATCCTTGCAGGCTTTCCAGGATCACAAGTCCCACGCTAAGCAATATGCACCAGATCAGGGTAACGTCGAATAGCTTCCCGGCCGGTGTGTCAGCTTCGAATATGATGACATATAGTTTTCGTTTCAAAGCCTGATTATGCATCAGTTCTGTGAATTTATCTTTCAGTTTCATGTGTCACAATGTTTGTTACAAAAGTAAGAAAACCTTTCCGAATGAGAAAAAGGGTACTTGACTTTTTGTAACTTGCTGGAATATGGAGTATATTTGTTACCTGTTTTCACGATTTAAAAGTAAACAACCATGAATCGAATAATAACCTTCGTTATCGGGGTTTTGTTCATCATACTTAAAATAAAGAGCGTATGAATAAAGTATGTGTAGTAACAAGTGAAGCCGCCGGTATCGGTCAATGATTTATCATAATGATTATGGTTAGGATTATCAACCGTAGAAACTATTAAATATAAAAAGAGAATAATGGAAAAAGTAATTATCAACTCGTATGAGGATTTTGAAAAGCTGGTAGGCCAGCAAATTGGTGTTTCCGATTATGTGGAACTTTCGCAGGAACGTATCAATCTGTTTGCTGATGCTACGTTGGATCATCAGTGGATACATGTAGATACGGAACGTGCTAAAACAGAGAGCCATTTCAAGACTACTATTGCGCATGGCTATCTTACTTTGTCTATGTTGCCGTATTTGTGGAACCAAATTATTGAGGTGAACAACCTGAAGATGATGGTTAATTATGGTATGGATCAGATGAAGTTCGGTCAGGCGGTATTGTCGGGACAAAGTATTCGTTTGGTTGCTAAACTGCACTCATTGACAAACTTGCGCGGTGTGGCAAAGGCTGAGATTAAATTTACGATTGAGATAAAAGACCAACCGAAGAAGGCACTTGATGGAATTGCAGTATTCTTGTATTATTTCAATTAAAATTCTTTCATTATAAATTACACGGATATTCACAGATTAAGAAGAAGAGCTTTACTGAAGCTTCATTATTAAATCTGTGAATATCCGTGTAATTTGTGATGTATTCTTTATTTCTTCCTGATATATTCCTGCCACAAATGCCGAATAGCCGCTACCGGATGATACAATAACATTCTTGGCCCTGCCCATCTCATGATTTCTCTCATCTGTTCCCGCATCTCCGGTTTGTAACAATGTATGGTACAGAGTCGGCAAGTACCTTTCTTTTCTCCGAATGGACAACGTGACAACCGTGCATGTGCATATTCCAACACTTCCCTGCATTGCGGGCACAAAGTTTCGTTCCCCTCTTTCTTCCGGCAGTAGAGGCGGATCATTTGTTCCACGGTTTGTTTTTCCTGTTCGATGCGGGACATTATTTATGCTTGCCAGCGTTTCAATTTCGGAAACTCTTGCTTCATCATCGCAATAGCTTCTTCTTTAGTTACCTTCTGTTCCGAGTCTTTATTGAATTCTTCTACAAACTGGGCACAATGTTCTATCATTTCATCCATGGTGCAGTCTTGCGCGAATTTACCTTGCTGATAGCAGTAAGTACAATAATCTGCGCTGAGGCTACCGTCAGCATTTGTTCCGCATACTTCATCGGATGTGAGCGGCATTCCGCAACTTTGGCAAAATTTCATTTCCATAATAATTTTGTTTTAATAATATTAATTTATTGATTATATCTGGGAGATAAGCTTTTATATTTTTCAAAGCCATTATCCTGACTTTTATAAATGATTGTATCGATAAAATAAAGATGCCCGTCATTTCCTACTAATACATTATTAGGAAGAGCATCGAATATATCATAATTGCCATTTGAGAAAAATTCACCATCTAATTCAGAACTGAATCCCATTTTATTAAGCTCTTCTTCTATTTCGGGTTCAGTAGCTTCACGCATAGCTACAATAAATGGTTGTGAAAGTACGGCACAAACTTTTTCGGCTTTATTATATGCAAAACCTATTAGCTTATAAGAACAATCTGGAAAATAAATGTTGTGAATCCTTATACGCTCAAAAAACTGAGAGAGATTGTCATCTGAGTAGCGAAAATCATTTAATTTGTAAACAGTAGTGTTATTCTCTATTGATAGATATACTTCATTTTCAGATCCTCTATCAGAAAATATTCCTATTGTATTAATATCTTCTATCCAATACCCTCTGTCTCTTGCGAATCTTTCGAGGTTTGCAATCTGGACTCCCTTAACGACCGTTGTTCCCGCAATTGCTTGAATTGATTCAAGCACTCCTCGCGCGACATTGGATGCTTCCTCCAATAAGCAATGGATTTCATTTTCTTCGCTATGGCTTGGCGATGATATTGATTCAGTTTTTCCATATTGTTTGTTTTTATTATACATATAATGCAAAGATACTGTTTTTGTTCTTTCCTTAATTATCGTAGCAGCAATTTTTTCAGTAAACCTTCATTCAACAGGTGCACTGTTTCGAACTTTCCGTTATAGAATACAGCCCAATTATTAAAGATGCAAGGCAGTTGTTTAGCTTTCTCCAAAGTATCTATCTCTACCAACCGGAGAGGTATTTGATTGTTCTCGCAATAATTGTATATCTGTTCGATACAATTGGGAATATAGGGACATTGCACACCGTAATAGATGGTCAGTTCTTTGCCTTCAATGCTCTGTTTCCGCACGTTTGATGTGAATTGCGGTTGGGTGGCGTCAAAGGAAAGAGCTAATAATTCATATTCGTCATTGATGGTATCCACTACTTTGAAGCCATATTTCAACATGAACTTCTTTTCTGATAAGAAAGGTTTCTTCTTTTTGGAAGAAAGGAGGCAGATACCGGATTTCCCTTGCGCTTTTGCGTCGTCGATGCACGATTGTAACAATTCCTTTCCGTATCCCTTTCCTTTGTAACTGCCGGATACCCACAGGCAATAGATATAGAAATAATTATCACCAGTTACGGGAACCCAAGCTTTTTCCAACGGGGCATACTCGATGAACACTTTTCCTTGCGCATCCAGTTTGCGGAAGACATGTCCTTCTTTGATACGCTCTGCCAGCCAGTTGCGTTTATCGTTTACGCCGGTCTGGTGTTTTTTGTCTGCAATGGCGCAACATAGGTGTTCGCTCATTACGTTCTCAGGGGTCAGTGTGATGAATGCCATACTTTTATCCATTCTTGCTAATTTTGAGATAAACCATATCTTTCAGAAGCTTTCCATCTTCATACATGGGATGATCGTAGTTGTCAGTAAAAAAGTTGGGTATGCGGTGCGAGTAGGTAAATCCGCATTGTTTGTAGAAATCCTCTGTGTACGTATCTTCTGCCGTACCTACCAATAGCGTATGATAACGATCTTTGTAGTGCTCCAATAGAAATTCTATCAGCCGTTTTCCATATCCTTTTCGTTGGTAGTGGGGATAAGTGGCGATGTTCTTGATTTCATAGACTCCGTTTCCTTCATCTGTTATCACACACGCCGCCTTTAAGTCGCCGTCGTAGAGAGCGTACATTTCTCCCCGTTCCAGGTAGAGATCTATCATGGACTCTTGTTCGTCGGCAAGTAGCAGTAGTTCGAGGAACTCCTTTTTGTTCTTTAAAATAGGGACGATGTTTACCATTCGTATAGATTTAATTGTTCTTGAATCACCTCAAAGGTAGGCAATTGATATGAGAAAGACAAATTCTGCTACCAAGATGAAAAACATTATTCCGAAATTTGCTACTTATAATTAATTTCTGTTCTTTCGTACAGGAATTTATGGTTGCCCGATAATGGTCTATGCTTTTTAGTGAGAGCGAGTTTTCCAAGTCAATTCATTGGGGGGGTGGATAAGATTAAAAGTAGTCAACCTATGTAAGAAGGCTATGTGCTCAATATCAGTAGATTATGGTTCTCGATTATTCTCGCTATATTGAGAATCTTTTCTCACCGTGATGAGTATTTATTCTCATCGCATTGAGAAGTTCTTCTCATCGTATTGAGAATACTTTCTCTTTATGTTGAGAAAATCTTCATTATAGGCATCCTGTTTCCGACTGATAAGTATTGTATTGCAAAGTAATATAGGTTATGGATAAAACATCCTTTGGAGAAGAAGTATATAGCGTTGTCGCCTCTATCCCTCCGGGACGTGTGTTGACGTATGGACAGATTGCTTATCTTATAGGTAAGCCCCAGTGTTCACGTATGGTGGGGCAGGCCATGCATAACGCACCTGAGGGACAAAATCTGCCTTGCCACCGGGTAGTGAATAGTCAGGGACGACTGGCCCCTTTCTGGCCCGAACAACGGGAGTTGCTGGAAAAAGAGGGTACCGTCTTTAAGAAGAACGGATGCGTAGATATCAAGGCATCCGGTTGGGAAATACTGAAGGAGGTTATTTCTTAGCGAATATATTGATGAGCAGCGAGCAGCTTGTCAGCAAGATACCTGTTCCCACCACTCCCGTCCAGCCGAACCATTGCCAGAAGGTTCCGGCAAGGAAAGTTCCGGTGGAACCGCCAATGAAATAGGTAGTCATGAAAATAGTATTGATGCGATTGGATGCCTGCGGACAAAGGGCAAACGCACTGGTCTGATTGCTGAGCTGGATGCATTGCATACCTATATCTATCAACAGAATACCGGCTATGATACCTGCATAACTATATTGTCCCGCATAGAGCACTATCCATGCGCTGATTATCAGCGAACATCCTATATAAGTAAGCCGTTTCACCCCGACCGTATTGATGAGTCTTCCGATGGAAGTAGCGGTCAGTGCCCCGGCTATGCCGCAAAGTCCCAACATTCCTATGATATTGTTTCCCGCAAAGAAAGGCGCCTGTTCCATCTTGAAAGCCAGACAGCTCCACATGGCAAGGAACGATCCGAAAGAGAAACCTGCACGCAACGAAGCTATGCGGAGTTGGGGATACTTCTTAACGATGGAAAACAAGGATTTCATCAGTCCGGTATAACTTCCCTGGTAATTGGAAGGAAGGTCCGGAAGTATCCTTATTATGATAAGCAAACAAACGACCATCAATCCCGCGGCAATAAAGTAGATAAACCGCCAGCCCATGTATTCGCCTACAATGCCGCTTACTACACGCGAAGCAAGAATACCCGTCAGTAGTCCCGAAAGGATAATGCCTACATTCTTTCCTTTGGTTTCGGGAGTGGAATATTGTGCTGCAAGGGGCATGAATATCTGGGGTATAACCGAACAGGCACCCGTCAGCAGAGAAGCGAACAGTATCAGGTGGATATTGGGAGCTAGAGCAATGGTGAGCAGTGAGACTACCAGAATGGAAATATTTACGAGGATAATATTTCTTCTGCGGTATAAATCGCCCAGTGGAATGATGAACAATAGTCCGATGGCATATCCTATCTGCGAGCACATGGCTATCAAGTTGGCAGTGAACTCACTGATGTTCAGGTCACGACTGATGCGGTTCAGTAGTGGTTGGTTGTAGTATATGTTGGCTACCGTTACGCCTGAGATGATGGCCAGCGTCCAAAGCAGGGACGAGGGTACTCCTTGATTTTCTTTTAGTTCCAATTTCATGCCGCAAAGGTAGTAATTTCATGAAAAAGAAACATGCATAATGATCAATGATTCATATACAGGGGCATCAGACGATGGTAGGCTTTCAGATATTTCCTGAGTCTGGTGACTTCTTTTTCTCCGATGCAGGGCATGCGGCGCACATCCATATTATCCGTCAGGTCGTGAATCTTAACGGCAACGGCTATGGGATTGGAGGCACATCTTTCGACGTATTCTTCGTAATCTTCTTCATCGGAGGTCTTTGTGACACACCGCACGGCTTCAATGATTTCGGCAGAGAATCCTTCCTTCTCCAGGTCTTCGAATGTCCATTCCGTATCTTCTACAACATCGTGTAGAATACCGACAATCCTTTCTTTCAGATTCCGTCCCATATTCATTACGCGGATGGGATGATGCAGATATTCCTGTCCGTATTTGTCTTTTTGTCCTTTGTGAGCTTCGGTGGCAATAGCGATGGCATGTGAGAGAAGATGATTGTCCATAAGATTTTTTTTAGAATTGTTCGATACAAAGTTACTGAAATCTGTTATTAAATATAAGAGAGGCTTATTATTAAAATAGTATATTAACCCAATAAATGAAACAGATTATGAATATAGAACATTTTCCGGAGAAAAAAGTTTTTCAGACCGTAGTCGATGGAGAGACTGCCCGCCTGATGTATCATGTAGCTGACGGTGCTTTGGATGTGCTTCACACGATTGTACCCAGTGAAATAGGTGGTAGGGGAATTGCCTCTGCTTTAGTAAAGGCAGCTTATGATTATGCGTTGGCCAATGAACTGGTACCTGTGGCAACCTGTTCCTATGCCGTGAAGTGGCTGGAAAGGCATCCTGAATATAATGGGAAGACGGGTAAGGATTATGCGGGGGAGGGGACTTGTGCATTATAGAAACTCAAGGTCATCATATCTTGATTTTGCCATCTTCGGATTTTTCTCTATCTTGCTTCCGTTTTTAATCATTCACTAAAGAAAAACTGAATATGAAGAAATATATAGGAGCGCACGTAAGTGCGAGTGGGGGAGTTGAGATAGCTCCTGTTAATGCGCATGAGATAGGTGCGAATGCATTTGCTTTGTTTACAAAGAATCAACGGCAATGGGTGGCCAAACCTCTGACCGAAGAAAGTATTCTCGGATTTAAAGACAATTGTGAGAAATACTCTTTTGATGCCCGCTATATCCTGCCTCATGATAGCTATTTAATCAATCTGGGACATCCTGAAGAAGAAGGACTGGAGAAAAGCCGTGCCGCATTTCTGGATGAAATGCAGCGTTGTGAGCAATTAGGTCTGAAGCTTCTGAATTTCCATCCGGGCAGTCATCTGAATAAGATTTCAATAGAGAAATGTCTGGATAGAGTGGCAGAATCTATCAATATCACATTGAGTAAAACGAAAGGAGTGACTGCTGTTATTGAGAATACAGCCGGACAAGGAAGTAATGTTGGTAATGAGTTCTGGCAACTAAAGCATATCATTGATCGTGTGGATGACAAATCCCGTGTAGGTGTATGCTTAGATACTTGTCATACTTACTCGGCAGGATATGATATCGTAAAGGAATATGATAAAGTGTTTCAGGAGTTTGATGAAGTAGTTGGTTTTAACTATTTGCGGGGTATCCACCTGAATGATACTAAAAAAGAACTGGGTAGCCATGTAGACCGCCATGACAGCATAGGGAAAGGTTTGTTAGGCATAGACTTTTTTAAGCGTTTTATGAAAGATGAACGGTTTAATGATATGCCTGTTATTCTTGAAACGCCGGATGAGAGTTTATGGGCAGACGAGATAAAGTTGTTGCGTAGCTTTGAAGAATAGATACGCGGACGACGCGGACTAAACGGACGAACACGGACTTTCTTAATTCATAATAAGAAGTCCGTGTTCGTCCGTTTAGTCCGCGTATCCTTATTGATTTACCTTCACATTATTCCATTCAGATGACGGAATGATCGACTTGTCATACTCACCATCTTTCGCTTTAACATTCAGATTCTCAAATTTGAAATTCGTCAGTTTGTACTGCTCGGATGCACTTACGTTGAAAAACACATCACATTCAAAGTCTATATTACGCATTGTTACATGGTCCGAGTAAGACATCGGAACATCTTTCCGATCTTTCAGGTCAAAGAACTGAGTCCATGGTTTGATGTATAGGAAGCTTTTGGCATTTCCTTTAATATCTTCCACAAGGATATATTCATAATTTTGGGGAGTATCGGCACGCATCTTCAACCACAACAAACGGCTTGCCTGATTGATGGTACAACGACGGAGAATAATATTACGGTTATGGATAGACTCGCTACCACAAGTCAGTGCACTATGGCAGAAGCCGTACGTACAATCTTCTATAATAATATTAGTGTTACTTCCGTTGTTAGAATCCTTATCAGCCCAAGGGCCTTTTCCACCTTTAAGAGCAATAGCATCATCGTTTACAGAAAGGTAGCAGTTCTTAACCAACACATTATTGCATACATCAATATCTATGGCATCCGTGCTGGGTGCCTTAACAGGAGCAGCCGGAGAGAAAATATATAGGCCTAATAACTTCACATTGTTACATTTGTAAATGTGTGTCGTCCAGAAAGGAGAGTTGATGAGGCGTACACCGGAAAGCTGTACATCATTGCTATTGGAAATGTGTACCAGGCGCGGACGCAACTCATCCATATTCGTGCATTTCGGAATAACGGTGCGGCGCAACCAGAAAGATTTCCAATAGCGTAGTCCGTTGCCATTGATGGTTCCCTTACCGGAAATGGTGAAACCATCTACTTTGTCGGCATTAACCAGTGCGGCAAAGTATTTAAGTGATTGCCCCTCTATGCGGGTATTGATTATAGGGAAGTTGCTGATATCATCGCTACCTTTCAAAACAGCTCCTTCTTCCAGATAAAGGTGCGTTTTAGGCTTGAAAAAGAGTGCACCGCTCAGATAGGTACCTTTCGGGATGATGATCACACCGCCACCTTTGGATGATGCCTGGTCGATAACCGCCTGAATTTTCTCTGTTTGAAGTAAGGTGCTGTCATTCACCACACCATGATCAGTAATCTTATATTTACCGCCAAGGGTTTCGATATTTACAATTTCGTTCTGTCTGAACCAGTCGGGAATAAGGGTACCATCGGGGAATTTCTCTTGTGCAAAGGATGGCAGGCAGAAAAGCAAACTACATACTAAAGTTACGAATTTCATGGTCTTTATCATTAATTGAGTTAATAGTGTCTTGATCGGATCGATTTATCCGTTTGCAAAAATAGGGATTAAAATCTACATGCTGCTTATGCGGATAAGCCCATTTCCTAAGTTATTTGTTGGTTTATATAGGCTTTTTGATTCTTCCTTTCCATACAGAAAGGAAGTTAACTCGTCAACTTTTCCTCTATCCGAGCTTTTTGAAAAAGCAATAATCAGAAGTCTGCTTTTTCCATAATACACATGGGCTGCCCGTTGACGGGATGGGTGAACTCTATGGACTCAGCATGCAGATAGAGCCTTTTGTCTTTCTTTCCATAAAGCTCGTCGCCTATGATGGGGCAATGCAGGCCTGACGGATGTGCCGCATGCACGCGAAGTTGGTGAGTACGTCCCGTATGGGGAGAAAAGGCTATACGTGTATATTTATCTGTACGTTCGAGAACCTGATAATAAGTGATGGCAGGCTTGCCATATTGTGTGTCTACCATTTGCCGGGGGCGGTCCAATGGATTGGGGCAAAGCGGTAGTTCAATAGTGCCCTCATCTTCCGGGACGATGCCATCGAGCAAGGCTATGTACTTCTTCCGGATACTACGATTCTTGAATTGTGCCTGTAAGTGCTGGTGCGTCTTCTTATCTTTGGCAATGATTAAAAGTCCCGATGTAGCCATATCCAGCCGATGTACGATCATGGGACCATCTGCTTCCGGATAAGCCTTTCTTGCTAGGTCGTATATGGACGTCTGTCTCTCTTTTCCGGGTACTGAAAGCATTCCGGCAGGCTTATTAATAATCAATAGCCATTGGTCTTCATAAACTATATTCAATTTTTCATTACTTCGTTCCGCCTCCTGTTGCATAGGATTTGCTTCTACCTCTAATCCCTGTAACATGTGCCGGAGAATTGGTTCGCATTTGCCCTTACAGGCTGGATAGTAATAACCGTGATGCCGTACTTCGTTTTTGGGAGAATTACCCCACCAGAATTCGGCCATGGCTATCGGTTTCCAATGATGCAGATAAGCTTGTTGTAACAATTTAGGAGCGGCACATTCACCCGCGCCGGCGGGAGGAGTCTTATGTACGGTTTGCTCGAATATGTCGCATAAAGTTTTCACTTCTCCCCGGTAGTTCAACATTCTGAATTGTTCGAATAGTTGTTGTTGCAAGGCGGCAGAGCGGACTTTACGTTCTGCTTTCAGCTCCTGTATTTGTTTTTCCCAATTACCTGCTTCTACCTGCAAGAAGGCTATCTTCTCTTTCCAGGAGCGTTCCAATCGCTTATATTCTGCCTTCTGGAACTGGCTCTCTCGTATCAGATCAGCTTCTTCCTTTGCATCAAGCTGACCTGTTTTTCTGAGCAATTCTCTTTTTTCTTTTGCTTCTTTCAATTGTATCTTGGCAATTGACAATGCATCTTGTGCAGATTGGGTGGTTTGGGTAAGATCTGATAACAGGTCAATATATTTCTTATCCTCTTCCAGCCGGCGGATACGACGGTTGATAGTGGATATGTTTTCTTCTTCTATTTTGAAGAAGCCTTGAGGTTGCAATAAATCGTACACGGGAGGTACAAAATACGGATGTATATTCTTCCCGGCTAATATGCCCGAGAAGGCGGTTAAATAACCTATGCTTCCATCTTCGGTTTGCACTATCAGCACTCCGAACATTTTCCCCTGGCTTAATTCCTCTTGCCAGTCGCTTTGCTTGCTGAGGTAGTTTTGTACCTCTTCCGCTGCCATTACACACAATGGATGAGGAGTATAACAGAAAGGGTAAGTAAACCTTTCCGGAAGTGGAATATCGCTGATTGAAGTAGTAAAACGGTGCAACATAATGGTGCAAAGATACTACATTCTTTGGGTATCTGTGAAGTTATCCGGCAGAAAAGAATTCCTCGCTTTCATTATGATAGGGTAGGAGGAAAGTGAACCGGCTTCCTTTTCCAATCTCTGAGGCCACACTAATCTTCCCACCGAGTTTTTCCGCAATTACCATGCTGATGGAAAGTCCCAGACCCGTGCCTTGAACAAATTCATCTTGTTTGTAGAAGTGTTCGAATATCATTCGTTGCTCTTCTTTCGGAATACCTTTGCCGGTATCTTCTACGTAAATGGAGACTTCGTATGTTGAAAAATCAATTTCATAACCCAGTTTGATGTATCCTGATTTGGTAAACTTAGTGGCATTATTCAGGAAGTTAGTCATTATCTGGCTGAGGCGGTTCACGTCCGTATTGATGAAGAATGCGGCATCGGGCACTTCTTTGATGAACTCTATTTCCTTGGGTATCAATAAGGAATGTGTCAAATACATACTATCCACCCAATTATTCAGATTACACGTTGAATAGGAGAAAGTCATGTTGCCCGATTCGATACGGGAGAGTTCCAGTATATCATTGATGAGTTTCAGAAGCAATTCGCAATTTGTATTGATCGTATTGATGAAGTCAGCTTTCTCTTCATCGGGGAGGTCGTCTTCGCTGACAAGTAAGTTGGAGAACCCCACAATTGCATTCAGTGGAGTACGTATTTCATGGCTCATATTGGCGAGGAAAGATTGCTTCAGTTCTGCCTCTATCGCCAGGTCTTTTGCTCTCATGAGTTCCTCTTCTTTGTCCTTGAAGTGTTGCACATTGGTGATTAAGCCTATAATGGAGGCCGTTTCCGCCATTGCTTCCGTGGGATTGACATAACGGAGTTCATACCAGATATACCCTTTACCATTAAAGTTGCACCGGCATTGGGTGTGCGTTTTGGAATCCGGTTGGTTTTTCACATGATAAAACGTGTTCAACACATCCACTCTGTCTTCCGGATGTATCGTTTCGGCCATTTCTTGTAGGGTGAAAGCACGGAAAGGCATATCCAGATGCTCAAAGAATTCTTTATCACAGATGAAAGCATTTGTTTTCTCTATGTATTTCCAGGCGTAGATGTTGCTCTTTTCGAGTGATAGCGATAATAATTCCTTTTCCCTGGTTAGTTCCCTTTGGGCGGTGCGCTTTCTTTTAGACTCTCTGACATAGAGAAGTAGCGGATAGATGATGAAAAAACAAATGGAAGAGAGAGCCAGAACAATGATACAAATAAAAAGAGGTTTGTACTTGGCTTGGAAAGGTATCTTGATTACAATATAATCTTGTGGATGGTCTTCAACTTCAACATTGGTTTCTGCTTTCTGAATATCTTGGGGTTCAGCGTACTGGGGTTCTACCGCATGCATCTTTGTAAATAGGACAAAGAAGATCAGAATAATCGAAACTCTTTTCAGTAGCTGATAGCGTTTTTTCATAGCTGAAGAATAACTCATTTTGCAAATGTACATGAATATTTTTAATTCTTGCACAAATAAATAAAAATGTGAGAATTAACTCGTTTTATGTCCGAATAGCAGATTCTGCTTATCTTAAAAAAAAGCCATTTTAATGTAAATCTTATTTTTTTATTTTATATACTGATTTTTCGCAATTCACGGCTTGGCCAGATAGTAACATTGATGGTCGTATAAATGTCCATCGTAGGTTAACTCGGCCTGATGGAGAGTGCCTTCATAGATAAAACCGTGGCGTTTCAAAACCTGTTGTGAGCGCTCGTTATGAGGATAGCAATTTGCGGTAATGAGGCTTAGTTGGAGGGTGTTGAATCCGTAATCGAGAACAGATTGCACCGCTTCCGTCATGTAGCCCTTTCCCCAATGGGATTCATCGAGCCAGTATCCCAGCATGCGTGCTTGCGGGTTTTCACGCTTTGGATCTGGGATGATGCCGACTGAACCGATCAAACGTCCGTCTTCTTTTAGGATGATAGCCCATATTCCAGACTGGGATATAAATACGGAACGAAGGATTTCTTGTGATTCTTCTAAGGATCCGTGAGGTTTCCAGCCGGCATTGTTTCCTATATTTGGATTCTGGCAACATTTAAAGAAGGCTTCCGCATCACTTTCTTGGAAGGGGCGTAATAGTAACCGTTCCGTTTCAATCGGAGCATCAGCTTCATTATTGGTTTCTTCCTTCCTGTATACACATTCCACTCGATTACCATCCGGATCGAGTATGACGCTTTCGAAATATCCATCGCCCGAAGTCCGCGGTTCGCCGGCTATGGTATACCCATCGCTACGGAGTTGTTCAGTAGTGCGGAGAACATCTTCTTTGCTTTGGAAAGAGAGAGCAAAGTGCGTGAGTCCCAATTTGTTCTCTTCTATCGGAGTGTTTTGCACATCTGTACGGCTCATTAATTCTAATGCCGCGCCATCATCAAAATAAATGAAATAGGACTCGAAACCCTTCTTCGGATTGATGTATTTTTCATTGCTTGTTCCGTTAAAGTAGCGGATATAAAACTCTCTCAATTCTTCCAGGCGAAAAGTCCAGATGGCGATATGATGTATTTTCATGCGATATAATAGTTTGAATATCTGTTCTTTGTAGTTAATTAAAAACTACTTTTCATGCAAATATAATGATTATTCCTTATAAAAGCCTACCTTTGTGCTCTAATTAAAAGAAATGATGACATTTAAACAGATGAATATTTCGGAGCCGGTGTGCCGTGCGCTCCTTGAAAAAAACTATTCTACTCCTACTCTTATACAAGAACAAGCCATACCGGAAGCCCTGACAGGGCGTGATTTATTAGGACTGGCTCAAACCGGAACTGGTAAAACGGCGGCATTTGCCATACCTATCATAGAACAATTGCTTGCCGACCCTACATCTCAGCAGAAAGGTGCTCCACGTAAGATTCGTGCTCTTATCCTTACTCCAACGCGTGAGTTGGCAATCCAGATCGATGAATCGCTGGCAGACTATACACGATATACCACGTTGCGCCATACCGTTATTTTCGGTGGGGTAAAGCAGAAGTCGCAAACTGATGAATTGCGCGCCGGAACGGATATCCTGACGGCTACTCCCGGTCGTTTGCTCGATCTGATGTCACAAGGATTTATCCGCCTCGACCATGTGCGGCACTTCGTGCTTGACGAAGCTGACCGTATGCTCGATATGGGATTCATCCACGATGTGAAGCGCTTGTTGCCTAAACTCCCGCCCAAGAAGCAAACCTTGTTCTTCTCGGCTACTATGCCTGATAGTATTGATCGTCTGGCTAAAAGTTTATTGCGCAATCCGGCGAGGGTGGAAGTCACTCCGGCATCCAGCGTAGTGGAAATTATCAGCCAGTCCGTCTATCGTGTGGAAAAGCCTCAGAAGAAGGAATTGCTGGCACAACTATTACTCGGAGAGGCCGGACACCAGGTACTTGTATTTTCCCGTACCAAACATGGGGCGGATAATATAGCGCGCTATTTATCACGTCGTGGCATCACTTGTGAAAGTATCCATGGAGATAAGTCACAAAATTCCCGCCAGCGTGCATTGAGTAATTTCAAGGAAGGTCGTTCCAATGTAATTATCGCTACGGATATTGCGGCACGCGGTATTGATATCAAAGGTTTGGATTTGGTTCTCAACTACGATTTGCCCGATGTGCCGGAAACTTATGTCCATCGTATCGGACGTACGGGGCGTGCGGGTTGCGAGGGACGTGCCATTGCCTTTTGTTCGGGTGAAGAAGCGTCGATGTTGCGTGAGATAGAGAAACTTACAGGTATCAAACTGGAGCAACGGAAACATGATTTACCGCCTTTGGAGGAGACGAAAACAACTCCGATTGCCAATGCACGAAAGGTACAAGCGAAAGCACCGGCAGAGAAGCAACAAGGCAAGCAGAACAATAAGAGGCGGGAGGGCAGAAAGCCTGCCGAACCCTTGAAGAATACTCAGCAAGCAACGGTTGTTGCTGAAAAGCCCAAACGTCATAATCGTCCGGCGAAACCGAAATTGGTCCGCGAACCGCAACAAAAGCAATCGGCGGATAAACCGGAACAAGCATCCAGTCGTTCGGCAAAGTTGCGTTCGCGTTATGAAAATTATGAATGATTGGCTATAGTTTATCTAAACGCTTAAAGTTATCCGTTGGCGGAATTAATTCCTTTCTTTTCCGGTTATGAGCTAAATTGATACGCGGACTACGCGGACAAGGCGGACGAACGCGGATTTTATAAGGCTGAAAGCCTGAGATTACATAGCGTAGGGCAACGCCCTACGTGATTATGTATATCTCTATTTAAGCCCTGAAAGGGCGCAATCAAGCATACACGCTTTATCTCGCCCTTTCAGGGCTCAGAAATGGGGATGTATATTACGTAGGGCGATGCCCTACGCTATATAATGCAAGCCTTTCAGGCTTAAAATTCAGCCCGCTAACTTATCATTTAGCTCATTATTTTTCCGTAATGAATTAATTCTGCCAACGGACTAAAGTTGTATTTCTTGATAAATTAACTTGTAAAATAAATTAGATTTTATGCTTCTTGTTTTGTTCGAAAAGAAGAAAAAAGGTGATAGTTAAGTACATAGAAAACCTTTTTTATTCTTTTAAAAGTTTGTATATTAGCGCCTTGAAGATACTCGAAAATGTATTTTATTTTTGTTTTTAAGTGTCTCTAACCCTAAGGTGTAAAAAGCAATATGATCGAAAAGAACAAGAGTTTAAGTGTATTTCTCCTTCATTTCTTAGAGCGTTTAAATGGATGTGAATCCATTGAAAAGAAAATCACGGAATCATTGACGGATATTTGTACTTTTTATAAGTTTAAAAAAGGATTTGTCTATCAGACCGATGGTTTTCGCTATTTCTTCCTGAAAGAAACCATTGGAAATGAAGACCATTCTCTGAAGCTTCGCTTTGAGATGAGTGAAATGACCAAAATACATTCCGATCGTATGAAGGTCAAGAACCGTCCTTTTTATGCCAATAGAAACTATGAAAATTCCTTAGTTGATATTGACGTTCTTGATTTTCATAAAACGGACTCCTTGCTGGTCCGTCAATTTGAAGATAGTGAAGGAAAGATTATCGGGTTTATAGGATTTGCGGATAGGGAGAATACAACTCCTTTCACGGATGAGGAATTGCAAACCATTCATCTATTGCTGGGCTCGCTTTCCAAAGAAATAGCCGTTCGTGAGTATAAAGAACGGGAAGTGCGGGCAAGCAACACGCTGGGTAGCATCATGAACAATATGGGAGTCGACATTTATGTGAACTCTTTTGAATCTCATGATATGTTGTATGCCAATGCGTCTATGGCGGCTCCGTATGGTGGCATTAAGCATTTTGAAGGAAAGAAGTGCTGGCAGGCCCTTTATACTGATAAAACGGGCGAATGTGAGTTTTGTCCTAAAAGACATCTGATTGACGAAAACGGTCTACCTACTAAAGTTTACTCCTGGGATTACCAACGCCCGTTCGATCAATGTTGGTTTCGTGTATTTAGTGCGGCATTTCCTTGGATAGACGGCCAGATGGCACATGTCATTACTAGCGTTGATATCGACCATCAGAAAAAGATAGAAGAGGAATTAAGGATAGCCAAGGATAAGGCCGAAAATTTGGATCGCTTGAAGTCCGCCTTTCTGGCTAACATGAGTCATGAGATTCGTACTCCGTTGAATTCCATTGTCGGTTTCGCAAGTATGCTTGTTGAGGAGGAAGATAAAGAAGAGCGTCAGGGCTATATTGAAATAATGCAAGAGAACACGGAATTGCTCTTACAATTGATATCTGACATTCTGGATTTATCCAAGATAGAGGCGGGAACGCTCGATTTCAACATGGGATATTTGAATATCAGGGACTTCTGTGAAGATATATTGCGTGGTTATGAAATCAAGGAAGATAAACCTGTACCGGTTGTACTGGCTTCCGGTCTGCCCGATTATCGTATCTATACGGATAAGAAACGTCTGATGCAGGTCATCACCAATTTTATAAATAATGCTCTGAAATTCACCAGTAAGGGGCAGATCACTCTGGAGTACCATTTTAAAGAGGGTGCCAATGAAATAGAGTTCTCGGTTACGGATACGGGTATCGGCATCGCACCGGATGCGGTGGGTCAGGTTTTCGACCGATTTGTGAAACTGAACACATTCTCCAAGGGCACCGGCTTAGGGCTGTCCATCTGCCGGAGTATCGTGGAGCACCTTGGTGGCACGATTGGTGCCGAATCGGAAGTAGGAGTCGGGAGTCGTTTCTGGTTTACGCATCCTTGCGCGGAATCGGCCTGATTATGTAGTAGTCTATTATATATGAACTAAATTTATAAGCTAATGAGAAACAAAACGTGGAAGTATCTGGTTGTTACATCTGCAATATTCGTGTTATCAGCTTGTGGCGGAGGCACAAAAAAGCAAGTAAATGAGGATATTAGTATGGATAGTGTAAATGGGGTGTGCGATGGCCTGAAGACATTGCAACTGGATAAAGTGAAAGTTACCTGGATACAGGATAATGCGAAAGAGCGCCTGATGGAAAGAACGCTTTTTGCAGATGCTGATGATAGTCTGATAGAGAGTTTGAAACTACAAGGCGGAATACCTTCGTCCATAAGTGCTTTTCTGGTAGAAACGGGTGGAATCCGAATTCTGTTCGATACGGGCATGGGAGCGCCGGATAGCCGTCTGCTATCGGGTTTGGCTTCTTTGGGAGTTACCCCTTCCGATATTAAATATTTGTATCTTACCCATTTCCATGGCGATCACATCGGTGGAATGATGAAAGGGGATAGTGTTGTGTTTCCTGATGTTGAAGTATATGCATCGAAAGTGGAATATGATGCCTGGCTCAAGATGCCTGCCGACAGGAATGCGCAAGTGTTGAAAACGATGAATGCTTATAAAGACCGTTTGCATTTGTTTGAGTTCGGAGAAACATTGCCGGGTAATGTCGTTGCGATGAATGCTGAGGGACATACTCCCGGGCATACCGTGTTCCAGGCGAACAAATTGTTGGTGATTGCCGATCTTATCCATGGAGCCGCTCTTCAGTTAGAGCATCCCGAAATCTGCGCTACGTATGATATGGATAGGGAGAAGGCGGTGAAATCACGTAAGTATTTCCTTCAATATGCCAAAGACAATGGTTTGACGATGGCAGGTATGCATTTGCCGGCTCCGGCATTCAAATAGTATTTTCCAAATTGGTATTAACAGGGGGTGTTTCTTCACCCTCTTTTGATTTTTCCAAAGTTTTCGGACGCTTCATAGGCGAGGGCTTCTTTCCGTATTTACGTTCTTTTTCCCAAGCGGCTTTCCGGGCTTGGTATGCTTCGTATTGTTTTTCTAAATAATTGTCGGCCATGGTGTAATCGTTTAAAATAAAATGTTTATCGTTGGGTAGGCAATGAGAACTCTTGCCAGTCGTACTCCTGTCCGTTTTCATCGGCTACGGCAACGCGTATGATGACTTCTCCCGTCTTTATCCGTTCTCCGGCATTGATGCTGGCGGTATATTTCACACCTTCATGAGGCTTAATCTGCTCTATCATGACCGAGGGTGAAATATAGATACGCTTCATGCCCGTGATTTCGGCCACTACCGGTACTACGTTGAAAGCTGTTCTGTTTCCTTCGTTTATGATTTCGAAGATCACTTTACAATTTTCGCCTGAGTTGATTGTGTGGTCGCGATTGGCGTCAATGAAACGTATATTATGTATTCTCAGATTTTCGATAGCTGATGAATATTGGGGTTGGGGTCTGGAAGGTTGAGTCCTTTCTACCCGGTAGCTATATTCTTCTGTCTGCTTGGGGGCGGTAGCGGCATTTGCGATGGCTGCTCCGGCGATGGTTCCGACGATGGTACCAATGGCGGAACCCCGGTAGCCACCTCTCCATCCCCTGTTGCTTTCGCCAATGAGGCCTCCGATGGCGCCTCCCACATTTCCTCCGATGGATGCTCCGGCCAACACCGCGCCCGGGTCACCTGCCGCCATACGATTAGTGCTACATCCGCTACATAGCATGGCTAATGCTAATATTCCTATGAAATACGTAGTAATTCGTTTCTTCATATCTGAATCCTTTAACACCTGCTTGATAACCGTTGATTTGCCTATCTGACGAGTACCCATTACGACTTGAATGAACTTTCGCTGTTCTTTAAGCCGATTCATAATTACTTGATATTCTGATCTTTTATACATAGGGTTACATTTTACTCAGTGCACTAAGTATTTTTACTCAATACAAAGATAACAAATATATTAAATTAATAATCATGTGTTTACGAAGAAAATCCGATTTTTGCAATTAGACAAGTGTTCTGTAATACCTATGTGATCAGCGCAACTTGTGAGAACCAGATAGTTGGAAAGGTGAATTTATTGAATAAAAGTTCTTTAGAATATTGTGGAATTAGAGGATATAGTATATTTTTACGAGAAATAAAATGTAAGATTGACTATGAGTACTTTTCGTTCCATAGAAGAATTAGTGAAGAGTCTTGAACGCGAGAAAGAACTACTGAAAGAAATGTTTGCCAAACGGAAGTCGCTTTCGTTTCGTTATGATTATGCGCTTGAGATGACAGAGTATAAAGAAGAGCGTGTTCGTTATCTGATTGATTACGGTGTAATACGTGACACGGGTGACTTTCTTGAAATGGAAGATCTTTATCTGAAGTTCTTTGAAGACGTGTTGGAAGTGAATGAGGAAATTAATGTATCTTTTGTACAGGATTATCTTACACGCCTCAATGAAAATATAGATTATTATCTGAAAGAGAATAATGAAAAGCGCAAGTACAATTATCAGCGTGAAGTGAAACGCTGTCTGAAAAACATTGCTCTTACCACTGTCCGCAATGTAATGGACCTGAAAAGGAACATGGATAATACTTACAAGAATGAACCCAACTACCAAATAAAAAAAGCGAAGTTGATGAGATTAAGCGAAAAGCTCAAGAACATCTCTTTGCTAATAACTAAAAGTGAGGAGCTGATTGATAACCAGCAACCGGTCTTTTTCCGCATAGCCATGGATGTGCAAATGCGGAATGTGGTGAGCGATGTCAAACTGCAATTGAACGATTCTTATCATAACCTGCTCGAAATTCACCGGCAGATTGTCCATTACCTGAACTTGATAGACTATCAGAACCGTATCTTTGAGAAAATAAGGAAGCTGAAGTATCTGAAAGACCAGTTCCTATTGGAAGAGAACACGACTATTCGACAAGTGGTTTCGCAACGTCATCCGTTATGGATGGAACCTCAGACAAACTACCGCATAAAGTTATCAATAGATTATCTGCGAACTTCGGATGAGGCTTTCCAAGCCGTCAGGAAGTTGGTGGCACAGCAAAAGAACAGGAAGCACGGTCCGAAAAATCTGGCTGAGGCTATCCCGGAAGGATATCTGGATAATCAGTCGCAACGGATTGACGCGATAAACTTGCGGGAAGTGTACAATGCTTTTACGGCATCCGGGATGCATCTGTTTGGTTTCGTGATGAACTATCGTTTTCGCAAAGAAGTATCCCGGGGAGATAAACTGATTTATTTTTGTCAGTTGGCTTCCCAATATGCTGATGAACTCAATTTTATGGAAAGCTATGAGTGCTCGGGCGATGTGGAATATCCTTTGATTTACGTCAAATAAAACTTTTTGAACATGAAATATACCGAAGAGATTTTCAATATACTTAGTAAAGGAGGGTTTATTTCCTCTAACAGTATTTCTACTCAGGTGAAGCGTTACTATGATGCTATTGAAGAAGAATTGCCCGATTATTATGAATATTATCGGGGAATCGGACTTTATCTGGAAGGGGGAGACGGTTACTACCATTTTACGCGTAAAGAGGCGAAAGTAGATTTGGAGCGTAAATTGGAAGCTACCTTGAAATGGATTGATTATATGAGTTTCTTGAAAACCTATCATTCGGCTTTCGGTCCCGGATTCCTGTTTCGCGCTGCTGATATTGAAATTCAGATCGGTTGTGATATGGAGCTGAAGGAGAAAGCTTCTAAACTGTTCTCCGACAAAAAGAAACATGAGGAAGTAGTGGCTAAATTGATTAATGAACTGGAAAAGATGGGATTCATAGAAAAGGAAAATGAAGTGGACGGGACATATAAAGTGCTGACTGCTTTCCATTATATGGAAGAATTGATTGATTGTATCACTATATCGGAGGAGGTGCAAGATGAGATACCTGAATAAGATTGTTTTTCTGAACAGTGCCCATATTCCTTATGCAGAGGTGAAACTGGATGGCAATGTACATTTCATTGGTACGCAGGGAGTGGGGAAGAGTACATTGCTCCGTGCTTTGCTATTTTTCTACAATGCCGATAAACTTAAGCTCGGCATCCCCAAGGAGAAGAAGAGTTTTGACACGTTCTACTTCCCATATTCTAATTCTTACATCGTCTATGAGGTGATGCGTGAGAATGGAGCCTACTGTGTAGTGGCTGCCAAGTCGCAAGGAAGAGTGGCTTTCCGTTTTGTAGATGCTTCGTTTGAGAGGGATTGGTTTATCAATGAACATAATGAGGTGTATCCGGAGTGGGGGCGTATCCGTGAACGCATCGGTGGAAAACGCCAGATTACCTCGCAAATCACCGTTTACGAGATGTATCGTGATATTATCTTCGGCAACAACCGTAAGCAGGACATGACTCCTTACCGGAAATTCGCCATCGTGGAAAGTGCCAAGTACCAGAATATTCCGCGTACCATACAGAATGTCTTCCTCAACTCTAAGCTGGATGCCGATTTTATAAAAGATACCATTATCCGTTCCATGACTGATGAAGAGGTTTTTGTTGACTTGAGTTTTTATCGAAGCCAGATAAAAGAGTTTGAGCAGGAATATAATGACGTGATGCTCTGGTTTACCAAAAACAAGAATGGTGAGATTCCCGTGCGGAAGATAGCGGATAAAGTGATAAATTCGTATCGTGACTTGATTTATTCCCACAAACAGATAGATGAGGAACGTGCTGAGTTGAACTATGCAGAGAAACGGGCGTTGCAGGAAATCCCTCATATCAGAGAGAAGATAAACAAAACAGAGACTGAACGTGAACGGGCTATTCGGTTGATTGATGAATTGAGAGAGAAATATAATAAGGAAAGAGATACTCTCATTAGTGGTATGGGCGGTATTGAAACGCAGTTGAAACAGGTGCGTGAGAAACGGCTGTATTATGAACAAATCAATATAGAGGAAATCATAAAGCGGGTGGCACAGGAGGAATTGCAAAACGGAGAACTGGCACGCATTTCGACAATGAAGGAAGAACTGACACGGGCCTATCAGGATGTGTTGTCTAAATACGGCTCGTTGTTTAAGAATTTGGATGCTGATTTGAGTTTGTTCGAAAACAGCAGACAGGCTCAGATTCTTGAAAAAAGATCATCTGTTGCCGGACGTCAGGAGAAAGCTATGGCGCAGTCTCGTTCCGAAGAGGATAAAGTGCGAACGGCATCTGAGGAAAAGCTGCAAATGGTGGAGCAACGATTGGCACAACTGCGTGGCGAGGAGATGCAGATGAAATTGAGGCAGCAGAAAGCGCTTCATGAAGAACACTATAAGAAAGAAATCTCAGATTGTGAAGCTGGCATTGATGAATTGCGCAGAAGGGATAAGGAACTGGATTTGCAGATACGCCGGCAGCAAATGGATATTGGTCAACAGAGGAATGAATGTGAGCTAAAACGCAAAGAACTGGAGATGGCGGCTCAGAGGAGTATGGATGTAGTACGTAGGGAAAAGGCGGATGTTGAAGAACAGTTGCGGGTACTAGATGCATTGATAGAGAAGCGGAAAGGTTCTTTTTGCGATTGGTTGGAACAGCATAATCCCGGCTGGCAAGAAACGATAGGTAAAGTGGCGGATGAGGAGTCAGTGCTATACAATCATGAATTGAATCCCCGTTTGGCGGATGATGCTGGAACTCTGTTCGGTGTTTCATTGAACTTGTCGGCCATTGACCGGAGCATACGTACTCCCGAAGAGATAAAACAGGAACGGGCAGCGAAGCAGGTAGTTTATCAGGATTATTGCAATCAACTGACACGGTTGGCGGAGGAATTGAGTGAAAATATAAGTCGCCTGGAGAAGAAGTATTCCAAACAAATTAGGGAGATGGTAGAGCAACAGCATCTGCTGGAAGCTGAGCGAGGGCAAATTCCTTATAAGCTAAAGAATCTGCGAGCGGATCATGCCATTTGGAAAACGAAGGAAGAAGAGTGGAAAAAAGTACGGATGGAAGAATTTCAGACTGGTCTGAATGAAATAGCCCATCGGTTCTATCTGGTGGATGAAGAGAAAAAGAAATATCTGCTGGAGCGTGAGAAACAGTTGAAGGCTTGTCAGAAGAGCTATAAAGATACCAAAATAGAGCTTCAGCTTGAACTGGACCGTTATGTTGACGAGGTTCAGCGGGAGATTGATCGTCATAAGCAATTGATTGAAGAACAGAAGAGAGAACTCCGGCAGGCACAGGATGCTGAACTGAACGGCAAGGGAGCTGATATGGCAACCATTCGTAAATATGATGAGAGATTGGCGGAGATCAGGGAAGAGCTGAAGTATATCAGCGAGCATCGCAATCAGGTAGCTTATTATGAAAAGGATAAGCAAGAACTCTTTGATAAAGAATCTGCCATGCGTAGTCGGAAGAAAGAATATGAGGCCAAACTTTCGGCTTTGGATGAGCGGTTTGCATTGCGACGGGAGAAACTGCAAAACGGACTGAAAGAAATAAATAGTGCTTTGGAAAAGCTAAAGTTGGAATTGCAGATATTAGAAAGCGGATTAACGGAAGCAGATGCTTTTTTGAATGATGAAACTTTTTGTCCGGCCGGAGCGATGGAAGTAGGAGAGAAATCTACCAGAAAAAACTGTGATACTCTTGTGAAGGAACTTAAGTCGCTCATAGTCTCTTTTATCAGAAAGACGGAAGATTTCAAGAAAGCCGTGATGCAATTCAAAGGTTATTTTTCTGCGAAGAATACATTCCATTTCCGTACAGAACTGATTGGCGAACAGGATTACTATGACTTTGCTTCGAACTTATGCGAATTTGTAGATAATGATAAAATTTCTGATTATCAGAAGCATATCAGTGGACGATACACTGATATTATCCGGCGTATATCGAAGGAGGTGGGAGACTTGACCCGAAATGAGAGTGAGATTCGTAAAACCATTGGTGATATCAACGATGATTTTATAGAGCGGAACTTTGCCGGGGTGATAAAGGAAATATCCCTCCGTCCCTTGCCAAGCAGTGACAAACTGATGCAGTTGCTACTGGAGATAAAGAAATTCAGTGATGATAACCAACATAATATGGGAGAGGCGGATTTATTTTCGCAGGCTTCCCGTGAAGATGTTAATGCGACGGCGGTGCGTTATTTGTTGTCTTTCATGAAGCATTTATTGGACGATCCGGGCAGAAAACAATTAGTTTTGGCGGACACTTTTAAACTGGAGTTTCGGGTTAAGGAGAATGATAATGATACGGGATGGGTGGAAAAGATTGCCAACGTAGGTTCTGATGGGACGGATATTCTGGTGAAGGCTATGGTAAATATTATGCTTATCAATGTGTTCAAAGAAAAGGCATCCCGTAAATTCGGTGACTTCAAGATACACTGCATGATGGATGAGATAGGCAAATTGCATCCCAACAATGTGAAAGGAATTCTGGACTTTGCCAATTGCCGAAATATCCTGTTGGTGAACAGTTCGCCTACTACATATAATGTGGAGAATTATAAATATACTTATTTATTGAATAAAGATGGGCATTCTAATACGCAGGTGGTGCCTTTGCTAAAATATAGTAAGGCATGAGAAATGGAAAAGGATATATTATTACTGTGGCTGCGGCACGTAAAGTTGCACGGATGTTGAACGGTGAATCTGTGGGTTATTCTTCGTTTCCTGCATCATTGGCAGAAGAACTATTGGCAGAAGGTGTTTTGGTGCAAAGTTCTTATGGAAGGCGTGGCAGTTATCGGATATGTGATGTGGAAGGATGTCGCACTTTTTTAGCCCAACGTTATTCCATAAGCGGGAGTTTGGAGGAGTGGATTGAGATGATGTCTCGTCAGGAAGCAGTGTCGCGTGCGGAGCAGGTGGCTATGGCAGGCAATTCTAAAGTTCGGAAAACTCGTGGGTTTAAGGGGTTTCTTGTCAACAGTTATGTTCCGATAGAAGCAAGCTTGTGTGAAGAGCCTTTTGTGATTTATCCGGCGGAAGGTACTTCTGTATTTATAGAAGATTATGAGCACTTTCGAATTCCCGATGATGTGGTTGTGATAGGAATGGAAAATGGAGAGAATTTTCAGCGGATTCGTGGGCAACAATACTTATTTGGGGGCTTGAAAGTTCTTTTTGTATCCCGTTACCCTCAATCAACGGATTTGCGTACTTGGTTGCAGATGATTCCTAATCGTTATATCCATTTTGGTGACTTTGACTTGGCGGGGATTGAGATCTATCAAAGAGAGTTTTACGTTTTTCTGAGAGAACGCTCTGAGTTTTTTATTCCGGCAGATGTAGAGGAACGGCTGAAGAATGGTAACCGTAGGCTTTATGACATGCAGTATGCCCGGTATAAATTTATGGATATTATGGATGAACGCTTGTTGCCTCTTGTTGAGATGATCCATAGATATGGGAAGGGGTATGAACAAGAGGGATATATAATCGGGTAACGAGAGATGGCTGATTTTGATAATAACAATAACTGGAATCAATATTTTATGATAACAATATCTAATTTTGAAAAGTATGTTCTTCCTCAGATTTTGATGCGTGGTGAAGACTATTATGAATCTGATGCTGTGTTGGAAATAGAAGAGGAATCTCCGGGTGAATGGATTGCAACGGTTTGCGGTACGGAGAATTATGAGGTAACTGTATCGATGGAAGGGAATGAGATTATTGCTTGGGAGTGTGATTGTCCTTACGATGGAAACATTTGTAAACATGTGGTGGCTACGCTTCTGGCAATTCGTGACAGTCGAGGCAAAGCCGGTCGTTTCTTGTCAGCTAAGGAAGCAAATACACAGTTGGGGTTGTTGGGAAAGAATATGCCCCAAACTGTGAAGGATAAAGAAGTAGAACAAATCCTTTTGTTTGCGGAATCGGACAAGTTATCCGATTTTATTCAGAAATACGCTTCTTCACATTCTGATTTTAAGTCCGCTTTGTTAGAGACTTTTTTACCAAAGAGACCGGCGAAAAAGGTGGATTATCGAAATGAAATAGAGAGTTGCTTTCATTCTTCATATAGAAAGTACTTTAAGAAAGGACGATATTATGAACCTGAGTTAGACTGGAATGAGGTATCTGATAAAGTAGATGGATATTTGGCTAAAGCCACTCTGTTGTTTCAACGGGAGGCTTTAGAAGAGGTGGCGACAATTGCTCTTCAAGTACTTCGCTCTATAGGGGGGAATTATATTGACGAAGACTTTCTATATAATGATGGTGATATTGATTTTGGTATCACTTGTGGAGATGCCGGAGATTTATTACTCAAAGTAGTTCAGCATTCGGGTGCATCACAGGCATTGAAAAAGAATGTATTGAATGAAATTATCCAAATATCCAAACTGGCAACATATCGTGAATATGAAATTTTCGATATGGATGAATTGGTGCAACAGATTATGCTTTCAGTGCAATCTAAAGAGGAGGCTTTGTTGAGTGTGAATCAGCTTATAAAGGAGAGGGCAGAACGTTGGGACCTCTATAAGTTAGTGCTTCGGAAAATAGAAATATTGAAAGAATTGGGTAAGACAACTGAGGTTGAAGCCACTATATCTGAATTTCTTTATTTACCTGAAATAAGACGACAGGAAGTTGAAAAGCTACTGGATGAGAAATGTTATGAGAAGGCTATCAGTATGCTGAATGAAGGAATAGTGATAGCTGAAAGAGGAGGAAATCTTGGCACATTAAGAGAATGGCAGGAACAGTTGCTTTCCATTTATGAAGAAGTGCATAATGTCGCCAAGGTCATTGAAATGTGCCGGTTATTGTTTATTCATACGAATGGAAGTTTGGATTATTACCATAAGCTTAAGTCGTTGATATCTTCCACGGATTGGAAGGAGTATTTGAGCACATTGATGCAAGAAACGACTTTCTACGATTACTGGGGGAGTGGAAATAATAAAGCAGATATTTATATAGAAGAAAAAGAGTATGATAAATTATTTAGCTTTTTGTCTGCTGTGAAATACAGGCGTTTAGACGCTTTAGTGCAGTATGCTTCCCATCTGAATGCCACCCATTCTTCTCAAATACTTTCTTTGTTTACGGATGATCTTCGTGTTTATGCGGAGAAAAATTTGGGACGGAATCATTATGAGTATATAGCCAGGGTGTTACGGGGTATGCGGAAATTGAATGGCGGGAAGGAGGCTGTGAAACAATTGGTGGAAGAATTCAGGGTTTTGTATAAACGTCGTCCGGCGATGATGCAGGAATTGGGGGAGTTCTAGCCATATCTTATTTACCTGTTATCTTTTATTCGAACTTGTCGGAAATGAAAGCAGACTATCTACTAAACGACAGTCTGCTTTATCTTCTTTATAGAGTCTTCATTTGGTATTTGTTCCTGCTCTAACCGAAAATTGTTTTCTTGCCGCAAGAAACGATATAGATTATACTCTTCCAAAGTTTATTGAGGTAATGTTTGCAATAAAGCCGGTATTCCCTCTTTTACTAAGTGTCGATAAGTATGGAATGTCGCCCAATCATATATGACATCTCCTTTTTTCAAGTCATAATCAAGAAAATTATTTTTAGGAATCAATATTGTTCCTTGTTTTTCAATTAAAACGTAGTATACAAAAATGCTTTATTTTGCACTGCTGATAGTGCAGTCTTTCTTCACTTTTGCACTGTAAATAGTGCAAATTTGTTGTAGATGCTTGCTAACAAAAATAAGTAAAACGGGCATATTTTATGTCAACTTCTGTGTTTTTACATCGAAATAAAGCTCTTTTCCTTTTTTCAAGTACTTGGCTATATAATCTTCTTTCAAAATAGGGTATTTAATTTTGTTTAATGGAAAAAGATAGATGTCTTGAGGTTGTTCTCCGGTACCTCCCACACCCAATGCAAAAAACACGGTGATATTTCGTTCCTCTTGAAATCTTCGATAGTGATTCAGTTGCCGTTCGGTAGCAATGCGGGTGTACCCATTGAAGAAGTTCATTCTCCATTTACATTCGATGGCAAATTTAACGTCCAATTTGTCAAGGTTGACTTTTACAGTAATATCAGGGTTGCAATTTGCTTCACAGAACCTTCCATCTATAAATTTGTCTCCAGTCCACTCTTGCAAAGTATAATATTGAGGATTAAGCATCTTTACAATACATTTTTCAAAATCAATGCCATTTTTTCGTTTCCAATTAATTACTTCTGTTTCAGATTGTACACATTCTAATTCGGCTTCAATAGATTGAAATAAATCTTCTGCTTCTTTGTCTGTCAATTGAAAATAGGAACGGAACAGTTCTTTTTCGTTTTCCGTTAGAATACCGTCAGCCATTGCCATTTGCTTCAGTATTTCCAGATCGTGATTGTGCTGTATCATATCCTTTACTCGTTATAGGTGTATTTAGGAATCTACAATCAAAACTTCATCGTAATAATAGTAGAACTTTTCTCTTATGACTCTTTACACAGTTCTATGAGTTTTTCTATCCATGCCCTAAATCGGGTACATTTTTCTATTATTTTAGAAAAACCAATTTCTAATGCAATCAGGTTACCTTCCAATACTTTGTCATAATCTTCTTTGATAGCTAATATCCGTTTGGAAGGTGCACCTTCCGGGGTTGTATTAATATCTTCCGGATTATCATAAGAATTGATGATTTGTTGGGCTTTCTCTTTTTGTATTTCATCAAAGAATGAATTAAATCCTTCATTTGAAGCAAAGAGTAAAGCTTCGAATTCATGTAATTGTATGTAGGGAATGAAACGTACATCTTTAATATCATCTTTTATGCATCGCTCCATTTCTTCAACCTGTCCTATATGGCTGCTTTTTACACTCCATTTTTCTTTGTGTGGAACTTCCGGACAACGGAAGAAATCAACAAACATGGATACTATGAAATCTTTTTTTTCTGATTTCAATAACCGTTCTGCATCTTTTTTCAGATGTTGATAGTTTACAAAGCCACCCCGTCCTGTTTTGCTTGTACGTATCAGGATGGGAGTTACCTCGAAAATTTCATGCTTTTGTAAATAGGGAGCAATCAGTGTTTTGACAAACTCTTGCTCAGTTTGTCCTTCAACGATGATATAAAGTCTTTTCATGGTTGACCTCCTATCACATTTTTTTCCCATATATCACCGATGCTGTACTCGTCAATCCATGCTGCTAAGTCTTCTGCATTAAGTCTGTGGAATACAGTTTGTTTATTTTCCCTATCTACTACAATGATGTCTTGCGGTTCAAAGCAGTTGACAAAATTTACTGACTGAGTTGCCAAGATGATTTGTTTTTTTAGAGAAGCTTTCCGCACTAAGGCTGCTAGTTTGTTGATGGCTGTGGGGTGCAATCCTAATTCAGGTTCATCTATGATGACCGTTTCTGGTAATTCCGGTTGTAAAAGCAAGGTCGCTAAGGCTATAAAGCGGAGTGTTCCGTCGGAGAAACTGTTGGCATCTAAATACATGTCAGATTCAACTTCTTCCCATTCCAAAGTTATAGTGTCCGGAGATAAAGGGTTGGGTCTCAGCTTAAAACTTTTGAAGTAGGGGGCGATGGAGCGTATTACTCCCTCTATCAGCCTGAATGTCTGTGGTTCGTTCTCTTGTAATCGGTATAAATAGGCTGCTAAATTGGAAGCATCGTGCCTTAATCTTTCGTTGTCTCCAATTTTACATGCTTGTCTCATTGGAGAGTTTATGCTGGTATCATGGAAGTGATAGACAGTGAAACTTTTTAGGAATGCACGTAAATATCCACCATGCCATTTGGGGCTATGAAGGATTTCTGATTCTTCCACAGATTTGTCCCACCATGTTTTATTCCATTGACCTTCATAGTCTTTGGTCTTTTCTCCTTTTGTATTGAAGTAGTCGCCTGAATATTCAATAAAGGCTTTTTCTCCAACAGTCGGTTTTATCTCAAAAAAGAAAGCATTGGTATTCTTGAAATCAATGAGACTTCGAATGAAATCTGATTGTTTTCTTCCTTGGTATAGCATACGCTCTATTCCTCCTCTACTGAGAATATAGCTACCCAAACGTTGGTTTAACATAGCTTGAACCAGTTCAAAGAAAGAGATGAAATTACTTTTTCCTACACCATTGGAACCTATCAACACGTTCAGGCTGTTCAGCCTAATCTTTGCGTTGCGGATGGATTTATAGTTTTCTATGAAGATTTGTTCTATCATACTCAATGTTTTTATTTCACAAAGTTAGAAAAAGAAATTGTATAAGTGGTATGAGTAATGATGTTTTCTGTTGCATAAAGAAAATACAATTCTATTTTCTTTCCACCTTCTTCACCCACAAAAAATAACTCTTCAGCAGCGTCTCTTCCGGTATAAGCTCCGTCATTCCGTGCTCTTCCAGATACAACTCCGTAGCCCTTGTAAACATCATCCCGTTCTTAAACTTGTTCCTGCGCAGGAAGCGGTAATAATCCATTCTCATTTCATAGTTGATTTCCTGTTCCAGGATTTTCACGGCTTCTTCTCCTAAATAATTGTAGGTTCGTGGATCTTTCCCTACACTGGGGCAGGGTAGGGAAAAGGTGATATTTCCCTGATCCCGCCATGACACACCTTTGGGGCGGGGAGTGGTGAGCTGTAGCAGGCAACTGTAAAGATTCTGATTTTTTGTGAAACGGATGGCACCCTCTATGGTACAATGCGCGTATGCGCTTTGCAGGTAAGCCGCGAGATAGGGCTTTACCTGAATGGTAACTGTAATCATTTTGTATATTGTTTTGAAGTGAAAAATATTTCCATACGTTTGTGTACCTGTGGCGGGGAGCGTTCCTCGGAGCAGTGGAAGAAGGCAGATGTGTTACTCCGGCAAACGATGGAAAATCAAATGATTACGGTATGTCGATGTTGCTCTACGACCAATAGGTCGTTTCTCTACGAGGAAGGGTGCTTTGCCCGTAGAGGAACGCATGGCTCTTCTACGGGACTAAATCACCCGCCTCTGACCTTTGGTGCAAATATCTGTCAAATTAACATCTCTGGCAAAACTTAAAGGCGGTGGTTAAAGATAGTATTGTAATGAAACATTTGTCTTTAATGCCTGTTTGTGACGTAGTATATGCGCGTGCAATAACGTGCGAAAAAATGAATGAATATGAAGACAGCCTATTTAAACAATTTTATGAGTTCGGTGGTCACTGAACTTGAAAGAAACGGGCAGTACAGTACCGCCCATGTATGTGGTAGCGTGTTGCGGTCCGTGATGGTCTTTGATGGCGAC
Source organism: Bacteroides sp. AF39-11AC (assembly GCF_003474285.1). Taxonomy (NCBI): domain Bacteria; kingdom Pseudomonadati; phylum Bacteroidota; class Bacteroidia; order Bacteroidales; family Bacteroidaceae; genus Bacteroides; species Bacteroides sp. AF39-11AC. The sequence goes on along the minus strand of NZ_QROH01000009.1, from coordinate 227,632 downwards.
GGTTTGCTTCTGTCCGGCATTACGCCCCTGTGGTTGAAGGCGTATGAGCATTACCTCCTCCATAAGGGCGAAAAAGGCTTGGAGTGGAATACCATCTCTACCTATATGCGTATGCTTCGGGCGGTTTATAACCGGGCAGTAGTGCGTAAACTGGTGCCTTTCGTTCCCCATTTGTTCAGGGAAGTGTTCACAGGGCGCAAGGCAGACCATCGGCGGGTATTGGAACGGGATGATATGCGGCAATTACTGGCAGAAAAGGATTTGGATATTATCTCTCCCGGTATGGAGTGGGCACGCGCATGTTTGGAACTTATGTTTCGCTTTCATGGGATGCCTTTTGTTGATCTTGCCCATCTTCGGAAGTCTGATTTGAAGGATGGCTATCTGACCTTGTGCCGCAGAAAGACGGGGATGCCGCTTTCTGCGCGTGTGGATAGTCGAGCTATGCAGTTGTTGGAGCGCTACCGGAACCGGGATGACACTTCGCCTTATCTGCTTTGTTTTTTGAATGGAAGTCTGGAAGGAATGGCTGCTTACAGGGATTACTTGCGGATATTACGCTTACTTAACAGTAAACTGCGTGCGCTTGCTCTGTGGAGGAAAGTAAAGGGTAAAGTGACATCGTACACGGCCCGACACACGTGGGCCACTGCGGGCAAGTACTGTCACATTCCCATTGAAATCATTTCCGAAGGGCTGGGACACGCTTCTGTAACTACTACCGAGGGGTACATGAAGGGGTTTGGAAATAGTCGGATGGATCGGGCAAATAAGGTTATAATGAATTACATATTTGAGAGGTAGTCTAATATGCTATTTGAAGACTAAATTCCTGATTTATAATTTTATGTGAAGAAATTACCTTGTAGGTAATGTAGATGTAATTATGGCGCAAAAGTAGATAATATATTTCTAAATCCCAAGAGAAAGATATTTTATTTGCTTGTTTACATGCATTTGTCAACCGGTGATTTATATTAGAAAACAAATACTACAGATTTTACAAGTTTTTCTTCCTGTGTATAGGTCTGGCGAATGATTATTTTCTCCTGCACCGTGCAAATTTGTATATTACTTCCCTTACCCGTTTCCGAAAGCTGAAGACGGGAAAAGGATTATTGTACACCGTGAATCGTATGTACATATAAATTCTTGTATATATCGGGCTTGTATGAGTCTTTTGTCTTGCTGTATATGTGGGTATCCGTTACCTACAAGGTAATGCCAGTGTATATAATGGATAAAACAGAACAATTATCATGATAACACCCAAAGCACAAGCTGCCATCGCAGTACTTAACGACATCTATGCGGGAGGAGACATAATCCGTGCGGATGCTTGCCAGCTTACAGAGCAAGATATGGATGTCCTGCTTTCGAAGCTTCTAAGTGCCGGACTCATAAAACTGTCTGACAAAGGAGATTCCCGTAATATGCATGTGTACAGCCCTGCACGTGACTCTTCTGATGTTTCTCTTCTCGATATCCTTGAAGCTACTGGCGAGCATCTGGATTGTAATCACCCCACTACTGAAGAATTTTACATGCGATATGGGAAAGCTGCGCAGAAACTCGGTATAGTGAACTATGTTACGAGGGAATATCTGAAAGAGATAAAGCTGTTCGAGTTGTAAACGTAATCCGTGAAACCTTTTGAAAAGAAATACTTTCATATTGTCCCTGATTATGTTGCTGTTCTGTTTTGCAGACTTGCATTCTCAGATTCTTGCAGTGAAGAGTGATCTGCTGACGGGAATACTTTCTTCGCCCAATTTCGGGGTGGAAGTGAAGCTTTCCAATCGGCTCACATTAGAAGCTGGTTTTCATTACAATCCTTTTCCGGCAGGCGGAGACAAGCGTTGGAAACATTGGTTTGTGCAGCCTGAACTGCGCTACTGGATGTGCCAGCCCTTTGGCGGCCACTTCTTCGGTGCGCATTTGTTGTACGGAGTATATAATGTGGGAGGTATGAAACTCCCTCTGGGGCTCTTTAAGGGAATACGTTCTTCAAGATATGAAGGGGACTTCATGGGGCTGGGAGTATCATACGGCTACCACTTTATTCTCGCCCCCCGGTGGAGTATCGAGACAAGCGTCGGCGTAGGATTTCTGCATACCGGATACGAACGCTACCGTTGTTTGCATTGCGGTGAACAGACCGGTGGCGAACATAAAAATTTCATTGCGCCAACCCGGGTTGCGGTATCGCTGGTATATCTGATAAATTGAGAGTTGTTTATAATTTAGTAATTTGTAATTAAACATAGAGCATGAAAAACTTAATCCGTATTCCTTTGACATTGACACTCCTGTTCGCTACGTGCTGTCTCTGTCTCGGGCAGGAGTTTTACCGGGGAGAACTATTTGTTACCGGACAACATTTTTCGCTGACGAATGGGCACCTAAATGTGGAATTGTCCGTTGACTTCGAAGGTCTGAGAATGCCTTCGGATGAGTCGCTGACCGTGACCCCCGTACTTAAAAACGGTGAATACGAGCAGGAGCTTCCTGCCGTACTCATCAACGGGGCGGAGAAACAAAAAGTATATCAGAGGACACAGGCTTTGGCGGCTGGTAAACGCAATAATGCTAAGGTACGCACTTCGCCAATTCCGGCAGTGGTGATACGCAACGATCATGCGGCCTCCCGGGCGTTTACCTATAAAGTGTCGGTGCCCTACGAGCAGTGGATGGAGCGGGCTATACTCCTGTTACGTTCACAGGAATGTGCCTGCCATGGTAAGAAAGGGGATGTTTATGAAGATAAGATAGCGGATGGAATCCGCCTGCCGAAGATGAGGGTAGCCCGGTTGGATGCGGATATCGATGCCGAGTTTCTTTCATTGGTGAATTTTATTCAGCCTGCACCGGACAAGGATACGTTGCATTGCATAACAGGGTCTGTCCCGTACTTTGAACTGGAGGGAGAACAGAAGAACGGGAAGCAACTTGGTGAGCTCTCTGAGGAAAAGCAGAACTTTGAGATTTACTACCGTCTTCGCGACGCCCTGAGGGACTTGCGGCAGGAGCGGGGTACGGAATTGACGAAAGTCAGTGTAACCGGCTATGGGGTCCCTGCGGGTAATCTGAAGAAAAACGAAGCCAACGCCCTGATACGCGCCTTGAAACTGAAGGAATATCTGCGCGAGAATCGCCTGGCAGGGAGGGCTCTGTTGGAAGTGCACTGGATTCCTGAAGACTGGGACTCTATCACTTCCTTGGTGAGGAGAAGTGATATGTTGTTGCGGGAAGCCGTCCTCGATCTTATTAATAATGTAGAGATAGCCAAAGGGCGTGAACGTATGCTGATGTCGCTTGCGGACGGTAAGCCTTACAAATATCTTGCGGAAAAGATTTTCCCGGAAGTGATGCGTGTGGAGTACAAAATAGAATACACCCGCAGGCCTTTGGATGCTGCTGAAAGCCTTCAGTTACTGCGTAGCGGAAAGCAGAGCGCCCTTCATCTGAATGAATTCTTTGCCGTGGCAGGTAGCTATCCGGTGGGTTCCACTGAATATAATGATATATTGGACCTTGCTGCAAGGCTTTTTCCGGAGAGTCCGGAAGCCAACATCAATGCAGCGGCAGTGGCTTTGAGCAAAAAGGAACTGTCTAAGGCACGTGGGTATCTGGAACCTTTTGCCACCCTTCCGATAGCCTATAATAACATGGGGATTCTCTGTCTGCTTGAAGGTAACCGGGATAAGGCGGAGGTGTACCTCACGATGGCGGCGGCCGCCGGAGTGGAACAGGCGATTAAGGCGTTGGAACAATTGAAAATTAAATATTAAGCAATGAATAATAACCATAAACGGTATAATATATGAAAACGAGTAATTATTTGTGGGCCGTGCTGGCAACAGTAACCCTTTCGCTGTCTGCATGCGGCAGTGATGAAAACGAGAATGGAATGCAGCCGAAAGAAAAGACTGCAAAACTTGAACTTACATTAGTGGGAGCACCAGCGGACAGCCGTGCTACGGGGACTCTACCCACCACCGATGAATCTCAGATCAACCGCCTGACGGTAGCTGTATTCACCGGAGCGACGGGTAACCCTGTCAATGCCTTACGGGAATTCACAGGCAAGGATATCAAAGACGCAGAGACTGGCAGTGGAAAGACGATTTCGATACTTTGCGAACCCGGCGACGAGCAAATGATCTATGTGGTAGCCAATGCTTCCCCGGCACTTTTTGCGGGAGTAACCAACCTTGCCGGGTTCAAAGCTAAGCTGATGCTTCTTTCGGAGACGACCAAGGCTGCGGGAGTAGGTGAGGTAACGGATGCACAAAAGGCCAATAACCTTCCGATGTTGGGAATAGTAAACAAACAGAATCTCACGGCGGGCGCAGAAGCCACGGCTACCGCAGAGCTAACCCGCCTTGTAGCGAGGGTATCAATAAGCAGCATCAAGACCGCTTTCGACAAGGCGGGGCAATTTAAAGATGCTACGTTCAACGTGACCGATATCTATCTGAAGAATACAAATAGTTCTGTCAACGCTGAAAAGACTGGCAGTGTTCCTATCAGTGGGAGTGACAAGGCCAATAAATACCTGTATGAAGCGGTGTCCTCCCATACAGCCAATACGGAACTCACTACTCCGTACTACTTCTATGCATTTCCGAATGCTTCGGCTACGCCGACCAAACTTATAATTAAAGGAACGTTTGATGCGGATGGAACCGGTTTAACCACTGCTCCTGTGACCCGGTATTATCCCATCACTATTAATAAGAAACAGGCGAACACCACTATTACAGGAGGAGAGGGTACAGACAAAGGTAGCATAGCAGCTAACAACCGGTACGTGCTTACTGCCGTTATCAAGGGAGAGGGGGTAGATAATGATGATACAGAAATAGACCCTGCTACTTTGCAACTTACGGTTACTGTTGCTGATTGGGCGCTTACCATCAATCAGAATGTGACTTTTGAGTGATATTTCTATGAGACAGATATGACATTATAAACCAATCCGTACCAGCTTATGCGAGTTCTCGGAATATTTCCCATCTTTCCGCTTCTTCTTATTCTTCTCTGTTGCGTTTCGTGCGTGCGTGAGGATATGGAAGGTTGTGTCCGGTATGAACTGCATGTCCGTGCGGTGGATGCGGACGGGAACGACCTTACCGGAAATGGAGTTTTGCAGAAATCGGATATCTATCTTTTTAATGAGCAAGGTTTCGTCAGAATGATTCCCTCTGAGGGCTTCTCGGACTTTTCATTTGGAGAGGACAAGGACGAACGGTTCACGCTCGTAGCTTGGGGTAATCTGAAAGAAGATACTCTGATTACTACAGAGATAGCACCGGGAACATCCCTGAAAGATGCGAAACTCCAGCTTCGGCAATATACCCACGGTACGCACATTCCGCTAACAGACCTGTTCTATTGTCGCAGAGAAATAGGGGAGATAAACACGCGGGGTGTGGAAGGAACGGATATTACGCTCGTAATGGAACGTATGGTGGCGGGCCTCAGTATACGCACACGTTATCTTGCCGAACGTTATCCTTATAACGGTGAAGCATATCGTTTCATCGTACACTGCATCGGTACGGAAATGGATTTTATGGGTGAGGCTTCGGGGGCCGGGGCCGGATACGAACCGGCTTCCGTTACCGATGCCAAGGGGGATGTCTATGCACCGCTTTTTCATATATTCCCTACCGGGGAGGGAAAACCGTTGGAAATAGACGTCTATCGGAAAGATGAGAAATTATTCACTATCACTAAAGATAATGAACTACGTCCTTTGTATGCCCCTGTGGGGCAACAGACCAACATTGATATAGACTTTCGCTATGCGGAGGTTAAGGCTTTTGTGAGTGTGGTTCCCTGGGGAACGGTCGGTCAGGATGTAGAAATGTAAGTAAAAAGTGTATGATTAGGTTATTTGAATACAAGGTATATCCGAAAACGGAAGAACCCATACCGTTTTGTTGGAAGGTACTTTTCGTACTGTTCATGCTAGGCACACTGTTAGCAATGGCGGCTGTGTGCAGTTCTTGCCAATCGGAAGAAGAGGGTATGGAGGATGTGGACATGGAGGAAGGTATGCCCGCTACCATTCGGGTGGAAGTACAGGGTGAAGAACAGGTGAATTTCGTTACCCGGACAGTCAATGAGAGTGTGATCAGTGACCTGCACATTTTGATTTATAACAGTGTGGGTGAGCTGATCGGACAGAAATACCAGACGGGTGGTTCTACGGTTACCATTAATACGCGCAGTGCTACCGGATGTACCATATATGCCGTTGCCAATACGGGTAAAGCTGACTTGTTCAAGGGATATGTCATACATGAGGAATCTTATCTGAAAAGTATGGTATATAGTCTGACTAATTGGGATGACTTGAATAAAGGCACCAATCTGCCAATGACGGGAAGCATGAAAAGTGTGAATATCAAGGCGGGGACAAACACATTGTCGGGAATACTGGTATTAACCCGTATGGTCGCAAAAGTTGAGTTAAAGATTAAAGTGAAAGAAAGTAGTGGGATTAACATTACTAATTTGAAAATTTATAATCTTCCTAAGAACTCTTATTATGTATTCGGTACAGCGGATGCGACAAGTACTACTTGGCTGAATTGCGGCGGTATAGGTCCAAATAGTGCAACCACTGCCAGCACAATATTCTATATGTTTGAAAACCGAAGAGGAACCAAAACTATTTCTGCTCAAAAGGATAAAACGACTGCAAATGCGCCTGCACATGCTACATATGTAGAAATTAACGGCACAATAGGCACTGTTACTGCAAAGTGGACAGTGTATCTTGGAGAAAATAATACGAGTGATTTCAATATCAAGCGGAATGGCAATTATACGTATAACATTACTCTGAATGATGTTGCGGCAACAGATACAAGGGTTGTTGTAGATTTTACGGGAACAGAAGATTTGAGTAGTGTAGGTACGGCAAATTGTTATCTTGCCAAGAAGGTAAATACGTGGTATAAGTTTAAAGCTACAGTGAGAGGAAATGGGGCTGCCACTGCTGCATTGATTTCTCCGACCGGAAGTGCTTTGGCTGCTAATGCTGCTATCAGTCCTGCAAGTGCAGAACTCGTTTGGGAAACCAATGGTCATGGGCAAATAATACAAGGTATGATTCTGAAAGATGGATATGTTTATTTCAAAACTGGCCCGGCAGCTGAAGGGAATGCAGTGGTTGCGGTAAAAGACGGAAGTGGTAATATACTGTGGAGTTGGCATATTTGGAAAACCCATTTTAATTTGGCAGAGATACCTACGCAAACATATCAAACGAATCCAAGAGGTGGAATGAATGGCACCATTTACGCAGATGTTTTGCCGGCAAAACGTACACTGGTTATGATGAATTGTAATTTAGGTGCAGCTAGTAATATTGCTACCAATAATGCTGAGGTTGTGAAGACGTTTGGATTGTATTATCAATTTGGGCGTAAAGACCCTTTCCCAGCAGCAAAGAACAGAGAAAGAAGAATTGATAATAATTCTGAAATAGTAGATGTTTTTGATCGAAATGGAAACAAACTTAATGCAGCTACATTGAGGGGGGAGAACTATCAAATCATAAATAGTCTGATTTCATCATCTGTACAGTCAATTATTAGCTATTCAATAAAGCGACCGTTGGTTTTTATTGTATGTGGTGAGGATAATTCTTACAATTGGATTTATAGAGCCACAAGTCAGTCAGAAGCATGGAAAGCTTCCAATCGGTTGTGGGGTGGAGAACTTAATAATGAAGCAACCAGTAAACGTCTTGATACAAAGTTTACAGGTAAAACAATCTATGATCCTTGTCCTTTGGGGTGGTGTATGCCTCCTCAAGATACATGGATTAATTTTACCACCAGTCTTTTGAATGGAGATAAAAATAGTAACTACAATATAAATATTGCAAGTTTATATAATACTCCAATTGAAGATAAGAAAAATTATGTAGATGGTAATAATTCTGGATTTGTAAGTTCCACCGGAGTTTTTGGCCGTCGTTATTATATTAATGGCAATACAGGTGATCAAGCTTTTTATCCTGCGTCTGGTTATAGAAACGGTATTAATGGACAGATCTGTGATGTTGGTGCCAGTTCATGTGCATGGTCATCATCCCCCGTCAGTGCTGATTTGCCACAAGGGGCTTGCTTGAATACAAATATTGCATGGGTGTATCCTGTTAGTAGCCATAGTCGGGCAAATGGATTTCCTGTGCGCTGTGTTAAAGAAACATCTTTGTAAGCAAATGTGCTGCTTGAGTGGCTGATAGTAAAGATATGAATAGAAATATGGTTTCTGCTTCAAAAATAACACCTATACGTTTGATGTGATAAATAAAAAATAAAGATGCATTATTTATTAAGTGTTGTACTTCGATTGAAATAATTGTTTTGTTTATATTCTACAAATGCTTTTTAATTAGTAACTTTACCGAAAATATCAATCTGAAATTTTACAATTATGGAAGCAATGAATTATGAATATCTGATTAGGGCAGTCTTTAAATGTGGACGTACAAGAAGATTTGGAGCTGATGCTGATATTTTTCGTGGTTTTGAAAGAGTATCTGTACCATTTCCTGGTCAGAAGTCAGTTGACCAGTATAAACTTGGTTTCAAAATAGGAGAAGTGGCTGCATATTTACATACAGCATTATATGAAGTCCAAGAACAATATAAAGATGATAAAATGTTTATCTCAAAAATAGATAAATGCCTTGAATATCTATATGAGCCTTCATTAGAAGATATAGATAAATGTATTGAAGAAGCGTGGATTGCGTTCAAAGAAATTGGGTTATACGCAGGATAAAAAGAAAAATAACGGGAATAGCTGGCACGGTTATTCCCGTAACTATTTAATCAGTTATTATAAATCAGACAAGTCATTTGGGGTACTGTCGTAAATAATCACCCTAAGAATTAATATTATGCCTAATTATAATCTCAATGTTTTACAACCAGCTGAGTTTGAAGATTTGGCTCGAGACCTTATCCAGAAACAGTTTGGGGTTTTTGTTGAATCTTTTACAACTGGTAGAGATAGTGGTATAGACTTAAGATTTGCAACAATAAATGGAGGTAAGTCGATTGTCCAAGCAAAAAGATATAAGGATTATAGTTCATTACTATCCAATCTTAAAGGGGAGGCGGATAAAGTTCGAAGAATTAATCCAGATAACTATTATGTTGTTACGTCGGTAGGATTGACACCTAGGAATAAGGATGACATAAAAGAGTTATTCGCTCCTTACATCAAAGACACTACTCAAATTCTTGGGTCGAATGATATAAATAACTTGTTGGGTACTTTTGATGATGTGGAGAAAAAGCATTATAAACTATGGCTTACTAGTACTAATATACTCCAAAGTATAATCAATAAGGAAGTTATAAATTGGTCGGATTTTGAACTGCAACACATAAAGCAACAAATAGCGACATATGTCCCTAATAAGAGTCTTGAACAGGCCCGAAATATTTTATCTCAATATAACTATGTGATAATATCTGGGATACCGGGTATCGGCAAGACAACTCTTGCAAATATTCTTTTATATGATTATCTAGCACATGGTTATGAGGAATTTGTAAATATTCCAGGTGATATGGATAATGCATCAAAGCTTTACGATCCCCATAAGAAGCAAGTATTTTTCTTCGATGATTTTTTGGGAGCCAATGTTTTTGAAGACAATGGCTCTGGATTCGCACAAAAATTAATATCTTTTATTCGAGTAGTAAAGAAAGATAATTCCAAGAAATTTATATTGACAACGCGTGAATACATTCTACGCGATGCAAACATTCATTATGAAAAAATCCGCAATGAGAATATAGAATTGGCAAAGTGTGTTCTCGATATTGGTTCTTATACAAAAACTGTTAGAGCAAAAATCTTGTATAACCATATTGCAAATGCAGATTTGCCAAAAGAGTATATCTCCGAATTTTTAAAAGACAAAGGATATAGATGGATTATCGGGCATCGTAATTTTAATCCACGTGTTATTGAGACCTATATTGACAAACAGCTCTGGATACAAGTGCCTGTGTCGGAATTTATGAATCGTTTCAAAGAGTTTTTCTCGAATCCACATATGGTTTGGGAAATGGCATTTGAAAATTTGAAGCCAGAGAGCCAATATGCACTTATGGTTCTTGCTTCAATGGGTGGTGAGGTTTCAATAGAAAGCTGGAATAAAGCATATTCCCATTTTGGTAAATTGACATCAGACCAGCTTCAGTTGAAGTACGATGACATTACATGGAATAAAACTGTGAAGATTCTACATGATTGTTTCATTAGAACTGGCAAATACCAAGGTCTTATTGTTGTCACATTCCATAATCCTTCTGTCAGAGATTTTATTGCTAATTATATTGAAAAGAGCGCTTATACTCAACGACTACTTTTGGAAGGTGCATTCTATCCAGAACAGTTAACCTCTCTATATGATGAATTTTTAAGTCAAAATATGCCTGAAATTTTTAGGTCCAATAATATTAGCCTTTCAGATTCAAATCTGGAAATATTAAGAGCTAAACTTATAGAATTCTTAAGCAATAATCCAGAATCATGCAAATTGAGTCGAACAGGCATAAGTTTTATAAAAAACTCCTATAGTAAGACAGCGTTTTTGAAAAGCTTTGCAGATAGATTTCCGAGTTATTTTAAGAAAATTCAAAATCAATTATTGTCAATTCTTTTAACGCAAATTACTGAAGGTAATAATACAGATTTTTTTCAAAGAATTCAACTAATAAAGCGAATGAATTGGTCTAACAGAGAAACAGAGTTAAGAGATGTGCTGAATTTGTTAACTAATGAGGATAAGGATATTGATGATTATCCTGAATTGTTGAAATTGCTGCATGAAACAGGAAATATAGATTTAATAGATAAGACTCCATTTCTTGAAAAAATGGAGGAGGAAATGATAGTTGACATGGATACAATGATAAATGGTTTCGCTGACTATGAAGAACGCGAGGAGTTATATCTTGAAATTGAGAAAAGACTTCCAGATGGTGTTGCATTAAGCCGAGCATTCTCTCACCTACAAGAAATTCGGGATTCATTGGAGGATATTCCAGATGAAAATGATGAAGATTCTTATCGAGAGTCATCTTACGATAATGAACAAGAGGATTTTATAATAGATCGACTTATGGATTCATTATTACAATAGGCAAAATTGATCTTGCTTCATTGATCATTGCATTATATATAGTGGAAGATTTTTAGGTATAAATGTGAATATTGTTCTCAATAAAAGGTGTGTTAAACAATAATGTTATCTTTGCATTCTGAATTAGCGTTCTTTTAATTTAATGTAAAACGAAGTCGAATAAAGAATTTTGCTTGTTTTCAAATTGTTATCATCTAGGAATAAATATTTATAAGTTGTTTGTTTTCGGTAAGGAAGATAAATAAAATGTCTTGCGCTGTAAATGTGAATCGCTTGACAATTTCGGCCTCTTTCGCCTAAAGTTTTATTGACTGATTGACCTGTGTGATACATGGCAAGTCAAAAAATGATTCTCCGGTGTTTTATTGCCACGCTCCGGTATTCATTTCAACGCTTCAGGAGAAAGGGCAGATAAATAGGTCCTTAGGTCTTCTGCATGGATACTGTTAAACGGTATTTTCCTCTATCAACAAATACATCTCTCCATCTCAAACCGATAATATCGCTTATCCAAATCCCGCAGAAGCAGAAAAAAAGGATTTTGTTCAAGTTGTTTACTTAGGTAAAACGGGTTGATCTTGATAATATCCACATGGACAGCAGCCTTCAAAGCCCCATTTGTTAGAAATTGCTATATCTAAATATATATTTATCAGATTGGCATATTAAAGTATGACCAGTTATTATGTATAATCGTTTGTAAAATGAAGCCTATAGTTGCGTTTCTTAATTTGTACACTTGATTTAATCTCTCGAATTTTCCGGATATACTTCCCTGTTTTCTTCCTTTTTTATGGATATGAGTTAGTTAAAGTCAGTAGATTATAACTGGCAAATGCCTTTTAGTGCAACAATAGGGTAGATATTATGGATTTAAGATACCATAGTAAGTGTTCATTTGAGTTTTATAGAAGTTGCCGCATCTTTGCAACGTTAACGTTAGCGAAGAGATTTTGAACATGATTTATTTAATTTAAAAAGAAAAAGAACTATGAGTATTTTGTATAAGAAGGTTTGGAGATTACTAAATCCCCTCGATAAGCAATCGGCAAAGAAGGTATATCCGGTAATCACTTATAAGTATGGTGTGGCGATGGATCTGAAGCAGATTGCGAAAAAGATCAGCCGACTTTCTGGTGTGAGTGAAGGTGTGGTGAGCTCTGTGCTGAAGGATTTCCGCACGGAGTTGAAAGAAGAGTTGCTTTTGGGGCGGTCGGTGAATATTGACGGACTGGGATTTTTTTATCTTGCCGCCCGTAGCAAGGGGGCGGATACGGCAGAGGCGTTTACGGCGAATGATATCACTGGCTTGCGCGTTTGTTTCCGTGCCAACAAGGAAATTCGTATTACGGCTAACGGAAGCACCCGTTCCGAAGGACTTAGCCTCAAAGATGTGGATCGCATCAATGACGAACTTCCTACAGAAGGTGGCGGTTCGTCGTCACCTGACGGAGGAATAGTGGAAAACCCACTTGGATAAAGTCTAAAGCTGAGGAGCTTAGAAATTAAAAAATGAAGAATTAAAAATTAAACGATTGTATTTATGAAGAAGTCTGTTTTGAAAAAAATACTGAAAGTAGTGATGGCTATTGTTTCGGCTGCGCTGGGAGCACTGGGAAACAATGCAATGAAGTGATGACGAGGAGATATAAGATCCGAGTTAAATAATAGATAGGGGAGTGTCGGAATTCAGGCACTTCCCTATATTTTTAATGAACCATTCCGTAAAGTAAAGATCGTAAAAAGAAGCTATCTTGCGGAGTTGGTACCGTACTTGTTGCACTGATGAGCAAAAGAACTATGTGTAAATAACGAATGAAAATGCGTAAGAAAAAACTCGTTACTTAATTGCGTTTTCGCCTGAATAACTTTACCTTTGTTTTCATAAACCTAAAAAACCGGTAAGTCATGAAATACAAACTATTAGTTCTTGATGTAGACGGAACTCTGCTCGATAGTGAGAAGAAAATCAGCAAGCGCACACTGGCCGCCTTGTTGAAAGTGCAACAGATGGGCGTACGTATCGTATTAGCTTCCGGCAGGCCCACCTATGGCCTTATGCCCATTGCCAAGGCTCTGGAACTGGGCAATTACGGAGGCTTCATCCTCTCCTACAATGGCGGGCAAATTATCAATGCGCAAAGTGGCGAACTACTCTTTGAGCGTAGGATAAACCCCGAAATGCTGCCCTATCTTGAAAAGAAATCCCGTAAGAACGGGTTCGCCATTTTTACGTATCACGAAGATACCATCATCACCGACTCGCCCGAAAACGAGCACATACGCCACGAAGCCGAGCTGAATGGCCTGAAGATAATTGCCGAAACCGAATTCTCGATAGCGGTGGACTTTGCCCCTTGCAAGTGCATGTTGGTAAGCGATGACGAAGAAGCCCTCGTGGGACTGGAAGACCACTGGCGCCGGAGGTTGAACGGAGCGCTGGATGTATTTCGTTCGGAACCCTATTTTCTGGAAGTGGTGCCCTGCTCCATTGATAAATCCAATACGCTGGGCGCCTTGCTTGAGAAGTTGGGCATCAACTCCGAAGAAGTCATCGCCATTGGCGACGGAGTTTGCGATGTCTCCATGATACAATCCGCCGGACTGGGCATCGCCATGGGAAACGCCCAAGACTCGGTGAAGGTCTGTGCCGACCGCATCACCGCCTCCAACGATGAAGACGGCGTGGCCGAAGCCGTGGAGAAGGCGATACTTGCCGAAATTCGCCCCGCCGACGTGCCCCTGGAGCAACTCAACCAGCGTGCCCGCCACGCATTGATGGGAAATCTGGGCATACAATACACTTACGCCTCCGAAGACAGGGTAGAGGCCACCATGCCCGTGGACGAACGTACCCGCCAACCTTTCGGCATCCTGCACGGAGGTGCCAGCCTGGCATTGGCCGAAACCGTGGCCGGACTGGGTTCCATGATACTTTGCAAGCCGGACGAAATAGTGGTCGGCATGCAAGTCAGCGGAAACCATATCTCCTCCGCCCACGAGGGAGACACCGTAAGGGCGGTGGCAACCATCGTGCATAAAGGCCGCTCCTCGCATGTGTGGAATGTGGATGTGTTTACTTCTACGGCCAAGCTGGTGTCTTCGGTGCGTGTAGTCAATAGCATATTGAAAAAGGGATGATCGAAAATGAATTGGATAACGGACCACAAGAGCCACCCGTTGAATCCGCTAAGAAGAACAATACCCGGACCCTTGTAAAAAGAACACTTGCGATTGCCGGTTTAGCCTTGGTTGTATATTTTTTGTACTCCATCGTTCACCTGTTTGTTTCGCCCGACCGCAACATTCAGCAAATCTACCTGGTGCCCGAAGACGCGGCATTTATCATCCAGTCCTCGGCGCCCATCGACGATTGGGCAAAGTTCAGCGGAAGCGCAACCTGGCAATGCCTGAAGCGGGCGAAAGCCTTCGAGGACGTCACCCGAAATGTGGAAACGCTCGACACCGTGGTCCGAAGCAATAAAATGTTGTTATCGCTGGTGGGCAAACGGGATATGCTCATCTCAATCCATAAAGTCCGTGCCCGCGATTGGGATTTCCTGATTGTGCTGGACATGCAAAAGGCCTCCAAGATGGACTTGTTGAAGGATCAGCTTGAAACGGTGCTCACCATGGCGGGCAGTTCCGTAACCAACCGGATGCACAACGGGATTAACATCCTCGAAATGCGCGATCCGGATACGCGCGATATTTTTTATTGCGCCTTCGTGGACAACCATTTTGTAGGTTCCTATACCTCCAAACTTGTAGAATCGGCCATCGACTCACGCAACAAGCCCCAAATCGGTCTCGATCATTCTTTTATCGAAGCCGAAAAACTGGTGTCCGGCAAAGGACTTGTCCGCGTTTTTATCAATTATGCACGCCTGCCCCAATTCCTGAATATTTATCTGGGAACCGGAAACGAGTACATCGATATGTTCAGCAATTCCATGGATTTTGCCGGACTCTATTTCAATACCGACCACAAACGGATGGAGGTGAAAGGATATACCTTGCGGAAAGACACCGCCGATCCGTACATCATGGCCTTGCTGAACTCGGGTAAGCACCGGATGAAAGCCCACGAAATCCTGTCCGGCCGGACGGCACTCTATACCAACATCGGTTTCAGCAATCCGGTGACTTTTGTAAAGGAACTGGAGAATGCACTTGTGGTCCACGACCCGCAATGGTGCGAATCTTATAGAACTTCCCGGAAGAAGATTGAAAGCCTGTTCGACATCTCTCTGGAAGAAAACTTCCTGAGCTGGATGTCGGGAGAATTTGCCATCACCCAATCCGAGCCGGGGCTGCTGGGGCACGATCCGGAACTGATTCTGGTCATCGGCGCCAAAAGCATCAAGGACGCCCGTAAGAATATGGAGTTTATAGAAAAGAAGATCAGGCGGCGCACCCCGCTCCGGATAAAGACGGTTGATTATAAGGGATTTGAAATCAACTATGTGGAAATGAAAGGCTTCTTCCGTTTGTTCTTCGGAGGGCTGTTCGACAAGTTCGAAAAACCCTATTACACGTACGTGGACGATTATGTGGTGTTTAGCAACAAAGCCTCGTCTCTGCTCTCATTTATAGAAGATTACGATCAGAAGAACCTGTTGAAGGATAATCCGGGCTTTAAAAATGCCTTCTCGTACCTGAATTCGAGCTCTACCGTTTTCTTATATACGGATGTACATAAGTTTTATTACCAGTTGAAGCCTATGATGAATGCCGTTACGTGGGGAGAGATACAATCGGACAAGGACATTGTCTACTCATTCCCCTATTGGACCATGCAGATTACGGGAGACGGCCAGTCCGCCTCGTTGCAATGCGTGATGGACTATAAACCCTATCAACCGGAAGAAGCGGCCGTAGCGGTGGTAGTGGACGATGAAGCCGACGAAGTAATGAACGAAGATGCCGAAACGGAGAAGGAGCAAATGAGTGAGTTGCAACGCTTCTATGTTGAGAAATTTGAGGGCAACGTCTTGCGGGAGTTTTATCCCGAAGGAGCGTTGAAGAGTGAAGCGGAAGTGAAAGAAGGAAAACGCCACGGACGCTATCGCGAATATTATGAGAACGGAAAACTGAAACTCCGCGGGAAATACGGAAATAACATACCCAAGGGCACATGGAAGTACTATACGGAGGAGGGAGAGTTTGAACGGAAAGAGAAGTATTAAAAAAGAGAAAAACAATGCTTGCATATACCTATATTGAACACGGAAAATTTGAACTTATAGAAAAACCGAAACCCAGGTTGAAAGACCCCCGCGACGCCATTGTCCGCGTGACGCTCGGTAGCATCTGCACCAGCGATTTGCACATCAAGCACGGTAGCGTGCCGCGTGCCTTGCCCGGAACCACGGTGGGACACGAAATGGTAGGCATCGTGGAGCAAGTGGGCGCGGACGTTACTTCCGTCAGGCCCGGCGACAGGGTTACGGTGAACGTAGAAACCTTTTGTGGCGAATGCTTTTTTTGCCAACACGGATATGTGAACAATTGCACCGATACCAATGGCGGTTGGGCGCTGGGCTGCCGCATCGACGGAGGTCAGGCCGAGTACGTCCGCGTGCCTTATGCTGACCAGGGACTGAACCGCATTCCGGATGCGGTGAGCGACGAACAAGCGCTCTTTGTGGGCGACGTGCTTGCCACGGGCTTTTGGACGGCCCGCATATCGGAGATTACCGAAAAGGACACGGTGCTCATCATCGGCGCCGGCCCTACCGGAATCTGCACCCTGCTTTGCGTGATGCTCAAGCACCCCCGTCGCATCATTGTTTGCGAGGCGGCGCCCGAGAGAATCCGTTTTGTGCAGGAGCACTATCCGGACGTACAGGTGGTGAAGCCGGAGGATTGCCGGGAGATTGTGTTGCGGAGTAGCGATCATGGCGGAGCCGACGTCGTGCTCGAAGTGGCAGGAACCGATGGCACCTTCCGTCTGGCGTGGGAGTGTGCACGCCCCAATGCCATCGTCACCGTAGTGGCCCTCTACGACCGCCCCCAGGTGCTTCCCCTGCCCGATATGTACGGAAAAAACCTGACCTTCAAGACCGGTGGCGTGGACGGGTGCGATTGCGCCGAGATACTTCGCCTGATTGAAGAAGGCAAGATAGACACCACGCCGCTTATCACACACCGCTTCCCGTTGAATGAGATTGAGGAGGCTTACCGGATTTTTGAAAATAAACTGGACGGGGTGATGAAAGTTGCGGTATCTGGTACGCGGACGACGCGGATAAGGCGGACGAACGCGGATTTTTAATTTATCAATATTGTAGCGCAGCTTTTTTTAAAGTCCGCGTTCGTCCGCCTGATCCGTGTCGTCCGCGTACCCATTTAATTCATTACTCTCTAACAAAAAGAATAAAGCCTTATGCCCATTATCGAAATCACATCCTTGTCGCACCCCGGAATCGAGGTGTTCTCCACCCTCACCGAGGCCCAGTTGCGCAACCGCATCGAGCCCGATAAAGGCCTGTTCATAGCCGAAAGCCCGAAGGTGATCCGTGTAGCATTGGATGCCGGATATGAACCTCTGGCCCTCTTGTGCGAGCAAAAACACATCACCGGTGATGCCGCCGACATCATCAGTCGTTGCGGCGACGTGCCCGTCTATACGGGCGGACGGGAGTTACTCGCCACGCTGACGGGCTATGTCCTGACGCGCGGAGTGTTGTGCGCCATGCGTCGCCCCGCGCCCCGCACGGTGGAAGACACCTGCCGGGATGCCCGGCGCATCGTCGTCATCGACGGTGTTGTGGACACTACGAACATTGGTGCCATTTTTCGTTCGGCGGCCGCCCTCGGGATGGATGCCGTGTTGCTGACGCGTAACTCTTGCGATCCGTTGAACCGCCGTGCGGTCAGGGTGTCCATGGGTTCGGTCTTTTTGCTCCCCTGGACGTGGCTGGACGGCACTCTCAGTAATCTGGCACGCCACGGCTTCCGCACCGCCGCCATGGCACTCACGGACGATTCTATCTCCATTGCCGATCCTGTCTTGACGTCCGAACCCCGGCTGGCCATCGTGATGGGAACGGAGGGAGAGGGGCTTCCACCCGATACGATTGCGGCGGCGGACTATGTAGTCCGTATCCCGATGGCGCATGGGGTCGATTCGCTCAATGTGGCGGCGGCGGCGGCCGTGGCGTTCTGGCAACTTAGGATTACGGATTAAAACTATTGCTGTTTTAATTTCGATAAGTATCATTAGGTAGCTAATAATTAGCAATCTGAAGATTTTTCGTATGACACTTTCTTTTTTGCTATTTTCGGTAGCTTGAGAGTGACTTAAAGAACGAGTAGTCTGTCACGGAAGTGCGAGAAAGGAATGAGTGTGAGGTGATAAAGTGATAAAACTTCTTTCAACCCATTATATAATAAACAAAAATATATTCTTTTGCATATTATATGATGGGTTGCTACACTACAATTAATATTTTTCTTTTCGTCTTTATTTAGCTCTTCGTGTATATTCATCCTTGATGGCGGTGAAATTTTCTTTTACCTGATTGTACTCGGCTTCCTGCTTCTCTTCCAATTCAAGATCTAATGCATATATTTCGCTCGTTATTTTATTGTCTAATTTTGTCTTTTCAGCTTGGGTCAATATATTGTTGAATCGGGAAAATAATTTCACTTTCAGATCCAATAGTCTTTTTTCGAACCGTTCAAGGTCATATTTCAGGTTGTAATCAAGATAGGTATTGGAAATATGTTTCTTTTCACCTTCTTCATTATACTCTATTACTTTCACCTTTTTCTTCACCGCATTGAAAAGGGACGAAACGGACTCATCAAAATCCTGAAGGATAAAATCTATCCATTTATTATATATATTAATTTTGAAGCGCGAAACATTGACATTCTCGGGCAAAGGATAGAATAATAATATGAAATTCATCTGCGTTTGAGGTAAAAGTTGCTGTCTCTCACCTATGTAGTTTACGGGTAGATTTTCGTAGCACATAAACTCGCCCTCATGGATAAAACCCTCTCCATCCACCAATAAAACTTCATTAGAGGCGAATGTCCAATTCTCATGTCCTCCGATGTTTTTTATGTTTAGGACCAATTTATCAGCAGTAAATTGGGATTTAGTTTTGCCATTTCCCATTGTTAACTGGGCTGGACAATCTTGATAGTATTTTTTATCTTTAATATAACGACAGTTCTTGTTACATTTTATCTCGACGTTTCTCTCGAATGAGAGGATGGTATAGATAAAGCCTTCATTTTCTTTTGGAATATTAATCTCGCTCATAAATAATGTATTTTAGTGTTTTAATTTGTAGACTATTGGTGATTAGCTGGCATGTCTATTTGCCGATGCAGCATATTCGCACTATTAATTGTCAGCGTTTTGCTCTTTTAAACGGTACAGGCCTCATTTTTACAATTACATTGAAAGTACCGGGAAATTCAATGTGCTGGTTTTCAGACTTTTCGATATACGTGTTGTACCGCATTTTTTCAGCCCATTTGCGGAAGCCTCAAATCAACTTTAGAGGGTTGATTTGATGGGTGTTTCCGCATTGGAGTTACAAATGGTTTGCTGAGGCAAATATACGCATTATTTTTATATTATCAGGTATATCACATTATAATGTGATTATAGTCCAACTTGTCCACTAATAGTATCCTGGCATCTTTAAAATCATAATAAAATGTGATTTAAGCGTTGTTTTTAGAAAAATACACTATCTTTGCAGTATAAATCACAATATAGTGTGAATATGGATAATCAGATAAACTCATTACGGGTCACTATTGGGGAACAGATACGTCTCCGTAGAAAAGAACTTATGATTACGCAGCCTGACTTGGCAGATATTGCAGGTATCAGTATTAATACGCTATACAAAATAGAGCGTGGACAAGCAAACCCAACCATTGAGGTGCTGGGTAAGATTTTAGATGTGCTGGGACTGGAAATTACTGTGGGTGTCAAACAACTAAAACGATAAGCGATGCGAAGTGCAAAAGTCTATATGAAGGGTATTGAAGCCGGAACTCTAACCGAGAACGACAATGGGAGTTATTCGTTTGAGTATGAATCGGAGTATTTTGCCAACACCTTGATGCCGGAGGTGAGCTTGACATTGCCCAAAACGGAGATGAAGTTTACGAGCGATTATCTGTTCCCGTTCTTCTTTAGTTTACTATCTGAAGGAGCAAACAAAGAGGCTCAATGCCGATTGTTGAAAATTGATGAGAAAGACTATTTCGGACTTCTTCTTGCCACCACATCACACGACACAATAGGAGCAGTAACACTAAAACCGATTGAATGATGAAACTGACACATTGCCCATCAACTCTTGTGGAAGGGTATGAAACCTATTCTCCTGTTGCCCTGAGAAATCTTTTTGCAGGCAAAAAGGTATCGCATATCCTTCCTTATGATTCTCCGGAAAAGAACGAAGAGGATAATGAGAAGTTTATAGAGAATATAGAACATATCTCAATTTCAGGAGTACAAGATAAGGAGGTTTGCCTTGTTGAAAAAGGCAAAATACGCCTATCGCAAAAGGGAGAGCAAAGTACACATATCTTGAAGCCGATTCCGCTCAGCCGTTTGCGAAGAGTGAAGGAGATTCCTGCGAACGAGAATTTGACGATGCAAATTGCTTCACAGGTTTATGGAATTGAGACGGCTGCCAATGGTTTGTGCTTTTTCCAAACAGGTGAGTCAGCTTATATCACCAAGCGTTTTGATGTTGGAGTAGGGGGCGTAAAGCTACGCAAAGAAGACTTTTCTTCGTTGGCTAGTTTGATGCCCGCAAATGGTGGAAGTAACTATAAGTATGAATACAGCTACGAAGAACTGGCCGAGCTAATACAGCGATATATCCCTGCTTGGCGTATTGAAATTGAAAAGTATTTTAAAGTTGTACTTTTCAACTTTCTATTCTCAAACGGCGATGCTCATTTGAAGAATTTCTCTGTGCTCGAAACTTCAAGAGGTGATTTTCGATTGGCTCCCGCTTATGACTTGTTGAATACACACCTGCATGTTGATGATAGTGATTTCGCTTTGAGTCGCGGTTTGTTTCGCGAGGGAGATAAATCGGAATTCTTGAAATTTAACGGTAAGGCGAATGGGCGATCTTTCAACGAGTTTGGAAAGCGTATCGGAATCAATGAAAAACGGGTGGTTGAGATAATAACTCAATTCACTACGCAATACCCACTAATCGAACAACTTATAGAGGCCTCATTTCTATTACCCAGCACCAAGGAAACCTATTTGGCAGATTATCGTCAACGTAGAAATAGGCTCAAAGATATGAAGTGAGAATTTAGAAATTACATTCTTTTTACTAACCAAGTAGTTTTCTGCATCGTATTCTATCTGCACAGATCACTTTTCCCGAATAATATCTTCGACTCTAAACTCAAAAAACATACCTGTTTAGTGGCTCTCAAATCGGGATTTTTCTATTTCTCCGTTTGACTTGCCAAAACCTCGTCCTTTTGAAGGAGATTTCGGCGTTTTTGATGATTGTCTGCCTGATGGGTGGGGATTGCTGATTTACATTATGTCTTCTCTGTTGTAATCAATACCATTATATTAGGGATAATACATAAAGCCGAATTTTTCGCTGTATTTAAAAGTACTATTATACGGCAAGTTTATTATAGATTTATGCGCATTACAGGTGAAATGGCATCTTTTAAAAGTGCGTATTGCAGGTAGTCAATATGGATTTTTATTTGCGTATTGCAGAAAATATCATTGATTTTGTATATGAATGAGATGATAAACATTGAATGGTATGATATTCAAACGTAAATTATATGACAAACTGCTTGTCTGGAAACAGCAAGCGACAGGTACTAAGGCGCTTTTGATAGAAGGTGCCTGACGGATAGGCAAATCCACTCTTGTGGAAGAGTTCGCAAAGAATGAATACCGGAGCTATCTTATGATAGATTTCAACAAAGTTAGTGACTCGGTTATTTCGGCCTTTAACAATTACATGAATGATCTCGACACCTTTTTCCTTATTCTTTCTTCGGAATATGGTGTGAGGCTTTATCCAAAAGAATCCATTATCATATTTGATGAGATACAACAGTTTCCGAAAGCCCGGCAAGCGATAAAGTATCTGGTCGCAGATGGACGGTTCGACTATATAGAGACGGGCTCGCTAATCTCCATAAAGGAGAATGTAAATGATATTACCATTCCTTCTGAAGAAAGGACACTGCTTATGTACCCCATGGACTTTGAGGAGTTTGCTTGGGCTATGAATGAAGAGCCATTGATGGTATATATCCGCCAATGCTTTGATAAAAAGGTACCTTTGGAGCAGGGGATTCACGCCAAGGCTATGCTGCTGTTCCGCCAATACATGATTGTGGGCGGTATGCCGAAAAGCCTGTCGGCGTATCTGGAGAACAACCGGAACTTCGAAATGGCCGATATGGAAAAAAGAGACATACTGACACTGTACCGGAATGATATAAAGAAGATAAAGTCTGGCTACAGGTCGAGTGTACTAAGTATATTCGACCAGATTCCGGCTTTTCTTTCTCGTTCCGAAAGACGTGTAGTGATGAATCGCATTGAAAAGGGGGCGAGCTTTCCAAAATATCATGATACTTTCTTTTGGCTCTCCGATTCGATGATTGCCAATGAATGCTTTAACTGTTCGGACCCTAACGTAGGACTTTCGCTGAATGAGGACAGAACATATGTGAAGTGTTATATGGGCGATACCGGACTACTTATCAGCCATACATTTGATGAAAATGAGATCTCTGATGGAGAACTTTACCGGGAAATCTTATTGGGAAAACTGTCGGTGAATGAGGGTATGTTCTACGAGAACGTAATTGCCCAGATGTTGGTGGCGGCCGGGCACAAACTGTACTTCTACACGCGATACAATCAAGAGAAGCACCGCAACGACATGGAAATAGATTTTATCCTGTCGAACCACAGCAAACTGAAATATAAAATATTTCCGATAGAGGTGAAATCGAATGATAAATATTCCATCCGTTCTCTTACCCGGTTCAACGAGAGTTTTCGTCAGCGTATAGGAGGGAGCTATGTGATTCATCCTAAAAACCTGAGTGTAAAGGAAGGGGTGGTGTATCTACCTGCCTATATGACTTTCTGTTTGTAAGCATATTCATTCTTGTAATCACCATTTCTGCACACTATCATTCCAGTTTGATTATGTGCAGAGAGGGCTTATCGTTCATTACACTTTTCATGTTGTTCATAATCAAACGGGCTTTCTGTTTACTCCTCAAAACAGGGATTTAGTGGAAGAGCTACAGGCTTCTGTCAGGATGGTGAGGCGTGTTGGGGCCATCTGTAAAACAGAAGGATTTAGCATTGATACTTGTAAGAAGTGTCAAGACTATATTGTACGTTATGTTATCGGCAATGCCAATAACCGCAGAGCTATGCTCGGAGTCAAAATGCTGGAATACTTCAAGAAACATGAAATGCTTTTGGCTGATACAAAACAGAACCATAAAATTTCTCTGACATTATTCCTTCAGGCTTTGGTCTTTACAAGGATAAGAAGTCACCTGATAAGCTATTTGGAATTAGTCCATTCATTCTTTTCATACCGTTACATTCTAAATTTATGAACGAATCCGTAACTAAAACTTTTAATTTCAAAGAACGCTTATGTAATATAAAACTAAGGGACATTGATACTTTATTAGAAAAAAGCATATGTCCACTAATTGGGTTACAGTACGAACCAAAAACTTCAGAAATGTGGGCTAATTTAGGAATATAGAACTCTAGGTAAATCAGTGATCATCTTAAAGTGAACGGAAGGGGCAGATGAGAGTGAATTTTCCACATTACCAACTATTCCATAGATTTTTAGAAGAAAACGGTACAAATAATGGTATTTTCAAGTTTGAATGTGTATTTTTGCAAACACGTTCACCTATATAAATAGGTCAACTAAGAGTAAAATGTTTATCATTCAACTATAATGTAGTCGAGGTGATGAATCAAAAGGATACTCTTTCACATCTACGTCTGACTAAATCTGTTAAAGCGTTTTGTGACGAAGTTTTTAATAGTATGATAACTAAATATCACGCGAAGTATTACGCAAACTTGCTTACACAAAAAGCTGTGGGCGGTGAACTATCTTCAATCTCGCAATCACTAATGAGTGCGTCTGTTGACATTAATCCACATCAGATTGATGCAGCCCTTTTTGCATTCAAATCGCCACTATCCAAAGGTATCGTTTTAGCTGATGAAGTCGGTTTAGGAAAGACTATCGAAGCTGGTTTGGTCATTTGCCAATATTGGGCTATAGGCAAACGAAAGATTATAATTGTTTGTCCTGCTGCATTGAGAAAACAATGGAGTACAGAATTGATAGATAAATTTGGTATTGACAATATTATCCTTGACACCAAGAACTATAATGAAGCCATCAAGAACGGCAGATCTCCATATTCAAAGAATAAGGCAATTATTTGTTCCTATAATTTTGTGGCTCGTAAAAAGGATGAAATATTGATGCATGGTTTCGATATATCAATCATTGATGAAGCTCACAAACTAAGAAATGTTTATCGTCAGTCAAGCAAAACATCTCATGCAGTTCGTGATGCTCTCACAACAACAAAGAAGCTGTTGCTTACAGCTACCCCCTTCCAAAACTCTTTACTGGAGCTTTATGGCTTGACAAGCATAATTGATGATCATATTTTTGGTAGCGAGAAATCATTTAGAAGTGAATACGGTTCTGGAGAAAATAATGCCGACCTTCGTTCACGATTGTCTACGATGTATAAACGTACATTAAGACGTGATGTAAAAGAATATATCAATTATACAAATAGATTACCACTGACACAGAAGTTCGACTCAACTGATGCTGAATATGAGCTATATCAAGCTATTTCTGATTTTCTCAGAAGAAACGATATATACTCAGTTCCTGCACAGCAGAAGAAGTTGACTACAATGATAATCCGTAAGATATTGGCTTCTTCAACTTTTGCTCTTATAAGTACATTGACTAATATAAAATCACGTCTCGAAAAGATGCTCGAAACGGCATCTATGCCCTTATTTACAGCAGAGGATTTGATAGACGATGATGAAGAAATAGATTTGTATGTTGATGATAACGAAGATATATCAGCCGAGGAAGAGGATGCGATTGACATTGATAAACTAAAGGCTGAGATTGAGCTATTGCAAACATTTATCAACAAAGCCAAACAGATAAAGCAAGATTCCAAATCAGAAGCTCTTCTTCAAGCATTGGATAAATCATTTGAGATGCAAGCCAAAGAGGGTGCTTCACGAAAGGCATTGATATTTACCGAATCAACAAAGACACAGGCATATCTGAAAGAATATCTTGATGCTAATGGCTACGAAGGTAAAATCGTATTGTTCAATGGTCGGGGTTCTGACCCTAAAACAACACAAATATATAAAAACTGGTGCGAAGCTAATCCTTCAAAAGTTAGTGGCATCAAATCTGCTGACCGAAGAATGGCATTAGTAGATTATTTTAGAGAATCGGCAGATATTATGATTGCAACAGAGGCTGCTGGCGAAGGTCTTAATCTTCAGTTCTGTTCTCTTGTTGTAAACTACGATTTACCGTGGAATCCTCAAAGAATTGAACAGCGCATTGGTCGTTGCCACCGTTATGGTCAAAAACATGATGTTGTTGTTGTCAACTTCGTAAATATCAGGAATTACGCAGATGTGCGTGTATTCAATATTCTTAACGAGAAATTCAATCTTTTTGATGATATATTCGGCGCTTCTGATGAAATTCTCGGTAAGGCAGACGCTATCGACTTTGAAACTCGTATTTGGGAAATCTATCAGCAATGTAGAACTGAAGAAGAAATCAATGAAGCGTTCGATCGTCTTCAAACTGACATGCAGGTTGAGATAGACGAACGCATGAAAGATACTCGCCATCAAATTTTAGAAAACTTTGATATTGATGTGCAAGAACATCTTCGTGTAGCAAAAGATGAAGCAAGTACTTTCTTAAATAGATATGAACATATTCTTTGGGAATTAACAAAGTATGTGCTTGATGGCAAAGCTAAATTCGATGATAAACAACATTCTTTCGTTCTCAAAAAGTCAGTTGCGAATTGCGCGTGTGGTAAATATGATTTATTATCACAACTGCAAGATGGTGCTCCGTATCGACTTTCTCACCCTTTAGCTCAGTATGTCCTCGACAAAGCTATGATTTTAGATACAGACAACTGCAACAGTGAAATCGTATTCAACAATAAAGATACTGGTATAAACGTAGTACTGCCTGAATATCTTAGATGTCAATCAGGCTATTTAGGCTTATCAAGACTTCAAATTTCATCATTTGAAGACGAACAATATTGCTTGTTTACTGCATTCACTGAGGATGGCAAGTTCTTAACACAAGAAGAAGCCGAAAAACTATTCCTCTGTGGTGGAATTGAAAAGATAAATACCCAAATACCTGATACTATTGTTTCTCGACTGAGTGCAAATTCAAAACAACACATCATAACAACAATAAAGAATGTGGATAGTAGAAACCTTTCATTCTTCAAAGAAGAAGAAGACAGAATCTATCGTTGGGAACGCGATGTGATTGATGGTATTGAGCAAGAGCTTGATATAGTAAAACGTAATATACGTGAAACAGAAAGACTTGCTCGTCAAGCTGAAAATATAGAAGAACGTATCAGTCTTGAAGCTAAAGCAGAAGATCTGCGCCGTCAGAAGCGTAGAAAGCGCAATGAACTTGAAAACAGGGAAGATGAAATATCTGTTCGTAGAAAAGAGCTCGTTGCTGAACTTGAGAGAAAAATGATTCAAACAACTTCATCAGATAATCTATTTATTGTCCGTTGGAGTACTAACTAATTAATAAACAACATAATGAATGAATATCAGAAGCGCTTCGTCGCATTATTGAAAACCATATTTGAGTTAGATAAGTCTGACCTTGATTTCGGTATTTACAGAATCATCAATATTCGTCAACGTGAGATTGTTGATTACTTCGAGAATCGTCTACCCAAGAAAATACAAGAGATTCTCGCACCATTTGCAAATGAAAAGACTGATGAAATCAAGCAAAAGTTGGCTAAGATAGGGTCTGATGTTGAATCAATGGGTATGACTATTGATGCTCTTCAAGACAATACTCCAAAGAAGCAAGAATATATTGCTTTGCAGAAGCAGTTATCTCAAGGTTCTGATATGTCAGCACTCGAAAGCGACGTCTATTCTGCACTATATTCATTCTTTAATCGTTACTACGACGAAGGAGATTTTATCTCTAAACGTCGTTATAAAGAAGGTGTCTATGCTATTCCATATGAAGGTGAAGAAGTAAAACTGTATTGGGCTAACCAAGACCAGTATTACATCAAGACTGCTGAAAACTTCAAGGATTATTCGTTTGTTACAAAGGAAGGGATAAATGTTCATTTTCGCTTGGTTGATGCTACAATCGAGCAGAACAATAATAAGGAAACTGACGATTCTAAACGTGTGTTCATGCTGTACACAGAAAATGATGAGCGACCTGAATTGAAAACATTCGAATGGAATGCTGAATCAAAGGAACTAATCATTCGCTTTATCTTTGACATACCTGCAGACAAAAAGAAGAACTATGTTGATGATAACTATACAAAAATTCGTGAATATATTATTGGTGTACCTGAATTGATGATGCCATTGATGTACCAAACATCAACAGACCCAAAGAAACCTGTAACTTTGATTCAGAAACATCTTAACGGATATGTAGCAAAGAACACATTCGATTATTTCATCCATAAGGATTTAGGTGGATTCCTCACACGTGAACTTGATTTCTTCATCAAGAACGAAGTGATGCATCTCGATGACCTTGACACAGATAATGAAGTACGTGCAGAAAGTTATCTTGCAAAGGTGCGTGCGGTAAAACGCATCGGTAAAGAGATAATCACATTCTTGGCGCAGATAGAGAATTTCCAGCGCAAACTTTGGCTGAAGAAAAAGTTTGTGGTGGAAACGAATTGGTGCATTACACTTGACCATATTGATAAATCTTTCTATCCGGAGATTATTGCTAATAAGACACAGATTCAGGAGTGGATTGATATGTATGCTATTGATGAAATCAAAGGAGATCTAAATACAACAGCATTCACAAATCCTCCGAGCATAGAATTTTTGAAGGAGAATCAAAACTTAATTGTTGATACAAAGAATTTTCCGACCACATTCCGTGACCGTTTAATTGCATCTATAGATAATATAGATGAGAACACTAATGGTTTGATGATAAATAGCGATAATTATCAAGCTCTAAGACTAATAAAAAATCAATACTCCAATAGAATTCAAACCATATATATAGACCCTCCATATAATACTGATGCTACACCAATATTATATAAAAATGGATATAGAGATTCATCTTGGTTATCATTAATGCAGAACAGATTATTTGAAGGAAAATCATTATTGGTTGATACGATTGGATATTATTCTATAGCTATAGATGATACTGAACTTCACAATTTATACAAAGTTCTGGAATTTACTCTTCCTAACTATAATATATTTCAAGTCATTGTTAATCATTATCCTGGTTCTGGAACAGGCAGAAGTAATGTAAGTAAAACCCATGAATACAACTTATTTGCAGTAAAAAAGAATAGTGATATATTGCGAGGAAAAGCTAAAAATGCAGGAGAAAGAGTAAGAGGGTTCTGTCGGAGTGGTACTGGTGATAATAATTTTCGATATGGCAGACCTAATAGTTTCTACGCAGTATTAGTTGACCCAACAACTCACACTATTAAAGGTTTTGAAAAACCTCCATTAATAAACGAAGACTTCCTAACCTCAAATACAAATGAAGGTTATCTACGTGTATACCCATTAGGAGCAGACGGAGCAGAAAGATGTTGGAGTTTAGGATATGAATCTGCTAACGAGTATTGGAAAAACGATATGCTATTTTGTTCTGATAACAACGTAATTAAAAGACGTTATTTTGATGATGAGAACAGAGATTTATTACCAAGCATGTGGGTAGATTCAAAGTTTAGTGCTGTTGTTAATGGTACTAACTTATTAACAAAAATGTTTGGAGACTCTGGTAGATTTCCATTTCCAAAGTCACTTTATACAGTAGAAGAAGCAATAGAAGCAGGCACATTTGACGATAAACAAGCTATTGTTCTTGATTATTTTGCAGGCTCAGGAACCACAGGACATGCTGTAATTGACTTAAACCGAAAGACTAATGGAAACAGAAAGTATATCCTTGTTGAAATGGGTGAATACTTTGAATTAGTTACCAAAACAAGAGTAAAGAAAGCTATTTATTCTTCTGAATGGGATAGTGGTAAACCAACAGAGCATAACAATGGCATATCCCAAATAATGAAATATATGCGTCTTGAAAGCTATGAAGATGCACTTTCAAACATTACTCTTGAAGAGAAAGGCTCATTCTTCGGCTCTAACTTAGGAGATGAATATCTAATAGGTTATATGCTTGATATGGAAGCAAAAGGTAGTTTACTAAATCTAGATGCTTTCATCTCTCCATTTGAGTATAATATGAAGATTACAGAAAAGAATGAATGTAAAGAAAAACGAGTTGATGTCATTGAAACCTTCAATTACCTTATTGGTCTTTCTGTTCATAGTCAATCTTCAATCTCCTACTTCTCAACCAAAGAAGCTGTTAATCCTCCATATGAGGGTGCAGTTGATTTACAAAAAGACCTTAATGGAGTTTATGGATTCCGTCAAATCGAAGGAACATTACCAGATGGTCGTAAGGCTTTAATTATATGGCGTAACATTAATCAAGATAATATTCTAGCGAGCAATGCTGCACTGGATGCCTATTTTTCGAAATATCGCATCAATCCTGCCGACCGTGAGTTTGATGTAATATATATCAATGGGGATAACAACCTTGAGAATCTGCGTCTTGACGATGAGCAATGGAAAGTGGTGCTTATCGAAACAGAATTCAATAAACGAATGTGGGAGGAATAACGAAATATGGCAAAAAAGAAAAGTTCACCATCAGTCAGCTTTGAAACCTATTTGGTTTTATTCCGTTACTTTCTTAGTGAGATAGGCACTACCGAACTGAAAAGTTTGGGTAACAAGCTCAACAGCGTTGAATATGAAGGATTGGATGAAAATGGCAATACTCATTTTCATCATTACATAGCTCAGATAGCAAAGATGAAACATTGTAGTATCACAACCGATAAGTTGCGGGAATACGATGAGAGAATTTGTCGATATACAAAAGAAATTGGAGAGAAGCGTGGTGGTATCAGTTTGAAGTATTTCCAATACATCTCGCTGCTTTTTACTGAGATGTATCTCGACAACTACTTTGCAGACAGATCAGCCTTCTGCAAGTCGCTTAACGAATTCATTGACAGGGAAAACACAAGAACACTTGGCGCTCTTACGATGGAACCATATACCATTAACTCAATGAACAAGTTAGCGTATATGTGTGCTACAGGTAGTGGTAAGACACTTTTAATGCACATCAACATAAAGCAATTTATATTCTATTTGAAGCGTGCAAAACGAATAAACGGCAGTATCGCTATCAATAAAATTATAGTGCTTTCGCCAAATGAAGGAATGAGTAAACAACATTTAAGTGAGCTTACTCTCTCTGGAATTAAAGCAAATATCTTCAATAAAGATGGTGGCGGTATGTTTAACGGACAAAATGAAGGTGTTGCCATCATTGATATGAACAAACTCAAGGAAGAAGGCAAAGTGAAAACCGTATCGGTAGATAGCTTTGAACGCAATAACCTTGTTCTTGTGGATGAAGCCCATCGTGGCATGTCTTCAACAGATGGTGTTTGGTACGACTATCGTACACGATTAAGCGAAGAAGGTTTTGCCTTTGAGTACTCAGCTACATTCAAACAAGCACTGAATGCCACATCTTCAAAAAAGGAAGACAGGCAAATGGTAGCGGAATATGGCAAGTCTATAATAATGGACTACTCTTATAAATATTTCTATGGCGATGGCTATGGAAAAGATTATCGTATCTATAACCTCAGAGCAGGTATTGATGATAATCACCGTCATTTGTATTTGATAGGTTGTTTGCTTTCCTTCTTCCAACAAGTGAAGTACTCTATTGAAAAACGAACCGAACTGATTCCTTTCAATATAGAGAATCCATTATTAGTGTTTGTTGGAAACCGTGTAACGGCATCAACATCAAAAGATGAATTGAGTGATGTTCAGGAAGTGCTATGTTTTATTGACAGATTTGTTCGTAACAAACAAGAAAGCATCCGTTGCATAGAGCAAGTGAAGTCAGAAGAAACGGGTCTTACCGATAAACATGGGCGTGATCTATTTTCACACGATTTCAATGCGTTAATAGATGTGTATGGCCAATTACCATCAGCGCAAGTGCTATATGAGGATATGCTTCATCTGATATTCAATACCGATACCGTTGCCGATGCTCCACGATTGCACATTGAAGCCATAAAGCAAGTGCAAGGTGAAATTGCAATGAAGATTGGCGAATATGGTGATTATTTTGGTGTGATAAACATTGGAGATACATCTAATCTTATTAAGGCTTGTGAGGCAAAGGGAATAGTAAGCAGAAGCGAAGAATTCGTTTCTACTTCATTATTCAATAGCATCAACGATAAAGAATCAAAGATTAGAATACTTATCGGTTCACGAAAGTTTACCGAAGGATGGAACAGCTGGCGTGTGTCTACAATGGGATTGATAAATTTTGCCAAAGGTGAAGGTTCGCAGGCAATTCAGTTGTTTGGTCGTGGTGTTCGTTTGAAAGGATATAAAGGAATGCTAAAAAGGTCTACATGCCTTGACGATACCTCAGTAAAACCTTTGCGATATATGAACTGCGTAGAAACACTTACCATTTTTGGTGTGAAGGCGCAATATATGGAGGATTTCAAGAAATTCCTTGAACAGGAAGGAGCTCCTATCAATGATGATATTATTGAAGTGACTCTGCCAGTAGTCAATCGTTATGATGAAATAAAGACAAAGAAACTTCGTGTCATAAAAGTAAAGGACGGAAAGAATTTCAAGAAGCAAGCACGACGTATGGTGCTCGATGTACCCAAAGAAGACTTCATGCGATACCTTGTTCGTAGTAAGTCGGTACTAGATTGCCGAAGCAAGATTCAATCCATTGAATCATCAGGCTCATTAAAAATGAATATTCAGGTGATTGATACAAGATTCACGATTCCAGCATCAACACTTGCCTTGCTTGATTATTATCGCATCTTTGATGAGATTCAGCAATACAAAAATGAGAAGTCTTATTTCAATATCAGCATTGATAGGAACAAGCTGAAATCTATTCTTGAAACAGATGGTTGGTATGAACTAATTATTCCAGAAAAGCAACTTGAAATAGATTCAATTCGCAAAATTGACTATGCCACAGATTATGCGATTATGGCATTAAAGTCTTATATGGACAAATTCTGCAAATTCGAGCAAGAAAGATGGGAAGCACCATTGCTTGAATTCCAAGAAATATCGACTACTGACAATAATTTTGTAGATGAATATACCTTCACCGTTACACCACAAAATAGCTTAGATACCACTGGTGAAGAATTGGATAAATTCATTGGAGATATAAAGTCTATTCTTGCAGATAATAATGGATTGAACGAATACGAAAAGAAGTTTGACTTCAACAAAAATCTGTGTCTGTTCGATTTCCGTTCTCACTTGTATGCGCCATTGGTATGCTTGAAAAAGGGAAATACCAATATACAGATTACCCCTGTCAGCTTGAATGAAGATGAAAAGCTGTTTGTTGATTATCTGAAGGAATTTACAGAGAATAATGGTGATGTACTTGAAAACAAATCCCTTTATCTTCTAAGAAATAAAAGTAAGGTGGGTATGGGATTTTTTGTTGCAGGTAATTTCTATCCTGATTATATCTTATGGATAGACACACCTGAAAAGCAATATATCACATTTGTCGACCCGAAAGGTTTGCTTCGTATTATGCCTGATGACCCTAAGATTGAATTTTACAAAACAATCAAGGATTTGGAAAAGCAGTTAGCACCGACAGCAGGTGATAAGCAGATTGTTCTCAATTCATTTATTATGTCTGCAACAAAATCAGCAGATTTGCATGAATGGTGGCATTGGGATAAAGCCACAAGAGAGGCACACAATGTCTATACTCTTGATGATGATCAATGTGTTATCAGTATGATAAATAAAATATGCCTTTTACAAAGTTAATATATAAATAGAAAACTATGTTAGGACAAGTCACTATATCTTGTTGTAAAGGGGGGGGATGTGAGGTTTTACGGGTGGAGATATGGCTGTTCGGAAGAAATGTATTATCTTCGTGGTAACCAAAGATAAATATATGCTGCGCTGATATGAAAACGAATAAGGCTGAAATATATAAAAATGCGTTCCGGCTGTTCTTACAGGACAATTACGAGAAGGTGACGGTGGTAAAACTGGAGAAAGCTATCGGATTGTCGTGCCGGGGTATCTATCATCATACGAAGGACAAACAGGGACTGTTCAAGGCGGTTGTAGATACCTATATCTTTGAACCGCACAAGGTGGAAAACAAGTTCGTGTTTGCGGAAGATATTTCATTGCGGGACTTCCTGCAAACCTATATCGAAGGGGTGGAAAGGACAATGGATTATCTAAGCAATGAACTGGGAGTAGATAGAAAGGAATGTGCCAAATGCTATTTTCAGTTCTTGTTCCAAGCGTACAAGTATTATCCGAACTTTGTGGAAAAAATGGATGCTATCTTTGAGAAAGACCAACAGATGTGGCGAAAGATAATTGATAAGGCAATCGCTTCGGGGGAAATCAGAAATGATATTGCCACGGAAGAGGTCGTCGATATGTTCCGAATGGCACATCTGGGAATGTCATACGTGCTGGCTTTTACCACGGGACTTGATACCGAACGGCTAAAACGGCAATTTGACGCTGTATATAAACTGCTGAAATGATTCTTTTGAACGGAAATTGAACATCATTCAATCTTTTATGTGATATGTGAAGCACCTTTCGGGGTGCTTTTTTTGTGTCCGCACGAAATAAAATACAGCAAACACTGTGTTTTCTGAAAGTTTGTGCTATATTTGGAAAAACAATAATGATGAAATAATATGAAACTTAAAATAGTATTGATAATGGGATTACTGAGTTTAGGATTAAATACCAATGCACAACAATACGATTACGGTGAAATAGAAAAGAAGGACTTCCTATACCATTTTATAGGAGATTCTGATTCATTGGGCTTGATTGATAAAAAGTATGTGGACGCATGGTGGAGCGTTTTGGATTCTGCTTCGATAATCCCTTTAACCCGAAAGGAAACACGAGACATTATTAAAGCCTTTAAAAGCGGAGCGTTTGATGATGCAAGTGTGATAAAACATGATGATGTTAAAAATGAAGCCGGGGAAATAATAGAATATGGTATGATAGAAAGCATATCAGTGCAAGCAGATCTTCCTCCCAAGACTTACTACATATTTGTTGGAAAAACCAAAGAACTTCCTTATAAGAATGGTCATTTTTACATGACAGACGTCACAAGTGTTTCACTCTCTAATAAATGGAAAAAGAAAGTGGATGCCATTATTAAGAAATATTGCTCTAATGAGTAGTTATCGAAAAAGAATGGATAGGAAGCGAAAAAGGATATGTGAGGTAACGGGGTATCTTTGCAGCCAATGGAATATAAAATGTATGAACCATGAAAATACTGATTATCATTATAGGAATATTGGGGATATTCTCTTCTTGTACAAGTAGAAAGGAAAGGCTTGCAGAAGGAGAAGAAGCAATTCTAAATGGGTATGAAGTAGAAAGAAACATATTTCGTCCCGATTCTTTTCCATTAAAAGGGGAAACACTGTACCTGATATTAAGGGAATATAACTTTAACAATGACGGTACAAAGAGTGCAGGCGCAGAAACCATTACCTTGTCACCGAAAGAAAGGGAAATGATTATACATGCCTATATGGGCGGACAAGGAGAAAGGCAGAAAAGGGTTGATATTGCAGATAAGAAAGATGTAAAGACGGAGAATGAGGAACAAAGACCTAATTACCCTATTTTCGGTTATTGGTTGTTTACCGACCAAAAAGACGGAACGCAAGGTCAGAAAATGTTGCCATATATGAACAATGTTTTTGATTACGGCTCTACTGATACAAAAGCAAAGTATGCATTGTTTGGTGATGAATTTTACGAAAAGGTAATTCTAACGAAAGAGGATCAGCGGAAAGTAGATTCGATTATAGCAAAATATGATTTAGGACGAAGATATGATAAAATATATCCTGTGGATAAAACCAGCCAAAGAATGTTTGCCACAATTGTTGAATATGAAGTACTTGATACCGTTACTTTTAACAAGAAGGCTATGGAAGAAGCAGGCTACCCTAATCCGGAATATAAAGTACGGGGATATTGCGATACTTTGCCTGACAGGGCTATCAAATTGTGCCAATATTATTATGACTGGAAGAATAAACAAGATGCTTTTTATCGAATAGAAGTAATCAGACCGGATTACATAATGGCTGGAAAGATTTACAGTGAAACAGGAATGATAAAGGAACAATATTGGGCTATAAATGATAACCGCCTTCTTAGAATTGGTAACACTTACCATTATGACTGTACAGGAAAACTGATAAAAACAGTTTGTGAAGATGAAGGATTTAAAATCAGCTTTCTACAATTTCAGGAGATACTTTGGAAAAATGGGTACTATATGCCGAATCATATGCAAAACGGAACAGTACACAAAGAGCGCACTATCAGTTTTGGAAAAGAAGTTGTAAAAAGAGAGGGAGAAATCCCCTGTTATATATATAGCTACATAGACTTTAATAAAGAGGTGACAATCACAGTAAACGGAGTAACCGGACAAATCATATCAAAAGAAATAAATCTGGTAGTGGACTGATAGTGAAATTGATTTAATATCGGAAAATTATAAAACATACAGACTATGAACATGAGAGATTTAGAAATTATGATACAAGAAATTAGAGATGCTTTTGTCGATATGCCTTATCCGGGTACGGAGTATATAACGAACGACTTGGAAGGGAATGATCTGGAACGAAAGCAGATACGGGAAGGGTTCAGCCGTTATGAGAACTGGCAGGATGTGCCCCGTGAATTGCTCGTGCAAGAACGGGATGCGTTGCCTTTATTTGAACCACAGGGGTTCAGGTTCTACCTTCCGGCGTATATGTTGTTCGCACTGGAAGATTATGAGGGGACAGACATGATACCCGAAAGCATTGTTCATTCGCTGACATTACCGGATGCCGGAACGGAGCTATACGAGTTTGTACGGGAAAGGCTGGTGCTGTTCAGTGAGGAACAGAGGAAGGCTGTACTACACTTTTTGGAATATCTGGAACGATGCCATGCGGAAGATTTTACGGATATATGTGTGGGCGATTGGTGTTCGGCTACTCCACGCAGGGCGATTGAAAGATGGTGCAGACTTGTTACTGACGAAATATAAAATATATGAACCATGAAAATACTGTTTATCGTTATGGGAATATTGAGTTTGTTTAGCTCCTGCTCCGGCAAAAAGGAGAAGCAACAGGAGAAGGAAAAGCTATATTCGTGGTATCCGAGTGAAAGCGCACCTTATCTTTATCCTACGACTATCCATGTAGGGTATTTCGGTATGCCGGACAAAAGTACGGTTTATATACCGAGTAAATCATTAGTTGGCAATGTATGGGGAGTGGGACAATCATTGCACGTTGTGGGTGAAGAATATAAACCCTTACCGGAAGCGATAGAGATCGTATGGTTGTCGTTTACTGAAAACAAATTTTATTTTGTTTCGGAGTGGTTGCCAAAAAACAGATTGCAATCGTTATTTGACACGGTTTGGATGAATGTGCGGAAAATAGAACAGCGATATAACGGGCTTGTTGTTGGCATGGCTCCCTATGGAATGATACAAATATGGGCGGTTGGTTATGGTAGACGGACAGAGGTTTGTTGTCTGCATGGGCCGGAAGTGCCCGTAAAGATGTCGGAATTTCGCCCTCGTGCTATTATTAGCCAAGATGAATATGTCAAGTCCACTATTGAAGATGAACCAAGAGTATATGAGAATTTAAAGAAAAATGGTTTGCCTGACAGTTTGTTGTTTGAAAATTACCGTAAACGTTTTAATTATCATATAGTTCCTGAAATAGAAATGGAAGATGTGGATTTGACACAAATTGCAGTACATTATTTCAATGGAGAATATGATGTGATTTTATGGGAAAGACTGAAAGAGAATCTATATTCTTTACAGGCTCGTCCCCGTAATATCTATATAAGTTGGACGGCAGGTAAGGATCAATATGAAGTTAGATTCGTATTTGACGAACAAATGATTCTTTCTGCTTTTGAAAAGGTGTTCGGCAGTGATTATCCGCAGAGGGATGATTTTGATATTATGGAGCTTTACGAAAAGTTGTATGGTGAAGGAAAGTTGCCGAAAGGTGATTTTACCATTCATATTGATAATGAAGGAAATCCCACCGGAGTAAGTCTGAAAACAGAGAAAGGGGAAATGAGTGTACCAACTGATAAAATACAAATCTTAGTTATCAAAAATGATAAATTGATTTATGAAAGTAGTAATTATAACGAAAGCGATTGGTGGGGGTATTAAAAAATTATACGGATATGGAAACAACATCAACATTAAGCCAAGAACTGGTGCGGGCAGCGGTGACGGCAGAATCGGAGATTGCGGAGAAGGTGCAAGCTCTGGTAGAAACAATGGAAGGAATGATACGAAGCAAGCAGGATGCGGGGGAATTTGCTGGGCTGGAACAGCTTGCCGAGGACCGACGGGTAATGCGGTTCGTGGCAGATACGCTGAACAAGCTACCGGAAGCGGTGACGTACAGCGACAAGGGTTTCGAGGCGTATGTGATGCTGGTTGCCTTGTCACGGGAAGATGCGGCACTGCGGTATGTGTTCCGGTTATCGAGTTGGTATATCAACTACGGGTGCAACAGGGAACTGCTGTACTTGTGCCGGATATTGCATATCTATCCTGAACGGGGGTATCTGAACGGGGTGTATAACCGACTGGCGCAGTATGTGCAGCAAATGAAGCGGAAACGTCCGCACTGTACCAAGAGCGAGGATTTGCCGAAAGGTGCTACGGAACTGGAAATACCTATTGCCTGTGCGAAGGTAAAGGAAATGACGGGTGAAGAGTTGTTGCAGGCAGAGGTGTATCTGGGAATGGTGAAGAATAAAAGGCTCGTGGAGAAGGTTACGAAGCATTGCATGAAGGCAAAGAATACGGGACATCTGGCTGACCTTTGCGGGTACAGCCTAAGCACTTTCCGGCGGCTGTTCCGTGAAGAGTTCCGTACTACTCCCCATGAATGGCTGAAAGGACTGCGGAAAGACAAGGTGAAGAACCTGCTCACACAAACAGACTTGCCGCTGCTGGAAGTGGCAGAGGTGTGCGGGTTTGTGTCGCAATCGTACCTGACGGAGTTCTGCCAGATGAATTTCGGGGCAAGTCCGGGTGAGATACGGAAAAATTGATAATGAAAGATTAATGATAAGTTACAATGAATATAAAAACACTTCTTTCCCATTTTATGAAAAACAAAAAAGTTGAAATAAGCGAGCTAAGGACGGTTATAGAGCAAAGCGGTAACGGTCATTTGCCTTTGTCCTGCCGTGTGGAACTGTTACAGTCCATCGGTAACGTGGAGATAGTGAACAAAGTGTTTGCGGAGTGCTGCAAAAAGGTATATCCTCTTTGGGGAAATGAGATTGAAGATACCTTGTTGCGGAAACTGCTGTGTTCGGCGGACGAATACCTTTACCACGGAAAAGGAAAAGCGGATGCCTTAGTCGAAGAAGCGAATAGACTACGTAACTATGTAGAGGGGCAATCCTGTACGGAAAATATGGCAGGATGGGCGGTAATCTCACTTTGTTATTCGATAGCGGATCATGCGGCCGCTATGCTGGATATTGATGAATACGAGGGAGAAGATGATGGTGCGTTTGAGTACGAGGTATGGAATACGGACTTTTTCGCTTCGATGGCTTTTGCCGGGGGAAATCCTTTTGTGGATGAAGGGGATGCGGGAAAAAGGCGGGAGTTCTGGTACTGGTATCTTGATACAGTAGAAACGCTGTGCCGTAAATCAGATGCGCCGCTGATCCGAATAGATGCCCCAAAGAAAAAAGAGGTGGAACAGAACACTATTCCACAACGGATACAGACCTATCAGACACCTGATATATTGCTAAAAATACAACAGATAATAGAAAAATCCACGAAAGTATTTAATAATTATTGTACGGGGAATTGGGATAGAATTATTGTAGAAGCGCATTGTATTGGTGATGTAAGAACGGAAGGATATTTTATATGTAATAATATTGTTTCAAAAATGCCTGTTTCATTAAGTACAGCGGATTTATTGTCTGAAATAAAAAATGATATGTATAAACAGGCAAGTATTGAAGGCGCATGGCTTATGTGTAAAATAGTGTTTGATACCCAAAAGAAATTTATTATTGAATTTAATTATGACAATAAGGCTTCATTGCCCAATGATGTATTTGATAACCCGGAGAGATTAGAAACGGCGTTCAAGAAGTCTCCACGAGCCAAAGGTTATACTCCGATGTGGTGGCAAGAGATATTGGGAAAGAAAGCGAAGTATTTGAAAAATACTATTATCGTGGAGCAATTCGCTATTCCACAACGGACACAGACTTATCAGACACCTGAGATATTATCTAAAATTCAAGA
Organism: Bacteroides sp. AF39-11AC; assembly: GCF_003474285.1. NCBI lineage: Bacteria > Pseudomonadati > Bacteroidota > Bacteroidia > Bacteroidales > Bacteroidaceae > Bacteroides > Bacteroides sp. AF39-11AC. Next base: position 187,537 of record NZ_QROH01000009.1, on the reverse strand, counting down.
AGTCATAAATAGTGCATTAGTGTTATATGATAAGGATTACAATGATAAATGGGATAAAATTATAATATCTGTTCGTTGTATGGCTGTGGGGCTAAGAGCAAAAAATACTGTAATTAAAGAAGGGCAGGAACATAGAATGAAAACATCTTTGCAGGTGTTTGATATAATGAACGATGTTAAAAAGGAAATGTACAATCAGGCAAAAGTGGAAGGTGCATGGTTCTATTGCATTATTGAGCTAAATCCTGACTTGACGTATTCTATCCGATTTGTCTATGACGATAAAAGTCAGATTCCACAAGACCACTTAGTAGATTCAGATGATTTTGTTGCTGAATTTAAGAAGTACCCACGTGCAAAAGAATATACTCCATTATGGTGGCAAGAGATATTGGGAAAGAAAGCGAAGTATTTGAAAAATACTGTTATCGTGGAGCAATTAGCTATTCCACAGCGAACACAGACTTACCAAACACCTGCGATACAAGAGAAGATTCGGCAAGTTATAGAAAATTCGATGAAAGTATATAATGAAAATTATACAGGAATGTGGGATAAAATCATTATTAAAGCAGAAGGAATTGATTCTATTACTACAAATAATCATTTCATATTAAAAGGAACAACAACCAAATTTCCCGCATCTTGGAAAAATTTCGATTTAATGGAAGAAATAAAAGATGAAATGTATTCACAGGCTGACTTTGAGGGAGCATGGCTTACATGTACAATAGAACTAATGCCTAATAAAACATTTACTGTTTGTTTCAATTATGACGAAATGCTTGATAATAAAACACCTGATAACTTTAGCCATGAGTTTAAAAACTATCCACGTGCCAAAGAATATACTCCGGTATGGTGGCAAGAGATATTGGGAAAGAAAGCGAAGTATTTAGAATAACTATATCTGTAAAATCAAGCGTATGGCAAAGAAAGTAAAATGTACGACGAGCGATGTGTTCGCTATTCCGGTGTCCGAAACGGAGTTTATATTCGGAAGGGTGCTGTTTGATGTAACGAAACAGTATATTAAGATTGTGCCAGAAGAAGAAAGAGAATTAAATGATCTGGAGTTCTTCAATAAGAGTGTGCTGGTTGAAATGTTCTTGGGTGTGTACACTTCGGTGGAAGATGTGGACTTTGAGAAGAAAGCTGTTACCGGGACGTTCGTGTTTAACGATTTTCTTAGTAAATACGAGGGAGTGATAGTCGGTAAAAGAGAGGTTAATCCCATTGAAGTGAGTTTCCCGGAAGTTCTAAGTCGGTATAATATGAATGTTTATTTGGCTTCGGGTGAATTATACTTACCAATTCCAATAGATGGTGATAAATATAGAGAGATAGGTGTTTACGCATCTTCCGGATACGGATATTATAATCTAATTGTTGCTACTCTGGATTTTTCCGGGCGGGATGATTTAATTAAAGAGGATGCCAAAATGGATAATTATTTTGAGCATATAGACTTGCGTTCACGACCGGAATTAAGGAGTGAAATTTACGCATCAATTCACGAAGATACTAACCAAAATTATTATGATATGGCATTGAAATATGGCTTTGATTTAAAACGATTATACGAGCAAATTACGGGAAAGGAGAAGGCACGTGCGAAGAAAGAGAAATACCCACAGGAAATAATGACAGATGTGCGTTGGGCGTTCTATGGCGGGCAGTACGATACCATCGAGGAGTTTATGAAGGCTGTGCAGGAGTACCACGAGGAACTGGATGCGGACGGGTGGCAGCCGGAAGAGGTGGTACTGGCGTGTAAGGAAGTGACAGTGCAATACGCCTATTGGGAGGAGGAAGACGAAACAGAGGAAGATTTCAGACTGACGGCGGACGGGGACGGATTTACCGCCGGAGAATTGCTGTTTAAGATTCATAACCGGGTGGTGGGACATCTGGAAAATGAGGATCACCATTTTTTTGAAGGATTGTCACTGTACAAGGATGCCGCACCGGAAAACAGACCGTTCTATTTTCTGGGATTGGGGAGTTGATAACGTGGGGTATGCCACATCCGGCATGGTAAAAGTCGTTTTTGTGCGATTTGAGCGATTATCGAAAAAGAATGGACGGGAAACGAAAAAAGTAATATTCGGATTGCCAATAACTTTGCAGCCGTTTTTAGAAACCTAAAAAGGATTGCATGGATAAATTTTTTGATTCAATGTTACAGGAGATTGACCGATATACGGGGACGGTCAATCTGGAAGGGGAAAACATTATTCCGGGATGCCGTGAAATGACGAAGTTCCTGAAAGAAAAGATGGCTGAACTGAAAGACTTCGCACTGTCACACAAGTTTAAGGATGACGCAGAGGAAATCCGATTTTTTAAGTACCAAAAGCCGCTGATACTCGGGCGGCTGCTGTACTTCTACAAGCTATACCAGATTGAGAGTAACCGCCCACCCAACTATGAACTTGCCGCTGGTTATTACCAATGTGAGATTGAGAAACTGAAAACGGTCTTTGAACGCAGCCTTTCCTTTTTCCAGTATTACCGTAGCGGGGCTACGTACCGGGACAGCTTCTACTTCAAACGGGGACAGACGGAGATAAGCCCGGAAACGGACACGTTCATCTTCGAGCCGGAAGCGGAGCTATCCACCGGATATGACCGGTTGGTCGCCCGGCTGATTGCGGTGGAACTGCTGTTAGCCTTCCTGACAAGGCGGATGCGTGAGCCTGCGGACGGCGAGCCGTTATCGGGAAAGAAGCTGTACTGGACGGACAAGAAAGCGGCGGCGGTGGAACTGATATACGGCATCCATGCGGTGGGGAGCGTGGATAACGGGAAAGCGGACATTATCGACATTGTGACGGCATTTGAACGGACGTTCCATATTGATCTGGGCGACGTGTACCACACGTTTATCGCCATGCGAAACCGGAAGAACAGCCGGACGGTGTATCTCGACCAAATGATAGAGAAACTGCTGAAACGGATGGACGAAACGGACAGCTAACCTGTTGTAAACCAGTTACAGGATTACCAAGTTCATAGCAAGCTGCTAAAAACAGCCCAATCAAGCCCTAACCAGTGAAGAAGCGGCTTGCAGCCGCCGGAACGAGCCGAAAGAAAGCTCCCCGGCGGCTTTTTTGTGCCCGGAAAAAATCTTTGGCAAGGTGGTACGGACGTGAAAAGAAAAACAATCGAATAGCCGGACATTTGCGACCAGAAATCTAAATATCAACAGATTATGGAAGTAATAACAATCGAAAGCAAAGCCTTTGCCGCCCTCGTGGAAAAGATAGACGGGATAGCGGCATACGTGCAGGAATCCCGGCAAAGGGAGACGGAACAACAACAGGGACAGGATGAGAAGAACCGCCGGAAAGCGGACAAGTGGATGCAGAATGCGGAGGTATGCGAATATCTTGAAATCAGCCCCCGCACGCTGCAACGCTACCGCACGAACCGGATTCTCCCGTTCTCCATCTGTGGCAAGAAGATCCGCTACCGCCGCACGGACGTGGAGCAGTTCCGGGAACGCTGGATGCGGGAAACACCCGACACGCTGATTGACCGGATGGCGGAACAACACCCTTTACACGAACGAAAAAACAAGCTGTATGGTAAGAAAAGAGGAAATACTGGCACGAACGAGTAACGGGCTGGACGTGTTCCGCCACTACCTGCCCGTGAAATGGCGGGTGGGCAGGAATTTCCTGAACCCGCTGTACGAGGACAGCAAGGCGTCGTGCAACGTGTACTATGACCGCCGAAGCGGAACGTACAAGATGAAGGACTTCGGTAACGGGGACTTTTCAGGCGACTGTTTCTTTCTCGTGGCGAAAGTGAAGGGGCTGGATTGCCGGAACGCCGCCGACTTCGTGGAGGTGTTGGAAACGATAGACCGTGAACTGTGTCTGGGTATCGGTGAGGATGTGCCATCGGAAACGGTACGGGAACGGCGGGCTGCCATGCGGGTTGTTCCCGTGGCGGAAGGAAACGAAACGGTAGAGCCGAACGGGACGGAAGAACGGGCGACAGAACCGGAACACAAGCCACGCCCGTACCGGACGGTGCAGCAGCCATTCACGGAAAATGAACTGGAGTATTGGGCTGGGTACGGGATCACGGAAAAGGTGCTGAACCGTTACGGGGTGCAGTCGCTAAAGGAGTACCGGAGCGAAACGAAAGATGGGAAAGCGTTCGGCTTCACGTCCACGTCCGCAGAACCGATGTTCGGGTATGCGGGGAAATGGGGCGTGAAGGTGTACCGCCCGAAATCGGAAGTACGGTTCGTGTATGGCGGGCATACGGGGGATAACTACTGCTTCGGGCTGGAAGAGTTGCCGCCCAAAGGCGACACGCTGTTCCTGACGGGCGGGGAAAAGGACGTACTGACACTGGCGGTGCACGGGTTCCACGCCATCTGTTTCAACTCGGAAACATCGGTTATCCCCACGAAGATTATTCGCAAGTTAGTGTACCGTTTCAAACATATCGTGCTGCTGTACGACGTGGATAAAACGGGGCTGGAAAGCTCCGAGAAGCACCGACAACAGCTAACAGAGTACGGGATAAAACGGCTGGTGCTGCCACTGACGGGAGAAAAGACGGACAAGGACGTGTCGGACTACTTCAAGGCGGGACGGACACGGGAAGAGTTCGTGAAGCTGTTCCTCAAAATGCTGGACAGCCTGTACGGGGACACGATGGCGGTACTGAAATCGTGCGAGATCGACTACGACCACCCGCCACTGGCGGCGGTCAGTATCATTACCGCCGGGGACGTGCCATTAGGGACGGAAGAGAATATACTCTGCATCACGGGCGGGGAAGGTACAGGAAAGAGCAACTACACGGCTGCACTGGTAGCCGGGGCGATTCAGGAGAAGGAAACGGATACCGACCTGCTGGGCGTGCGGGTTGAACCGAACCGGAAAAGGCGTGCGGTGCTGCTCTATGATACGGAACAGAGCGAACAACAACTGTACAAGAATACAGGGCGGTTGCTACGGCGTGCCGGACGGGAACGAATGCCGGAGTTCCTGCATGTATATTGCCTGACGGGAATGTCAAGAAGCGAACGGCTGACCGCTATCATGCAGAGCATGGACAAGTACCATTATCTGCACGGGGGTATTCATTTGGTGGTAATCGACGGGGTGGCGGATTTGATACGCTGCGCCAACGACGAGGGGGAAAGCGTGGCATTGATCGACGAGATTTACCGGCTGGCGGGGATTTACCGTACGTGCATCGCCGCCGTGGTGCATTTCGTACCGAACGGCTTGAAGCTCCGGGGACACTTGGGCAGCGAGTTACAACGCAAGTCGGCGGCTATCCTCTCGATAGAGAAGGACGAGAACCCGGAAATATCGGTGGTGAAAGCGTTGAAGGTGCGGGACGGCAGCCCACTGGATATTCCGTTGATGCAGTTCCGCTGGGACAAGCAAGCCGGGATGCCTGTGTACGTGGGCGAAAAGCCCCGTGCGGAGAAAGAGAAGCGCAAGGAAAAGGAACTGGCGGAAATGGCACGGGAGGCGTTCACCCGGCAGGAGAAGTACGGTTATATCGAACTGTGCGAACTGATACAGGAAATGCTGGAAGTGAAGGAACGCACGGCAAAGGGTTATATCCGCTATATGCGGGAGAAGGAAATCATCGAAAAGGAAGGAGATTGTTATGTACACAGACCGGGAAGAGTTTGAAGGCTGGATGCAGCGGATCATGCAGCGGTTCGACCTGACGGAAAAACTGCTGGAACGGGTGCTGAAAAAGAACAGTCTGCTGGACGGTGAGGAACTGCTGGATAATCAGGACTTGTGCCTGCTGCTGAAAGTAGGCATACGGACATTGCAGCGATACCGGGCTATCGGGGCGTTGCCTTACTTCACGATCAGCGGGAAGGTATTCTACCGTGCGAAAGATGTGCAGGAGTTCATCCGTAACCGTTTCGATGCGGTGACGGAGAAAAAAAATCCGGAAAGAAAAGCAAGCGGATAAGAGTATCAACAGACCATTACCCCACGTTCACCATGTACTTAGGCGTAAGTGAAGAGTGAACGGTTGCCCTGCTTTGTCGTGAGATAAGGCGGGGCTATTCTTTTGTAGTTCGGCAGGTTTGCACTATATTTGCAACTGAAAATATGAAAGTTCATTGCCCGGCTTGAACGCAAGCGGGTTTTGATTATATAGATTGTACGTTCGCTGAACGTCTCGGTACGAAAACTGGCACTTTTCATTAAGAAACGGGATTACGGCGCAATGCACATGCTGTATGCACATACAGCGTGTCTTGCCTGTTTCGTTTCTTAGGTATGCCAGTACCTCGTACCGGAATAGCGTAATTCACGCTGTTTTTTTATGGCGCAAGGCGGGCATAACCGATAAAAAGAAAAGTGTTATGAAACAGATTACCTTGTATGTGTACCAGTCCATTGACGGATGCCCTGCCCGTGCTGACAAGCAGGTGGATGATGCTATCGGGAAAGCCGATTGCCTGCTCTTGGATGAAGAAACTTATTTAGACGTATTTATGAATCACCTCGGCTGGCCAATCACGCAAAAGGACACTTTTGTCGTGGCGCAAGCAGACTGTAACCTGACGGAAAAAGAAAGCGTGCGGTTCATCACAGGGGATGCCGTGGCGGAAATCGGACGGATGAAAGCTGCGGGTGACGGTGTGATTGTCGCTTACGGTGAAGGAATTGCCGCCATGTTGCTGAATAGCAGGCTGGCTGACGAAATCGTGGTAATTACGCTGCCGAAGGTTGCAGGGGGTGAAGAAAAGGCTTTGCGGCATATTACGGGTGACGGTGCGGCATGGGTGGTACGGTCTTGCAGGGTGCTGGATGGCGAGAAAGTAAGGACGGTGTACGGAAGGGTGTAATTTATGCGACAGTGTCGCATGAATGGGAGATAACAAAGAAAAGTGCAACAGTGTCGCACTTTTCTTGTTGAATTTAGGCAACAGTGATGCCTAAATTCAAAGCGTATCTTCGCTATCCTGTAACTCCCGGCTAAGTTTATTCTCCAGTTCTTCAATGGACGGCAACCCGGATTTAATATCTTTGGGTAATGCCTTGCCTAATTCGTAGTCTGAAATACCGATAGGCTTGTGTACATCACGCAAAGCGTATTCAGCCATAATACGGTCTTTGTTCTGACAAAGCAGCAAGCCTATGGTCTGGTTATCCCCTTCCCGGCAAAGAATATCGTCCACCGCCGAACAATAAAAATTCAGCTTGCCAATATATTCGGGCTGGAACTCCCCCCGCTTCAACTCCACAACTAAATATCGGTGCATAAAGGCATTGTACATGAGGATGTCGATATAAAAATCCTTTTCCGAAACTTCGATGTGGTACTGCCTGCCCATGAAAGCGAAACCTGCCCCCATTTGGAGAAGGAACTTCTCTATATGTTTAATCAAACCTAATTCCACGTCCCGTTCGTCGTACTCGTCGGTAAAAGTCAGCATATCGAAAATATAGGGATCTTTCAAGGTTTCTTTCACCTGCTTGGCTTGTATTTCGGGAAGGGTGGCATCGAAATTATTTGCCAGTGCGCCGTGAATATTGTAGTAGTCCTGATTGATGGCTTCGACCAGAAAGTTACGCCCCCAACCGTTTTTAAGGCACTGTATCATATACCAATACCGAGCTTTGAGGTCTTTTACCTTTTGCATCAGAATAACATTGTGTGACCAGCTTAGTTGTTTAACCGGAAGGATTAAATTTGACACTTCTAATTTGGCAACAGGTTGTTGCCAAATTGTAAGTTCTTGATTATATTCTTTATAGAACTGAATCATGCACCTGCAATTACGTGGTGAAAAGCCTTTTACCTTCGGATAATCATTCTTCAAGTCGTTGGATAACTGTTCAAGGGCATTGTTTCCCCAACCGATTTGCTTCTGACTTTCGGATAGCAGTTTGCCAATGTCCCAATACATGGTAAGCATTTCTTCATTGGCTGCGTAGATAGCCTTTTTCTGGGCGAGTGCTACACGTGCCTTGACTTGTTTAAGCAAGGTTGCATAGCTAAAGATATTGTTCTGAATTTCCATTTTATTCTTTTTATTTGAGATTAAAGGCGTTCGGGGTATTGCTGCCCTGAACGTCTGCCATCCGGTTACTCTGAAAAGGCAAAGCAACCTTTTCGGAGTGACCGACTGGCAAAGGTACTAATTATTATGGGATTAAGGGTATAATACCCGGAAATCCCGTGATCCGCCGTCGTCTATGAGTTCGTTACGGTGCAGCCAACGGAGAATTTCAGTGCCGGACTGACTACCGAAGTTACGGACACAGTACAGCCGGGAAAGGCGATACCTTTTCAGGTGGATCAGCAAATGTTCAGTTGTGAAAATGCTAAGTTCCCGACAAGCCTTGACGACACGCTGCGAGAAGCCGAGCCTATCCAACGGGGTATTCAGCAACTCACTGTGCTTGCCCGGTCTGCCCCTCTTTTTCTTCTGCTGTACATCGTCATAGATGGTATCTACCCGGTTACGCTCGAAAAGGGCGAAAAGGGATGCGCCGTCAATCATCAGGACGTTATCGAAACGGGCAAAAGCGATGTGGTTGCCGTTCATCCAGAGGGTGATGCGCTGCACGTCCGTACCGCAGATACGGGCGGCTTCTTCCACGGATAACCAGCCGTTCATCGTCTGCCGCCCTTTCCTTTTGCCTTGTCCGTGCGGGGCGGGAACTCGTACACGGTGCGGAAGTCCTTGTCGAAGGTGACGTGCGCATCGAAGGCTTTGCCGTCCTTGTTCCTGAAGCCTTTGATAAGGGATGTTTTGCCCTTGGTTACAAGGTCGGTTATCTGTTTGTCGGTAAGCTCTTTTTCGCCCTTGCTGCGGAAGATGGTAACGCCACAATCGACGTTGCTGCACTTGGCGACTTTCGGATAGAAGAGGATGCGCCCGGACTGGCATTTGGGGCAAGGGATGCGTTCACCGTCCGCAACCGATACCTGCACCTGCAAAAGTTCCTCGGTGATCTGGGCGGTATAGACTTCGATTCCCTTGCGGAACGTGGCTGCGTCCATCCCGCCCGTCTCGATGCGGGCAAGGGCGGTTTCCCATTGTCCGGTCATTTCGACATCGGCAATGCGTTTGCCCTTTACGGTATGGTACACCGCCAGCCCTTTCTCGGTCGGGACAAGATTCTTTTTGTCCCGGCGCACGTAGTCACGGGAGAACAGGGTTTCGATAATGGACGCACGAGTGGCGGGCGTGCCGATACCGATGTCTTTCAAGCTGTCCCGCAGTTCGGTTTCCTGCAACTCCTTGCCGCAACTCTCCATTGCCGAAAGCAGGCTGCTCTCGGTGTGCAGTGGACGGGGCTTGGTCTGTTTCTCCACGTTCTCCGCCGATTGCAGGGGGAAGGTTTCGCCGGGCTGCAAAGGCGGAAGGGCGGCGGCTTCTTCTTCCTCGTCCTTCTCGCCACGGACGGCACGCCATCCGGCGGACTTGATAATTGTCCCTTTGGTGGTAAAGTCGCTACCCGCTGCGGTGAAACGAACCGTTGTAACGTCCTTTACGCAACGGGCGGAGAAGGATTCGAGCAGGCGGGCGGCAACCATATCGTAAATTTTGCGTTCGTCCTCCGGCAGTTCGCCGGGCAGACATTCGGTGATAATCAGGGCATGATGATCGGTGACTTTCCCTGCGTCCACGCTGCGGCGGTTGAGTGCCGTCCCTTTCAGGGTGGCGGCATAGGCGGAGAAAGCGGGGTATTGTTCCAAAAGGGCGATGCGGGACGGGATTTCGTCGAAAACATCGTCCGAGATAAAACGGGAGCCTGTGCGGGGGTAGCTAAGTACCTTTTTCTCGTAAAGCGATTGTGCTATGGAAAGGGTTTTGTCGGCTGAAAAGCCGAGCTTGCTGTTGGCTTCTTTCTGCAAAGCGGTTAAATCAAAAAGATGCGGCGGTTCTTGGTTCACTTCCTTGCGCTGCACATCGGCAACCATGACCGTGCCCGTGGCGGTAACGGCACTAAGGGCGGTCGTTGCTGCCGGAAGGGTTTCGTACTTGTGTTCGGAGATGGCGGAGAAGGGCGTGCCGTCCTTTTCCGCCGTGATCTTTAGCTGGTAGTAGGTCTGCGGGGTGAAATCCCTGTTCTCCAGATAACGGGAACAGATCATCATCAAGGTGGGTGTCTGCACCCGTCCGAGCGAGAAAATTCCCTGTCCGGCGGCGATGGAAAGTGCCTGCGTCGCATTTAATCCAATTTCCCAATCGGCGATGGCACGGGCTTCGGCGGCACGGTAGAGGTTATCGTAATCGCTGCCGGGTTTGAGTTTATCCAGCCCGTCACGGATGGCACGGTCGGTCAGCGAGGAAATCCACAGACGGTCAAAGGGCTTGCGGCAACCGAGGTAGTTGTAAATATAACGGAATATTCCTTCTCCTTCACGACCTGCATCAGTCGCTACGATGATCCGGTCAGACTGGGCGAAAACTTCCCGGATCACCTTTAGTTGTTTGAGTACGCCGGGATCGGATTTGTACTCCTTGCCTTTCCGTATCTGGCGGGGAATGAACTTAAATTCCTGCGGGATGATGGGCAGGTTTTCCCGGCGGAAGCCCGTGTAACCGTAAGCGTCCGGCATAGCCAACTGTACAAGATGGCCGAACGCCCAGGTAACGAGGTAGTCGTTGCCTGCGAGGTAGCCATCGTGACGTTCACGGACTCCCAACACGTTTGCTATATCCTTCGCCACGGAAGGTTTCTCGGCGATAATTGCTGTAATCATAAATGTTCAATTTTTAATGGTTTGACAAAAAGTGTCCCGTCACTTAGGGCGGGACAACTGAATCGTAATAAAAAAGGGGAAAGAATTAACGGCGAACGCCCTTGCGCTGCTTGGGCTTGTCCTGCTTCTGCTCCTGCCGTTGTTCCTGTTTCTTATCCTCTTTCTGCTGCTCCTTGCGGTCTTGCTGCTGCTTCTGTTCCCCGGTAGGTTTGGTCTGGGCGGACTGCAAGGCTTCTTTGAGGCTCTTGGTCGCTTCGGTGGTTTTACCTTGTGAATTGACCGCCACCTGCACCTCGTTCTCGACTGCGGGCTTGACACGCCCCTCTTCGAGTGCGGTCTTGTAATCCTTCGGGAACATGAAAGCGGGATATTTCTGTCCGGGCTGCCATGTGATATAGCCGTGGTAGGCTTTACCTTGTTTATCCACCAGACCGGAAACCTTGACCGTCCCGCCACCGGAGAGTTCAAGCTGCGACTTCTCGGTGAGTTCCTGCTTGCGGAAGGTCTTGGGGACTTCCTGATTGGCGGTCTGCTTCTGCATTTCCCGGTGTTCGTCCATCGCCAGTTTGCCCCGTTCGCCAAAGAGTAGTTCAAGCTGCATCTTGGCGGCACTGAACTGCACGGGGGCTAAATAGGTCTTGGGCTTCTGCCCCTCTTTCGCTTTGGTCTGGAACTGGCAGACGACGGCTTCGCCCTGCTTCAACTTGGTAATTTCATCGGGGGTGAAGGTATGCCCGTTCTTCTCGGCAGGGATGCGCACCTTGTCCAGCGGGAACGACACCAGTTCGTTCGTTTTCAGGTTACGGCTGATAAGGGACGGGATTTTCTCGCCCGCCCGGTTGGTAACCTCGGCGGGATGTCCGATATTGCCAGAGAGTTTCACGGCGTCCATGTCCTTTTGGGAAAGATCGTACCCGAAAAACTGTTTCTGCATCTTGTCAAGGTCGAGAATGCCGTGGCTGCAAATGACGAGCTTGCCATCGGCGTTCTCACGCAAGGAAAGCTGGCTGTCGTTGCTGTGGGAAAGAGAACCGAGGTTGAAGTACACACGGGCTGTCTTGTCGGTCTGGAAACCTTTTAGCATCTGGTCGAGCATACCGTTCTGTTCAAGCTGCTCCCTTTTGATGCCGATGGATGCGGCGGCTTCCCAGTCAATCTTGTTCACGTCGTACTTGTACTGCGGCTGTTGCTGCTGTTCCTGCGGTTGTGGTTGCTGTTGTGGCGCATCGGTCTGTTGCTGTTGTTGTCCGGCGGCAGGTTGCGCCTGCTGTTGGCTCTGTTGTTGTGCCTGCTGGGGCGGCTGTACTTCGTACTGTGCCATGCGTGCCTGTCCTTCGGGCGTGGGATTTTGCACAGTCTGCTGGAAATCGGCGGCTACCCGTTGCACTTCCTCTTCCGGGACACGGAAGAAATGGAAACGGGTGGGATCTTTAATCTGGTTCCAGAGATTGGAAAAGAAGTTGGAGAACATATCGCCGTGGCGATCCACTTTGAGAAGGTCGTTGTTGTCCTCCAACGGGTTCTTGGTTTGTAACTTGCCGTCCTGCACTCCGCTGACGGCTTGGATGGTCTTTTCCTCCTTATCCATGACAAGAAGGATGTCCATCAACTGCTGGCTGTTGTCCGGTCTTTCGTCCATAAACTTAAATTTTTAAATGGTGAATACTAATGGTTTCCAGTGAAACCGGACGTAAATATATAGGGGAAAACATGGGTTATCAGCAAGTTTGAGGCGGGGCGTCGCTACTTGTCGTCCGGTTCGCAGGTTTGTCGTGGCGGATGGCGGGAGAACCGGAGAAGTTCGAGGTGCAAAGCAATATAAAACAAAGGGGGAAGTATTTTATCAGGTATCAGAAGAATAAAATACAGTAATTACTGTATTTTATCGGGATTTTGTTTTATATTTGGGCAAAAGGACAAATGAAGCCGTTAAATATCCTTTTGCGGACGATTATCGAAAAAGAACGGACGGGAAACGAAAAGGGAATTGAAGGACGGCGGGGTATCTTTGGCAAAAGAAAGAGGTATAATGAGATTATAAACTTAATATTTAAGCGTATGGGTGCAGTTGCAAAATTTCTTTTAACCATCACGCTAATAACTGTTATCAGCGTTGTGTTACGGATTATAGTTTCTTACTATCCGGATTATGATGCAGGGGATTTTGACTGGAAAATATTCCCTTATATCATAACAGGGCTATTCTTTCTTGCTGCCTTTCTGAACCCGGAAGGAAGCCTATGCCGTAAAGGGGATTTGATTATAGGTATCATCGCCCTTGTCCTGTCGATCATCATATCCTTTATAGCTTACGAACTCGAACACATGAGTTGGCACTAACTAAATAGTCATTTATGGAAACGATCTATCATTTCTTCAAAGAGGACAAAGCCAATGCGGTGCTATTGGTTATCGCCTGCTTGTTGCTGTGCTTTCTTTTTTACAAGGCGGCAGGAATCAAAATCAGGTTCAACAAGAAAGAACCGAGAACAATCTTTTCGTGGAGTCCGTCTGTCAGTACTCCACGTAATTACCCGGTAGAACTTCTCCGCTGCAAAGTGGGTTTCGGTAACAAAGGGGAAAGTATTCAGGTCTTTGGTTCTTTTCCGAAATTGGGTATCGGAAGAAGAGGAGCAGGTGGAGTTGATTTAAATGCTTTCGACATAGAACGTGGGTTGCCTATCCCTAATAGCCTTGATATTTTGTGGGCTGCATATACCGAGAAGAAATTCTATCAAGCAAATATCGAGTTTTCAGAGGAATTGCAAAACCGAATGTTAGAATTATTTCGAGAGGGGTACTATGGTGTCAAAGAAAAGCAACGTTTCAGATACAACAACCTTGTCATAACACTTTTGCCGGAAGGAAAAATATGGCTATACCTTGATGGCTCTCACCGTTATGCCCGTTTGGATTATACTCTACAGGCAGAAGAAGTATCAGTAGAATTAAGTGATTATGTGGATACCCGTCATAAAACAATGGATGATTTTTGTACAGGTCGATTGTCGGATTATCCCAAAGCGATTGAAAATCTATCGAAAAATGGTATTCCTAAAGGATTATGGGATACTTATGCAGAAAGATTTTCGTATGATATTCAGATTGAGTTTGAGAATGAGCAGACTGTATTTGATCCGGATTACGGGTATTATTGTTCCAATGGTGAGATGTTCGGAAGTCTTGATGATGTAAAATATTACCCTATGGCAAGGCTGAAACATTTGATAATGGCATGGAACGTTGCCGACACAGTATATGTAGGGCATCTGTTTTTTAATGAGAATGAGGTTATACACAATTATCCTGCGGCATTTGGCGATGAATCCAATCCCGATATTCGGGGGAAATTTCTGATTAAAGTCGGAGAAGATAATAACCGATTTGACATCAGCCTTAGAGTTGGCGAGAGAGAATGTAAATTTGAGGAAACACAAATTCATGTCTTTAAACGTGGAGCTAATCAGCCTAAAAAAGAAACAGTTGTATATTACAATAATCACCAACATATCCATTCGAGTGATATTAAATATATAGGAGAATAAAGATATACAAATCGGGGTATCTTTGGCAGAAAATGGAAACGGAATGTTCAACTTGAAATAATAAATAATGAAAGCAGTAATAACCCTATTAATATGTATAGCTATGGCGACTTGTTCCAATACCAGACGAGGGGCTTCTTCCGAGAAAGAGACGGGAGATATTCCTATCGCAGAACATTACGGTGATAGCTTGATCGGAAAGTTTGTCACGAACTTGTACGAGTTCAAGCTATACGACCAGCCGGAAGGAAAAGTAACGGAAGAACTTTATCCTGCCCGACATTATGGCGGACACGTGAAAGAGAAGAAAGGTGACTGGATAAGGTTTGAGGATTTACGTGCGATAAATAAACTTGCTGTTCCCTTCTCCGGCTGGACGAAATGGCGTGAAAACGATACGATACTGTTTGAAGTTTTGAAAATGCAATAAGTGTATGAGGAAATGGACTGTTTACATATTACTGGCTGTATGTTTGTCGAGTTGCGGACAGGCGAGCGGAAATAAGCAGGTAAAGCAGGGAACAGATTCTTTGCAAAATGATACTGTTGCGTTCCATCCGGTGGATTCATTGGCATACGCTTATTTGGAAAGCGGAAATATAAAGTCTGGGAGTGGTGACAAATTGGGGGCTATTGCAGAATATAACAAAGCTATTGAGATTGATCCTCTTTATATGTTAGCCTATTATAATAGAGGACTAAGTAAATCAAAAGTAGATGATAATCAGGGGGCTATTGACGATTATACTAAAGCAATTCAAATTAATCCACAAGATTATAAAACTTATTATAATAGAGGGCTAATTAAATCAAAATTAGGTGATAATAAAGGAGCCATTGCAGACTATTCCAAAGCAATACAAATCAATCCTCAATATATAAAAGCATATTTTAATAGAGGAAATTGCAAATCAAGACTTGGTGATAATAAAGGAGCTATTAACGATTATAATAAAGCAATAAAATTGAATCCACAAGATATAGTAGTTTATATTAACAGAGGAAATTGTAAGTCTGATCTTGGTGATAACAAAGGAGCTATTAATGATTATAATAAGGCAATAGAAATTGCACCTCAAGATATTGATGCCTATATAAATTTGGGTGTGGCGCAATATGAAACAAGAGATTACGAGGGAGAAATAGCTACTTATCGTCTGGCGATAAAGAACTGCTCTCCCGATGCGGATTTGTATAATAATCTGGGGCGTGCGCTGTATGACCTGAAACGCTTCAAGGAAGCTGCGGAAACATACGGCGAAGGAATAAAGGCTTTTCCGAGTGACGGAAAGTTGTACTATGGTCGTGGGCTGGCACGTAACCAGTCGGGCGATAAGGATGGGGCTTGTGAGGACTGGCACAGAAGTAGTGAATTGGGATGCTTGCAGGCTAATGCGTTGTTGCCGTTGTGTGGTAAAAAATAACAAAATTACAAACATGAAATTAAGAAGTTATGAAAATGATCTTAATATTTATAGCCATAGTTCTGGCGGGAATACTCGCCAAACCATTATTCGATGCAATTGTATCGCTATCATTTCCAACATCCGGCAAGTATGACCCGCAGGGGGGTGGGGATGGTTATGGCATTGCGATAATCGGATTCATTGTAACTGTCTTGCTGCTTGCCGTTTTTCTAACGGCACTGATTGTTGCTGCTTGTAAAATATCCAATGGATGGGTACTTACCGGGGTATGGGCAGCAATCATTCTCTTATTTGCAATATATCCGACAATTCATTTTATTAAAGAGTATCCAGATAATCAATTTACGAAAAATCGATCCAAATTGTATAAAATGCTTGCAGACGGAGCGTCTGATGAAAAAATAAAACCACTTGCAGAAAAAGTTGCCAAGAAGTGTAGCGGGTGTGCCTTTGATAAATTGGTTACATACTTCAAGTTTGATATGGCTCGTGAAATGATTGAGAATGGATATGACATATCGAAGTCAAGCTATTTATTGAGCCATATGGTAGAAGAAGACTGCTATACCGACCCAGAATTTACGAGAGCTGTTTTCCTGATTGAAAACGGGGCTGATGTCAACGGAAAGGCACTTCGTGGCACTCCGATTTTTCATGCTATTGGATGGGGAAACCTAAAATCAGTAAAACTATTATTAGACAATGGAGCAGATGTAAATATTAAAAATCAAGAGGGAGATACGCCATTGTCTTTGGCTAAACGGCTGAGAGAAGGTGAGAGCGATATTAATGACCCCCAATTTAAGGCTGACATGTTACGGCAAGCAGATGAAATAATAGCGCTGTTACTCGAGTATGGGGCAACCGAAGACAATAAATGATGCACTCGGAAAGTTGTACTATGGTCGGGGGCTGGCACGTAACCAGTCGGGCGATAAGAACGGGGCTTGTGGGGACTGGCACAGAAGTAGTGAATTGAGATGCTTTCAGGCTAATGCGCTGTTGCCGTTGTGTGGTGAGAAATAGTTGATAAATATAAATTTGTAGGATTATAGAAACGTATATTCCGCCAGCAATCTGTCTGGCCGGAATATACGTTTTTCATTTATCACACATTCTTAATCAGGTGCGAAAGTTCGGGATCAGCCTTGATTCGCTCTATTTCGTCGGCAACAATCTGCTTGACCTCGTTCTTGATGCGGTAGTAGTTCTGTTCAATCTGCTGCTGCATGGTGTCGTTGCCGTCCTTGTCGGTGAAGTCGATAATCTGCGGTATCTTCACGTAACGGGCGGTTTCCCGTTTGACCTGCTCGTTATCCACGACAATCTCGGCGTGGAAAATCTTCTGCTCGATGCGCTCGTCGAAATTGTCCGCTACCGCCCCGACAAACATACCCTGTGTCAAGTTACTGATTTTGGATGCCGGGATAAGGCTATCCATTTGGGTATTGATGGAAACGGAAGTTTCGTTGCGGTTGATAGTCATGTTTTGCCGTTTCTGCAAGACCTTGCCGAAACGCTCCGACAAGGTTTTGGCGGTTTCGGCAACTACCTGACCTGCAAAGACATTGCCGACGGTATTGCAGATCACGGCACTCTCCTTGTCGCCGTAGTCCCTTTTTAACTGACTGAAATCCTGAAAGCCCAGCATGACAGCTACCTTGTTGCTTCGGGCGGTGGCAATCAGGTTATCCAGCCCACGCATGTAAATGGTGGGTAACTCGTCTATGATTACGGCGGATTTGAGCCGTTTCTTCTTGTTGATTAACTTCACGATACGGGAGTTGTACAGACCGAGAGCCGCACCGTAAATGCCCTGCCTGTCGGGATTGTTGCCGACAACCAGCACTTTCGGTTCTTCGGGGTTGTTGATGTCGAGCGTGAAATCATCCGCCGTCATTACCCAATAGAGAGCCGGGGAAATCATACGGGAAAGCGGGATTTTGGCACTGGCTATCTGCCCCTGCAACTGCTCCACCGCCGAGGATTCCCAAGCGTCCATAAAAGGACTTAAATAGTTCTCCAGTTCGGGGTAACTGGTGAGGATGGGGAAAATATCAGCGTACTTCCGGTTCAGGAACTCTATGGCATGGGGGAAGGTGCAATACTTGCCGTTCTTGTAAATTTTTAAATACCATATAATACTGGCTAACAGAATGATAGGAGATTCTACAAAGAAGTCGCCCTGCTTGCTGATCCAAGTGCGGTTCAAATTTAACATAATCGTGTACGCACTCTCGTAGGCATCGGATATGTCGGTCATAAAGTCCGGGTGAATGGGATTGCATCGGTGGCTACCCGCCGGATCATCGAAGTTTATCACGTAGAATTTCGGCTTGACCTTGTAACCGTCCAGATTGTTGAGCAGGTGGTTGTAAGCAATTTCGGAAAGATCGGGATATTTGAAATCGTACAAGAAAACGGAAAATCCTTTCTCTATAACCTGTTTAATGTATTGATTTATAATTGCATAGGACTTCCCGCTGCCCGGAGTTCCCAATACCATTGTCGCACGAAAAATATTAACAAGGTTAATCCACCCGTCATACGTCTTTCCCCTGAACCAAAAGCGAGTGCGGAGATTGACGGAATACTCGTTCTCTTTGAGTTCAGTTTCCTGCATAAAGCTCTCGTTCTCGATATTGAACACATCTTCAAGCAGGTTGGTTTTGAGCAGGCGGGACATCCACAGTCCTGCCATGAGCAGTAGGATATATCCTGCTGTGAGGGTGGCGATGTAGAACACCGTGTTTGCTGACAAGGGTAACGGGAGTGCGAGCAGCCACCAGTTGAAAAAGAACAACAGCAATCCCGACACACCGGAAAGAATAATCTTCCGCCAAGTGATCTTCTGCTCCTTCACGCCCTTTGTGCCTAAACAGGACAAGGCGAGGAACACCACGGCAAAGAATTTCGTCCAAAGGATATTGGAGAACAGCCCGGCGGTATGCTGGAAACCGAGCAGGATTCTATCGACCACGCCGATATTGATACCCCACTCCCGGATGGACTGGTAACAGAACCAATAAATATTGATAACTACAAATAAAATACTGATAGCACGCATGAACTCCATTACTTTGGCAAGTCCACGCAAATCGTCTTCGTTTTGCATATTGATATAAATTTTAAATTGAGTAAACTAAAAAACGGAAGGCTACTGCTGCCTGCCGTACCTGCGCTTCTTCTTCCTTTTCCGCTGCTGCGGTGCGGACTGGTCGCCGGATGCACCACCCTGCACGGGTGCGAACAGGCTGAAAGCGTTTGCCACATTTTCAGCGGTACTGTCCTTGTGGTCGGGCTGGTACGCTGTATCACGTTCCTGCCATTCAGGTGCGCCGGAATGTTCCTGCTGCTGTACAGAGTGCGTACCGTCCTGCCCAGCAAAAAGCTCGTTAAATACGCCTGCTGAAAACTCCTTGCCCAGACGGGAACCGTTGAAAACGGTCTTGTCGGCATGGTCGATAAAGGTTGCGCCATAGATGCGCCCGGCTTCGTTCTGACGGAACACCACACCGATACCCTGCCGGAGCAGTTCACGCTCGAAAAGTACCCGGTCATGCCCGGCGGTCTGCATGGCTGCCGCTATGCGGGCGGCGGTGTCGGCTGTAATGTCCTTGTGCTTCTTTACCCATGCAGCGGAAACCTGCATACGCTTTTCCAGTGCGTCGATGCCTGCCTCTTTGCCGAAGATGGAAGATTTGAAGGGCTTACCTACCTTGTTACCTTCCTTATCCGTTGCCGAATAGGACAAGCCGTGATACTCCCGTCCGCCATATTCCCCTTTGACTTCATTCACCGAAATACCGTAAAGCGAAAGTACGGCACGGTATTCGCCGAGCGACTGGAAACGCCATTCACGGGCTATCGGACGAATCACGCCCGCCAACTGCCCTTTGAGGTTGCCGCCCTCGTAATTGACGGGCGACAAGGGCAGCCCTTCCTTCCACTCCTTTTTGGTTGCCGGGGTAAGGCTGAACTGTTGTTCCAGTTCCCGGCAGACGGCCATCGAACGCTCGTGTTCGTAGCTGTCGGAAATGGCATGCCCGGTTTCGTCCACCCGGACGGAAACGATATGCAGGTGTTCCCTACCGATGTCGTTGTGGCGATAGACAATATAGGGCTGGTCGCCGAAGCCCATGCGCCGCATATACTCTTCCGCCAACTTGATAAACTGCTCTTCACTCACGCAATCTTTCGGATCGGGATTGAGAGAAATGTGCAGGATGGGTTTCTCGGTCTTGCGGTTGGCAGTCAGGTAGTCCTCGAACGAACGGGAAAGATGCTCTATTGTGTAGGGGTTATCGCCCTGCGGCTCGATAATCCGGTTACCGAAAAGCACGTCGGCATGAAGCTCGTCCACCTTTAACTGGTTGTACGAAAGCACGCCGTACAGACTGCTGCCGTGTGAAATCTTGGCTATCATCGCACCGGGTATTTGGTCTGAAACTCTTCCACCAGTGCGGAAATCTGTTTGCTAAGTTCCACCAGTTCGAGGGTGTACTGCTCCAATTTATAAAGGAAAGCGAGGGCTTTCTTCTCCGAGAAATTGGATTTGAGCGCACGCACGCATTGGTTATAGTTCACGCCGATGCTGCGAAACTGGGAGTGAAAAGAGGTCAGGCGCATGTAGAAATCCTGCGTGCCCTTATCGAGTTTCACGACCTTTATCTCCCTGCCGAAGAGTGCGGAAACGATAAATTCCGCACGGGTTGCCTTTCCTGATTCATCGAAAAGGGCAAGGAAACGGGCGTTGTCCCCGTCGTCCAGACGGAACACGTAGCGGTGGCGCATCTTGTCGGATTTGGGCTTTCGCCCGTGATTGTTGGAATACTTCTTCTGACTATCCATAGTCCTATCAAATTTTAAGTGAAACATGGGTTGAAACTGCCGTATGCCGGACGGCTCTCCCCCGCAAAGGAAAATCCGACTTCGGAGGATTTTGCACCAGCGGGGCAAGGTGGTGGTGAGGCACGGAAAGCGAAGCGAGTGCCGCAGCACACAACTTGCTATTTTCGGTTGAAAATAAAATCCGTCCTACCGGACAGATTGGGGATGCCCTTGTCTGTTGCGGACTGCCGGAACAGTCCTTCGGGCGGTTACTACTCTTCTTCATTTTCATGGTTCTTGGGTTCAACGCCGCAAAGTAACAGCCCTTTTCCCGTCCGGTCATTATGCCCGGATGCGACAACTATACAAGTAGAAAGACAATGCGTGACACGCTGATAATCAAGCGGATAATCTACCAATAATTTGATATTCCTTTGCGCCGTGGAAGCGGTAAAACGGCTATCCGACCGGACGGACAAACGGACGGTCAAGCGAGTGGATAACCAGACGAACAAGCAGTTAAACGGATGATGGTTTTGCCGGACGAATAAACGGACGAATGGCTGAACGGTTAGCCGGATGATTGGCTAAACAGCCAAATGACTAAACGGCTAAACGATTAAACGGATGAACAGCCGGATGATTGGGCGAATGAACGGGCAAACGGCTGAACGCATGATGAATTAGCCGGATGAACAAACAGCCAGAGGATTGGCTGACCGATTGAGTGACTGAATGAATGAACAGATAACCGATTGCTTAGGCAACCGAATGAATAACTAATTGATTGACGATATGGATAGACAGACATTGAACGTGGCTTTCGCCACACAAAAGGGGGGCAGCGGAAAGTCCGCCTTTACGGTACTGGTAGCAAGTTACCTACATTACAATTATGGCGTGCCGCTGGCGGTGATCGACTGCGACTTTCCCCAATACAGCCTGTACGAAATGCGGGAGAGGGACAGCCGGGAGGTACTGAAAAACGAATACCTGAAACAGATGGCTTACGGACAGATGCAGCAGCCGGGGCGTGCCGCCTATCCGGTGCAGAAGTGCCGGGTGGAGCAAGCCCCCGATGTGGCAAGGGAACTGACGGCGGGCGGAAACTATGACCTGCTGTTCTTCGACCTGCCGGGAACGGTGAACTCGTCGGGCATACTGCGCACCATCGCACAGATGGATTACATTTTCGCCCCGGTGGTTGCCGACAAAACGGTGCTGGAAAGCACGCTTGCCTTTTTAGACGTGCTGCAACGGATGATGTTAGGCAAGGAAACAAGCCGACTGAAAGGGCTTTACCTTTTCTGGAATCAGGTGGATAAACGGGAAAAGAGCAACGTGTACGAAAATTACGGGAAGGTAATCGCCGAAATGGGGCTGCCGATGCTTGCCACGCAGATTCCCGACACGAAACGCTTCCGCAAGGAACTGGACGCGGAAAACCGGGCGGTGTTCCGTTCCACGCTGTTCGCTCCCGACAAGCGGCTGGTTGTGGGCAGCGGGTTGCCGGAATTGACGCACGAAATATTATCCATACTAAAATCACCTACCTATGAAGAAACAGCAAACGGATAAGCCCATCGACGAGGAACTGCTGATGCGGATGATGGCGGGTGAAACGGCAACACCGGACGGAAACGGTAGTACTGCTCCAACAGAGCCGAGAGAAACAGAAGAACCAGAAACTGGAAAGAAAGAAACTGCCGTGCCTGCGGAGAAAGTACCGGACGGGAAACGGCGCAAAGCAAAGCAGGCGGCGGACTACGACAGCACCTTTCTTAAAGGAATGGATATACCCGCCCGTTACGGTAAGCCCGTGTACGTGCGGCGTGAGTACCACGAGAGGATTGCCAAAATCTCCATGATGCTGACGGGCGGCAAAGTGTCGCTTTCCGCCTACATAGACAACGTGCTGGCACAGCACTTCGAGCAGTACCGGGAAGAAATCGAGGCGGCTTACGCCGGAAAAATAGAAAACTTATTCTAACGCCGGGAGGAACTGCCATGATACTGAAAATGATAATCTCCGTAATCCTGCTCTACTACCTTGCCGTGCTGTGGCAATACTTCCGTCACGATTTGATGCGGTCTTTTTGGAAAACGGATGCGGAAGAAGCCGACGACGAACCGGAGGAAAAAACGGAAGAACCGTACACGGTTATCGGAAAAAGCACCTACCGGAAAAGACAAACGGACGAGCCGAACGACAAGCAAAGACACGCTGATAATCAAGAGGATAAAACGGATAAATTCGCACCCGGAACGTCCGGAAACGATGCGGGAAACCTGCCGGAAACGGCTACCGGAGAACCTGCGGCTGACGATACGGAACAACCGGAAGAAACCGCCCCGGCGGATGATGATGCGGACTACTCCGACATCGAGGTAGAGCCGGAAGAGGACGAGGCGGAAGAAGAGGAATATGTACCCACGCCCGAAGAGGTGGAAGAGGAAGAAGGACTGGGGGCTTATTACCCTGACGGCAACCCCGACTTTGCCACCGGGTACACCTTCGAGGACTTGAAGAAGGTACACCGGATCATGGTAACGGACGATGCGAACGAGCAAGAGAAACAGCAAGCCCGTGAAGTGCTGCCCGCCGTGATGGGTTCAGATGTGTGGGATGAAATGCTGGATGAGTTTGAAGGGGCACGGCAACGTCTCGCCCGACTGATGAATAACAACCATGTTTAATTTAATTTTTTGAGACAATGACTAAGAAGAGAATCTTTTTGATGGCAAGCCTTGTAATGGCTGCCGCAGGTGCAATGGCACAGGGTAACGGACAAGCGGGTATCACCGAAGCCACGCAGATGGTGACTTCGTATTTCGATCCGGGGACAAAATTAATTTACGCGATTGGTGCGGTGGTCGGGCTAATCGGAGGCGTGAAAGTGTATGGGAAATTCAGCAGCGGAGATCCCGATACGAGCAAGACCGCCGCATCGTGGTTCGGGGCTTGTATCTTCCTGATTGTTGCCGCCACTATCCTACGTTCTTTCTTCCTGTAAACAAGCGGTTTATGAACTTTGAAATCAACAAGGGGATTGGCAGGAACGTGGAGTTCAAGGGCTTGGAAAGCCAGTACCTTTTCGTGTTTGCCGCCGGGCTGCTCGCCGTGTTCGTGGTATTCGTAATTCTGTACATGGCAGGCGTGAACCAGTGGGTGTGCATCGGCTTCGGCGTGGCTGCGGCTACGCTGCTGGTGTGGCTCACCTTCCGGCTGAACGCCCGGTACGGCACGCACGGGCTGATGAAAGCCGCCGCCCGCAAACGGCATCCGAGGTACGTGCTGAACCGACTGAAAATTCCCCGATTATTTACCACCAAAAACAAGAAAGAATGAAAAACGTAATGAAAGCGGCAACGCTGGAAAGCAAGTTCCCGCTCTTGGCTGTGGAGAACGGCTGCATCGTGAGCAAGGATGCGGACGTGACGGTAGCCTTCCGGGTGGAACTGCCGGAACTGTTCACCGTTACCCAAACGGAGTACGAGGCGATACATTCGGCGTGGCACAAGGCGGTAAAGGTACTGCCGGACTACTCCATCGTGCATAAGCAGGACTTTTTTATCGAAGAGAAGTACCAGCCGGAGATTAACAGGGACGACCTTAGTTTCTTGTCCCGCTCGTTTGAGAGGCACTTCAACGAACGCCCGTTCCTTAACCATTTCTGCTACCTGTTCCTTACCAAGACAACGAAGGTGCGCAGCCGTCAGGAAAGCACGTTCAGCACGCTGTGCAAGGGAAAGATTATCCCGAAGGAGATCGAGGACAAGGAAACGGTAACGAAATTCCTTGAAGCGGTCGGGCAGTTCGAGCGAATCATGAACGACAGCGGGTTTATCACGCTCCGCCGCCTGACAACGGACGAGATTGTCGGGACGGAAACGACAGCGGGCATCGTGGAGAAATATTTCTCCCTCTCGCAAAGCGATACTACGGTGCTGAAAGACATCCAGTTGAACCCGGAAGAAATGCGCATTGGCGACGACATCCTTTGCCTGCACACCCTTTCGGACGCAGAGGACTTGCCGGGCAAGGTGGGTACGGACAGCCGCTATGAACGGTTGTCCACAGACCGGAGCGATTGCAGGTTGAGTTTCGCCGCCCCGGTGGGCGTGCTGCTCTCCTGTAACCATTGCTACAACCAGTACCTCTTTATCGACAACCACACGGAGAGCCTGAAACGCTTCGAGCAGACCGCAAGGAATATGCAGTCGCTATCCCGCTATTCCCGTTCCAATCAGATCAACCGGGAATGGATAGAGGAATACCTGAACGAAGCGCACAGCAAGGGGCTGACCTCGGTACGCTGCCATTGCAACGTGATGGCGTGGGCGGACGACCGGGAAGAACTGAAACACATCAAGAATGACGTGGGCAGCCAGCTTGCCCTTATGGAGTGCAAGCCCCGGCATAACACAACGGACGTGCCGACGCTGTTCTGGGCGGGCATACCGGGGAACGAGGGGGATTTTCCTTTCGAGGAAAGTTTCTACACGTTCATCCCGCAAGCCCTGTGTTTCTTCACGGAAGAAACGAACTATAAAGATTCCTTATCGCCTTTCGGTGTCAAGATGGTGGATCGGGTGACGGGCAGACCGCTGCATCTGGATATTTCAGACTTGCCGATGAAACGGGGGATTATCACGAACCGCAACAAGTTTGTCTTGGGGCCTTCGGGTTCGGGAAAATCCTTCTTTATGAACCATTTAGTCCGGCAGTACTACGAGCAGAACAGCCACGTGGTACTTATCGACACGGGTAACTCGTATCAGGGATTGTGCGAACTGATACACCGCAAGACAAAGGGCGAGGACGGGGTGTATTACACGTATTCGGAAGATAAGCCCATCAGTTTCAATCCTTTTTTCACTGACGATTACAAGTTCAGCGTGGAAAAAAAAGACAGTATAAAGACGTTGCTGCTCACCCTATGGAAGAGCGAGGACGAGAAAATCACGAAGACGGAAAGCGGCGAGCTGGGCAGTGCGGTGTCGGCATACATCCGGAAGATACAGCAAGACCGAAGCATCGTGCCCTCGTTCGATACCTTCTACGAGTATATGCTGGGCGATTACCGTGCGGAACTGGCGAAAAGGGACATCAAGGTAAGCCGGGATGATTTTAATATCGACAACTTCCTTACCACGCTGCGGCAATATTACAAAGGCGGTCGTTACGATTTCCTGCTGAACTCGAAAGAGAACATCGACCTGCTGAACAAGCGGTTTATCGTCTTTGAGATTGATGCTGTGAAGGATAATTCCGAGCTTTTCCCGGTGGTAACGATTATCATCATGGAAGCCTTCCTGAACAAGATGCGCAGGCTTAAAGGGGTGCGGAAGATGCTTATCTGTGAGGAAGCATGGAAAGCCCTTTCCTCACCGAGTATGTCAGAATATTTAAAATATCTCTACAAGACCGTCCGCAAGTATTTTGGTGAAGCAGTGGTAGTTACGCAGGAGGTGGACGATATAATCTCGTCGCCCATCGTGAAAGAGGCTATCATCAACAACAGCGATTGCAAGATACTGCTCGACCAGAAAAAGTATATGAACAAGTTCGACGGCATACAGGCGATGCTCGGACTGACGGAAAAGGAGAAAGCGCAAATCTTGTCCATCAACCTTGCCAACCATCCCGGACGGAAATACAAGGAGGTATGGATCGGGCTGAACGGGGTGCAGTCGGCGGTATATGCCACGGAAGTAAGCCCTTCGGAATACCTGACGTACACCACCGAAGAGAGCGAGAAAACGGAGGTGTTCAACCTTGCGGAAGAGTTGGGCGGCGACTTGGAGCTTGCCATCAGGCGGCTGGCGGAAACGAAGTACAAGTAAATAATGTGCCAATGGGTAAATAAATGAATAACCGGATGTACGGGTAGCCGGATAGTTGATTGGCTGGCTGGTTAATCGGCTGAACGGTTGAACAGCCGGACGGCTGGCTAAACGATTAAACGGTTGGTTGGCTGAATGACTAAACGGCTAAACGTACAAACGGCTGGTTGTACAAATCATCATTAAAAACGAAATCATTATGAAACGATTGAATTTAATCCTGCTGCTGTCAGCGGTGACGGTGGCATTGGCGTTCGTCACTTCCTGCAAGGAAACGAACGCCGACAAACTGGAAAAGATGCGGGGCGACTGGGTAAGCACGGGCAGCAAGCCGCCCTTTACCCTTTCGGAAGAAAACGGGCAATACCGGGTAACAGTGATAAAGAAAAGCCATGCGGGAAGCACCCGGACGGAAACCTACCTGATACGGGAAACGGACGGCTACTTCTTCATCGAAACGGGGCTGGCGGTGATGCTGACCTACGACAAGGAGAAAGACCGCATACACCTGTCGCCCGGCGGAGAATATAAACGGAGTAACCATCAATTAAACAAGTAAGAGTATGAAACAGATAAAAGCGATAGTCATGGGGTTGGCGTGCCTGCTGGCAGCGGGTACGGCTAACGCACAATGGGTAGTGAGCGATCCGGGGAACTTGGCGCAAGGGATTATCAACACCGTTAAACAGATTGCGCAGACTTCGACGACTGCCAAGAACACAATGGACGGGTTCAAGGAAACCGCCAAAGTTTTTGAACAAGGAAAGCGGTACTATGATGCGCTAAAGGATGTACACGACGTGATTAAGGGCGGTGTAAAAGTGAAGAAAAGCATCGAACTGGTGGCGGATATTTCGGAAATCTATGTACGGAACTACCAAAAGATGCTGGGTGATCCGAACTATACGCCGGACGAGTTAAGCACGATCTCTTTCGGATATGCAAAGCTGCTGAACGAGAGTGCGGACGTGTTGCAGGATTTGAAAAATGTGGTGAATATCACCGGAATGTCGCTATCGGATGCGGAACGGCTGGCGATTATCGACCAAAGCTATAAAAGGCTGCTGGAATACCGCAATCTCGTGCAATACTACACGAACAAGAATATCTCGGTGAGTTACCTGCGGGCGAAAAAGAAGAAGGACACCGACCGGGTGATGGCGTTGTACGGCTCGGCGGACGAACGCTACTGGTGAGAACGGATTCCTGTACATATATATAATAAGGTAAGATGATGTTATTATCAATAGACTTTGAGAACCTGCACCAGATATTGCACACGCTATATCAGGAAATGATACCGCTATGCTCCAACCTGACGGGCGTAGCCAAAGGGATAGCCGGGTTGGGTGCGCTGTTCTACGTCGCCGCCAAAGTGTGGCAAGCCCTCGCCCGTGCCGAACCTATCGACGTGTACCCGCTGCTGCGCCCGTTCGCCATCGGGCTGTGCATCATGTTCTTTCCGACGTTCGTACTGGGCACGATCAACACGGTGCTTTCGCCCGTGGTGAAAGGCTGCCACGGGATGCTGGAAACACAGACCTTCGACATGAACAAGTACCGGGAACAGAAAGACAAGCTGGAATATGAAGCGAACAAGCGGAATCCGGAAACGGCGTACCTCGTGGATAAGGAAGAGTTCGACAAGAAACTGGATGAACTCGGCTGGTCGGCTGGCGACCTGATAACGATGGGCGGCATGTACATAGACCGTGCCGAGTACCGGATGAAACAGAACATACGCAAATGGTTTCAGGAACTCTTGGAACTGCTGTTCCAGTCCGCCGGGCTGGTGATAGACACGATACGGACGTTCTTTCTGATCGTCCTCTCCATCTTAGGGCCTATCGCCTTTGCGATAAGCGTCTATGATGGATTCCAAAGCACCCTGACGCAATGGATAACCCGGTACATTTCCGTCTATATGTGGCTGCCCGTGAGCGACCTGTTCAGTTCGGTACTGGCAAGGATTCAGGTGCTTATGCTCACCAAAGACATAGAGGCGATGAGCGATCCCACCTTTATACCGGACAGCACGAATACGGTGTACATGGTATTCCTGATTATCGGGATATTCGGGTACTTTACAATACCTACCGTTGCGAACTGGATCATCATGGCGGGCGGTGTAAGCGGTGCGAACCGTGCGATGAACACGACTGCCGCCAAAGCGGGGAATGTCGCCGCTGCCGGGGCGGGTGCTGCCGTGGGCAATGTTGCCGGAAAACTTATCAAGTAACTAAAAAATCAATCAAGAAATGGAATTTAAGTCATTAAAGAATATAGAAACGAGTTTCAGGCAGATACGGCTCTTTGCGCTGGTGTTCATCTGCCTGTGTGCGGTGGTGACGGGCTTCGCCCTTTGGAAATCGTACAGTTTCGCCGAAGCGCAACGGGAGAAAATATACGTCTTGGATAACGGAAAGTCGCTGATGCTGGCACTCTCGCAGGACGTGCAGCAGAACCGCCCGGTGGAAGCACGGGAACATGTGCGCAGGTTTCACGAACTGTTCTTCACGTTGTCACCCGACAAGTCGGCTATCGAAAGCAATATCAAACGCTCGCTGATGCTGGCGGACAAAAGCGCATTCAACTACTACAAAGACCTTTCGGAAAAAGGGTATTACAACCGGGTAATCAGCGGCAACATCAACCAGATGGTGCAGATTGACAGCGTGCGGTGCGACTTTGACAAGTACCCGTACAACGTGCGGACGTTCGCCCGGCAGATTATCCTCCGGGAAAGCTCGGTAACGGAGCGAAGCCTTGTCACCCGCTGCCGGTTGCTGGATGCCGTAAGGAGTGACAACAATCCGCAGGGGTTCATCATCGAGGGCTTCGAGATTACCGAAAACAAGGACTTGCAAACCATCAAACGCTAACGGCATGGTCGGAAAATTTATGGCAAAGGTCATTGCTGATATGCAGGACCGGGCGGACGTAAAGCTCCGCCGCCTGTGCGGGCGTATCACGCCGGATCAGCGGGTGGTGGTTATCCTTGTGATGTTCGTGGTGTTCGGCGGGTTGTCGGTGTACATGACCGTCGCCGCCATCTACAACATCGGCAAAAGTGACGGTCAGGAATTGGGGATAGAACATATCGACCAAATCCGGCTAAAGAATGACAGTATAATCAATCCTTTTAACAATCAGTAAATCATGGAAGAACAGAATCAGGAAAAAGAAACAGCAACGCAGCACGTGACGGTGAGCGATGCCGCAGCCCCGGAAACGGGGACGGAGAACAAAGGGAAGAAAAGCGGTGAAAAGGACAGGAAGCCCGCCAGAGAACTAACGCCCAAACAGATGCAGCAACGGAAAAAGCTGCTGGTGTACCCGCTGATGGGGTTGCTGTTCCTCGGCTCGATGTGGCTGATCTTCGCACCTTCGGACAAAAAGGACGAAAGCGGGGAAACGGTGGGGGCGTTCAATGCCGACATTCCCTTGCCGGAGAATGACGGGATTATCGGTGACAAGCGGAAAGCCTACGAGCAAGCCGGACTGGAAAAGAAACAGGCGGACAAGGTGCGTTCGCTGGAAGATTTCGCCTTTTCGGGCAATAACAATGCGGACGGGGTGGAACTGGAACTGCCGGACAGCGAACCGGAACGGGAGCCGTTCAAGGATTATTCGGGAAGCTCGCGGGCAGGCGGCGTAAGTTCTTCAACGGCTGCTTACCGGGACATCAACCGACAATTAGGCACGTTCTACGAAACGCCGAAGGTGGACGAGGAAAAGGAGGAACTGAAAAAGCAGGTGGAGGAACTGACAGCGAAACTGGAAGCACAGCAGGGACAGGCGGGTGGCATAGACGAGCAAGTCGCCCTGATGGAAAAGAGCTACGAGCTTGCCGCCAAGTACATGGGACAGAACGGGCAGGCGGGACAAAACGGCACAATCGTGCAAGTTCCCGTTACCGGACAGAGTACCGGGCAAGGGACGGGAAAGCCCGCTGTTGCGGTACAGGCG
This sequence comes from Bacteroides sp. AF39-11AC, assembly GCF_003474285.1. Lineage (NCBI taxonomy): Bacteria > Pseudomonadati > Bacteroidota > Bacteroidia > Bacteroidales > Bacteroidaceae > Bacteroides > Bacteroides sp. AF39-11AC. Next base: position 157,188 of record NZ_QROH01000009.1, on the reverse strand, counting down.
GCACGGCAGCAAACGGTGTCGGGACTGCAACAACCGATGAGCGATGCGGAGTTCATGCGGGCGTACAGCCAGCCGAGAAACTACGGGTTCAACACGGCAGTGGGCGACGGTTATGCTATGGGAAAGAACACCATTCGGGCGTGCATCCACCAAGACCAGACAATCATGGACGGTCAGACGGTGAAGCTCCGGCTGCTCGAACCGCTGCAAGCGGGAAACCTTGTGATCCCGCAGAACACCCTTGTTTCGGGAACGGGCAAGGTACAGGGGGAACGGCTGGATATTGTGGTATCGTCCATCGAATACCGGGGCAACCTGCTGCCCGTGGAACTGGCGGTGTATGACAGCGACGGGCAAAAAGGCTTGTCCGTGCCCTCGTCACTGGAACAGGAAGCGGCAAAGGAAGCTCTTGCAAACATCGGCGGCGGGCTGGGGACAAGCATATCGTTTGCGCAGTCTGCCGGACAGCAGATCGCTATGGACTTGACAAGGGGCGTGATGCAGGGCGGCAGCCAGTACCTCGCCAAGAAATTCCGCACGGTGAAAGTGCATCTGAAAGCGGGCTACGAACTGATGCTGTACGCCAAAGAGTAGTACTTTTTCTTTTGTCTTGATACAAAAGAAAAAGATACCAAAAAGAAAAAATCAAGACTGCATTTTCTACGCTACTCTCTTCCTACGTTTCGCTAAAGAAAAAGAACTCGCTACGCTCAAACAGCTTTTTCTTTTTGACGCTACACTGCGGTCGTTCGCTTCACGCTGCGAAAATGAGGTCGGGATGCCATGCGGATTGGATGCTATGCAGGCTTAGAATGTAAAAATAATAATAATTAAAAAGAAAAGACAATGAAAAAGATTTTTGGATTGGTCGCCCTGCTTATGGGCGTGGTGATAGGTGCGAACGCACAAGTGAATGACACGGTACGGACGGTTGCCGGGAACGACCTGTATCAAGGGATAACGCAGAAGTTACCCTATCGGCAGATGGTGACGCCTTACGGGGTGCAGGTGACGTTTGCAAAAACGGTACACATCATTTTCCCGTCTGCCGTGAAGTATGTGGACTTGGGCAGTAATTGGATTATTGCCGGGAAAGCGGACGGGGCGGAAAATGTTGTCAGGGTGAAAGCCACGACAGAAGGGTTTCCGGGGGAAACAAACTTTTCCGTTATCTGTGAGGACGGAAGTTTTTACAGTTTCAACGCCCGTTACGCCCATGAGCCGGAAATGCTGAACATCGAAATGAAGGACTTTCTGGAAAATGAGGACACGACGGATTTCAGCCATACACGCATGAATATCTATTTCCGTGAACTGGGCAGTGAAAGCCCGCTACTGGTGAAGCTGATTATGCAGGGCATCTATAAAGCCGACAAGCGGGAAATCAGACATTTGGGTTGCAAACGCTTCGGGGTGCAGTTCCTTTTGAAGTCCATCCATTCGCATAACGGGCTGTTCTATTTCCACACGGAAACGAGAAATCGGTCGAACGTGGCTTTCAACACGGACTTTATCAAGTTCAAGATCGTGGACAAGAAAGTACCGAAACGTACCGCCATTCAGGAGAGGGCAGTTGATCCGGTACGCAGCTATAACGAGGTGCTGGTAACGAACGGGAAAAGCAACGTGCGCACGGTGTATGTCGTTCCGCAGTTCACCATACCGGACGATAAGGTGCTGGTAATCGAACTCTTCGAGAAGAACGGCGGCAGGCATCAGACTATCCGGGTGGAAAATTCGGATATAGTGGCGGCAAAAGTGATTAACGAACTGAAAATAAAGTAACACATGAAAAGAGTACTGTTCATTATCATGCTCTTCGGGGTGTGCCTGCATTTTAACCAGGCACACGCCCAAAGATGCCTGCCCGGAATGAGGGGAATCCAATTCACAGGCGGACTTTCGGACAATATGCGCTGGAAAAGCGGTGACGGTTTCGGCTACCATGCCGGGATAGCGGTAAGCACTTACACGAAGAACGCCCACCATTGGGTGGTCGGTGCGGAGTATCTGGAAAAGCGGTATGACTACCGGGGAAATCTTTATCCGGCAAGCCAGTTCACGGGGGAAGGCGGGTATTACCTGAACTTCCTCTCTGATAGGAAAAAGACATTCTTTGCCGCACTGGGGTTGTCCGCCCTTGCGGGGTATGAAACGGTGAACTGGGGCGAAAGCCGTCTGCCGGACGGTTCGCTGCTCACGGACGGGGATCATTTCATCTATGGGGGTGCGCTGACGCTGGAATTGTCCGCCTACCTGACGGATAAGGTCGTGCTGCTGGTAAACGGGCGGCAAAGGATGCTGTTCGGGGGCGATTGCGGAAGATTCCACTCGCAGATAGGTGTGGGTGTCCGGTTTATGATTCGATAACTACTATAATATAATAATGTATATGAAGAAAAGATTTTATCAAATGCTCGTGGGCTGCTACATAGTGGCCGCCCTCGTGCTTGTCGCTGCCTGTAATGACAAGCTGGATATTCAAACGAAATACCCGTTCACCGTCGAAACGATGCCCGTCCCGAAGAAACTGAAGGTGAACGAGACGGCGGAAATCCGCTGTGAACTCAAACGGGAAGGACGCTGGGAAGATACCCGGTACACTATCCGGTGGTTCCTCTATGACGGAAAAGGGACGTTGAAAACGGAGGACGGCACGGTGCTGCTGCCGAATGACCGTTACCCGTTGGAGAAAGAAACGTTCCGGCTGTACTATACCTCGTTATCGGACGACCAGAGCAGTTTGAAGGTGTGGGTGGAAGATTCGTTCGGGCAGGCGGTGGAACTGGAATTTTCGTATAACAATGACAATTCGGAAAAAGAGAGAGATAGCAGCGATGGATTATTCAAAATATCTGCGAAGCAACAAGGGTGACGAGAAGTACACGCCCCGCTATGCGGTGTTGCCGATCATCAAGTATCTTTCCAAAAAGACAAAGGTATGGTGTCCGTTCGATATGGAACACAGCGAATTTGTACTAACACTGAAAGAGCATAGATTTAAAGTGGATCATTCCCATATTTGCACTGAGCAGGATTTTTTCAAGTATGAACCGGAACATTGGGACGTAATCGTTTCTAATCCTCCGTTCAGTAACAAGGTAGCGATATTCGAGCGTTGCCTTAGTTTCGGCAAGCCGTTTGCCCTGCTGATGTCTAACTTCTGGCTGAACGATTCTGCACCCTGCCGACTGTTCAAGGAGAAAGAACTGGAATTACTGCTATTCGACAAACGGGTACAGTACAATGACCTGAATAGAGTGCCGTTCGGGTCGAGCTACTTCTGCCATCGGCTATTGCTGAAGCAGATTGTCTTTGAGAACCTAACGGTAGAAAAGGGATTGAGCCGGATGCACGGTGATATGGACGAACTGGTGAAATCATTAACCAAATATAGGGAAAAAATCGAATGGGAGAAGAAATGAAACAAGTTCCTTTGGAATTTATATGCAGGCATGAGCGCACGGCAGAGGTATGCCGTGCTGCCATCGAGGAAGAAGGCTGGCAGTTGGAACATGTGCCGGAAGAGGTGAAAAACGCTCGAACTATACTGCCTCTTTCTTTACATCAATTTAAAATGAGAGAAAAAAATAATTTTATGTTCATAAGAATTTTATTTTTTATATATTTGCTTAGTGTTAAACCTTTAAATTTAAAAATATGACAAATGAACCTATAATAAATGCACGCTTTAAAAAATTTTGTGAGAATTATGAACTCCAAGGAATTCCTGAAGATGAAGCATTTGAACAATTTGTGAACATTGCGATATTGACTCAACATCAACCTGATGCATTTAATGCTGACTCTGAATTAGTTGATTTCATAGGAGTTGGAGGACCTGGTGATACTGGAATAGACGGTATAGCTATAAAGGTAAATGGAATTTTAGTTAAGAGTACTGATGAGATACGAGATATTATCTCAAAATTCTCAAGAATCAGTATTGAGTTTATTTTTATACAATCTAAAAATAAATCCCATTTCAGCGTATCGGAAATGAATTCTTTTATTTCAGGTGTCCGTAATTTTTTATCTGCAACACCAGATTACCCTTTTAATGATAAGATCAAGGAAATATATCAAATAAAAGAGTTTTTGGTTAGTGAAGACATTACTTTCTACTGGAAAGAATCTCCTATAGTTCGATTGTACTACGTTGTTATGGGAAAATGGAATAATGATCCATTACATGAAGGGACGAAAAAACAAGCAGAAAAAGATATATTATCAAATAATTTTTGTTCAAAAGTAGATTTCCAAATTATTGACAGTGAAAGATTTAAATGTATTTTAGATGAAAATGAGAACAAATTCTCTACTGTGATAGAAGTTATTGATACGATGGACTTAACCCCAGTAGAGAAAGTCGAAAATTCATGTGTGGCATTATGTAAGGCAAGTGAATTATATAAGCTACTTGTTGCAGATGGCGACGTTATACGTAAGTCTCTTTTTAATGATAATGTTCGAGACTATCAAGGTGACAACACTGTAAACTCGGAGATATATGATACAATTAATAGTGATCCTCAAAAGTTCGTTTTATTAAATAATGGAATTGCTGTTGTTTGTGATGAATTTGTTCCCAATAATAGGAAATTAAGAATAGAAAATCCTCAAATTGTAAATGGATGTCAAACTTGTCATGTGATTTATAATGCTAGAAAAGAAGGATTGGATTTGAGTGATACAACAATAGTAATGAAAATTATTGCTACAAAAAATGTTGAAATATCAAATGAAATAGTTAAAGGAACAAATAGGCAAAGTATTGTGTTAGAGGAAGCTTTTGAAGGCACCAAAAAATTTCATAAAGATTTAGAAATATTTTTCAATGCCTATGTTTCTGATTTTCAAGATAAAATATATTATGAAAGGAGAGCAAAACAATATAATCATAATCCACTTATTAAACCAATTCAGAAAATAAATCTAAGAATATTGACACAATACTTTGTGGGCTCCTTAATGTACAACCCACATCTTGCCCATAAACATGAATCAATATTGCTTAAAGAGTTTGGGAAAGATATTTTCTTGGAAGAACATTCTAAATTACCATATTTTGCAATAGCTTATGCTTTTTATACCCTTGAAGGCTTCTTTAGAAAAGGAAAATTCAGCAGAGATTTGAAGCCATTCAAAGCACATATCTTGATGATCTATTGTTGGATGGTTGCAGGAAAAAGACCGCATTTATCTCAAGAAAAGAGTATAGACAAATTCTCAGAAAGTATATTGAAAAGTCTATATAATACCGAGACCGCAAAAGGGATATTTAATGATGCTATAAATTTATTTAATACCTGTAAAACTGAATGGACTCAGCATATGAAGAAAAGTAAATATGCAATGAAAGATGTTCAAGAGTTTACAGAATTAATACTCAAAACATTGAATAATGGTAAAAAAATTAATATTTCGAAAACAGAAGGTGATATTATTAAGAATATTGGAGTAGTGAAAAAGGTTATGAAAAATAGAGCTGGTATTTATTGCGGTTATATAAAATTAAGATCCGAAGAATTCTTTTTTCATTTTTCGAATAATCCAGAATTGGATTATTCGAATCTTGAAGGAAAGAAAGTTTCATTTGAAATATCTAAGCCAGATACAAAAAGAAGGATACAAGCATTGAATATAAAAGTTATAGATTGATATTTATACATCATGATAATAAATTTGAAATAATAGTTAAGTCATTCCATTTATTTACATTGCACTATTCCAAGTTAAGTAGATTCCGGTTTAGAGATAAAAAAAAGAAAAGGGTGTTCCTTTGAACATTCTTTTCTTGAACTGACTTTTTAAAGTGGTTTCTTTGCTTCTTGTCTTTTCCGCTACGGCTCACGAAAGAAAGAAGTCCGGCAAAATATCCGGTGAAAAACAAAAGAACGGTAAAAAAGAAGTCCGGGCGGATCGCTACCCGTCCCGGACTTCCGGCGATGAAACAAAAGGAGAATGTTATGGCTTGATTTCTCCCGTTGTGACTAATTTTCCGTCTGAATAATATTCTATCTTCCCGTAAGTAAATCCCATGTCGGGAATGGCTATGTAACGTATATAGTCTGAATATTCCTTCCCTTTAAAGTTCTTTCTCGTGAGATTGTTGAAAATGACGGGAATACTGCAACCGTCCTCGCTGTGGAGTATGGTTATATTATTTTGTCTGATTTCCTGTTTCATTGCTAAAAAATTAGAAAGTTAATAAAGTGGTTTCTTTGCTATCTTTCTTTTTCGCTTCGGCTCACGAAAGAAAGTAGCGGCCGGATTGCTCCGCCCTTGCTCCCTGTTTGGTTAGGCTGCAATCCCTTCGGGTTGCTGTTGTTCTTCGGCTTGGGTGATTTCATGCCCTTTTGCCCTTGTCTTTTCCTGTACCAAAAGAACGGCTTTGCGTTCCTCGATGCGCTGGTGTCGTTTCTCGTAAACTTCGTTATATCCGCTTTCGATGGCTGAAAGTTCTTCGGGCATGTGCTTACGGGCGAAGTCAAGTAAAAGGGATGCTTCGGTATTGTTGCCGTATGCGCTTCGGAAATTGGCTATCAGATAATCCCTGCGGATGATAGTTTTTATCTTGACGGTGAGATTAGGCACAATATTCATTTTATCCTCGTCCGTGAGGTAGTGTTTCCCTTCTTCGGTGATGCCTACGGCTGTAAAATGCTCCTCCCGCAAATGGGATAGCATGAAGAAATAGAGTATCTTTTCCTCGTCCGCACTGAACTTACCGCCCGTGATGTCGGCTTCCATTATTTGCCGTTTGGTATCTTCAACCGTCTTTTCAAGGGCTATCTCCTTGTTGCGCTCGTCCTGTTTCTCCAATTTCTCCACGGGTGAAAGCGGTACTTGTACGGCTGTCCCGTCCGCTGCCTGTTCCGTCACGTTCTCCACATAGCAGAAAACAATCTCCTTTTGCCCTATCTTGGAGTAAACGGTGATTTCTCCGGCTTCGCTCCTGCGGGTGATTTCTTCCTCCTTCTCCATGTAGTCAGCCCATTGCTGCTCGTAACGGGTACGGGCTTCCTCGTACTTTTCGGTGTCGTTAAAATTCTCGGCTTTGGGTTCTTGGGGGCTGTTGGGGAAAGTGGTGTACGTTTCAAGGTTTTCGACCTCGTAGCCCAAAGCGATTAACCGTTCTATTACAGTGTCGTTTGTGGTGTAACGGTCACGGCAAAGTGAAACGTTCGGGTTCTGCTGCATGATTTGAACGGCTTTTTCCATGAGGAAAGATGCGTTCATTTCGGCAAGACACGTGCGGTTGGCGCAATGTCCGCACCCTCCGTCACAGAACAACAACAGGTTGTTCGTGTTGTGGGCGCACGTGGCGCACTCGGTCTTGTCAAAGGAGTAATACCGTAAATCGGTGGTATAATTGCTCTCTATTCGCTTGGCAACATCGGCAGCTTTCAGCCCTCGCCAACTGTTGTATGCGTTACCGTCCTGCAAATGTTTCTCGTACACCTCTTTTTGTATATCCTCACCGTATCGGCAAATCTCGGTTGCCACGCTGATAGTCAGTTCGTCCGTTTCCAAAAGGGTGGCGATTTCGGGAATTAGGGCGGTGAATTTCAGACGGGTGCGGATATAGTTCTCGTTCTTGCCGAAAAGTACCGCCAATGTTTCTACGGTGTGCCTTCCTGTTTCAATCATGCGTTGGTAGGCGTTGGCTTCCTCGATAGGTGTCACGTCCTTGCGCTGCAAGTTTTCCGTTATCGCCATTTCTTCGGCTGCCTCGTCCGTGAGTTCCGAAATAATAGCGGGTATATCTTCCATTTCTGCCATGACGGAAGCACGGTATCTGCGCTCACCGAAAACAATCTCGTAACGGTCTGTTTCCGCTATGGGGCGCACGGTGATAGGTTGTAAAACTCCCTGCTGTTTGATACTCCCGGCAAGTTCGTACAGGTTCGCTTCATCGAAGTGCTTGCGGGGGTTAAAACTGCTCGGCTGGATGTTTGCCAATGCTACCAATGTGATGTTTCTCTCTGCTGCTGATTGATTTACTGTTGCTTTCATAATTCTGTTATTTTTTAAGTTGATTAAAATTCTGTTGATAAAAATGGTTTCTTTGCTATCTTTCTTTCACCGCTTCGGCTCACCGAAAGAAAGTAGCGGGCGGATTGCTCCGCCCTTGTGAGCCTTATTTGCGGTTGTAACATACGTTTTGAAACTCTATTTTCCGTTCCATTGCATGGCGTAACGTGTAGGCAGTTCCACCCGTTGGGGTGCTGTCGTAAAATACCACGAGATAAGCGGAGTTATCCAACAGGTAGTTGTTACGTCGCAAGAAACAACGGTCTGAATATTCATCCTGCAATATTATCACCTCGTCCGCTTGGGCTAAAATAGCGTTATAACGCTGCTTGTCGGCTTGGGTGTATCGGTCTGCCTGTCCTTTGAACGGGATAACGGCTTTTAGCTGAATGTATGGAAATTCCTTTTTTGCGTTTAGAACTTCCTCGGCTGCGATAAGGTCGAAGCCGTTCGCCATGCCCGACAAAAATGTATGGTAGTCACGTTTGCAAAGTTCGGTTATTGCTGTATAGGTGTCGAAGCCTATATCTGTCAATCGCTTTTGTGTGTCGGGGCTGTTCCTTGTCATTCTCTCGGCTCGGTGTCCCGAAAAAGAAACGGTCTTTTCCCTTAACCAAAAATCACGCTCGGCACGGCATTGTATCAACGTCCTGCGTAGGGTTGTGAACTCCTGCCCGTTGGTATGGCGGTATTTGTAATCGAAATAAATTTCCCCTCTGAATGCTCCCAAACAGCATTGTTTATAAGTTTCCTCGCCAAACAGTTTTGTTTCGGCTGTTCCGTTCTTGATGAATGTCTTTGTTTCCATATTGGTATATTTTTGAATGTTATTACTTGGTTATTTCTTCCCATATTCCACGCTGTTTGTCAAAATCAACGTTGTAATAATAGGCGGTCTTTGTCTTGGGCTTCTTGCGTCCGCTGAATGTTTGGGTTTCTAATACCTTGTACCCTCTGCGGGTTTCCGCCACGACTTCACAGGTGAGATATGACAAATATTTGTGCTTGAATTTCTTTCCTTCCATAATTCAGAATATTAAAAGAATGATTATCAGCACAAAAACGATACCCACAAACAACCGCCAAACAAGGGCGAGAATGAACCGTGCCACGAAGTAAAACAGGAGTACGGCAAACAGTAAAGCGAAAAACTGCCCTGCGGTGGTGGTGAAAAAGTAAATCACTACAGACCAAAGGATAAGGCGGTAAATCAGTCTTGAAATGAGTATCGTTTTCATGTTCTTGGGTGTTGCGAGCGGATTGCTCCGCCCTTGTTGTTAATAGTTACCTTTCGGGAAAAATTGATTGTCAGCTATTAACCGAAATTTATTATAATCAGTCGTACCGCAATAACAAAGGGCTAACTCGTAAGAAAGATGTCCTTCTTCTATGTAGAAAGTGAAACATAATCCGTTGCGGGTAATCGTTCCTTTTGAATGGTCTTGTTTCTGCCATCTTATAGGTTCATTTTCAATATTTTTGAGAAACTCCGCTACTTTTTGCGCATTTTCCGTTTCTTCTTCCGCTACTTGGTTGTATATCGAAGTATAGTAGTTTATCCAGTCGTTCACTTTCTTGGCGGTGAACGTACCGATATTACACGGCTTTTCATATTGCTTGGTTACTCTCTTGATGTCGTAGCGATTGACGTTCTTAAAATGTCCCATGTCGGGGGCAATCTTGTATTTGTTTTCTTTGTATATTTTATCCAAATGAAAGCGGATGCCGTTTTGCGTGAACTCGATTTGGACACCGTAAAATTCGGGATATTGACCGCCTATCACATGATAGCCGTATTCCACACCGGGTATGTACTTCCGTATTTCCTGCATGACGGGCAACAGGTCTTTCTTTGCCTTTTCCGCCCTGTCCGTGAATAATCCTTTTGCGTTGAACTCGTTAAATTCCTTTTCTGATAGTGTTTTCATCTTCTTATGTTTTTAGTGGGTGGATTGCTCCACCCGTTTGTTAATATTCTTGTTCCTGTTATCGTTTAGGCTGCAACAGGTTCGTTTATCGGCTCTGTCACTCGCTCGGTTATCATCTTTGCAGCCTTGTTCACATCGCCTAAAATATCTATTAAAAAGGCGGGTTCTTGCTTTAGCTTGGTGAGCCAGTGTTTCAGATAGGCAGCGTTGTTGTCCTGCGGTGCGGTGACGATACCGAAGAAAGCACCGCAAAGGGCTGATGTCAGTTCGGCTACAAGTTCCTCACGGGCGTATAATTCATCCCCGAAAAAGCTGCCGAACGTGCGGTTCAGGCGTTGGGAGTTGCCTGTGCTGTGTGCCATTTCGTGCAAAAGTGTTCCGTAAAATTCCACGCCCTGCGGGAACTGCTCTTTTTCGGGGCAAACGATATAATCATTTGAGGGTACATAAAAAGCACTATCGGAATATTTCACTTTGATAGGACAATACCAATTTTGCATATATATCAGTTCGTCCAACATTCCGCACTCGATACCGTCCGAATGGTTTTCGGGCTGCTCGCCTTGTTGCATCTTGGCGAAACGTTCGGGGTATTTCTCCGCAAAATTGGTTTGGTCGAGATTGAACACATTGTAATATTTCATTTGGGGTATTACCTTGTATTCGTCCTTTTCCGCTTTGGATAGCTTGCAGTATTCCTCGTAGGGTATGGATTTGTTGCTCTCCTTGTGTACCACGAACTTGAACCAATAGTAAACGGGGAACGAGTGTGCGCCCTTGTTGATGTTCACTTCTTCGGCTTTGGCTTGGTTGAACGTGAGGAACACGGGCAAAGTGAATTTCATAAACTCGGTATAAAACAGCAGCATTAAAATGTTACCGCCATTGTAAACCGTTCCTCTTAGGTTGCGGGGAAAACCGTGTTTAAGGCTCGTTATCCACGGTTTTTGCCAGTCGCTTTTCAGACTTTCGATTTTCTTGATAAATAAATCGGTGAACACGGGAGAAATTTTCTCGATGGTGTTGTTTGTTGTCGTTGCCATAACTTTACGCTTTAAAATTGTTACTACTTGTTTTTGTTATCATCGCTTGTCGCCCCCACCAAATTTTTTCCCTTTGGCTGATTGGGAAGAACATTGACAATAATCAAGAGCGGAAAGGGAGAATTGCAATTATCTGAAAAAATGGTAAATACTACCCGCAGGGTGGAGATTTGGCATTTTTTGCGGATTTGCTTTCTCCCCCGCCTACCTTCGTCAATGTTTTCCCAATCAGCCTTAAGGGGAAAAATTCAGCCCTTTAGTAAATGGAATGAATGATAGATTACTTACCGGTACAAGGCGGGAAAGTTCTGTTTGGAAAACCGGGAACTCCGGTTTCCGGAAAAGAAAGAAATACGGGTTGGTGATTGCGGGGTGGAAAGACAACTCTTTGCCACGCAAGTATTCTTCTTTTGCCGATTTATCGGATTAGAAAGAAAAATGCTTGCGTGGCAATGTGTTATGCGGGTTGGCGAGGTGCTTTTCGTCCGGTTACGGTAAACGGACGTAGCAATCAGCTATCCGGCTTTTGCGGATGGCCGTGCGAAGGTAGTGGCGGAAACGGGCGGAAAGTTCCGCAGACAAAGGATTATCCTGTTAGTCATGGCAAAGCCCCAAAAGAGGAAAATAACGGTTGGAAAAACGGGTAAGACAATAAGGGGCTGCCGGGACAAACATCAAGGGAACTTATTCGGACGGGATGGCGCACGGAAAGTTTCGACAGCAGGCGAAGCTCCGGGTGGCAGCACGGACGAATGTGTTCCGTTTGTCCTGCCCGGCTTTGCGTTTACCTTCTGGCATGTAGCCTGCCGGAGTGCTTGAAGGGGAACGGGAAGCAGGGACAGACCTATACCACTGACGGGTGGGCGGGAGTAAATGAAAAAAAGAATGTAATGTAGGTAAAGCCGCATTTACACGTTAGGGATTGTAGGGGAAAGCCCACAGATCCGGCGAGGACTTGTAACGGAAAGCCCGACCGTTTACGGGAACGCCCCAAAAACATCTACAAATACATAAAAAAACAGAGATATTGGCTTCTACAAGATATTATAATTTACAGACAATTTATTTAGTGTACAAGAACGAGAAGCAAACTGTTATTTTTCAAGAATTAATTCAGATTTATTGCTCTTTTCAGTAACTTTGAAACCAGTAACTAATGTAGCCATGAATAAAAACATAATCAACTTTTTAAATGAATACGTCGAAATACCCAATCCACAATATGCAATTATGCTAAGAGGAGCTTGGGGGTGTGGTAAGACATTCTTCATTCATCAATGGATGAAGCAGTTGAACAACAACAAGGATGCAGACAAGTTAGAATGGCAACCTATTTATGTTTCTTTATACGGTTTGACCAATATCCAGCAGATTACAGAACAAATCAATAAAGAAATTTCTCCGTGGTTATATAGCAAAGGAATGAAGTTTGCTAAGAAAATACTAAAAGTCGCTTCAAAAATCGCATTAAAGTATGATCTCGATATGGATGGTAATGGAAAAAATGAAGGAAGTGTAACCTATAATCTGGATTCCATTCTATTATTGAAAGAGGACAATATCGAGATAAAAGGGAATAAGATTTTGATTTTTGATGACCTCGAAAGATGTGATGTAAAATTGGAAACCTTGTTAGGATACATCAATTACTTTTCAGAACACTGTAAATGCAAGGTTATCATCATTGGTGATGAAGATAAAATTACCGCAAAGGAGAATAAGGATAGTAATTTGAAGTTTAAAGATTTCAAAGAGAAAACTATCGGACGAACTTTCGAAATTACAGTAAACGTAGAAGAGACACTCGATTTTTTCATTAATGAAATATCTACTAACAACAGAAATCTTCTGTCGGAAAACAAAGAGCTAATAATCAAAATATTCCATGCCTCTAAATTTAATAACTTGAGAGTACTCCGCCAATGCTTGAACGACTATCATAGAATAGTCATGGCGTTACCCGAACATTATCATAAATCTTCTAAATACAAACTTATCATAACATCGTTATTGGCAAACTTTGTCGCTGTTTATTGTGAATATAAAAGTGGAAATACCCAGATTGGAAGTTTATTTAATAGTTTATCCAGAATGTTTACCGATAAAGAAAAAAACGAAGAACGTGAAAAAATCATGTCCAAATACCGCTTTATAGAAATAGGTAAGAAGTTGGATATTTTCAGTGATTTTCTTGTCAATGAAATTGTTTGTTACTTGGAAAGTGGATATTTTGATACAACATACTTGCGACAATATTTTGCTGCTGAAAATGCCAGTTTGAAAAGTTGGGAATACCTATATGACTATTGGAGGTTAGGTAACGAAGAATATGAAAAATATTACAATGAAACGGTACGATATTATTTGGAGGATAAAAGTACAGATTTAAAAGAACTATTTGTCATTATATCAATTCTATCGGTCTTATATAATGACAATCTTGTTTTTGTACCCAAAAAGGACATCATTGCCCAAGGTAAACATTCCATAGACAGGCTGATGGAAGGAATTTACGACATTGACGATTTATTGAATTGCAAATCAAAAGTACATTCAGGTACAAAAAGTCATAATAATGGCGGTTCTAACAAGATTTTGAGTGACCTGATTGTGTATTTTGAAAAACTGTTTGAGCAAAGATTTGAAAAATGCCCCAATAAAGTATCTGTTATGTTGGAAAATCTGACGGATGAAACATGCGAACGTTTGAGTTTGGCACTTAATGACGTACTTCCGGTTAAACAGAAATCTTATAAGGATACTTCGATATTTCAAGAGGCTGATGTTGATAAAGTTTCGAATAGTATTTTGGGATTATCAAATGAATCACGAAATACTTTCCTGCATTTCTTATTATTCCGTTATAAACTTACCTCTTCCGGCAATGAAATAGAATGCTTGAGCAAATATTGTCAATCAGATTTATCGCAACTAAAATTAATCAACCAGAAATTAAAGATAGAAGCGGCAAACAAAAGATTTATAGAAAAGTATTCTATTGAGAAAATCACGAACCTAATAGATGAAATTACTGCAAAAACAGAATAGCTATTCCTGTTCGTCCTCGAAAGCTATCGTCTTGGCAAGGAACAGACCGATTACGAATTTCGCACCGTGTTCGATCAGCTTACGGCGGGTTTGTATGAAGCCCTCTCCAGTCGTGAGCAGATCGTCGGTAAGCAGAACGCATTTGTTCTTGAAATATTCGGGATGAAATTGCAGGTTGGCGGTCTTGTCCTTCCCGTGCGTACCTTTGAGTTGGGGACGGTCTGCGGTCAGGGTGATGGCTTCGTAGCCGTCGGCTACCCCGATGTCCGCCGACAGTTTGCGGCAAAACTCTTGGTAGCGGATGCAGTTCTTTTCACGGGTGGATGCGGGAATAGGTATCAGGACGGCACGATGCTTGTTCTCCTGAATGACACGAATGCGGCTGATAGCGATGGAAAAGAGTTTGGTGGTGAGGTCGGTTACCTGCCCGGACTTGAATTTGAAAATAAGGTTGGAAATTTTCTTGCCTTCAAAAGTGATCTTGTCGTTACGACGGACGGGGCAATAATCATACAGGTATAGGCACAGGCTCCCGTCCAGACGGAAGAAACCCTGAAAACGGTTATCCAACGGGAAAAAGGCTTTGCGGAAGTCCTTGAAGAAAGTAAAGATAAGTATGCTGTTCCACAAACGGGCTTCGTCCTCGCTACCGGACTTCAAATAATACATGAAACCTGCCAAATGCCCGCTCTCGTACAAGCCCATGCCGATAGTGAGCCTTTCGTTGAAATCGCTCTGGCTGACGATGTACCAGCCGTAACGGGCGAACTGTGCCTCGTAATCGGAACGGGTTTCGAGAAGGAAATAGAATTTGCCGTCGTCCTCGAAACGGATCACGTACTCGCACCGGAGGGCGACCTTGCCTAAAATGCAGCGTTCTTCCTCGATAGTTTCGGGAACGGCAAGGAAGGTGTATTGTGCTACAAAAACGGGTTGTTCCATAGTTAAATGTATTGTTCTGCTGCAAAGGAATGGATTATCGGAGAACCGGGCAATTAAAAACGGAGAAAATATGCTGGTTGCAAAAAAATATGTTGCTCTCTGCACCAATTTACACGGTATCGGACATGACAAAGCTACATACGCAACGCAAAACAAGAACAAGCGGTACATTATTGGTATAATGAGGTTAGATACTGAAACCGGATTTCGGTTTACGGCGCATACTTTTTTGCATTGAAGCTAACATTTGGTCATAATTCTGTTCGGAGGTCTTTTTTTGCCCATTCTCAATCCACGCCAATAGTTCATCTTCGTAAAAGTAGAGTTTCTTTCCTTTCTTGTAATAGGGGAGAAGCCCTTTGCGTACAAGGGTATAGATGGTAGACTTGGCCTTTTTAATGATTCGTGATGCATTGTCTATCTCTATCAATACATGCTTCTCTGATTGCGTTGGTTGCAGCTTCAACACCATTTGTTTTAACTCAGCGACCTGTTCGATCAAATAAGTTATCGCTTGCGGTAACTTATCGAAAGTGATTTCATCATTATACATAAGCGCATCTTTTTTTAAGTTCGACGCACAAAGAAAATAAGTGATTTTACGGTGGATTCTTTCACTGGGATATAACTGTTGTAAGCTTTAATATTGATGATTGTGGCTGTATATCAGGATGTTAAGGCGTATGTAAGTCTGCCCATGTAATGTTGCCGCCCAAAGCGAGAGTAGAAATTAATATTTATAGTTTCTCCTTAATCTTGATAATGCATGCTCCTTCTGCTCTTAGTTTTCGTTTTATTGTGGAAATCTCATTCTCCTTTAGTCTTTCGGCAAATACCCGTTTAACAAAAGTTGCTGTCTCTATTCCTGTTTTCTTGAACTGGTTGCCGATATTCCAACCGAAGTGCATTAAATCTATTGATTTTAATGTAGCATCAATAGCAATGGGTGTTTTTATCTGTTTGTACTCATTCTCAGTAGCATATTGAAAGAAGCGGATATGCTCACAGAGTTGTTGCAACTCACTCTCGGTCAGATATAACGCAAGTTCTTGTACGGTGTAGGTGAGGACGTTTTCTAAAACCTTTGCTTGTTCTTGCTGAATCTTTTGCTGAGCATACTGTTTATACTCGTCGTAGTTGGGAACAGAGATTTCTCCGTTGGGTATAGACTCAATAGGCTCAACCTCCGGTTCCCATTCTATTTGCGGATACTTCTTTCTAAAGGTCCGCTCTATCACAGGCAGCAACCATACGTCAATAATGGATTGAAAGCTGAGATAAGCGGCTCCGAGCAACAAACACACTATGACAAAAGCCACAAGTCCGGAAAACTCATCCATTTGTAGTTCCGAAATCACAAGCAGGCGCACCAATACAGCAATGCTGAGTATTGATGCAAATAGAATACTGTAAATAATAATGTAGTCGTACTTTTTTGCTGCCATATTAATCAATAGTTATCATTTGTGCGCAAATATATACTAATAACTTATTGATTTAAAATTTCCGGGCTAAGTGACAGCTTATGTCGTTGAAGTAGTAGTATTTGTCTACCCTTACAAGAGGAAAATCCACAATAGCAAAAGTTGCTACTGTGGATTTATAGACTATTCAATACCGAAAAGCTTCGGCATTATCTTCTTGTTCAGAACGTGAAATTCCATATTGGGTGGCAAGTTGTTGCCAATTTGATACTACTTTCTTTGTCTGATTTATTATTTCATTCGAGGTTGCATTATCTAATCCGAAATAGGCAGCAACACTCAATGCTAATTCGAAGTCAAGAGAATTATCATCTTCTGAAATATTTAGTTTTAATCCCATGCCATGTTCATCTGGGTTGATGTCGTATGCAGGTGAGAGTGTCCAGCCTTTAGGCGTAAGTAGGAAACCATGATTGCGAAGATGGTCATCGCAATTCGATACAGCGATATTGAAAACGATGCGTCGCCATAATTGTTCGAGATTCTGCAATACCTTGTCGCAATTTCGTCCAATCCACTCTGCAAGTTCTAAATAGCTGACGCCTTCTGCTGAGTTGGTACCATCCGTATAACCCAACAATGTCATAGCAGAAGCGAAGTGTATTCGTCTTCCATTTATCCTATCAAATCGTTTTGTGAGAAAAGTATGCTGTCTGTTGCTGAACTTTTGTGCCCTACTTTCAGACATCTCAATACCGCATTTTCTTGCCATCTCTGCGATAACAGCTTCCCATGCTCCCATATCTTTGGTATCGTGTCCGCTTGGGAATTTTGCAATCCAAAGTGCTCCATTATTATCCAGAATATTTGCTTTTGGGCGAGCTCCTCCTAATGAGGAACCGGGTGCTATGAGCATATTGAGCCACTTTGCATATTCTGCATCGTCTTTCAAATTCTCTTTTTCCAGTTGAAGACTTGCATATTCAAGGTCACGAATGGATGTCCACGGTGGTGTTGCCATGGCTTTATTATTGTCCATAAATTCATCATCGGGCGATAGTTTAAATCGTAAAGCTCCCATTCGGTTGCCATCGTAAACACCTAATAGATAATCAGCTTCGGTGAGTGTTCTACTCGGTCTGTTTTCTATGCGGGCGTTGATCGCTTCCCGTCTGCGCATCAGCATACGCCCCCAACGATCCGGGGATGAATCGAGAAACATTCCAAAATTACTTTTGTCGGCCGGCAAGTATTGTTTCCCTGAGAATTGAGCTAAGTCAGGATCCAAGGCTCTGAATTGTTTGTAGGTTAGCCAGTCAGTGTTATTCTCAAAAGAAAACACTTCTTTGCCGCGTAATACTTCACTATGCAACACACCCATTTGAATTGGAGAATCGCTTTCTTGCCAATCCATATATACATATATATCTTTGATCTGTGCCATTTTCTATTTTTTTGAAGCTCGTTTTTTTACTGTTAATTTAACGTCTTGCAATCTACGACCAAGTTCATCATCTTTTGCGACTAATAAAATATCCTTGTCCAATCCAAGGACTGCTAACACACGAAAATAATACCCGATAGCGACACCCTCGTCTCCTTTTTCTATCTTGATGAGTGTGTTTCGTGATATTCCGGCACGCTCTGCAACTTGTTCTGAAGAGAGGTCACGGCGGAGGCGTGCATATTTGATATTTTCTCCTAAGGTTGTCAGCGTTCGCTGTTGACTGGGTAATAAAGCTCTTTTCATGATAATAATGTATCTAATAATGCGCAAATATAATTAATATTGTTCATGATTGCAAGCGTTATTAATCTATTTTAGAGAGATCTTATTTGCTGATTCTCGTTTCTTTTCACTTACCAGTTCCGCATATATTTGCGTAGTCGATACGTTCCGATGGGTCAGCATTTTGCTGACGGTGTAAATATCTGTTCCAGCAGCAATTTGAATGGTCGCAAAGCTGTGCCGGAAGCAATGGAAAGTGATATGTTTATTTATCTTAGCTTGCTTTAGCCAGTTTTTAAGTGGGTAATTTATCATGCTTCGGCTAAGTCCCTTAAACACTTTCCCCATTCCGACTTCTCCGCAGAGTTCAAAAGCCTCATGGCTGATGGGGAGCGTGGCTTCGGTTTTGGTCTTTTGAGTGCGGATACGAATACAATAGCCGTGGTCGGGGGCAATATCGAAGTCCGACCATTGCAGGTTTATGATATCACTGATACGAAGTCCCGTCAGACAAGAGAACAGAGAGGCCGCTTTGAGAACAGGGATGTCGCACGGTGTTGCAGCTAACTGTTTCACCTCGTCCAATGTTAGATACTCTTTCTTTACGTCCTGACATTCTATCTTATCCAGAAAGTCGTTGATATTCTCACGTAGCAATTTATCACGATACGCTATTTTTAGCAAACCTCTGAATGTGGAGTAGTACCCTGCTGCGGAGTTCAGAGATACTTTGTGCCGCGTATGCTTTAGCTGTTTGGCATTCAGCAGATAAGTTCTGAACCGCTTACATAGATCAACATTCACTTCACCAAACGAGCATTTGCCCTGCACGAAGTTAGAGAAATGGGCGTAGACCACTTTCCATTTCTGGTCTTTGCTACGCATCATTTTGGCAAAGTAGGCCAGGAAATCAGCTTTCATCTTGTGCTTGTCTAAGAAGCCGAACTCTTCATTGATTAACGACTGTACCCGGATACAGCGAATCGCTTCTGCCTTGTTCAGCATATCGTTGTTGAACTCACGCTCCATTTCATTCTTTGGGTGAGCGTAGATATAGATACCGAGATATTCCCGACGGCTCATTTGCATCGTTTCGGGGTTACGAACTGCCGGATAATAATCCAGATAAAGTGAAATTTTGTCGTTACGGATCGCTCTTTGACGTACTGTAACTTTGGTACATGTGTGTGTCATACAATTGTTATTTAAAAAGTTATACATATAAATTGGGTGGCAAAGGAAATCAGTGATGCAACGGTGACCACCATCACCGTCGAATAATTCACTCTATTTTGGGCGCTTCAAAAAGCTTATCGAGTTCAGGCCGTGATATTTTGACGTATTTGCCCACTTTTACCCGTGGAATATTGTGATACTTGGAATAATGATAAAGTTGATCACGTGTAAGGTTGAACTTCGCCATTGCTTCAGCCACCGTATAATATTGCGGTTCATCAGGCTGAGCTATTCCTTTGGCAATATCAAAGTGCTTTTTAGAGTAACTTACCATAACCCCCTCTTTCTTTTTAGGAACTGCATTCTTTGAAGCAAGCGTATAGATGGCTGCTAAACTCATACCGAATTTATCCTGAATCTCCTGTACGCTGTACCACTCAGTGATTTCCGAGTCAGCAGCTTTCTTGCCGAAATAATTATCAATATGCTTTTTACTCCAGTAAGTTTTACCACGATTAAAAGTTCGTGGAATGTTATGCTTCTTAGCAACCACAAATATCCACGAATCAACTACATTATATTTCTCTTTGACTTCGGCGGTGGTGTAGAACTCGGTGATAGGGGCAATATCTTTTTTATTTCTTTTTTCGTAGGGTTTATTCTCAATCATATTCTCAATATCGTTTCGTTTGATAAATGAAAGTCTGCTGCTGATTTTAGATGCTTTCAAATGTCCTGCTGCAACTATTTTATAAACAGCTTGCCTTGATATACCTAATAAAGTTCCTGCTTCCGCAAAAGATAAGAACTCTTTGTCCTTTATCATCTGTATGGGTTGCTGACTGATAAGAATATCTGTTTTTGTTTCAGTATCCTGAATTCGCTTGTTGCGAGTAATTTCTTTATAAGCTTTGCTATTACAGCGATGAGAACAATATCTCGTTGTTGTCTTCTGTGCGTAAAAAACTTCTCCACACCACTCGCATACCTTCTTAATTCTAATGCTACTACTTGCCATTTTTGCTCATTTTTAATGTTATACTTCGCTTTATTTCTTCCGATTTCTGTCAACCATCGTAAATCATTGTCAACCATTGTCAACTTTCTCCACGACCTTTCCAACCTGTTTTCTGTTGCAACCCTCCGAGGCTCAAATACGGTACAAAAATGAGCTGAAAAACGAGTATCAACGATGACTATCGCTAATACGAGCAAAAAGAAAGGCGCTCATAATGAACGCCTTATCAATCAATAGTAATCTATGCTAATCGTTGGTAATCACTATCTATTTTCCGATGCAAAAGTGTTGAAATATATTTTGTAGCACCATATCATTCGTCACCTCCCCCGCGATGTCGCTCAAGTGGAAGATGCACTCCCTGATGTCCTGGGCTACGAAGTCCCCGGAAAGATTGTTTGCCAATCCCTGTTGTACGCGTCCGATGGCTTCTAAAGCATGCGTAAGGGCTTCGTAATGGCGGGCATTGGTCACTATCACGTCGTTCTGGGTTATCGCAGGCAGATTGGCGGCAGCTATAAGTTTCTTCTGAAGCACATCCGTATTTTGCCTTTTCTTGGCGGAAATAAAAATACATTCGGCGTCAGGAATGATGGAAGAGGCCGCAGACAACACCTCATCAGAATGAGCCGTACCCAATAAATCCGCTTTGTTGAATACCAATATCAAATGCTTTCTTTCCAAGCGCGGAAGTATCTGCCCCGATAGCTGATTCATTTGCGACGTTGCGTCCGTTGCATCAATCATCCAAAGCACGATCTCCGCTTGTTCCAGTTTTTGGAACGTACGCTCTATGCCCAGGCTCTCAATCGTATCATTGGTTTCGCGGATACCTGCCGTGTCAATGAAACGGAAAGTAATACCGCTGATATTGGTCGTATCTTCAATCACGTCGCGCGTAGTACCGTGAATGTCGCTCACGATAGCCTTGTCCTCGTTCAGTAATACATTGAGGAGCGTTGACTTCCCGGCATTCGTTTCGCCGATGATGGCTACCGGTACGCCGTTTTTGATCGCATTTCCTACGCTGAACGAATGTACCAGTCGGGAAATGACTCCCTCTATGTGATCCGCCAGTTGGCAAAGCTCCGTTCTGTCCGCAAACTCCAACTCTTCATGGTCGCTGAAATCAAGTTCCAGCTCAATCAGTGAAGTGAAGTGTAGCAACTGGTTGCGTAGCTCCGTAAGTTCCTTGCTGAATCCGCCACGCATCTGGCTCATGGCAAGGCGGTGGGTGGCGGCAGACGAAGAAGCAATCAGGTCCGCCACGGCTTCGGCCTGGCTCAAATCCATCTTGCCATTGAGAAAGGCGCGTTGCGTGTATTCTCCCGGTCCCGCCAGGCGGCAACCGTGCTTGATGAGCAATTGCAAAACCTGTTGCAAGATATAGCTCGAACCGTGGCAGGTGATCTCCGTACTATCTTCGCCCGTGTAAGAGTGCGGGGCGCGAAACAGGCTGACAAGAACCTCGTCGATGATTTCTTCTCCATCATGTATCTTTCCGAAAGTCAATGTATAAGGTTTGCAATCCGCCAGCGTTTTACCGGATTTTGCCGGGGTGAAAATGCGACTGGTGATACGAATGGCGTCCGCTCCTGAGACGCGAATGCTTCCGATTGCTCCTCCTTGAGCCGTGGCAATGGCACAGATGGTATCCTGATTCATCATAAAAATTGTTATTTGAGTTGCAAAGATAGCCTTTTGGGGTAAAAAAAAGAACGCGATTGTATATTACTTACTCTTTTTTATTACATTTGCTTAATTTTCGTAGCCTTTACATGATACACTTTGTTATTATGGCGCAAGACAAAATAAAAATGCATGATTCCGCTTCTCTTACTACCGAGAAAGACGAGAACACGGAACTACTGAAAGAGAAATTATTGAAGGTCAACTCCGTTCTGGCTGCCCATCAGATAGCTCTCTGGGAGATAAATATCAATACCCTGGAGTGCACTTTCACTCAGGAATATTTCGAAAGTTTAGGCTTGGATAAAGTCGGCATCCGTTATCAGAATTTGGAAGAGTTCTGTAGCTTTGTGCATCCCGATGATAAGCATTTGGTGTCGTTGGATGGCTTTCAAAAGAAATTGGATGGCTTTGATGAGTCCAATGTCTTACGGGTGCGTTGCGTAGGCGCGCATGGCGAAATAGTCTGGTTGGAGGACCACCTCTTATCTGTAGAGAAAGATAAAAGTGGAAATCCGGAAAGGCTCTTATGCTATACCGTGAACGTCACCGGGCAGTGCGAACGCGAAGCACACTTATCGCGCGTGGAAGAGCGAAACCGGAAGATAATACAAGCATTGCCTGAGTTCATCTTCATCTTCGATGAAAATTTCTTTATCACCGACGTGTTAATGTCCTCCGACACCATTTTGCTCCATCCCGTTGAACAGCTACGGGGAGCGGACGGACGCACCATCTATTCTCCGGAAGTCAGCGACCTGTTTCTACGGAACATACGTCAATGCCTCGAAGACGGGGAGTTGAAGGAGATAGAATATCCCCTGGATGTGGATGATTCCGAAAGGCATTATTTCCAGGCACGCATCGCTCCGTTCGAAGATAATAAAGTGATGGCATTGATACACGATATCGGTGACAGGGTGCAACGCTCCAATGAACTCATCGAGGCGAAGCAGCGGGCAGAAGAGGCCGACCGCATGAAATCGGTGTTCCTGGCCAATATGAGTCACGAAATCCGCACTCCTTTGAATGCTATCGTGGGATTCTCTGAAATCATAGCTTTGACGGAAGATGAAGTGGAGAAAGCCGAATACCTGAACATCATTCAGAAGAATAGCAACCTGTTGTTGCAACTCATAAATGACATTCTGGACCTTTCCCGCATCGAGTCGGGAAAATCGGAAATGAACTTCCAGTTGGTCGAAATGAGCGGACTGATTGACGAAGTGGAGAAAGTGCATCGCCTGAAAATGAAAACGGGCATCCGACTGAATGTGATGCGTCCCGATGAGGAAATCTGGATTATGGTGGACCGGAACAGGATCACGCAAGTGCTGTTCAACTTCCTCTCCAATGCCATTAAGAATACCCATGAAGGGGCCATCACCCTGGGGTTGGAGGTCTGCGGAGAATGGTTGAAGGTTTATGTAACGGATACCGGTTGCGGCATTGCAAAGGAGAAATTGCCCTTGATATTCAACCGCTTTGAAAAGCTGAACGATTTTGTTCAGGGAACGGGTCTGGGGCTTCCCATCTGCCAGAGCATCGTGGAGAGATTGGGAGGAAAGATTTCCGTAGAGTCCGAAGTAGGAGTGGGGAGCACTTTCGTGATGACTCTTCCTTACCGCCAGTTTGTGCAGGGGACGGGTGAACTTGTTGAGGCCAATACTTACGTAGAGCAAAGATCAGACGGCAGGAAGAAAATTCTGATAGCCGAAGATACGGAATCTAACTTTATGCAGATAAACATTTTGCTGAAGAAGGACTACACCATTTCGTGGGTTACCAATGGCGAAGAGGCCGTAAATAGTTTCTTGCGCGAGCGTCCCGACCTGATATTGATGGACATCCGCATGCCGGTGATGAACGGTATTCAGGCTACGGAAAAGATACGTACCATTGACATCGATCTGCCTATCGTTGCGGTGACGGCCAATGCTTTCCTGATAGAACAACAACAAGCATTAGCCGCCGGATGCAATGATATTATTGCCAAACCATATACTTACGAAAGATTAAAGGAAACAATCATCAAGTATATTTGAGTGGCCATATCTTAAATTCTGTCCAGTACGGTTTTTATCAATGTGTCAATCGTATTCTTGTAGCCCGTATTGGCTTCTTTAATCAATCGGTTGGCTATGACCATGCATACCGTGGTTGCCTTGTGTCCCATCAGGCGGCTCAAACCGGCCAGTGCGGAGCTTTCCATCTCGAAGTTCGTAATACGATAGCCATTGTATTCGAAGTTCTCGATCTTTTCATTTTGCTTCGGGTCGGCCAGCGGAATGCGTAGCTCGCGTCCTTGCGGGCCAAAGAAACCACCGGCGGCAATCGTTACGCCGCGTACCATATCGTCTCCGGCAATACGCTCTATCAGTTCGGCATTGGCGTCGATCACGTATGGAGCAGGAGCGCACATATTCCCCGACCATCCCATGTGGTTCAGGAATGCACGTTCAAATGGCAGGTCGCACACTTCATTGCGCCCTGAATAGAAGTTCAGCAGGCCATCGAAACCGATGGACTTTTGCGAGCAGATAAATGTACCTACGGGCGTATTCGGTTGCAAACCGCCACAAGTACCGATGCGTACCAGTTCTAACTGGCGAAGTTGGGGCTTTTCTTCACGTGTGTTGAAGTCAATGTTGGCCAAGGCATCCAGTTCGTTCATCACAATATCGATGTTGTCGCAACCAATACCCGTAGAAACCACCGTGATGCGTTTGCCCTTATAGGTACCTGTAATGGTTTTGAACTCGCGGCTTTCCACTTCACATTCTTTATTCTCAAGGTGTGAGCCTACCAGTGCCACTCTGCCCGGGTCGCCCACCAGGATTACTTTGTCTGCCAGCCACTCAGGCTTTACGTGCAGATGAAAAACTGAACCGTCATCATTGATAATAAGTTCGGAAGATGCAAAATACTTTTTCATATTCTGGATTTTTTTGGTTGATATGTTTATAAATAGAAAACGCCGGAACGGGATTACTGTTCACCGGTTCCGACGTTTTTCTGGGGCAATAATTCTACCGGTTATTTACTCAACGGCTGGTTTGAGTTGTTTCCCGATGGTTTGGCTATGGTTTCGCGCATGGAAGTATCAGCTTCGATGTTCTTCATCCGATAATAATCCATGATGCCCAAGTTGCCGTTACGGAATGCTTCTGCCATGGCCTTAGGTACTTCGGCTTCCGCCTCGATCACCTTGGCGCGTGCTTCCTGAGCTTTCGCCTTCATTTCCTGTTCGCTGGCCACGGCCATTGCACGGCGTTCCTCAGCTTTGGCCTGGGCGATATTCTTATCGGCATTTGCCTGGTCTATCTGCAAAGCCGCACCGATGTTCTTACCTATATCGATATCAGCGATATCAATGGACAGGATTTCGAAAGCCGTACCGGCATCCAGACCTTTGCGGAGCACAAGTTTGGAGATTGAATCCGGGTTTTCCAATACTGATTTGTGGTTTTCGGACGAACCGATGGAAGATACGATACCTTCGCCTACACGGGCCAAGATAGTGTCTTCACCGGCACCACCCACCAACTGGCGGATATTGGCGCGTACCGTTACACGGGCTTTGGCTATCAACTGGATACCATCTTTTGCTACGGCGGTCACCGGAGGAGTATCGATCACCTTCGGGTTTACCGACATCTGAACGGCTTCGAACACATCACGTCCGGCAAGGTCGATTGCGGTAGCCATCTGGAAGGATAATTCAATATTAGCTTTAGAGGCAGATACCAAGGCGTGCACCACTCTTTCTACGTGTCCACCGGCCAGGTAGTGAGCTTCCAGCTCGTCGCGGGTAATGTTGCTCAGTCCGGCTTTGTGTGCTTCAATCATACCCGGTACAATGATGTAGGGAGGTACGTTACGGATACGCATTAAAAACAATTGCACCAGTGAAATCCTGACTCCCGAAACTTTGGCGGACAGCCATAGGAAGAAAGGAACATAGTGGAAGAACAGTACGATGAAGATAATGCCTCCTATCACAAGAAAGGCAGTTAGGTACATAGTGTCTACGTTCATGATTTATAAGATATTAAGTGTGAATATTAATCTTTTTTCTTTTCTACCATGATAACGCCGTCCGTAATACGGTTTACAATGATAGGGGTTTTCTCATTCAGAAATCCGTCCATGGATTTCACTTCCACAATGTTGCCGTCAATTTCGGCATTGCCGATCAGTGCCAGGCGTGTAATGGCCACACCCGTATCGCCTACTTTTACTTGATCTGCGGCCGTACGGTCCACCTTCGATGTGATATTCTTCTTCAACGCCACTTTATCCAAGGTCTTGGAGCGCATGAAGAGTATCAATGAGCCTATGCAGGCTATTGCCGATACACCGAGCGTGATGAAACCAGCCGTTGTACCCAGATAGGCAAAGGCATAGTAGTTGGCATAGATCATGCAAGCTCCGGCCAGAATTCCGGCTATGCTGATGCCCGGGATGACGAACAGTTCTACCAAGAACAGGATAACCGCCGCAACAATGAGTACAATGATGATAAGTATGTCCATAGTTTTCTATTTAAAGGATTGTTTTTCTGTATTACGCACTTCAATGGCGGCCTTCTCCAATTCAACTGATAATTGTTGTATCTGCTTTTCCAGGTCGAGTATGGCGGGAGCCAGTTTGGCTTTATCGCTTTCCTTGGCACGGGAGTACAAGGAGCGTTGCTCTTCCAATTTGTTTTGCTGCTCTTTGAAAGCCTTTTCTAATTGGAGGTATTTGCCGAACAGTTTTTTGGCTTGAGGAGATTTGAAATCACTTTGTTGATAATAAGTATTCTGGTCATCGATTACAAACTCAAACTCATGACTTTTCGTGGTTTGTGGCTTTTCATCGAATGCGGCTTGTAGTCGATGTTTGGCATCGGCTACGGCATCCTGATCTGTCCACGTATCTTTCAGAGAATGAATCCGGGCAAGTCCGATTGCTTTTTTCGGATCCATTGCTTCATAATTATATACCCGTTTGGAAGAATTTGGAATGAATACATAGATGCAAACTTTTCCTTCCGGCTGGTAGCGGTCGGAGGCAAACCATCCGAGATTATTATATTCGTCGATAACGAACATATAGTCATTATAGGGAGAGTTGAATGGCATACCCACATTTTCCGGAGTGAGGTAGGTGTTCGTATTGGTATTGTAACGGGTGACGAATATGTCGTAACCACCTATCGAATTTTCACCATCAGCGGCATAATAGATGGTAATGCCATCTGTCAATACATACGGATAGTTGGCATTGATGGAATCATTTATACTACCGGGTAGCAAGTTACCTTTGCCCCATTCGTCCTGCATTTTGTTACGCGAGAGGATGCTGAGTTTACCGTCCGGTTGGCGCTCACCATAATAAATCTTATTGCCGAGTTCCGTTTTATATACGGTAGCCTCAATTTCTGCCTCATTCTGGAAGAAATCGTTGTACATGAATAGTTTACCGGACTCAGGACTGATTTTATAAGCTTCCAGAAAACGACCTTTGTCTATTACGATGCTATCGATAATGCAAACTTCTTCAACCCCTTTCAACATGCGGAAATTGGCTTTACTTTTCTCCAATAGCTTTTCGGCTTCTGCGGTCGGCCTTTTCCGTTTGGTCAGGTCGCTGATGTAGTCTTCGTAGCATTTGATGGCATCTTCAAAGCGATACAGGTCATTGTAATTTCGCGCCAGATAGAGTTGTCCGCTGGGCACTCGTCTTTTTACGGCGGTTTCCAGATATTTCAAGGCAACTTCTGGTTCTCCTGTTTCCAGGCAACATACGCCGTACCATAAGTTATAATTTCCATTTGCCGGTTGTGTCTTTACGAGTTTCTGGAAAATCGGTTTGGCTTTCTCGTATTGCCCTTGGTTGTAGAAAGCTCTGGCTTCCTCCAACGTCTGTGCTGATACACCGACTAATGTGAGACAAAATAGAAGGAGTAAAATATATCTCTTTTTCATACTAGTTATCCAACTTACAAATTCGAATGTTCAAAAATACAAATTAATCGGGAATAATGCTGATTTCCGTTATTCTATTATGTTAATTCTTCTTTAAATCATTCTTTTCTCTTACTTTTGCAACCGCAAAGAGTAAAAGGGCTGCAAGCTACATGAGCTACGAGCAACAAGTAGCTACGCAACGTCCGCATGGAACTTGTAGCTCATAGCTCGTAACTCATAGCTTACAATCATTATGGCGCAATTCACCGAAGAAGAGAAAACCGTCCGCCGCATTGAAAAGCGTTTTAGTAAAGGGCTGGTAGAATATGGTCTGATAGAGGATGGGGATAAGATCCTTGTCGGACTCTCGGGCGGCAAAGATTCTTTGGCGTTAGTGGAGCTATTGGCAAGACGCGCCCGAATTTTTAAGCCCAGGTTTGCGGTGATTGCCGTCCATGTGGTGATGAAGAATATTCCGTATCAGAGTGACTTGGCATATCTTCGTGAATATGTAGAGTCGTGGGGAATCCCTTTTGTATTGTATGAAACGGAATTTGATGCAAGTACAGATACACGCAAATCACCTTGTTTCCTTTGTTCATGGAATAGGCGCAAGGCCTTGTTTACGGTAGCTAAGGAGCAGGGATGCAACAAGATAGCATTGGGACATCATATGGATGATATTCTGGAGACGCTATTGATGAATATCACCTTTCAGGGGGCATTCAGTTCCATGCCGCCCCGTCTGGTAATGAAGAAATTTGATATGACGATTATTAGGCCGATGTGTTTGGTGCATGAGGCTGATTTGGTGGAACTGGCCCAAATAAGAGGGTATCGCAAGCAGGTGAAGAATTGTCCTTATGAGGCGCAATCTCACCGTAGTAATATGAAAGAGATTCTACATCAGTTGGAGGCTATGAACCCGGAAGCTCGCTATAGTCTTTGGGGAAGTATGGCAAATGTTCAGGAGGAACTTCTTCCTCAGAAAATTGATAATTTAGATTAATCACCCCTTAAATATTCATCACTGAAATGAAAGGTCTTTATACGATTCTGCTTTTAATAGTGTCTAATGTCTTTATGACTTTTGCATGGTATGGTCATCTGAAGTTACAAGATATGAAAGTGATTACTAATTGGCCGCTTTATGCCATAATTTTATTTTCATGGAGCATCGCTCTTGCGGAATATTTTTGTTTGGTTCCAGCCAATCGTATCGGGTTTATAGGTAATGGTGGTCCTTTCTCGCTGATACAATTAAAGATTATTCAGGAAGTAATTACACTCATCATTTTTACGGTATTTACTACGGTTCTTTTCAAGGGTGAAAGTCTGCATTGGAATCATTTTGCGGCATTCATTTGTCTGGTACTTGCGGTGTATTTTGTATTCTATAAATAGGTAATTTATCGAAGCGTAGCTTCGTAGTGATTAGTGATTAGTGTTTAGTGATAAGTGATTAGCACCATGCGGAATACTAATCACTTATCACTAAACACTAATCACTTGTTATAAACCGTTCCATCCCTTTTGTATAGTATGTTTGAAGTTCTCCATTCTCATCCGTGTAGATAAAGCAGGCATCAATATCCGGATGGGCATCGGCAAAACGTTCGGCTTCTTCCAATCCCATCACCATGAAAGCGGTAGCATAAGCATCAGCACTCATGCAATCTTTGGCTATTACCGTGGCGGATAAGATGTTGTGTTGTACCGGATATCCCGTTCTTGGATCTATGGTATGTGCATATTTCTTTCCATCCTTATAATAGAAATTACGGTAATTGCCTGAAGTAGCAATACCCACATCCGTTACATTCAGTACCGTTTGTAATTCCTGATTGATAGATAGCGAATCATCCACCGGTTTATTGATACCGATGCGCCACAAATCTTTCTTTGGATTTTCTCCCTGGGCTACAATTTCTCCACCTATATCTACCATGAAATTTTTAATACCTTTCTTTGCGAGAAATTGTGCTATTACATCTACGGCATACCCTTTAGCAACGGCACTACATGATAGCATCATGCGTTCATCCTGCTTCACAACCTTTCCCTCATTGGATAGGGCTACTTTGGTATATCCCGTAATGTCCAGCAGACTATCTATCATGGCCGAATCGGGAAATGCGCCTTTCTTGAAACCAAACCCCCAGGCATTGGCCAATGGGGCAACCGTAATGTCGAATGCACCATCCGTTTCTTTGGAAATTTCCATACTACGACGGAATACATTCGTGAAAAAAGTGTCCGGTACAATATCCTCGTTGCGGTTGATTCGCGTAATCGTGGCCGTATCATTAAAGGGGGATAGAGAGCCGTCAAACCTCTTCAATTCTTCGTCTATTTCAACTTTCAAGTCACCATCATACTGATAGGTTATATTATAAACCGTACCGAATATCAATCCGTTTATTGTATAATAAGGTTGCGTACGGTTGTGACGTGCAAGTATCCAGATTGTTCCCAATACAAGCAGGGCAATCCACAAGAAATTTCTCTGTACCTTCTTTTCCATAAGCAAAGTTTAGTTGAAAAACAAGTGTTCTATTAATATTTTGGTTCCGATGATAATCAGGATAATACCTCCCCAGAGTTCTGCCCGTAGTCTTCGTGCAATGCCACATCCAAAGCGGATACCGAATAGTAGTCCTATAAGAGACATGGCGAAAGATACAAAGCCAATGATAGAAATAGGAGGGAGTATTTCTGAGAAATCACGTATACCCAGAAATGCAAATGAGACTCCAATGGCTAATGCATCGATACTGGTTGCAACGGCTAATGCGAGCACTACTTTCAAGCTTTTCGGGTCGTATTCTTTTTTGCAATCTTCGTCCTTAAAAGACTCTCTGACCATGCGTCCGCCCAGAAAAGCAAGAATAGCGAAAGCGATCCAATGGTCCAGACTCTCTATCAGATGGCTGAATGTGCTGGCACCTATCCACCCGAGGAGTGGCATGATAGCTTGGAATAATCCAAAGAAAAAAGCCATGGTCAGCATAGGCCGCCATAGCGTACGTTTCAGAAGAATACCACTGGCTATGGAAATAGCGAAACAATCCATCGCGAGTCCCACGGCAAGAAGCCAAATCTCTAATCCGGTCATAGTTTTAGAATGGTAGTTTATAAGTGATTGTATAAGTTACGCCCATTGTGTTGGAGCCATATTTGCCGAATCCGGGTACATACCAGGGATCTCCGTACTCTCCTGTAGATGAACTTGTGCGGAATTTGAAGCGCAATCCCCAGCCCATATAGAGCTCTTTCCATATATGTGCACGAATGCCGACACAAAATTCAAACCATTGCATGGATCCTTTCATTCCTTTGTGGTTGAAGGGTAAGCTCCCTCCCCAGATATCATCTACCTGGTTCGGATTACCAATGCCTCCGCCATAGATAGGATCATCTACCGAGAGGGTTGCTATATCATACTTGAAACTGCTCATGGCGTAACGTAGTCCCACAAACAGGTAATTCTTGAATTTCTTTTTGAAAAGAGCGTTGTAATTCATTCCGATGCGGAAATAAGGCGCATTGCTCTTGTAGTGGGTACCATTATCATTCCATGCATCGGTGCCACCATATCCAAGTTCTACTATCGGGAAGAAACGGTTTTTGAGGTTAACATCCACCGCTACTTCCGAATTTAAAAAATCACTTCCGAAAGCTTTGCTTCCGATACCCCATAAATCAACACTGACGGTCATGCCATTGTATAGCGGGAAAGCTTCCTCATCCACTTCTTTCTTTTGCTCTTTCGGCGGATTAGAGGCAGGAGGACGGTTGCTGTTTTGTGCTTGTACCGGAAATCCGGTCAACAAACAAAGCACCAGACTAATTACGATAAAAGAGCTTAAGATTTTCCGTTCCATAAATGCTTACTTCTGCTGTTTGAATATATATGGAGTCAAGTAGATGACGGCTATATGATCTGCCTGTGATGCTTTGCTTCATCTGGTAGCCGCAATCCATTGAAAGGAAATAAGGCGTATTCTTCTGGCGGATGACAATCGTATCTTTTTTAATCTTAACGTCTTTGCTATAATGGAATACCAGTACGGTGGAGTCTGGCGTATAGCGTAGTGGTAATGATAATCCGTGTACTCTCTTCTGGTTATTGAGGATGATAGAATCTGTGCCGAATGCGGTGATGGTGAGCGAGTCAAGAGTATCATTCACAACTCTTTCTGTCTCTCCGTCTATTTTATAAAGATAGCATTGCATCATCGGGCGTGCATTCATTGAGCAGTCTTCTTCTTCCGAACAGGAAGAAACGATACTGATAATAGGATAAGCAATCAGACAAAGCAATATCAGTTTTACTAATTTTCTCATAGTCTTATATTGTTTTTTCTATTTGATATTTATTTCGTTCAGGAGCATTGCGTGAAATCAGTTCGCCAAGGAAGCCGGCAAGGAACAATTGTGTTCCGATGATCATGGCGGTCAGCGATAAGTAGAAGTAGGGGGAGTCGGTAACCAAACGGTAAGGCATCCCGCTATGCATGTGATATAGTTTTGTAGTGCCTACGATGATCACCGCAATAAAGCCGAAGATGAACATAAGTGAACCGAGAAGTCCGAAGAAGTGCATCGGTTTTACTCCGAAGGCTGACAGGAACCAAAGTGAAATCAAGTCCAGATATCCATTAAAGAAACGATTCAAACCGCCGAACTTAGTCTTGCCGAATTTGCGTGCCTGGTGTTGAACAATCTTTTCTCCGATTTTTTTGAAACCAGCATTCTTGGCAAGGTAGGGGATATAACGATGCATTTCGCCATACACTTCAATGTTCTTCACAACATCTTTTTTGTAGGCTTTCAGGCCGCAATTAAAGTCGTGCAGGTTCTTGATACCGGATACTTTGCGTGCCGTTGCATTGAATATTTTGGTAGGAATGGTTTTTGAAAGCGGATCGTAACGTTTCCTTTTCCAGCCGGATACCAGGTCGTAATCATCCTCTGTTATCATCCGGTATAATTCGGGAATTTCGTCCGGGCTATCCTGTAAATCTGCATCCATTGTAATGACAACATCTCCTTGTGCCTTTTCGAAGCCACAATATAATGCCGGAGATTTGCCATAATTACGGCGGAACTTAATGCCATGTACTGCATCTGATTCTCGACTCAGTTCTTCGATAATTTGCCAGGAGCGGTCGGTACTTCCGTCATTCACGAAAATTACTTCGTATGAAAAGCCGTGGGCTTTCATCACCCGTTCAATCCATGCGTACAGTTCCGGAAGTGATTCTTCTTCATTATACAAAGGAACGACAACTGAAATATCCATCTTTCTATATTACGATTAAACTGTTTTCTATATACACTATTTCTTTATCCTCTATTTTATCTTCCTCCGATATAATCTGCCGGTGGGCGCTTCATAACGAACAAAGCGGTGGGAATGGCAAGTAATGATCCCACAAAAACATTCATCGACATCATTTGCATCGTGATTTCTATCGGAGTCAGTGAACGCACCTGGCTTAAGCCTTCCCTTAATTGTTCAATATATGCGTCAATGCCGGGCACAGCTTTATATGTAATTTCCCAAGAGTTCAACATCGTTTCATAAGAATTCAATATAAACCCTTGGTCAATAAAGCGAATATATATATAATGTGCCACGGCTGTAAGCAATGCGGCAAACATATACATAAATACGGTGAAAATCCATGCATGAAGAAAATTTATTGTCCCGCCACATACCACGTTCCGGTACATGCGCACGTAATAATACGCCATAAAGGGCACACATAAAGTAAGTCCTATAAAAATGGAAAAGAGAAATGGTACGGTGATACCCAGAGGGAACAGTATGAATTTCAAAATCCAAAAACCGCCCAAGTAAGTGCCGAACAACATGGCATATCGTTGCAAGTAACCTTTGTTTTCTGTCATCTTTCATTAGGAATAATGGCGCAAAGGTATAAATAATATTGTTTGTAGCCCGTGTATTCTTGTTAAAGTTGAAAAAAGTTTGGGCAAAGTATTGCATGTTTCATAAAAATGCCTACCTTTGCACCCGCAAACAAGAAAAATGGGTAAGTCCTATACGGCCAGCTCCCTTCGAATCCTCCAGGGCTTGATCGCAGCAAAGGTAGTTGGTTGTAGCGGCGCGATATAGTAAGCTTGCCCACCCGCCTCTTTAGCTCAGTTGGCCAGAGCACGTGATTTGTAATCTCGGGGTCGTTGGTTCGAATCCGACAAGAGGCTCAAAAGAAAAGAGATACGTTCTACAAAGAATGTATCTCTTTTTTTTATTTGTTTTTTGTAAAAAAAGTGATAGCTTTGCTTTGTAAAACCTAATATTATGATGCGGATATCCTCTTATTTCCTATATGTAACTCTTATTTTTCTTTTTTTATTCCCTTTTGGGAAGGCAGTTGCCAGTTGGAATAGCTTCATTGTTAATTTCGATAAAAGCCTTTATGGAAAAGGCGCTCAGACCTGGAAAATAGCTCCTTATGATGACCATTGGGTGTACTTTGCAAATAAGAACGGTATGGTGCAGTTTGATGGAAACGTCTGGACGGTATTTCCGATGAATAACTTTTCTGATGTACGTTCTGTACTGGCATCGACTGCTCAAAAGCGTATCTATGCAGGTGGTATTAATGAATTCGGGTATTATGAACCGTCGGAAAATGGAGAACTCGTTTATCATTGCATGTCCGATACGCTGGAAAGAGATTGCCGTTTTGTAGGTAATGTCTGGGGAATTCACGAAGCTGATAATATTCTTTATATACAAGGTGATGATCGTGTAGTGAAATATCTGAATGGTAAATACACCGCTATTGAAATGAATGCTAAAATAGATTGTTCCAATATGGTGAATGGAATTCTTTATATAGGTACTGATCATGGCGTGTGGGTATTGGTTGGAAATACTTTCTTCCCTTTACAGGGGGCTGATATTCTGGCTTCCAATCGTATTCGTGGAATTATTCCTCATAAAGGTGGTGGTGTTATTGTGGTCACTGCTTACAATGGTTTATTTTACTGCAATGGGCGCACCACAGTACCTTTTATCACTGGTGCCGAAGATTTTATGCGTGAAAATGAAGTTTTCTGTGTGGCTGCTCAGGATAATAAAATAGCTCTGGGAACTATTCATAAAGGTCTGTTATTGATAGATTGCTCCACGATGAACGTAAAATACTTTAATGAGAATAACGGATTACGTAATAATACAGTGCTTTCTGTAGCTTTTGATAGCCGGGGTAACTTGTGGGCAGGGCTGGATAGCGGTGTGGACTATGTTTCTTTAAGTTCCTCTTTCACCAATCTATATTCGTATCCTTATTCTTATGGTACAGGTTATACGGCTGCTATGGAAAACGGCTATTTGTATCTGGGAACTAATCGTGGTCTTTATTATACCTCTTATCCGGTGCGGTTGAACGGTAATTTGCCGGATATCCATCCCATCCCCCAATCCAGTGGTCAGGTCTGGAATCTTTGTAAGATTGGAGATGATCTCTTCTGCCTGCACGACCGGGGTATTTTTCAAATAAAAGGTACGAACATGTATCGGATCACGGATATCACGGGCGCCTGGTATTGCCAGGAAGTAATGGGGAATCCTGATCGTATGTTTGTGGGTGTCTATAACGGGCTTTATCTTTTGGAAAAACAATCGGGAGAGTGGCGTGTACTTTGTAAAGTGGATGGGTTTCAGGACTCGTGCCGTTTGTTTGAACAAGAATCGGCAAAAATATTGTGGGTGTATAATTCCGGTAGCATTAGCCGTGTAGAATTGAGTGAAGACCTGACCCGCCAAATTAGTGTGAAATCTTATGGTGTGGAAGAAGGGTTTCCGGTGGAACGCCAGATTTACGTTGCTAAAATAGAAGGGCGTGTTTATTTTACTACTCCTCACGGTATCTATAAATATAATGTCCATAAGGATATGATGGAGCCGTGTAATGATCTGAATAACTTATTAAATGGTGCTGTTCCTTATACCCGATTGCTGGAGTATCACGAACGTCTAATCAGCCTGAGTCCTCATGAAATATGCATAGCTAATCTGGGAACTTATAAAAGAGGAGCCAATACCAGCATTAATCCTATCCGCCAGTCTTTGCTTGAATTGGGACAGGATTATGAGGCAATCATTCCTTTGTCCGATTCGCTTATGATAATTCCCAATGAAGAAGGTTTTGCATTGTTTACGGCTCCGGAAGTAAAGCATAGGCAAGATCTGACCCATTCTGTATATATAAGGAGTATGTATCTTACTTATCCTAAGGATTCACTGGTGTATACTGCTAATTTTTTAGGAAAAAAGCCTTCCCTTCTGGTTGACTACACATCAAATTCCGTTCGTTTTGAATATGGACTTGCTTTTTTTGATTTGGATGGTGATGATATTCGTTTTCAGTATCGCTTAAATAAAGGAGTCTGGTCCGACTATACTACTGTGCGCATTAAAGAGTATAGCAATCTTTCTGAAGGTGACTATACTTTTGAGGTGAAGGTTATTTATCCGGATGGCACTACTTCGTCGGATGAACTTTCTTTCCGTGTCCTCCCGCCGTGGTATCGTAGTGTAGCTGCTTATGTCTGTTATATTATTCTTGCATTCTTAGGCTTGTGGTATATCTACCGTTGGGATGATATTCGTGTGAAGCGTAAAAAGGAGCAGGCAGTTGTAGAAAAAGATAAGGAACTGCATGAAATGGAAAAGGAGTTTGAAGCTGATAAAGCTCGCCGTGAGAAGCAGATTGTACAATTGGAAAAAGAAAAATTGGAATATGACCTTCAGCATAAAAGCCAGGAGATGGCCAACCTAATGATAAACTTTGTTCGTAAAAATGAGATGCTGACCGAGATTAAATCGGAGATCGTTAAAGTGGCTTCTTCGTTGAGAGGAGAGGGAGCTCGCGAAGGCAAACAACTCCTTTTAGTCATCAATAGCAAGATAGATTCCAATATCCAGAGTGATGAAGTTTTGAAGCGTATCGAAGATCAATTCGATTTGATTCATAATAATTTTATGAAGCGTCTTCATGCCCGTCATCCCGATCTCTCTAATAATGAACGTATGATGTGTGCCTATTTGAAGATGAATCTCTCCACTAAGGAAATTGCTCCTTTGCTGAATATCTCCGTTCGTGGTGTCGAGACCATTCGTTACCGCCTGCGTAAGAAGTTTGGTTTGGAGCGTGAAGATAGCTTGACGAATTATTTGAGTAATCAACTGTAGAGTTTGAAAAACAAGTTCTATCTTTGTCAGCGCTTTTTAATGTGCGTTTTAGATGCATAGAGCTTTCTTTGAATAATGTTTTTATTATAATAGAATATGAAACCCGATTTTGACTACAGCGAGGTGCCTTATGCCTTCGCCCATTGCTTTAACACAAAATGTCCACGCGCCGCCAAATGTCTGCGTTACTTGGTAACCTCCTACATTCCTTTGCAGCTCACCGTTGTTTGTGTTGTGAATCCTGCCCTCACAGCTTCTCAGGAAGTTGAACCCTGTTCCTTTTTTATACCTGATCGTATGAAACGCTATGCCTCAGGTATCACTCATCTGCTGGATAAGATTCCGCATGCCGAAGCTCTTGTCATTAAACGCGAGATTTATAATTTCCTTGGCAGAAATATGTATTATCGCATCAAAAACCGGGAACGTCTTGTTACTCCTGCCCAGCAGGAATACATTCGTCAGATTTTCCTTAATCATGGAATCAAGGAAGAACCTGTGTATGACACGTATGTGGAGAAGTATGATTGGGAGTAAGATCCTTGCTACTATATTAGGTGGTAACAGCTCTGCTTTTTCTCAACTATTCTCACCGTATTGAGAAAACATTCTCAATACGGTGAGAGTCTTTACTCAAAGTGATGAGTATTTCTTCTCAATTCGATGAGAATATATTCTTTCTATACAGAGAAAAAGTCGTTTAACTTAGATGGGAGTTGCTTAAAGCTTGCTCTGAATAAAGAAGAATTTCAATTAGATTGATTTTTTTGAGACTTGGCGAATTGTGATAATGAAAATATCCTTAACTTTGGCCGGATATTTTTTATAAAACACGAAAATAGCATTTTTTTTAAGATTCGCATTATGGTTGGAGATAACGACGAAAAACTAGTATGCCAAAGTTTTCATTTGACGGGAATTGATGGAAATCCGCTGGTGAGTGCATCAATTCATATTAGATACGTTGAAAGAAGACGTGAAGGGATTAATATAACCACTGATATTATTACTGATAAAAAAGGAGTAGCGGAAGTTGCTTTACCTGTAAATGGAACTGGGAGTTTTATAATCTCTCATGGGCATTACCATTGTAGGGGCCTGATAAATTTGGATGAAACGGATGTTTCTACAAGAATCAGTTTTAAAGGGTTTAAACTCGTTACTGCATCAATGACTTGTCCTGATATTCCAAGAAATGTAAAGGTCGATTTCCGGGTTTCGCCTCAGGTTGTAGCTTCTGCAGGGCAACTTAGCCATTTGCTGACTTATACTTCACCGCTTGTCAAGAATAAAATCGGTATTTGGAAAACCAGGATTTATGTTCCCAAAGGAGCTTCTTACTGGTGTTTTGGTGGAGATTCTGTGTACGCAATAGCTGATACTTTTGAGGTGAGAGAGAATGTAGAGGTAAAGGTTATATTACCTTCGTTCACTCGGATAACTTTGGGAATGAAGAATGCCCCCAGAAGGATAAAGTATAATGTACAGCTTAATCAAAATGGATTGAAAATAGGTTCCTATGCACCTGGCTCTAAGGTGTATTTGCCTGATGGTGACTATACTTGTACGATAGATTCTATGTACAAAGAAACTTCTTTCCAGAAATTTGATGTAAAGGGAGAACCGAAAACGATTTGTTTTGATTACGCCGTTCACTCTGAATGTGCACCGGTCAGGGTGACAGGCAAGGCGCCGGATATGAAGATGTGGATTCCTCTTCTGGATTTTATTCCATTGAATGCGGGCGGTTCTTGGGATAACCGTTACAGGCTGAGGATGCGTGCTTCAGGTATGCTGCCGGTGGGCACCTACGAATATCGTTCAGTTGATTCTCATTATCAGGTCAGAGGTGTATTTACTGTAGAGAAGGATAAAGAGAATCTGCTTGTTTGTGATGCGTCCAAACTTCAGCAAATCATATTTGAGAAAGAAAATAAGGAGGATGCCGGTGGGCAGGTAGAGCTGATTGATGAAACGATGTCATTAGTCGCATATACTGCAGGCGTGTCCGGTTCTTTCTGGGCTTCTCCCGGTACGTATCTTCTTCGTGGACTGAAAATAAAGACAGTGAAAGTGGTTTTAGGAAAGGATGCTCCGGCAAAAGTAGTGCTTGAACCCTGTAATATCATAGGGAAAACGGCTCTCTGTACTATTAAGCCACCCTGTGGAATTGCTTTAAGGGATGCTGTTGTAGAAATAGATGGAGAACCTTTTGTTTATTTAGGACCGGAATCTTATGCATTACATACATTTTCGGGTGAGCATATTTGTAGTGTCAAGAGGGCTGGATTTAAAACTTTCAAAGGAAAGGTGCTGTTGCCGGAATCGGCAGGTGCTTATAAAATTGAAATCGCTTTAATGCCCGATAGCAGGCCATAAGTGTTACTAAAAGGAGGGATATGAGATTTTGAACATATCCCTCGCTGTCATTTTTAGGGTTTAAGATCTTTCACTGTTTTCTCTAACCTTTCGAGAGGCATTTCTCCTGATTGTCTCCAAAGTTGTTCACCTTTCCTTATTAATATAAATGTAGGAACTGTTTCGATAGTATACAAATCAGCAAGCGCACTTTCCTGGTCGATATCAATTTGAACCACTTCAAGGATTCCTTTCACTGATTTCTTAAATTCCTCTACAATGGGTTGCATTCGTTTGCAATGCGGACACCAGGTTGCATAAAATTCTGCCATAACCCAATCAGCATTTGCCAACTTCTCTTTATTTCTTGCTTCACGTACTTCTTTCTTTTCTTCCATAATAATATGTTTTGAATGATTGATTGTTAATTCAACAATATTGAAAGAAAAAAAGTTTGTGGCATAACAATTATTTATGCTATAAAAATTGCTACTTTTGTCAGCAGAAACACGAAAGGACAAATAATATGTCACATTTAGCTACTTTGATAAATGATTTAGCGTTGATACTGATTTGTGCAGGAGTTATGACGCTATTGTTCAAGAAACTGAAACAACCATTGGTCTTGGGGTATGTAGTGGCAGGTTTCTTGGCGAGTCCTCATATGCCATATACCCCTTCTGTAATGGATACGGCAAATATTCAGACTTGGGCAGATATTGGTGTAATCTTTCTTTTATTTGCATTGGGACTGGAGTTTAGCTTCAAGAAAATTGTGAAAGTGGGCGGCGCAGCTATCATTGCTGCCTGTACCATTATATTTTGTATGATCCTTTTGGGGATTACTGTAGGTACAGGCTTTGGTTGGCAACGTATGGATAGCATCTTCCTGGGTGGTAT
Organism: Bacteroides sp. AF39-11AC; assembly: GCF_003474285.1. NCBI lineage: Bacteria > Pseudomonadati > Bacteroidota > Bacteroidia > Bacteroidales > Bacteroidaceae > Bacteroides > Bacteroides sp. AF39-11AC. The sequence goes on along the minus strand of NZ_QROH01000009.1, from coordinate 116,713 downwards.
GATTGCGATGTCTTCTACAACTATTATTTATAAGGCATTTGATGATCTGGGAATGCGCAAGAAACAATTCACGGGGTTAGTACTTAGTGTGCTGATACTGGAAGATATTCTTGCCATTGTGCTGATGGTAATGCTGTCTACTATGGCAGTGAGGCATAATTTCGAAGGAACGGAAATGCTGGGAAGTATTGGAAAGCTTCTCTTTTTCCTGATACTTTGGTTTGTGGTAGGCATCTATCTGATACCGGAATTACTGAAACGTTGTCGCAAATTGATGAGTGAAGAAACATTGCTTATCGTTTCGCTGGGCCTCTGTTTCGGAATGGTAGTTATGGCTGCCCGTACAGGGTTTTCCGCAGCTTTCGGTGCCTTTATCATGGGCTCTATTTTGGCCGAAACGGTAGAAGCGGAGAGTATTGAACGACTGGTAAAGCCGGTGAAGGATCTTTTTGGAGCTGTATTCTTTGTGTCGGTAGGTATGATGGTTGATCCTGCCATGATTGTGGAGTATGCGCTTCCGATTATAGTGATCACCTTGGCGGTAATTTTGGGACAATCCTTATTCGGTACATTGGGAGTTCTGCTGGCAGGACAACCTTTGAAAACGGCTATGCAATGTGGTTTCAGTCTGACTCAGATTGGTGAGTTTGCTTTTATTATAGCATCTTTGGGTGTATCCCTCCACGTGACGAGTGATTTTCTATATCCCATTGTAGTAGCGGTTTCGGTTATTACTACTTTCCTCACCCCTTATATGATTCGTTTTGCCGAACCGGCCTCTAATTTCGTTGATATGCATTTGCCAGCCAAATGGAAAAACTTTTTGTTGCATTATTCTTCCGGTTCTCAGACCATGAATCATGAGAGTTTATGGAAGAAACTTATTCTGGCTTTGACGCGAATCACGATTGTTTATTCCATAGTCAGCATTGCAGTAGTTGTTTTGGCTTTCCGCTTTCTTGTTCCGTTGTTTCTGGAACATATACCCGGTATCTGGGGAAGATTGCTTGCAGCAGTGGTGATCATTTTGTTTATCTCACCTTTCTTGCGGGCTATTATGATTAAAAAGAATCATTCTGCTGAGTTTGTTACTTTATGGAATGATAGCCGGGGGAATCGTGCACCGCTGGTGGCAACTATTGTTATCCGTATACTGATAGCTGTTTCATTTGTAATGTTTGTGATGGCCGGTTTGTTTAAAGTTTCTGTCGGCCTGTTGCTGGGTGTAGCGGTTTTACTGGTTACAATGATGATATTATCCCGTCAATTGAAGAAGCAGTCTATCATGATAGAACGGAAGTTTTTTCAGAATCTTCGTTATCGCGATATGCGTGCTGAATATATGGGCGAGAAAAAGCCGGAGTATGCCGGGCGTCTGCTATCCCGTGATCTCCACCTGACGGATTTTGAAGTACCTGGTGAGTCGGCATGGGCAGGGAAAACACTTGCAGAACTCAATTTCGGAAAGAAATATGGTATACATGTAGTTTCTATTCTTCGCGGAAGGAGGAGAATTAATATACCGGGAGCTTCCGTGCGTCTTTTTCCGGAAGATAAAATACAAGTTATAGGTACGGATGAAGAACTGAACCTGTTTAGTTTGGAGATGGAGAAAGCAGCAATCTTAGAAACGGATGTAGTTGAAAAGAGTGAGATGATTCTGCGTCAGTTCCGTGTAGATGCCCACTCCATATTTTTAGGTAAGACAATGCGTGAATCCGGTATTCGTGAGCAGTATCATTGTCTTATTGTAGGCGTGGAGAGGGGAGAGGAAACTTTGCACGCGCCCGATCCGCATGAACCGTTTATGGAAGATGATGTGGTTTGGATAGTAGGAGAAAATGCGGATGTGTATAAATTAGTGGGACAAAAGAATGAGAATGTCGACATGGAATAAGGATAGAAAGTTTATCTTTGCTCCGTAAACATAAATAATAAATCAAGAATATCATGAAAAGTGATCCGAAAGAATGTTTGTATTGTCAGAATAATGAGACTCTGCACAATCTGATGATTGAGTTTGCTGAATTGAGTGTATCCCGCGTATTTTTGTTTAAAGAGCAAACCTACAGGGGACGTTGTCTTGTATCTTATAAAGACCACGTCAATGATTTGAACGAATTGAGTGATGAAGACCGTAATGCTTTTATGGAAGATGTTACTCGTGTAACCCGTGCTATGCAGAAAGCTTTTAATCCAGAAAAGATCAATTACGGTGCATATTCCGATAAATTATCACACTTGCATTTCCATCTTGCACCGAAGTATGTAGATGGTCCTGATTATGGTGGTACATTTCAGATGAATCCGGGAAAGGTATACTTGACGGATGCTGAATATAATGAGTTGATTGAGGCGGTGAAGAAGGAACTTTGATAGTGATTAGGGGTGAGTGATTAGTGATTAACACCATGCGGTTATAGCGTAGCTACTAATCACTAATCACTCACCCCTAATCACTAATTAAAGTTTATTAAGTATCTTGTCCATCACCCAGTTTGTAAGCGTTGCGCTTGCTCCGTCGCAGGTACAAATAGACTTGCCTAAAAGATGATCGACAACGGCTTGAATAAGTGGCTGTTGTACATGCTCGGGGTTTGCAACAGGAATTTCTTCTCTTCCTTTTTCCGTATGCAGGGCGATGGGATCGTAAGTAAATACGGAGAAACAAATCATTCCCTTATCTCCAATAACTTCAATGCGGTCTTCGCGTGCAGAGTCGTGTGCTACAAAGCACCAGGAACCACTGCCTACTAATCCACTGTCGAACTGGAAACATGCACTTAAAGTATCTTCGGCCGGATAGAGTCCGCCACGATTACTTTTGTATCCGTTAGCTTCCAAGATGCAGCCGAACATATCTTGTAATAAATCAATCTGGTGTGGAGCTAAATCATAAAAATAGCCACCTCCGGCAATGTCTGGTTGTACTCGCCACGGAAGATTTTCTTTGTTATAATCCAGGTCCCGGGGAGGTTGGGCAAAGCGGATTTGTACATTGATAATATTACCTATCGTACCATTCTCTACTAATTCCTTTACTTTCAGAAAATAGGGAAGATAACGGCGATAATAAGCTACAAAGCAAGGAACCCCCGTTTCGTTTGAGATACGGTTGATGCGGCAGCATTCCTCGTATGTTACCGCCATAGGCTTTTCTATATAAACAGGTTTACCCGCTTTCATAGCCATGATGGCATAGGTGGCGTGTGAAGAAGGAGGAGTGGCGATATAGATGGCATTCACTTCTTCGTCATCAATCAGTTCCTGAGCATCATTATACCACTTTGGAATACCTCTTTCCTGAGCATAAGCTTTGGCTTTAGCTCCATCGCGACTCATGACGGCAATCACTTCTGAACCTTCTACCTTTTGAAAGGCGGGACCACTTTTATGTTTGGTTACTTCTCCGCAACCAATAAATCCCCATTTTATCTTCTTTTCGCTCATAAATATATAATGTGTTCTCTTTTACTCTTCTTCAAAATCAAAGTCAAAATCAAAGTCATCCATAAATTCTGGAGTAGTGAACTCCTCCAGATTCCGTCGATCTTTCTTTGTAGGGCGGCCGGCACCTTTAGCACGGTCTACGAAGCCACTGACACGGCTCATTTCCAATAATTCATACTGGTCGGGAGTCGTTACATTTTCCATCATCTCTGCAACGAGCTTTGCTCCGACACGTTTTTCAATGGCTTGCAGTACTTTAAAAGAGTAGGTAACAGGTGGTTTACGTACTTGTATAACATCGCCTGGTTTCACTGTACGAGCGGCCTTTGCCAATGCTCCATTGATGCTGATTCGGCCTTTCTTACATGCCTCGGCAGCGATGGTGCGTGTTTTGAAAATACGCACGGCCCACATCCATTTATCTATTCTTGCTTCACTCATAATTATTTATAGGAGGAAGTAGTTGTTAACTGCCAACTACTTTTTATTAAATTGGTTCATTGTAATGTCAATTCCTGCCAGGCAGAAACTCTTGATGATCTCTCCTGCTGTTTTCAGGCGTTCATCCATCGTTTTCTGATCTTCTTCGGTAAAATGTCCCAGCACGTAGTCCACTTGGCCGCCTCGTGGAAATTCGTTACCGATACCGAAACGAAGTCGGGCATAATTCTGTGTACCCAGAATAGCAGCAATATGTTTTAAACCGTTGTGTCCGGCATCGCTACCTTTTCCTTTTAGGCGCAAAGTTCCAAAAGGTAGGGCGAGGTCATCTACTATTATTAACACATTTTCCAATGGAATGTTTTCTTTCTGCATCCAGTAACGCACGGCATTTCCGCTGAGGTTCATGAATGTAGAAGGTTTTAGTAATAACAGTTGGCGTCCTTTGACGGATAGGGTAGTGGTAAAACCGTAACGTCCGTCGTTGAAAGTGGCACCTGCTTCTTTTGCCAATGCATCTACTACCATAAAACCTATGTTATGGCGGGTTTCGTGATATTCGGGACCTATATTTCCTAATCCAACAATTAAATATTTCATGTTTCTGAATAATGTTTTTAGAAAACTATAAGCTATAAATAGCTATGCTATGAGAATAGTAGTAAACGAGGAACGCGGATTACCGCAGCGTTCGCGGATTAATGTAATCTGCGTCTTCTGCGTTAACCCGCGTTCCGGAATATGTTTTCTTACGAAAGAACTGATTAGTTGCCTGCAGCAGCAGCGGCACCTCTTGCAGCACGAGTCAGCTTAACAGCGCATACAACAGCTTCTTTTGCATTCATCAATTCCAGACCTTCGAAGCTCAACTCACCAACTTTAACAGTCTTACCCAGACCCAAGTGAGCAACATTTATAGTCAGTTTCTCAGGAATAACGTTATATAAAGCTTTCACTTTCAGTTTACGCATCTGCAATACCAGCTTACCACCGGCTTTAACACCTTCTGCCAAACCTTCCATTTGTACCGGAACTTCCATAACGATGGGTTTAGATTCGTCAATCTGATAGAAGTCAACGTGCAGGATAGTATCTTTTACCGGGTGGAATTGAATATCCTTCATGATAGCGTTTATTTTCTTGCCATCGATTATGAGGTCAACTACGTAGATGTGCGGAGTATAAACTAAGTTGCGCAGACCATCAGCGGGTACAGTGAAGTGAATGTTTTCACCTGCTCCGTAGAGTACGCAGGGTACACCGTTGTCTTTACGAATAGCTTTCAAAGCTCTTGCTTGTTCCGAAGAACGTTCTGCAATAGTTCTTGCAGTACCTTTTACTTCAATTGATTTCATTTCTTTAATTTTTTGTGTTACTCTAAATTAAGTTGTTTTGTTGCTTAATTCACCATCGCACGATGTGGGGTTACCACACAATGTTGCAAAAAAGCGGTGCAAAAGTACAGCTTCTTTTTGAATTATCAAAGAGTTGGCTCTTCAAAATCTATATCAATCTTGATTTCTCCGTCCAATTCCATACCTTTTTCATTCATTTCAGCTATAGCCTCCAGTGCAGCCTCTATATTTGCATCGGCATCTGCATCTATAACATTCTCTGCATCTGCTTTTGCATTCATATCGCCTATAACTTCCAGCATTTCTTTCTGATTAATGAAATTAATAGCTTCATTCAGACCGTTCATGAACTTTTCAAAATCTTCCCTATATAAGAAAATCTTATGTTTCTCAAAACTTACCTGCGCATCTTCGCCTTCACCAGTCACCACTTTCTTGCTTTCAGTGATTGCGAGAAACATTTCATCTTTTCTGTTCTTTTTTACATCCAGATAGTAGATTCGTTTACCTGCTTTAATGGATTTGGAGAATACAATCTCCTTATCGTTCATGTCCGCTCCTTTTTTCTTTAAGTCTTCCATATTTTAGGTTTCTTGTTGTAATTGGCTTCAAAAATGACGATTTTTTTTAAACTGTCAAAAGAAAAAGCCCGGATAATGAATATCTGCATTAAAAAATGTGATTTATTTGCGTAAACTCATTAAAAATGTCTACTTTTGCAACTCGTTAACAACAGTATTGATTAATAGATTTATGATTAACAGAGTTCTTATTCGTCTTAAGATTATACAGATTGTATATGCTTATTATCAGAATGGCAGTAAAAATTTAGACTCAGCGGAGAAAGAATTATTCTTTAGTCTTTCGAAAGCGTATGACCTTTATAATTATTTGCTGATGCTGATGGTGGCTCTGACGACTTACGCACAAAAACGCATTGATGCGGCAAAAGCCAAGTTAGCTCCGACCGCGGAGGAGTTGTATCCCAACATGAAATTCGTAGAAAACAAGTTCGTTTCTCAGTTGGAAGTGAATAAGCAGTTGCTTGATTTTGCTGCCAACCAAAAACGGTCGTGGACAAATGACGAAGACTTTATCAAGGGTTTGTATGAGAAGATTATAACTTCTGATATATATAAGGAATATATGGCTTCGCCTGATAAGTCTTATGAAACAGACCGTGAATTATGGAGAAAGCTCTATAAAGCATTTATATTTAATAACGAAGCATTGGATGCTTTGTTGGAAGACCAGAGTCTTTATTGGAATGATGACAAGGAAATCGTAGATACTTTTGTTCTGAAGACAATCAAACGTTTTGAGGAAAAGAATGGGGCCAATCAGACTTTGTTGCCTGAGTTCAAAGATGAGGAGGACCAGGAGTTTGCTCGTCGTTTGTTCCGTCGTGCTATTTTGAACTGCGACTACTATCGTCATCTGATCAGTGAGAATACTCGTAATTGGGATTTGGATCGTGTAGCCTTTATGGACGTTATAATAATGCAATGTGCATTAGCGGAAATTCTAAGTTTTCCGAACATTCCTGTGAGTGTTTCGTTAAATGAGTATGTAGAGATTGCTAAAGTCTATAGTACGATGAAGAGCGGAAGTTTCGTAAATGGTACATTAGACGGAATAGTTAATCAATTAAAAAAAGAAGGTAAGTTGGCTAAAAACTGATATCTTTGTTGAGTATTAAAAACTAAAAACGAATAATTTATGAATTTAATGACCGTATTCTTGCAAGCTCCTGCCGCAGCCCCTGGTGGTGGTAGCATGATGTGGATTCTTCTGATTGCTATGTTTGCTATCATGTATTTTTTCATGATTCGTCCACAAAACAAAAAGCAAAAAGAAATTGCAAACTTCCGCAAATCGCTTCAGGTAAACCAAAAGGTGATTACTGCCGGCGGTATCCATGGTATTATCAAAGAGATTAATGATAATGATATAGTACTTGAAATCGCTTCTAACGTTAAGATTAGAATTGATAAGAATTCTATATTTGCAGCAGCTGCAGATGCTAACAGTAATCAGGCTGCTAAATAATTTTTAATAATGAGCCTATGATTGATCGTAGGAACATAAAACGCATATATTTAAAAACTGCGAGAAAAATTAAGGACTTTCTGCTCAGTGATAAGAGCAGAGAGTTCTTAATTTTTTTATTCTTCTTCTTTATAGCCAGTGGCTTTTGGCTGCTTCAGACATTAAATAATGACTATGAAACGGAATTCTCTATTCCGGTACGTCTGAAAGGAGTTCCTAATAATATTGTTATCACTTCTGAACCTCCTTCCGAACTGCATATCCGAGTGAAAGATAAAGGTACGGTGTTACTCAACTATATGCTTGGAAAGAGCTTTTTCCCTATTACTCTGGATTTTTCTGATTATAAAGGGAAGGATAACCATGTACGTATCTATTCTTCGCAGTTTGAGAAAAGATTGCTCAACCAATTGAATATATCTACAAAATTACTTTCTGTGAAACCCGATACGTTAGAGTATATCTATTCTACCGGAGACTCCAAATTAGTTCCGGTGAAGTTACAGGGAACAGTAAGTGCCGGACGCCAGTATTATATTTCCGATACAATTTGTACGCCTGATTCTGTATTGGCTTACGCACCTGCAGGTGTATTGGATACGATAACCATTGCCTATACACAGAAGGTGAAATTTGAAGATGTCTCTGATACATTGAAGAGGCAAATTCCTTTGCTTGCTCAGAAAGGGGTTAAGTTTGTGCCAGCTTCTGTGGAGATGATTTTTCCTGTGGATATTTATACTGAGAAAACTGTGGAAGTTCCTTTGCGAGGTGTTAACTTTCCTGCAGGCAAAGTGTTGCGTGCATTTCCATCAAAAGTGAATGTTACTTTCCAGGTTGGTTTGAGTCATTTCCGCCAAATAACAGCAAGTGATTTTCATATCAATGTTTCTTATGAAGAGCTTCTGAAATTAGGTTCGGATAAGTATACGGTGAAATTAAGATCAGTGCCGAAAGGCGTAAACCAGATACGCATCAGTCCGGAACAGATAGATTTCCTTATTGAGCAAGTATCTCCTGATTATGGCAATTAAGATAGGTATAACTGGTGGAATCGGTAGTGGAAAAAGTGTAGTTTCCCGACTACTGGAAGTGATGGGGGTCCCTGTTTATATCTCGGATATTGAATCCAAGCGCCTGACTGTTTCGGACTCTTTGATTCGCCGGGAACTGATAGCTTTATTGGGAGAAGATATTTATACCGGTGGAGAGTTGAATAAACCCTTGCTTGCTTCCTATATATTTGGTAACTCCGAACATATCCGTACTGTAAACGGTATTATTCATCCACGGGTGCGGGATGATTTTCATCAATGGGTAAAGCGACACGATACATATCCGATAGTAGGGATGGAGTCTGCAATTCTGATTGAAGCCGGATTTGCAGGTGAGGTAGATGCTGTAATTATGGTATATGCACCCGAGGAAATCCGTATAGCCCGTGCCATGCAGCGTGATACTGCTCCGCGGGAATTAGTGGAACGTCGTGTTCGTAGCCAGATGAGTGATGAAGATAAGCGTATCCAGGCTGATTTTGTAATTGTAAACGACGGTGAAACTCCGTTAATTCCGCAGGTTTTAGAACTAATAACTTCTCTATCTAAAAATATTGCTTACCTTTGCCCACCGAAAAAATAAAATATTACTAATAAAAAATAGAACATACTATGTTGAAGACTATTTTGTCTATCTCCGGTAAACCGGGATTGTATAAACTCATTTCACAAGGTAGAAATATGTTGATTGTAGAATCACTTACAGACAAGAAACGTTTCCCTGCTTATGGTAACGAGAAAATAATATCTTTGGGCGATATTGCCATGTATACGGATACGGACGATGTGCCTTTGAAGGATGTATTACTTGCCATGAAAGAGAAAGAAAACGGTGCAGCTGTAGTGATGGATCTGAAAAAAGCCACTGCTGATGACCTTCGTGCTTATTTGGGAGAAGTTCTGCCGACTTTCGATCGGGACCGTGTTTATGTGACGGACATCAAAAAACTTATTTCCTGGTACAACCTGTTAGTTGCTTGCGGAATGACTGATTTCGAAGAGGCTGCAGAAGTTGAAGCTACTGAAGAAAAAACAGAAGAATAAAATTAAAAACAAGCTATTCTTTTTATAGAAAAGCGGATTATGCGGGACATCTCGGATAATTCGCTTTTTTTTATGCTGTAGCTTTAATTTTGACTACTTTTTTTCTACCTTTGTTGCCATCCTGAAATGCAGGGTAGGTAGTGACCTCCCTTTACAATAATTGAAGGATAATTATAGATAAAAGCGTTTAATATTATCTTGTACTTGAAATCTGGACAATTTCACGCTATTCAAGGATAATAGACAACAAACGTTCATGCTCTGTTGTATATGTACATGTATATATAGTTCGGAGCGTGGGTTGTTGTATATTATTTGAATAGTGGCAGTCCAGAGCCCCAGGTACAATAATAACAACAGTTCCCACGCTTTTTTATTATGAATTTACTGCCTTGAGAGGGAACTTGAGGTTGGCAATGATAAGATGGAAGAACATAAGAGCGTAACAGTACAGGTAGATAAAACTGCTGGTAAGATATATGTGGGTGGAGTGTTGCCTAACGCTACGCTTTGTTTATACCATATCCGGGGAAAGGTGATCGATGTAAAGCAGGCGAAAGAAGAAAATATTTCTTTTGATTTGCCATGTGCAGGAGATTATGTGTTGGTTGTGACGCATCCCTTATCTACACCAGTTGTTAAGCAACTTGCTATAAAATGAGAAAAAGGCTGTCTTGTTAGTTCTGAAGTACATTTCATCCAGAAACAAGACAGCCTTTTTTATCTCCGTTTTTTAGGTTTAATTTTTAAATACTAACCCTTCACCGCTGGCATCGACTGTAATCGGTTTGCTACGGTCTACTTCCTGAGATAACAGCTTCTTAGACAAGTCATTCAGCAAGTAATGTTGGATAGCCCGTTTTACAGGACGAGCACCAAACTCAGGATCATATCCTACCTTCGTCAGGAATTCTATAGCTCTTTCCGTCAATATCAATTCCACACCATTTTGGGCAAGCATCTTTTGTACACCTTTTATCTGAAGTACCACAATCTGCTTGATTTCGCTTTCGGTCAGTGGCAGGAACATAATTGTTTCGTCAATACGGTTCAGGAATTCCGGGCGAATTGTCTTCTTCAACATATTCATCACTTCCTTCTTCGTTTCTTCAATTATCTGCTCCTTGTTGGTACCATTCAGCTTTTCCATCTGACTTTGGATATAAGCACTACCCATGTTAGATGTCATGATAATGATGGTATTCTTGAAGTTTACCACACGTCCTTTGTTATCCGTCAGGCGTCCGTCGTCCAATACCTGAAGTAAGATATTGAATACATCCGGATGTGCTTTCTCTATTTCGTCGAACAGTACGACTGAATAGGGCTTGCGGCGGATAGCTTCGGTTAACTGGCCACCTTCATCGTAACCTACATATCCCGGAGGCGCTCCGACCAGACGAGATACACTATGCTTTTCCTGATATTCACTCATATCGATACGCGTCATCATAGACTCGTCATCGAAGAGGAACTCGGCAAGAGCCTTGGCAAGTTCCGTTTTACCAACACCGGTAGTACCGAGGAAGATAAACGAACCAATCGGTCGCTTCGGATCTTGCAGGCCGGCACGGCTACGGCGTACAGCATCAGCGACCGCTTCGATAGCTTCATCCTGACCAATCACGCGTTGGTGAAGTTCATCTTCCAGATGCAACAATTTGTCTTTTTCACTTTGCAACATCTTGCTGACCGGAATACCTGTCCAACGGGATACAACATCTGCAATATCCTCAGCGTCTACTTCTTCCTTAATCATGGCTTTATCGCCTTGCATCATGTGAAGTTCTTTTTGAGTATCTTCGATTTCCTTGTTCAAAGCTTGTAGTTTACCATAACGGATTTCGGCTACTTTGCCGTAGTCACCTTCACGTTCCGCCTTGTCAGCTTCAAATTTAAGGTTTTCGATTTCAACCTTATTCTGTTGTATCTTGTTGACCAATGTCTTCTCACTTTGCCATTTCGCTTTGTGCGATTTTTCCTGTTCTTTCAGTTCGGCAAGTTCCTTACCGATTTGTTCCAGTTTCGGTTTGTCGTTTTCACGTTTAATGGCTTCGCGCTCAATCTCCAACTGTTTGATCTTGCGGGAAATTTCATCCAACTCTTCCGGTACGGAATCTACTTCCATACGCAACTTAGCGGCGGCTTCGTCCATCAGGTCGATAGCCTTATCCGGTAAGAAACGATCTGTGATATAACGGTTACTCAACTCCACAGCGGCAATGATGGCATCGTCTTTAATCCGTACATGGTGGTGGTTTTCATAACGTTCTTTCAGACCACGCAGGATGGAGATAGTACTCAGCGTATCCGGTTCATTGACATACACTATCTGGAAACGACGTTCCAATGCTTTGTCCTTTTCAAAGTACTTTTGATACTCGTCGAGGGTAGTTGCACCGATACTTCTCAGTTCGCCACGAGCCAGTGCAGGTTTCAGGATGTTGGCGGCATCCATAGCACCTTCACCTTTTCCGGCACCAACCAAAGTGTGGATTTCATCAATAAAGAGAATTATGTCTCCTTCTGATTTCTTCACCTCATTAATAACGGCTTTCAAACGTTCCTCAAACTCGCCTTTGTATTTAGCACCGGCAACCAATGCTCCCATATCCAGTGAATAAACTTGTTTATTCTTCAGGTTTTCAGGCACGTCACCGCGCAGAATACGATGGGCAAGCCCTTCTACAATGGCAGTCTTACCGGTACCCGGTTCACCTATTAGTATAGGATTGTTTTTGGTACGACGGCTCAGAATCTGCAATACACGCCGGATTTCTTCGTCACGGCCGATAACAGGGTCGAGCTTACCGCTTCGGGCGGCTTCGTTCAGGTTGATAGCATACTTTTCAAGTGACTGATAAGTGTCTTCACTGGATTGTGAAGTCACTTTTTCTCCTTTACGCAATTCGGTGATAGCATTACGAAGTTCACGTTCCGTCATTCCTGCATCTTTCAGGATGGTAGAAACGGTACTTTTTACAGTGAGTAATGCCAGCAGCAGATGCTCCAGTGAAACAAACTCATCACCCATTTCTTTGGAATATTGGGTAGCTTTCTGGAATACCTCATTTGTCTCGCGACTCAAGTAAGGTTCTCCGCCCGAAACTTTGGGCAAAGAGTCTGTTTGTTTGTCAAGTACAAGTGCAATCTGTTGACCATTCATGCCCAGCTTCTGGAAGATGAAGTTAGTGACGTTTTCGCCTACCTTCATTACTCCCTGCATCACATGAACCGGTTCGATGGCTTGCTGTCCACGGCTTTTGGCCAGGTTCAGTGCTTCTTGCACAGCCTCTTGCGATTTAATGGTAAAATTGTTAAAGTTCATATCTTATATCTCCTTTCTATTTTTCATTTTCAATAACACCTAAACGGGCGCAAAAGATTTGCCAATAGCCTATTTATGACAAAATTACAGTTAATAGGTGAATAATAGTGACAAAATGTCTACGTGTGTTGTCTATATAACTTTTGCCGAAACTAAGATGATATAGTGGCAAGGTTACTTCAAAATTGTACAGAAAGGAAATAATTTATTATTTTAAACAACTTATTTGTCTTAATTTCTTAATACTGAAAGGGTGTTTGCTAAACAACTGATTATCAGATGTATTATAATGATGATATCTCAGTATACGACTGAGGTAGTCTCAGTATCATACTGAGGTACCCTAAGTATCATACTGAGATACCCTAAGTATGCGACTGATCTCACAAATATATTGTTGTATAAATATTTATCATCCGTATGTGGTGCCAATGTACAAGATCATCGTCTTGCCCATGCTGGGAAAGAAAGGAAGTTAACTTGCCAACTTCTCCTCGTATCGTTTAATTTTTGAATAAATTTTATGCAGGGCTAAAAGGATTATTGTATCTTTATCCCTCAAAAAATAGAATAGAATATATTATGGCAGAAGATGTAAAGTTCGCAGAGAATGTGATACTGGTGGATGTAGCATATTTCAATGATGTGGTTAAGGACTTAAAGAGATACTTTGAATTACAGTTGGGACGCCCCTTGCAGAATATCTATGTGGAAGAATGGGCTTCTTATCTGGCACTCGATTCTGGGGTTCGTGATAAAGAAAACAATATCGGAGTACTTTTTGTACATGATGGGCAGACTGATAAATTGCTTCATTGTGATCCTGCAGATTTGAATAAAGATCTAAATGGGGTAGGGTTTACAAATCAGTTAGGTGAGTTTTCATTCACTTCTGTATCTTCTGAGGGACTTGTTTCCCGGGCGAACCTCTATCTTGATCTGCTGAATATTGCACTTGATTCTGCTGATGTGAAGCGTCTTATGCTGGTTCCGTTTATAGATGATTACGGTGCTAAACTTATGGAGGTTCTTGAAGAGCATCTAAGGGAAGCTGATCCGGAAAAATCGAAAGAAGTATTCCTTTTCAATATGGATGAACCGGCCCGTCCTCTGGGTTGCAAATGGGATTTATTGGGTTATTCCATGATGCGTGCGTTAGGCATTAAAGCCGAAGAATTGGAATAGTCCTGTTTTAATCACCTATTATTAATCCTTAATCACTAACTCCGTGTCTGATTTTCGATTAAAAGTATTTCAATCTGTGGCGAAGAATCTGAGTTTCACGAAAGCTTCGCAAGAGTTGTTTGTCAGTCAGCCTGCCATTACAAAGCATATACAAGAGTTGGAGAGTACCTATCAGGTGCGTCTGTTTGATAGGCAAGGTAGTAAAATCAGCTTGACGGAAGCTGGTAAGTTGCTGCTGGAGCATTGTGAGCGTATTCTGGAAGATTATAAGCGACTGGAATATGAAATGCATCTGCTGCATAACGAATATACGGGAGAACTGCGTTTGGGGGCCAGTACTACAATTGCTCAATACGTCTTGCCGCCATTACTTGCCAGTTTCATTAAGAAATTCCCGCAAGTAAACCTTTCGCTGATGAATGGTAATTCGCGGGAGATAGAAGCTGCTTTACAAGAGCACCGCATTGATCTGGGACTGGTGGAAGGCGTTTTTCGCTTACCCAATTTGAAATACACAACTTTTCTTGAAGATGAGCTGGTGGCTGTGATACGCACGGGAAGTAAACTGCAGGTCGGTGAAGAAATTACTCCCGAAGAATTGCTTCATATTCCTTTGGTGCTTCGTGAAAGGGGATCGGGTACATTGGATGTTTTTGAGAGGGCATTATTGCAACATAATATAAAGTTATCGTCTCTTCAGGTTTTAATGTATCTGGGCAGTACGGAAAGCATTAAACTTTTTTTGGAACATACTGATTGTATGGGTATTGTTTCCATTCGTTCCATTACCCGTGAACTCTATGCCGGACAGTTGCGTGTTGTCGAAATAAAAGATATGGCTATGCTTCGTGAATTTAGTTTTGCACAACCCCAGGGGCAGGAGAGTGGGCTCTCTCAAGTCTTTATGCAGTTTGCTACACACCATAACAACAAGTTATAGCACATAAATAGATACAATTGGTGTATATAGGTAAAGAAGCCTACCTTTGCACCCGAAAACAGAAATAATATAAATATTGATATACAAGAAAAATTATGGCTTCAATTCAAACTGCGAGTGTAAGTACTCTGGCATATCTTCAACGGAAGAACAAAATTACTTATGTGTCTTTAGTAGTGCTTTTATCAGCTTTCTTATTATTGGATTATATTCCCGGTTATTCTACTTGGGTGACACCTCCTGTCGCCTTGTTTCTGGGATTAATTTTTGCTTTGTCGAGTGGGCAGGCACATCCAAAGTTCAATAAGAAAGTATCTAAATATCTTTTGCAATATTCAGTGGTAGGACTGGGTTTCGGAATGAATCTCCAGGCATCTCTGGCTTCCGGCAAAGAAGGAATGGAGTTCACTATTATTTCAGTAGTGGGTACCATGCTTATCGGTTGGTTTATCGGTCGTAAATTTTTAAAAGTAGATCGTGATACTTCCTATCTTATCAGTTCCGGTACGGCTATTTGTGGCGGTAGTGCCATTGCCGCAGTAGGTCCTGTGTTGAGAGCGAAAGATACAGAGATGTCCGTAGCATTAGGAACTATCTTTATTCTGAACGCTATTGCACTGTTTATCTTTCCGGTTATTGGCCATGCCCTGGATATGAGCCAGCAGGAATTTGGAACATGGGCAGCAATTGCTATACATGATACGAGTTCTGTAGTGGGTGCCGGTGCTGCTTATGGCGAAGAAGCGCTGCAAATAGCTACTACTATTAAATTGACACGTGCTTTGTGGATTATTCCTCTGGCATTGATTACTTCTTTCGTCTTTAAGAGTAAGGGACAGAAAATCAGTATTCCCTGGTTTATTTTCTTCTTCATTCTGGCTATGGTATTCAATACGTATGTGTTGAGTTCCTCGGAAACCGGAATTATGATAGGAGAGGGAATTAATAGTTTGGCCAGAAAGACATTGACTATCACTCTGTTCTTTATTGGAGCTTCCCTTTCGCGTGATGTATTAAAGGCAGTGGGTATCAAACCGCTTATTCAAGGTGTGTTGCTATGGATTACAATCAGTGTAAGTACTCTGGCATATATTTATTGGTTCTAAAGAAACCACTTATTAATAAGGTGTGCGGCAGAAGTTTTTTTCTTTTGCCGCATTTTTTTTATAAAATTCATTTTCTTTGTAACAAAGTTCCGTTCCTTTACGTCTGACAAATAGATACAAGAAATAACAGGATTGAGATACAGAAAAAGCCCATGGATGCTGAAAGTTTTAAAAATGAGTTTCTGCCTTACCACCGCAAGCTGTACTGTGTAGCCTATCGGCTACTGGAGAATGCGGCCGATGCGGAGGATCTGGTTCAGGAAGCCTATCTGAAGCTATGGGATAAGCGAGAAGGATTGACGGTTATCAGCAATCCGGAAGCGTTCAGTGTCACTTTGGTAAAGAATATGTGCTTTGATTTGCTTCGTTCAGGAAAATATGTCTTATCCAAGCAGACGGTAGAATTAACTGCTGTGCAGGATATTTCTCAAAGTGATAACCTGGAAGTGCGCGATGAAGTACGGCAAGTAAAAGATATCATTGCCCACTTGCCCGAACAGCAGCAACGGATTGTGAATCTGCGTGACGTCAAAGGATGCTCTTACGAAGAGATAGAACAAGTGACCGGGTTGAATTCTACAAATGTCCGTGTACTGCTGTCTCGGGCGAGGAAAAGAATACGTGAGGAATTTAATAAATGGAATAACTATGAAAGTCGAGGAAATTGAAAGGCTGCTCGCCGAGTTTTACGAGGGGAACACTACCGAGAGCCAGGAAGAGGCGTTGAGAGATTATTTCAGAACAACGGAAGTACCTGAACATCTGCAGAAGGATAAAGAAATTTTTCTTAGCCTTTACCAAGACGCAGATAGAGATGTGGAAGTTCCTGAGGGGCTGGGGGATAAACTAAGCCTGCTGATTGATGAAAAGGCTGAGGAAGAGCAACGGTTCTTCAGTCCTAACAAGTCCAAACGCAACTGGCGGTGGATTGGAAGTGTTGCAGCTACCATATTGGTGATTATCGGCATAGGATATGGGGTTGAAAATATCGGAAGAGGTGTGTGTCCGCCTACACCGCAAGATACATTCTCTGATCCGGAAGAAGCCTATCAGGTGCTGCAAGCTACTTTAATGGAAGTTTCCACCAATCTGAACCAAGGCATTGCTCAGGTGAAGGAGACGCAGGTTGATATGAAGAAAGTAAATCAGGAAATAAAAAAAGAAATACAAAGATAAATGATTATGAAACTCAACAAAATTTTATTGGCAGGTGTGCTGCTAATGTTACCCCTGCTCTGCCAAGCGCAGAAAAATATATTCAACACCTACAATGATATGAAAGGTGTCTCTTCCGTTTATATCTCAAAGGCAATGATTGAAATGAATCCTAACCTGTTTACGAAAGATATCTATATAGGAAAGGTATCCGGTAAGTTGGATTGTGTGCAGATTCTTTCTACGATGGATAGCAATATCAAGAAAGACATGCGTAAGGATTTGCGTGCATTGGTGCAGTCCTCTAAATATGAGTTGCTGATGAAGCAGAAAGGTACCGTATCCAGTTCCGAATTTTATATTAATAGGAAAGGGGATAAAGTAAAAGAGCTGATTATGATTATTGATGGTGCTGCCAACTTGAAGTTTGTTTATCTGGAAGGCGAAATGACTTTAAAGGATATTCAGAATATCATGATGTATCAGAATACAAGTATGAATGAGGGAGGGAATGTATATCGTATCGTAGATGGTACTCTTGATTTGGCCGATTTGGGCGTTTTGAATGGTTTGCAAGGATTAGAGGGTTTACAAGGCTTGGAAGGTTTAAAGAGTCTGGAAAGCTTAAAAAGCCTGGAAAGCCTGAAAGGATTGAAGAGTTTGAAAGACTTAGGTAAATTGAAAGATAGCGAATATTTAAAGAAACAGATGGATGCCGATACCTGGAAACGATTTGAGGAAAGCATGGAGATGCTGGAAAAGCGTTTGGAAGACTTGGAATGAGGCCATCTGCTGATAGGTGTAAATAGTTTGTTGAAAGGGGGAGCCGATTCCGGTTCCCCCCTTTATTGTGAAATTATTTGTCTTTTCTAAGTGCTTCGAAAATCAATCCTTCCAGTTCTTCTGCCAGTTCCGGATTATCGGCAACCACTTGTTTGGCTGCATCACGTCCCTGTGCCAGTTTCGTTTCATTATAGCTGAACCAGGAACCGCTTTTCTTGATGATACCCAAATCTGCACCCAGATCAA
Organism: Bacteroides sp. AF39-11AC; assembly: GCF_003474285.1. Lineage (NCBI taxonomy): Bacteria > Pseudomonadati > Bacteroidota > Bacteroidia > Bacteroidales > Bacteroidaceae > Bacteroides > Bacteroides sp. AF39-11AC. The sequence goes on along the minus strand of NZ_QROH01000009.1, from coordinate 98,576 downwards.
TGATTTCACCGGCGCGGGAAATACCTTCACCGAACATGATATCAAATTCTGCTCTACGGAAAGGAGGTGCCACTTTGTTTTTTACTACTTTTACTTTAGTCTGCTTGCCTAATACTTCGTCACCATTCTTGATAGCCTGACTTCCGCGAATATCCAGACGTACCGAAGCATAGAACTTTAAGGCATTACCACCAGTAGTTGTTTCAGGATTACCAAACATAACGCCAATCTTTTCACGCAACTGATTGATGAAGATACATGTGGTACGTGTCTTGCTTACGGCTGCTGTTAGTTTACGCAATGCTTGAGACATCAGACGGGCTTGCAAACCAACCTTATTGTCACCCATGTCACCTTCGATTTCAGCTTTTGGAGTCAGAGCAGCTACAGAGTCTACAACGATAATATCGATTGCAGAAGAACGGATCAGCTGTTCTGCAATTTCTAGAGCTTGTTCTCCATTGTCCGGTTGAGAAATCAATAAGTTGTCTACATCTACACCCAACTTGGCAGCATAGAAACGGTCGAATGCATGTTCTGCATCAATGAATGCGGCAATGCCACCTGCTTTTTGTGCTTCGGCAATGGCATGGATAGCCAGAGTCGTTTTACCGGAAGATTCCGGACCATAAATTTCAATAATACGTCCGCGGGGATAGCCGCCAACGCCGAGTGCTACATTCAGTCCGATAGAGCCTGAGGGGATTACTTCTACTTGTTCGACGCTTTCGTCTCCCATTTTCATGATAGAACCCTTGCCGAAGCTCTTTTCTATCTTGTCCATAGCTGCCTGCAAAGCTTTCAGCTTTTCGCTTGGTGCTATTTTATTTTCGTTCTCAAAATTAAGTTCGTCTTTCTTTGCCATCTTTATGTTTACGATTTTACGAATTACGATTCAAATTAGTTTATTTACAATTCTACTATTTACGATATTTATTTAGCGATTTACGATTTTAGTCTACCTCACAATATCTAACTTCAATCGTAAATCTTCAAATCGTACCTTACAGGATTTGTGCGGCGTGGTCTTTGGTTTTTACTTCCTTCGGCGTGATAATTCGCTCTATCACTCCTTCTTCATTTATAATGAAGGTGGTGCGGAAAGTACCCATATACTTACGTCCGTACATACTCTTTTCTCCCCATACTCCGAATTGCTCTACGAGTTTCTTGTCCGTATCTGCAATCAGCGGAAAGGGTAGATCATTTTTCTCTATAAATTTCTGGTGCGACTTTTCATTATCCACGCTTACACCAATTACCTCGTAACCGGCTTTGCGTAGTTCAGAATAGTTATCGCGCAGGTTGCAGGCCTGTGCCGTACATCCCGAAGTCATATCTTTAGGATAGAAATAAAGAACTATCTTTTTTCCTTTATAGTTGCTGAGGCGGATTTCTTCGCCTTTTTCATTGATGCCCAGTACTTCGGGCGCTTTATCTCCGACTTGCATAGTGCATTTAAATTTAAAAATAAAAAAATAAGAATGAAGATTTATACTTCCAAATCTTTATCAAACACCTCATGCCACGGCAATCCTTGTTTGTTTAATTGTTCCATGAACGGGTCCGGATTAAACTCTTCCACGTTCCATACCCCCGGCTTCTTCCATAGTCCTTTGAGGAACATCATGGCACCTATCATGGCAGGAACACCTGTTGTATAGCTTACCCCTTGCATACCGGTTTCCTTATAGGCTTCCTGGTGGCTGCAATTATTGTAAACGTAGTAAGTGCGTTCTTTACCATCTTTCAGACCACGGATACGGCAACCGATGGAAGTTTCTCCTTCGTAATTTTCACCCAGGTCTTGCGGGTTGGGCAATACGGCTTTCAGGAATTGTAACGGAACAATCTTCACTCCGTTATAATCCACTTCGTCGATGCGCGCCATACCAATATTTTGGATTACTCGCAGGTGAGTCAGATATTCCTGACCGAAAGTCATCCAGAAACGTGCACGTTTAATGGTTGGGAAGTTTTTCACCAAAGATTCCAATTCTTCGTGATATAAAAGATAAGAGTCACGTGGTCCGATATTCGGGTACGTCAGATCTTTATGGATTTCCAGAGGTTGAGTAGTTACCCATTCTCCATTTTCGTAATAACGTCCGTTCTGTGTGATCTCACGGATGTTGATTTCCGGATTGAAATTCGTGGCAAATGCCTTGTGATGATTGCCTGCATTACAGTCTACAATATCCAGATACTGCATTTCATCAAAATAATGCTTGGCAGCATAGGCAGTATAAATGCCACTTACACCCGGGTCGAAACCGCAACCCAGGATAGCGGTCAATCCGGCATCCTCAAAACGTTTCTTGTATGCCCATTGCCAACTGTATTCAAAGTGAGCCACATCTTTTGGTTCATAGTTGGCGGTGTCCAGGTAATTAACTCCGCTTTTGAGGCAAGCTTCCATAATGGTAAGATCCTGATAAGGGAGTGCTACGTTTATGACGATTTCGGGTTTGAAGCTATTAAAGAGAGCTACCAGTTCATCTACATTGTCGGCATCCACCTGTGCGGTCTGTATGTTAGGGTTACCGATTGCTTTTACGATAGCGTCGCATTTGGACTTTGTGCGGCTGGCAATCATAATCTCAGTGAATACATCCGGATTTTGAGCCACCTTGTGTGCAACGACGGTACCTACACCGCCTGCACCGATAATAAGAACTTTACCCATTTCTTTTAATAACAAATTACGAGTTACAAATTATAAACTAAAGGACGGAATCTTTCCGTCTCCATTTCATGATAAAAAGTATGTTTCCCTTGACGGGGAACTTCTTTTTTATTGGTGAGCAAATATAGGGTTTAATTCGCAGATAAACATTAAAATCCTACTAAATACTTTTTAGAAAAAGCCTCTATTTCTAAACAAACTGCTTGTATTTGGGTTATTTTACATATATTTTCTTACTATGAATATAGGCTATACCTTGGCATCATGCAAATAAATTTGCTTATAAGCCTAGTTTGCACTATATTTGCCCCGTAAAATTAACTTAAACAACGAATAACAATGAAGAAAGTTTTGTTTTCTTTCTGTATGGCAGGGGCTTTGGTAGCTCTGTCATCTTGTCGCTCGTCCAAGGATGCTGCGACACTATCCTCCATCAGTGGTGAATGGAATATTATTGAAATAAATGGTGCTGCTGTAGTGCCTGCTCCTAATCAGGAATTCCCTTTTATCGGTTTTGATACAGCTACCGGAAAAGTATTCGGTAACAGTGGTTGCAATCGTATGATGGGTTCGTTTGATGTGAATGCTAAACCTGGTACAATTGATCTCGGTGCCATGGCAAGCACACGCATGGCTTGTCCGGATATGGCCTTGGAACAAAACGTTTTGTCTGCTTTAGGACAAGTGAAAAAATATAAAAAACTGGGCAAGGAGAACATTGCCTTGTGCGGTTCGTCTAATCGCCCTATTATTGTATTACAAAAGAAAGCTTCTACTGTGAAATTATCAGATTTGAGTGGTAAGTGGATGATTTCTGAAGCCGGTGGTCAGGCCATTCCCGAAGGTATGGAGAAGCAACCGTTCATTGAATTTAATCTTTCAGAGAAGAGAATACACGGTAATGCCGGTTGTAATCTTATTAACGGTGGATTTGTTGCAGATAATGAGAATTCCTCTGCTATCTCTTTCCCGCAGCTTATCAGTACGATGATGGCTTGTCCGGATATGGAAGTAGAAGGTCGTGTGATGAAAGCGCTGAATGAAGTAAAGTCTTTCGGTAAGCTGGCAGGCGGCGGTATCGGACTTTATGATGCAGACAATACGCTGGTGATGGTGTTGGTGAAGAAGTAATCCGTAAAAACTGAATATAGAAAAACGGGATGTCAATATCTAATTGGCATCCCGTTTTTTAGTTTTAATGAGAAACAACTTTTAAGCCGATGATCGAACCGATCAACGTTACAATGAAAAGTAATCTCCATACGGTAGCAGGCTCTTTGAATATCAGTATGCCTGCTAATACAGTTCCCACTGCACCTATTCCCGTCCACACTGCATAAGCCGTACCAATAGGCAGGGTTTGTGTTGCTTTTATCAGTAAGAACATGCTTATACTCATAGATATTAAGAAACCGGTGAACCACCAGTACATTTCACTGCCTGTTGTTTCTTTTACCTTGCCCATGCACGATGTAAATGCTACTTCGAACAATCCGGCTACAATCAAATATATCCAACTCATAACTTTCGTTTTTTTGTGCAAAGTTCATGAATTGTTTTGACTTGTTATTTAACAAATGATAAAAAGTGATTTACCTGAATTTGGCCCGGATACGGCTTAAGCTGACTTGGGTAATGCCAAGGTAAGAAGCTATATAACCTAATTGTACTCTTTGCAACAGATCTGGAGTATGATTCATCAGGTCCCTATAACGTTCCAGAGATGTTTTGAATTGTCTGCCGATAAATCTTTCCTCTGTTTTTAACAGTTCCTGTTCTGCAAATTCTCTTCCCCAATTAGCAATGTGTATGTCCTTGCTGAATAGTTCATGCAAGGATTGTTTTTTCATTTCGTATAGTTCACATTCCTCCAGAAGCTCTATATTCTCATAGCCTCTTTGGTTGGATACATAACTTTTCATTGAGACTACTGTGTCGCCTTCGCGTCCGAACCAGAATGTAATCTCATTGTCAGCTAACTCTGTATAAGCGCGGACAATACCTTTCTTGATGAAGTATATTTTGGTTTCCACTTTATCTGCTTTAAATAAAATATGTCCTTTGGGATAAGTAACTTCAGAAATAATCTCTTTTAACGTATTCTTTGACGTTTCCGGGAGTTTGCCTATATGATCAATAATCTGATTTATATCCATATGAGTACTGTTTTATATCTTTTTTCATGGTGTCCGATTCATACCTGAAACATATCAGGTCCGTACCCGAACCGTACCTACTCCGTACCTGCTCCGTATAAAGGTACCTCTGAGTGGAGAATGTACGGAGCAGGTACGGAGTAAGTACGGTTCGGGTATGGAGTTGATAGGGGAAGAAGTGGTTAAACCTATAATGGTTCTATGGGGTTATCTTCTTCTTTTTAATCCTGCCCGTATTCTGCTCAATGACTGTGGAGTAATGTATAGATACGATGCCAGATGTTTCAATGGAACATATTGCAATAGTTCCGGGTTCTCTTCCATCAAGGTTAGGTAACGTTCTTTGGCACTTGGAGTACCATATGCCAATGTGTAGCTGTCAATGAATAGAATTTCCTGTTCAAAGATTTTCCGACCGAAGTTGGATAACTCTATGGAACTATTGAAGAGCTCTTCTAAATCTGGTTTGGCAATACAGTAAGCAGTACTTTCATTCACAGATTCGATGTTTACCTGTGAAATTTCATTATTGACATATCCCCAGGACGAAAAGGCTATTTCACCTGTTCCGGCAAACCATAGAGAACTTTCTGTTCCGTCTATCATATAATAAGCACGCCAAATACCTTTCTTAAGAATGTAGAAGTTGATATTCCGTTCTCCCTCTTTCACAATTAACTCTCCTTTGCCGAAATGATATTCTGTCATGTGTGACAAAAGTTCATGCAGGCTTTTTTCCGGAAGTCTGTATCTTTGGCAGAATTTCTTTATCATCGTTTCCATGTGGCAAAGATACTATATTTTTTTGCACTCCCTTTTCGCTCTTATATAAATAATAAGAATGAAAAGGGTGGTTAGTAACTCAGCTAAAGGAGTTGCCAGCCAAATGCCCGGGTTGCCAAAGAGCAGAGGAAGTACAAAGAAACAGGCCGTTAGCAGAACGACCCCACGTAATAAGGTAATGATAGTGGCATAGCGTGCCCGTTCTACACTTTGGAAATATCCGATAGATACGATATTGATGGCAAAGAAAATAAATCCGGTAGCATACAAAGGAAGTCCCTTACTGGCTATCTCATAGGCCGGATAACTGCGGTCGATGAACATGGAAACAATTTCTGAACTGAACAGGGCGGTTATGAATGCAAAAATAGCACCGCAACCGATGGCTGTTTTCAGCGCCAACAAGTAGGCACGGCGGACACGAGCAGTTTCATGTAGTCCGTGGTTATAGCTGATAATGGGCTGAGCGGATTGTGCAATGGCATTGTACACCATAAATATAATAGGAAAGAAGTAACACGCGATGCTGAACGCTGCTACACCTTCTTCCTGCAAATAATGGATAAATACTATATTTCCGACGAACATCATACAAGCAATAGCTACTTCGCACAGGAATGCAGAAGACCCCAAACGGCACATATATCCTACGTTGCGGCGGGTCAGCTGTATACTTTTATGAGTGAGTTTTACAGGGTAAAAGCGTAAGGCGCATTTGCGACGGGAAAGGTAGATGATTATCATTAATGCACCCACTGTAGTACCGATAGCACTGGCTATGGCTGCACCGAACATACCCCATCCGAAAGGGAAGATAAAGAGGTAATCAAGCATGATATTCAGAACGGCAGCTACCACATTGCACATCATGGCAAAGTTGGGTGAACCGTCCAAACGCAGGAAAAACATTCCCGAGTTAAGCAAGGCAGTGAACACCGAGAAGGGAACAAACCAAAGCATATACTCTACTGCCAGTGGAGTCAGGCGCTCAGAACCACCTAAAAGATGCACTACTTGTGGAGCAAATGAACAAAATAATGTAGAGGTACATATCAGCAATAGTGAAGATACAGCTATAGACTGTGTGATATTGATGCGGGCAGCTTTTACTTTTCCGTGTGATAAATGAATAGATGCCACAACGGATGCTCCTACACCAAACATTAATCCGATGCCGGTGGAGAATAACCAGAGTGGGGCTACTATATTTACTGCTGCCAGGGCATCACTACCAATACCTTTTCCAACGAATATCCCGTCTGTAATGACAAATAATGCAGAAAATATCATTCCAAGTACGGTAGGAAGTAATAATTTGCGGAACAGTGCCGCGATGTCTGTGTTTTTAAAATCAATGCTATCTCTTTCCATGATATATTAGTTACGAGCTACAAATTACGAGCTACGAGTGGCTACGCTATGATGCCGAAAGGCACTTGTAGCTTGTCACTTGTAGCTCTCAGCTTTTTCGCCGACAAAAGTAGTGCTTTTACCTGAAGGAGCGATTAACAAATGGTAATTTTCGACAGAAAAAAGGAGATATATTCTGCCAAACTGACAGCCTTTCTGCCAACCTATAAAATTACAACCTCTCTGAACATTTTGGCACGACGTTTGTCTTTTTATTGGCGTCTGCTGCTAAGGCAGGCGACTGAAACTTGAATAATAACAAATAAAATATTAAAGATCATGGGAAAAATTATTGGTATTGACTTAGGAACTACAAACTCTTGTGTTTCTGTATTCGAAGGAAACGAACCTGTAGTAATTGCAAATAGTGAAGGAAAACGCACTACTCCGTCTATCGTAGCATTCGTTGACGGTGGTGAGCGCAAAGTGGGTGACCCTGCAAAACGTCAGGCTATCACGAACCCGACAAGAACCGTATCCTCAATCAAACGTTTCATGGGTGAAAGTTGGGATCAGGTTCAGAAAGAAATTGCCCGTATGCCTTATAAGGTTGTTAAGGGTGACAACAACATGCCGCGTGTAGATATTGACGGACGTCTTTATACTCCGCAGGAAATTTCAGCTATGATTCTTCAGAAAATGAAGAAAACTGCTGAGGATTATTTGGGACAAGAAGTTACGGAAGCTGTAATTACCGTTCCGGCTTACTTCTCCGATTCTCAGCGTCAGGCAACAAAAGAAGCCGGTCAGATTGCTGGTCTGGAAGTGAAACGTATCGTGAACGAACCGACAGCTGCTGCTTTGGCTTACGGTATCGATAAAGCGAACAAAGATATGAAGGTTGCCGTATTTGACCTTGGTGGTGGTACATTCGATATCTCTATCCTTGAATTCGGTGGCGGTGTATTCGAAGTATTGTCAACAAACGGTGATACTCACTTGGGGGGTGACGACTTTGACCAGGTAATCATCACTTGGTTGGTAGATGAATTCAAGAATGACGAAGGTGCCGACCTGACTCAGGACCCGATGGCTATGCAACGTCTGAAAGAAGCTGCTGAAAAAGCTAAGATTGAATTGTCTTCTTCTACAAGTACTGAAATTAACTTGCCGTACATTATGCCGGTAGGTGGTGTACCTAAGCACTTGGTTAAGACTTTAACTCGTGCTAAGTTCGAAGCTTTGGCTCATACTTTGATTCAGGCTTGTCTGGAACCGTGTAAGAAGGCTATGTCTGATGCTGGTTTGAGCAATTCTGATATTGACGAAGTAATCCTTGTAGGTGGTTCTTCACGTATACCGGCTGTACAGAAGTTGGTTGAAGATTTCTTCGGTAAAGCTCCTTCTAAAGGTGTAAATCCGGATGAAGTAGTAGCCGTAGGTGCTGCTGTACAAGGGGCCGTGTTGACGGATGAAATTAAGGGTGTGGTATTGCTGGATGTTACTCCGCTGTCTATGGGTATCGAAACTCTGGGTGGTGTAATGACTAAGTTGATCGATGCTAACACTACTATTCCGTGCAAGAAGAGCGAAACGTTCTCTACTGCTGCTGATAACCAGAGCGAAGTAACGATCCATGTATTGCAAGGAGAGCGTCCGATGGCTGCTCAAAATAAGTCAATCGGTCAGTTTAACCTGTCAGGTATTGCTCCGGCTCGTCGTGGTGTTCCTCAGATTGAGGTAACGTTCGATATCGATGCTAACGGTATCTTGAAGGTATCTGCTAAGGATAAGGCTACAGGTAAAGAGCAAGCTATCCGTATCGAAGCTTCCAGCGGTTTGAGCAAAGAAGAAATTGAAAAGATGAAGGCTGAAGCTGAAGCTAATGCAGAAGCTGATAAGAAAGAACGTGAAAAGATTGACAAGCTGAATCAGGCTGACTCAATGATCTTCACTACTGAAAATCAGTTGAAAGAATTGGGTGACAAGCTGCCGGCTGACAAGAAAGCTCCGATTGAAGCTGCTTTGCAGAAATTGAAAGATGCTCATAAGGCACAGGATCTGGCTGCTGTTGATACTGCTATGGCAGAACTGAATACTGCATTCCAGGCTGCAAGTGCTGAAATGTATGCACAGAGCGGTGCTCAAGGTGGTGCTCAGGCTGGTCCTGATATGAATGCCGGACAAGCTGGTGGTGCTCAGGATAGTGGTAAGCATGGCGACAACGTGCAAGATGCAGATTTCGAAGAAGTCAAGTAAGTTCGGTAGATAAACGAATAATATATTATAAGAAAAGAGTTGTAGGTTAACTACTTACAACTCTTTTTTTGTCTATATGCGATTGAAGGGTTGTGATTTCTTTATTGGAGTTTGGTCTTTATTTTATTTTTAAAGTATGCGCGATATTTTAGGTCTACAATTTCGGATAGGTTTAAAAACTAAGTATCTTTGCAAAGTGCGTTCGGAAAGATTACTTTTTGAGTATCCTCTTTTTCATACTTATAGCGAATACTCTTAGCTTGAAAAACATTCATAACCTTATAAAGAAAAAACATGAAGAAATCACTCAATCACTCTGGGAAGTTGACAGCATTGGTATTTGCTTCCTTCCTATGTTTTATGCTGCCTTATCTGTCTGCGTATGCAGTAGAAGAAAACTACACCGGAATACCGCAACAAGAAACTTTAATTGTTGATGTTGTGAAAATCAATCCAACTACAGTTGACATCTTGTTTTCCAATCACCAGCGTATGACGCTCGACTTTTATGGAGAAAATATTTTCAGAGTGTTCCAGGATAATTCAGGTGGGATGCTCCGTGATCCGAAAGCAAAGCCTGAAGCTAAAATTCTCGTGGACCAACCACGTAGAGGTGTATCTCAATTGGATATTAAAAATAATGGTGACTTTTTCTCGATTACCAGCGGAAAAATAAAAGTAGAGTTTGATAAGAGCACCGCATTGATGAAAGTCATAAACCTCAAAACTGGAGCTACTGTGCTGGAAGAGGCTGAGCCTGTTCTTTTTGATAAAGAAAGAGTTACCTTGAAACTGAAAGAAGACCTTCAGGAATATTTTTATGGGGGTGGTGTACAAAACGGCCGTTTCTCACACAAAGGCAAGACCATTTCTATTGAAAACCAAAATAGCTGGACAGATGGGGGAGTAGCATCTCCCAATCCATATTATTGGTCAACAAATGGTTACGGCCTGATGTGGTACACTTTTAAAAGAGGGGTTTACGATTTTGGCAGAGAAGAAAAGAGGATTGTGAAACTGTTTCACGAAACAAACTATCTTGATATCTTCATTATGGTTAATGATGGTGCCATATCCTTGCTGAACGATTATTACCAGTTGACAGGTAACCCCGTACTGATGCCGAAATTCGGTTTCTATCAAGGACACCTGAATGCCTATAATCGTGACTATTGGAAAGAGGACGAAAATGGCATCCTGTTTGAGGATGGGAAGCGTTACAAAGAAAGTCAAAAAGATAATAGTGGTATTAAAGAATCGTTGAATGGAGAGAAAGATAATTATCAGTTTTCGGCGCGTGCTGTAATAGACCGATACAAGAATCATGATATGCCGCTGGGGTGGCTGTTGCCTAATGATGGTTATGGAGCTGGTTATGGTCAGACAGAAACGCTGGACGGTAACATTCAAAACTTGAAGAACCTGACAGATTATGCTCGTAAGAATGGTGTGGAAATCGGCTTATGGACACAGTCCGATCTCCATCCAAAGGAAGGTATCAGTGCCTTGTTGCAGCGTGACATTGTAAAGGAAGTGAGGGATGCAGGCGTGCGCGTACTGAAAACCGATGTTGCCTGGGTAGGTGCCGGATATTCCTTTGGATTGAATGGTATTACAGACGTAGCACAGATTATGACTTACTATGGTAATGATGCCCGTCCCTTTATTATTTCCCTTGATGGTTGGGCGGGTACGCAGCGTTATGCCGGTATATGGTCGGGCGACCAGACAGGAGGAGTCTGGGAATATATTCGTTTTCATATTCCTACTTATATAGGTTCAGGTTTGTCGGGTAATCCTAATATCTGTTCTGATATGGACGGTATCTTCGGAGGAAAGAATTCGGTAGTCAATACCAGAGACTTCCAGTGGAAAACCTTTACACCCATGCAGTTGAATATGGACGGATGGGGAGCTAATGAAAAGTATCCTCATGCTTTGGGCGAACCGGTCACTTCTATCAATCGATGGTATTTGAAGCTGAAATCAGAAATCATGCCTTATGCTTACAGTATTGCCAAAGAATCGGTGAACGGTTTGCCTATGATACGGGCTATGTTTTTGCAATATCCCAATACCTACACATTGGGTAAGGCTACGCAATATCAGTTCCTTTATGGGCCCTATTTCTTGGTGGCGCCTATTTACCAGGCTACCAAGGCAGATGAGCAAGGCAATGATATTCGTAATGGCATTTATCTCCCTGAAGGAGAATGGGTCGATTACTTCTCCGGTGAAGTATATCAGGGGGGACGTGTTATTAATAACTATGCTTCACCACTCTGGAAATTACCTGTATTTGTGAAGAATGGAGCCATTATTCCTATGACACTCCCTAATAATAATGTCAGCGAAGTAGACAAAAAACTGCGTATATATGAACTCTACCCCTATGGGCAGAGCACATTCACTGAGTATGACGATGATGGAGTGACTGAAGAATACCGCTTGGGTAAGGGGGTAAGTACATTAATTGAATCTAATGTCGACGCTAAAGGTGAGGCTATAGTTACTATTCATCCGGCTCAAGGTGATTTTAATGGTTTTATAAAAGAAAAGGCTACCGAGTTCAGGATCAATGTTACTGAAAAGCCTAAGAAGATTTCGGTAACTATTGGTAAGAACAAGATTAAACTTACAGAAGCAAGCAGTATGGATGAGTATCTTCAGAAAGAAAATGTTTACTTCTACGATGCCCAGCCCAGTCTGAATAAGTTTGCTACCAAGGGCAGTGAGTTTGAGAAAGAAGTTATCACGAAGAATCCACAGCTTCTCGTCAAGTTGGCTGCTTCCGATATTACGGTAGCTCCGACACTATTGAAGGTAAAGGGGGTTGTATTTAAACCGGCGAATAACTATCTGGTAACCTCGGGTTCGCTGGTTGCTCCAAAGGCACAGGTAACTGATGAAAATACGGCTGCCTACACCCTGAAGCCTACTTGGAATACAGTACAAAATGCAGACTATTACGAAATAGAGCTTAATGGTACGACCTATAGCACTATCAAAGACGCAGAACTGTTATTTGATGGTCTGAATGTGGAGACTACTTATGACTTTAAGATACGTGCTGTGAATAAAGATGGATATTCCGATTGGTCAACATTCAGTGCTACCACCCAAAAAGATCCGTTGGAGTTTGCCATACATGGCATTGTGGGTGAGACTACTGCTGACAACCAGGGCCGTTCGCTTCGCCGTCTGTTCGATTTTGAAGAAGGAGAGTTATGGCATACCAAGTACAATGAAAAAGCAGTTCCCTTCGACTTGGTTATGGACTTGAAGTCTATCAATCAGGTTGAAAAGTTCCATTACTTGCCTCGTGAGAATGCAGGAAACGGAACGTTGCTGAAGGGTACCGTTTATTGTAGTATGGATAAGGAGAACTGGACTGAAGCAGGAACCTTCGACTGGAAGCGTGATAATGAAGTGAAAGTATTCACCTTCGCTGAAGCTCCTACTGTTCGTTATATCAAGATGAGTATTACCGAGGCTGTAGGTAATTATGGTTCGGGACAAGAGATTTATGTCTTCCGGGTACCTGAAACGGAAAGTTACCTGCCCGGCGACATCAACAATGATAAGTTGGTTGATGAAAACGATTTGACTTCTTACATTAACTATACAGGATTGAGGCGTGGCGATGCCGACTTTGAAGGATATATCAGCAATGGCGACCTGAATCGTAATGGTCTGATAGATGCCTACGATATCTCTGTTGTTGCTACGCAACTGGATGGTGGTGCTGATGCCATAAGAGGTGAGAAGGTGGAAGGAAAGCTTGACATCAGCACATCGAAACAAACTTATGCCAAGGATGAACTTGTTGAGGTATTGGTGAAAGGCACCGGTCTGCGTTTTGTGAATGCCCTCAGTTTTGCATTAGCTTACGATCCTGCCGACTACGAATTTGTAGGTATACAGCCATTAGGTATGAAAAAAATGGAAAACCTGACTAATGACAGGCTTCATACCAACGGCACCAAGTCATTGTACCCCACGTTCGTAAACATCGGGGAACACGAGTCGCTTGAAGGTGACAGCGACCTGTTTGTCATTAAGCTTAAGGCCAAACGGAAAGTCACCTTCAAACTGACAGCAACAGATGGATACCTAGTGGACAAGTTGCTGAATGTGCATACGTTTTAAGAAGAAACGAATGATAGGATAAAAGAAGGTGTATCAGGGAGTGCTTGGTACACCTTCTCTCAAATAACCATACTCTCTCGCCGCATCAAAACAGGGACATTCTTCCAACCATGACTCCGGCTCTATCAGCGAATTATCATCTGGGATCTGGGGTAAATCACGGTGCCCGCAAATATGGCACATGGGAAAGTCGGTGAGCAGCGTCCTTATCAGAACAATCATGGAGTGTTTTTGCCATTCCGTGCGTGTATCTTTGGGAACTCCACGTTGATTAAGTCCACCTTCGTAACATATAGCAATGCTGTCAAGATTGTGCCCTCGGGTGTGAGCCCCGGGTTTTCGGACTGGACGTGTGCTTTTAATATTTCCATCCCTTCGGATGTAATAATGATAACCAATACCATTGAGTCCACGTTGCCGATGTGATTTTTCTAACTCCATTTCCGTAAAAGTTTCATTCTCCTTTGTTGCGGAACAATGAATAACTATCAGATGAACTGTTCTCATAGCTGTTAAATGTTTTGTAAGGTGAATAATTTACTTATTGATCGCATGTGAACAATAGTAGAGGATCAAAGTTCATATTAGCAATCACTTATTTCTTCTTTTTGTATTCTTTTATAATAAAACGGACTCGTGTGATACTGTCAGAAATATTTTGTGCTGGAAATATTTTCCTCACTTTTTTCTTCCAAAATCTGTAGGGTTTTTCTTTGCTGGACGATCTTATAAGTAGAAAAAAAAAATTGTTCACCTTTAAAATCATACGAAGATGAAAAAGTTAGTTGGAATTACAGTTGGGTGGTTGATGGCATTTTTGCTATTGGGTATTTCACCTTTGTGGGCACAGGAAGAGGCCGAGAGCTATTTCACTATCACGGGAATGGTGAAAAATAAGGATAATAAAAGAAAACTGGAGAATGTGAATGTATCTGTTCCCGGTACGAACATCGGAACCGTTACAAATGCAGATGGGGTGTTCTCTTTGAAGATAAAGGATACGGAGACTATTCAGGGATTGGAAGTTTCACATATCGGATACTTGAATTCCCAGGTTTCCCTGAAAGATAACAAAGATATATCTGACCTTACCATTTGGATGCTGCCGGCTCCTAATCTGCTGAGTGAGATTGTAATCTTTGGTAATAATGCCCGTGCACTTGTGGAAGAAGCCATCAAGAAGATTCCGGTGAACTACTCGCCCGATAAGAGTTTACTGACCGCATTTTATCGGGAGACAGTGCAGAAAAGACGCCGTTATATCAGTGTATCGGAAGCTGTGATAGATGTTGCTAAAACAGCATATAGTGACCGTGAACCCTCCAATGACAAAGTGCAGATACAGAAGGGACGTCGTTTGCTAAGTCAAAAGACAAGTGATACGCTGGCTGTCAAAGTAGTGGGCGGACCTACTCTCTCAGTTTATCTGGATGTTGTGAAGAATGGGGATGCACTGCTGAGTCCGGAAAATCTGAATTACTATGATTTCCATATTGAGGAACCTGTGAATCTGGATAACCGTATGCAATATGTAGTTAGTTTCCGTCCCAGAGTCAGTTTAATGTATGCCTTGTTCTATGGGAAGCTCTATATCGATTTTGAGAAGTTGGCATTCACCCGTGCAGAGTTCTCTCTGGATATGCAGAACAGAGTGAAGGCGGTAGAAGCGATTCTCCATAAGAAACCCCTTGGGTTACGATTCAGGCCACAGGAAGTCTCCTATCTGGTGACATATAAAGAGCAGAATGGAAAAACCTATCTGAATTATATACGGAATGAAATCCGTTTCAAGTGCGACTGGAAAAAGCGTTTATTCTCTTCCGGCTATACAGTATTCTCCGAAATGGTAGTGACGGATAGAAAGAATGATTTCGCAGCTATTCCATACAAGAAGGCTTTTAAAGAAAAACAGGTGTTCTATGATATGGTAGACGTATATTGGAACGAGGACTTCTGGAAGGCATATAATATTATTGAACCCACAGAGTCTCTGGAACATGCAGTGAGCAAATTGAAAAAACAATCCCGTTAGATTTCAGATAGTTTTTCTTATATTTGGAGATCAACAATAATTCCCGGATATGCTGAATGAACTCTTCATACTGACAAAAATAAAAGAGGGCGATATAAAGGCGTTCGAGGAGATCTTCCGCCATTACTATTCCCCTCTTTGCTGGTATGCCGCAGGCATTACGGGGGAGATGGAAGCTGCCGAGGAAATAGTGGAGGAACTGTTCTACGTGTTTTGGAAGGACCGGGAGCATTTACAGATTTTCCAGTCTGTAAAGAGCTATCTGTATAAAGCTGTTCGCAATGAAGCTCTACAATATTGCCAGCATAAGGAAGTTAAAGAGCGGTATCGCGAGTATGTATTGGCAGGTAATGTCTTGGAACAGGATTCTGATCCCCACAGGCAATTGGAATATGAAGAGTTGCAGGGACTGATTCGCCATACTCTTGATAAACTGCCGGTACGCAGGCTGCAGATATTCGAAATGCATCGTATGGAAGGAAAGAAATATGCGGAGATTGCTTCTTCATTATCTCTGTCCATTAAGACAGTAGAGGCTGAAATGACGAAAGCGCTTCGTACCTTACGAAACGAAATAGATAATTATATTCTTACGAAATGACTGAAGTGAATAAAAATAGGACAAAGACGGATGAGGCATGGGAACGGTTGTATGCCCGTTTGGATAAAGACCGCCTGCTCGTAGAGGTAGGGCAGGGACGGGTAGTGCGTCGCAAACTACTTTTGAAATGGGGAACACTGGCGGCTGCCGTAATTGCTGGTTTTGTCTATCTGGCATCTGCTTTATGGTTCGTGCCGGGAGGTGAGGTGGAAAATCTTAATCTGGTGACGCAGGAAAACCGTGAAGCATCCATGCTGGTTACTACGCTCGAAGATGGCTCTGTGGTATATCTGGCACAAGAGAGTACCTTGCGGTATCCCGAACATTTTGCTACGGACAAGCGGGAAGTGAATTTGCAGGGAGAAGCGTTCTTTGATGTAGCGAAGAATCATGAACAAAGCTTTCTGATCGAGACAGGAAAGGTACGGATAGAAGTGCTGGGTACGGCTTTCAATGTACGCAGCCATGAGGATGACTCTTTCCGGCTATCCGTGCAGCGGGGCAGGGTGAAGGTCTCGTTGAAGCAGGGAGGACAGAGTGTGCTGGTAAATGCTGGGGAAACCGTAACCTTACAGGCTCGACAATTACAATTGAGTGAAACAGGAGATTCCGATGAGTTCAGACAGTATACAAAGAATATACGCTTTAAAGATGAATGTCTGGAAGATATTCTGCGAGTGGTGAATGCTGAAGCTCCTACTTTGCAGATACAGGCGGCATCGTCGGTCTTGAATAAACGGAAACTGACTATTGAATTTGAAAACAACTCCCCCGAAACAGTGGCAGAGCTCATTTGCTGGGCATTGAACCTGAAATGTTCACGCGAAGGCGATAAACTGATTTTATCCGAATGATAACTTAACAATATAAATCATGAAACTTCATCGTTTCTTCATTCTCCTTTTAGGGCTGCTCTTCATAACCTGTAGTATGAGAGCGGATGGGGGAGATGTATTGGAACGTATGATCCGACTGCCCGGAATGAAAGGAACCGTATACTCCTTGTTGGGTAAAGTTTCGGAGCAATCCGGTTACCTTTTCGTTTATGACAGTAAGGTGGTGAATAATGATATTGAGGTAAAGACAAAAAGGAAAAACTGTACGGTCCGGCAGGCTATTTATGAAATCATAGGCGATAGGTCATTAGAACTTAAGGTGATAGGACATCACATCCTAATTCTACCTCCTGTGGAGAAGATTGCGAGGAAGAAAGCAGTTTCGGAAGAACTACCTCCACTACTGGCTTATTTCACCATAATCGGTACTTTACGCGATAAAGAAACGGGAGACCCCGTTGTAAATGCATCGGTTATTCTTCAAGGCACTTCAATAGGTAATATTACAAATAAGAATGGGGAGTTCAGGCTACATCTGCCTGACTCCCTGAAAAGTGGCAATCTTTCTTTTTCCCATTTAGGGTATGTTGCACAAAATATCGAAGCAGCTACGCTGATTGGACGGGATAATGTACTGAGTCTGGAACCCAAAATAGTTCCTTTACAAGAAGTGTTGATCCGGTTGGTAGAACCCAGGAAGTTATTGCGAGAAATGGTGGAGCGACGCAAAGAAAATTATTCGTTGGCTCCCGTTTATTTGACTACCTTCTATCGGGAAGGCGTCCAGTTGAAGAACAAATTCCAAAGTCTGACAGAAGCGGTTTTCAAGGTTTATAAAGCTCCTTTGCAGGAGATTAATACATCCGATCAGGTAAAACTATTAAAGATGAGTCGGATTGATAACCGGGAGAGTACGGACAGTCTGGTAGCTAAGATGAGAGCCGGTATTCAGGCTTGTCTGCAACTGGATTTTATTAAAGACTTGCCGGATTTTCTGTCGGTTGATGCAAGAGATAATCAGTATGTATATACTTCGGGTGACATAACCTTTATTGACGACCGATGTGTCAATGTGGTTTATTTTGAGCAAAAGCCGGATGTCAAGGGGCCTCTCTATTGTGGAGCGTTGTATATTGATTCGGAGAATGGGGCTTTGGTACAGGCTCGCATTGAGATACAGCCCAAGTACATCAAAGATGCTACGCGGATCTTTGTTGTACGGCAGGCGCAGAAGGTGAACCTGACTACACAGAAGGTGGTATATACCATTTCGTATAAACCGTGGAATGGTACTTACTATATCCATCATATTCGTGGTGACTTATATTTCAAGATGAAGAGAAAACGTGTTTTCTTCAGTAATCCGACCTTGCATACTTGGTTTGAAATGGTGACTTGTCTGGTAGATAAAGAGAATGTAACCCGTTTTCCTCGTGCTGAGAGACTGCCTACACGTACTGTACTTGCAGATGAAGAGTTTAGGTATGACGAACATTTCTGGGAAGATTTCAATATCATTCCACTGGAAGAAGAACTCAGTAAAATTATAGAGAAGGTTGCGTTAAAGATAGAAAAAATAGGTCCTCAGGAGGAATAGGATAAGCCGGATAATTGTAATTTTGCAGTCGGAATCAATAAGTATTAGTAGAAAGATGGAATTGCCTAAAGACCCGATGATACTTTTCAGCTTCATCAATATGAAATTGCGTGACTGTTACTCTTCATTGGATGAACTCTGCGATGATATGAATGTAAATAAGGAGATGATTGTAAGAAAATTGCAGTCTGCAGGATTTGAATATAGTGTCGAGCATAATAAGTTCTGGTAATTTTATAGCCATTATTTCTTTTTCCGGTGTTCTTTTTTCAGATAGAAATTGAAGCCGGCATATATTTGCAACGTACCGAATCCGTTGTTTAAGGAGAAGTTATCCCGATAATAGTCGTATGTCCTGCCCAGGAAAGAAGCGCCTGCAAAGTACTTACTATTATTGTATACCACACCTGCCCGCAATATGAAATCAATATTGAAGTTCTTGTACCAGTCGTTACCTTCTTCCGCATCCTTTTCTATACGTGACGTTTTGTAAGCAATTGCCGGACAGAGTGACAGGCAAGCCAGGCAGTTGCGTGCAAATACCCAGTTGTAGGCGTATCCAAAGTTGAGACTGATATTAGTGTATTTGATGTGCCTGACTTTCATTCCGGGATTCATTGTTTCCTGAATAACTTCAGGTAATTTAGTATAATCGAATTTTAGATTGTGGGTGGACACGGAAAGACCGGCTATCAGTGAACCCGCATTTCGTCGTTGGTTGGTAGACTGACTGAAGGCTGCCGGATATGAGAAGTGCCGGTTGTTGAAGATATAATATAAGTTGAATCCCTTCATATTTACTTTCAGTCCATTGAAGTCTTCTGAATAGTTGGAAGGAATGCGGTCGGAAAAGCCCGTAACTTGGTGTATCTTGTAATCGTTACCTGTACGCCGATAGAAAAGATCCACTCCAAATTTCGAACTGTAGAGACTTAGGTCGAATTCTGTTCCCCTGTTTTTCCCACTTTTTTTCCCAAGGAGTCCATCTGTATCGACAGACCATCCTAAAAATATCCAGCGCCAACCGAAGTAAGCTCCTATTTTGTTGCGAGGGTTGGGGGTGAACCGGAGCCGTTGAGGTTCGGGAACAGCGGTACCTACGGAATAATACTCGTAATTTGTGAAATGGTCGAGCATTAAGGCATAGTTGTAGCGATTAGGGCTTATATAAGTTGTATCGAAATCATTGAAGTTAAGGAACTTTTTCATTGCTTTAATAAAAGTCCCCTGATGCTTCTTGGTAGTAAGACTATCGTATGCGATGGAATTAATCCCTTCGTTTTGGGCAAACAAAGAGAACGGTAATAATATCCATAGACAGAAGATAAATCTCTTCCACATCAATTCTGTTTTTTTTAATTAATAATCCAATTTTCTATGCTATAAACAAAGCAAAAGAAGGAAGTGCACTGGTTCTATTTGCGAATTTAACAGTTTTTTTGCATATATCCAATAATCTGGCGAGATTGTTTCATTTCTGTAGCGGTTATGAACAAAGTGTAATAAGGTGGTAAGGTGATAGGGTGATAAAGTGGCTGCGCTATATATCAAAGAGTCTTATCCCGTTATCACCTTACCACCCTACCACATTATCACTCTTTTATTCCTTCCTGTACCGTTATAGGTAAAATGATGATTCAGTATGCCACCTCCACATATAAGCAACAAATGCTTACAAAACAAGATATTTGTGAGATCAGTCGTATACTTAGGGTATCTCAGTTCCGTACTTAGGGTGCCTCAGTCCCGTACTTAGGGTACCTCAGTCCCATACCGAGATACCATCATTATAACACATTTGATAATCAAGCATTTGCAGAAAACCTTTCAGGCCTCAAGAAATTGTAACAAACAAACTGCTTTAAATGATAAATTAGTTCTTTTTTTTCGGTATTGAACCTGATTCAGTCGTATACTTAATAGAATTTGGTTTAATCGTGTTGATAATCAGGAAGATATAGAGGACTATGTTGCTGTTGATAAATTGAGACAAATAGGCCGTTGAGGTAATAAGCTATTTCCTTGTTGCTAGCCCCATCCGTATCATCCGCGATAAAAATAAAAAGTATGTTGCCTGGGAAAGAGATGTCTTTCACCGAATCGACTCATAGCAAGATAAGGATTATATTAATTATTAACACAACGAATCCCCAATGGTTAACGAAACCGCAGAGCTTATTAAAACATGTTGTAATATGTTGTAGTTCACCCCGAAAATTTGGAGATATTCCGGAAGTCCGTATCTTTGCAATGTGTTTTTCATAGTATTAGATTTAAGGTTAACAAAAGATTGGCTGTCTGGGATAGATAGCCTTTTTTTATGCTTGGAAGTGAACTACATATCGGGTACTTTTATCTTCTCCGGATTTTCTTCACGGTACCTTTTGAAATCATTCTCTATCAAGTCTCTCAAGTCTTTAAGAAACTCTTCGCTACATTCTTCTTTTGCTAAGGAATAATAGTATTCCAGAGTTTGTAGTGCAAACTTATCTTTCCCGATCAGGGCAAATGCAGGTATTTCATTTTTAACCGCATTGCGTACCAATACTGCTTGATCTCTCATAATAAATTGTTTTTTTATACAGAATATATTATTCATGTACGTTTTGAGGAGGCAAAGATAAGAAACTTTATTTTTAACCACTTCTTTAATAAATGCAAAATGTGAACTTGCCGATTTAACTTCATCCTTTTTTCTGTTTCTAATCTAATAAAGCTAAGAAATTGAATGGATGATAAACGAGGATAAAATCCGGCAGGTATATGCTTCTGACCCGAAAAAGGGGTTTAAAATGCTGATGGATAACTTCCAGGTACCTATATATAATTATATACGGCGTTTGGTGGTATCACATGAGGATGCAGAAGATGTTCTCCAAGAAGTCTTTATCCGGGTATACCGTAATCTGGGACAGTTTCGTGGTGAAAGCTCGCTGAGTACCTGGATATACAGGATTGCAACCAATGAGAGTTTGCGCTTGCTGAATACACGAAAGGATGAAGAAGCGATTCCTGCGGAAGAAGTACAAGAAGAACTGATTGGTAAGCTGAAAGCTTCCGATTATATTGATTATGAAAATGAATTGGCAGTCAAGTTTCAGGAAGCCATACTGAGTTTACCGGAAAAACAACGATTGATATTCAACCTACGCTATTATGACGAGCTTGATTATGAAGAGATCAGCCGGATACTGGATAGCAAGGTCGATACTCTCAAAGTGAATTATCACTATGCGAAAGAAAAAATAAAAGAATACATCTTAAATAGATAGGACGATGAATAAAGAATTTGATTTTGACGATATAGGTAAAAAGACACCTTATCGCACTCCTGATAATTTCTTTGAGGATATGCAGCAAAAGGTTATGGAACGTACTTACGGTGGGCAACATCGGAAACGCCGTTTACAGATAATATTTTCTACTGCTGTAGCAGCTGCTGCAATACTGGCAGGAGTATTGTTTGTTCCGTCTTATTTACAGACGGGAGATGTACCTGCAGGAACTTCGGATATGCTGGCTGTGGATAGCGGCAGCAGTGATCCGGTTGATAAATGGATTTATGAACTGTCGGATGAGGAGTTGGAAGAGCTCGTCGACTTCTCTGAAAATGACATATTTTTAAATTAGGTATTAATAAAAAAACAAGAAAATTATGAAGACTAAGTTTATTTATGTAATGATGGCTGCTCTTTTGATTGGTAGCCAAACAATTTCTGCTCAGAAGAAGGATAATAAGGATCAGAAACAACGCCCTACTCCCGAGCAGATGATGCAGAGACAAGCTAATCAGATGGTAAAAACATTGATGTTGGATGATGCTACTGCTGCTAAATTTACTCCTGTTTACGAGGGTTACCTGAAAGCATTGCGTGAGTGCCGGATGATGAACCGCCACGAAAGAAACAGAGGAAACAATGCGGAAGCTAAACAAACTGCGAAACCTGTACCGACAGATGCGGAAATAGAAAAACAGATTAAGGATCAGTTTGCTCAAAGCCGTAAGATTCTGGATGTTCGTGAGAAGTATTATAATGAGTTCCGTAAGATTCTGTCTCCTAAACAGATTATGAAGATCTATCAGACAGAAAAGAGTAATGCGAATAAATTCAGAAAAGAATTTGATAAAAGAAAAGGTCAGAAGCACGGACAAGGAAAGCGCCCGATGCATGGAAGACCTGCTCCTGCTACTAAATAATACATTTTCATTAGACTACTTGATAGACACGAATGGGGCATAGGCATACATATTTGACTTCCCGAAACATACTATTTTATGTTTTTTTTATTATGGTCAGGTATGACTGCTAATGCTCAGTCCGGCAAAGGGAGCTTTGCCGGATGTGTTGTTGATAAAGATACAAAGCAATCGGTAGGATATGCAGCGGTGCGTTTACTAACTTTACCGGATAGTGCTTTTATTGCCGGTGTGGTAACGACGGATGACGGTAAATTCAAAATGCCGATTGTCTGACCAAAAGATAAGAAGTTACTATCGGAGATTTCTTTCATTGGCTATACTACTTTTTCTAAATCTATTCCCGCTTCATTCAGAGGTTTTTCGCAAAACTTGGGTGATATTGCATTACTTCCTGATGGATTTTTATTGAATGAAATGGTTGTAGTGGGTAAAGCACTATTAGCGGTTACTGAACAGGATACATCGGTTTTTAATGTTTCAGCCTATCGTATTCCCGAAGGTTCCATGCTGGAAGATATTATGAAATAATTGTCCGGTGGATAATTGATGGCGATGGAAAGTTGTTGATCCATGGAAAGGAAGTTATCAACAGAGTTGGTCGGATGAAACCCTATTGAACGAGAGGACTGCCTCTAATCTTTATGATAATTTCCTGTATCATCTGACTTTCATGTTACAGGTCAACCGTAAGTTCAGCCGTAAAGGGCGAAACCTGGCTTTGAAAGTGGATTATGGAACGAATGCTTCTTCGGCCGATAGGGAATTTTTTCTACTACACATTATTTTAAGAATGATATTGAGAAAGTAGTCAACCAGCGTGTTGATGATGAAGGAGACGGTGATAATTACCGCCTGCAACTGGTGTATGTAGAACCGTTGCCTAACCGTTATTTTCTTCAGTTTTGTTACAGCTATCAATACCGGGTGACTAATTCGGACCATTTCGTCTATAACTGGGATGAGGCGATGGAAGATTTTGTAGCCGATTATGATTCCTTGGCAAGTAATAGTTTTGAGACGTTATTTTATGGTACATGCTATCCTGCGATTGAATATGATGGGGAAAAAGTAAAAAACGCAAAGTCTTGAAACTTCAACAGGGTTAATTTGTTGTAGATACTCAAATTAATAAAAGAAAACTCTGAGGAATGTTTCAAAGGTTCAAAAACTTTAGAAAACTGAGGAAGTGGTATGTCGTGAAGCTGAAACTGGTTGACGCACGCCTGTATTTCGTCAGCATCTTCGTAGGATTGCTGACGGGGCTGGTGGCTGTTCCCTATCATTATTGCCTCTATTATTTCTTTAACCTGCGAAGTGAATTCTTTGCTTCCCGCCCGGAGTGGTACTGGCATATTCCTCTTTTTCTTTTCTTTTGGGCGATACTGATATTCGTATCTTGGTTGGTGATGAAAATGCCACTTATCACCGGGGGAGGTATTCCTCAAACACGTGCTGCCATTAATGGACGCATTACCTATAAACACCCTTTCATAGAATTGGTTTCTAAATTCTTCGGTGGTATTCTTTCGGTTTCAGCCGGATTATCACTGGGACGTGAAGGACCTTCTGTGCAAATAGGTTCGTATATCGGATGTCTTGTAGCGCGTTGGACACATATTTTGAGAGGTGAACGAAAACAATTGCTTGCCGCCGGTGCCGGTGCCGGTCTTGCCGCTGCGTTTGCAGCACCGCTGGCTTCTTCATTGCTTGTCATCGAATCCATCGAACGTTTTGATGCTCCGAAAACAGCTATCACCACCTTGCTGGCAGGTGTAGTGGCAGGGGCGGTGGCGAGTATGGTTTTTCCTATAAATTCTTACCATCTGATACAAGTGGCCGAACCAGGTTTTTCTTTTGGAGTCCAAGTGAAATACTTCTTATTGCTTGCAGTGATTATTTCTGTTTGCGGGAAGTTGTATTCCATGATGATGGTGTCCTTTAAGCGGGTTTATGCTACGGTGAAATCTTCGGTAT
Organism: Bacteroides sp. AF39-11AC; assembly: GCF_003474285.1. Classification (NCBI taxonomy): domain Bacteria; kingdom Pseudomonadati; phylum Bacteroidota; class Bacteroidia; order Bacteroidales; family Bacteroidaceae; genus Bacteroides; species Bacteroides sp. AF39-11AC. The sequence continues at coordinate 73,952 of NZ_QROH01000009.1, read as the reverse complement.
ATATGAAGATGTTCTATCTGTTGCTGGTTGCTTACATTATTTCCTTTATGCAGGTTAACCTGACGGGTGGGGGAGAACAGTTTCTTTTGGAGCAGGCACAGTCCGGCAGTAATGCACAGATTATGTGGGTAACGGCAATGATGCTGTTGCATTTTGGCTTTTCCGTAATCTGTGTTTCATCCGGTTTGCCGGGAGGAAGTTTTATCCCTACACTGGTCACCGGTGGATTACTGGGCCAGATTGTCGGGTTACTGGGAGTGGAATATGGAGTTATTGAACCGGAGAATGTCAGTTATGTGATGTTGATTTCCATGTCGGCTTTTCTGGTGGCTGTGATACGTACCCCTTTGACGGCTATCGTACTGATTACCGAGATAACAGGGCACTTTGAGGTATTTTACCCGTCGGTAGTAGTAGGCGGATTAACTTATTATTTTACGGAACTTCTTCAGATAAAACCTTTTAATGTGACACTTTATGAGGATATGATCAATACTCCTGCTTTTCAGGAACAAAAAAGATATAAACTATCCATCGAAGTGATGACAGGTTCCTATCTGGACGGTAAACTTGTGGACGAGCTTTCTTTACCCGAAAACTGTGCTATTATCAATATACATCGGGATGGTAAAGACGCAAAGCCCCCCGGAATACGGTTGATTCCGGGGGACCAGGTTGATATTGAATTGGATGCACAAGACATTGAAAAGCTCTATGAGCCACTCGTTAGTCTGGCAAACATTTATTGATGAGGCGTCTTACGTCAGACTGCCTATTTCGTCCAGATTCTTCTGAATATCCTGATCAGTCAGTTCATAATTCACAAGATCACCGGAGAGATATTTATCGTACGAAGCCATGTCAATCAGTCCATGACCGGAGAGATTGAACAGGATCACTTTTTCTTCGCCTGTTTCCTTGCATTTGTTTGCTTCGCGGATGGCGGCAGCAATAGCGTGACAAGATTCGGGTGCGGGAATGATACCTTCAACTTGGGCAAACAGACAACCGGCTTCGAATGATTCCAGTTGTTTGATGTCTACAGCTTCCATCAGACCATCTTTCAATAGTTGCGAAACGATGACACCTGCACCGTGGTAACGTAATCCACCTGCATGAATATTGGCAGGAGCAAAGTTATGTCCCAGTGTATACATAGGTAGCAATGGGGTATATCCGGCTTCATCGCCGAAATCATATTGGAACTTACCACGTGTCAACTTCGGGCAAGAAGCTGGTTCGGCAGCGATGAAACGTGTTTGTTTACCTTCCAGGATCTTATGGCGCATGAATGGGAATGCGATACCGCCAAAGTTGGAACCACCACCGAAGCAAGCAATTACCATATCAGGATATTCTCCTGCCATTTCCATTTGCTTTTCGGCTTCCAAGCCGATTACAGTCTGGTGCAAAGCTACATGGCTCAAAACGGATCCTAATGTATATTTGCAATTCGGTGTAGTTTGTGCCAGTTCAATGGCTTCCGAAATAGCTGTTCCTAAGGAACCCTGATAGTTGGGGTGAGCTGTCAGAATGTCTTTTCCGGCGCGGGTAGACATAGATGGAGACGGTGTAACTTGTGCACCGAAAGTCTGCATAATGCTGCGGCGGTAAGGCTTTTGTTCGTAGCTGATTTTCACTTGGTAAACAGCAGCTTCCAAGCCAAACAAGCGGGCAGCATAGGCCAGTGAAGCACCCCATTGACCGGCACCGGTTTCTGTGGTAACGTTGGTTACTCCTTCTTTTTTGCAATAGTAAGCTTGGGGAATGGCAGAGTTTAACTTGTGTGATCCCATTGGACTGACACTCTCATTCTTGAAATAGATGTGTGCCGGGGTACCCAATGCTTCCTCCAGTCCATAGGCACGGACGAGCGGAGTACTGCGATAATATTTGTACATTTCGCGTACTTCTTCGGGAATCTCAATCCACTTATCGGTCTGGTTAAGTTCTTGCTTACACAGTTCCTGAGCGAAGATAGGATATAAATCTTCTGCTTTCAGTGGTTGTTTGGTACCGGGATGAAGCGGAGGCATCGGTTTATTTACCATATCTGCCTGTATATTATACCAATAGTGTGGAATTTCTTCTTCCGGAAGGAAAAATCTTTTTGTCTTGTTGCTCATAGTGGTTAATTCTATTAAATTTTTACGAGGTCAAATGTAACTATTATTTTTAAAACAATATCTTTTTTCTTTTGTTTTTTGTCTATACGCATTGTTTTGTTTATGTTTGCCTGATATTTAATTTGGTGTCTCCATGAAGATTTATCACAAATTCTTGTTATATCAGAATAAATGGATTCATCCGTACACTCGGATCATTCTTGGAGGGGTGACTTACATAGCCTACCTGGCTTCTATTCTGTTAATTGTAGGTGTAGTATATGAACACGGCTTTACTATTTCCGAACACGAGGCTTCTCAACTGCAAACTCTCTATCGGTTTGTGTGGGGTGTTTTCCTGACGGAAGTGACTTTGCATCTTTTGTTGGAATACAGAGATACAAAGCGTGCGTTTAAGAAACTGGCTTGGATACTGATCGCCTTACTCTATCTTACTCTGATTCCGGTTATTTTTCATCGACCGGAGGAAGAAGGAGCTATTTTGTTCTTTTGGGAATTCCTGAACGGAAAACCTTATCACATTGTACTTTTGCTTATTTTTTCTTTCTTTAATCTGTCCAATGGCTTGGTCAGGTTATTAGGACGGAGAACTAATCCTTCTTTAATCCTGGCTGGTAGTTTCTTTATTATTATTATTATAGGAACAGGTCTGTTAATGCTGCCCCGCTGTACGATGAATGGAATTTCGTGGGTGGATTCTTTGTTTATTTCCACCAGTGCAGTGTGTGTCACAGGACTGACTTCGGTGGATGTGGCTTCCACCTTTACTGCATCTGGTTTTGTGGTGATTATCCTACTAATACAAATTGGTGGTTTGGGGGTGATGACACTGACCAGTTTTTTTGCAATGTTCTTTATGGGTAATACATCATTCTATAACCAGTTGGTAGTTCGTGATATGGTTAGTTCCAATTCATTGAATTCATTGCTTTCTACTTTACTGTATATATTAGGCTTCACATTGGCTATAGAAGGGACGGGAATGCTTGCCATTTGGAGTGATATTCATGGTACAATGGGAATGACTTTTGAGGAGGAAGTAGCCTTTTCAGCTTTCCATGCCATATCAGCATTTTGTAATGCGGGTTTTTCCACATTACCGGGTAATTTGGGTAACCCATTGGTGATGACGGGGCATAATCCTTTCCTTATTTATATATCCTTTCTGATTATTCTGGGTGGTATCGGTTTCCCGATATTGGTGAATTTTAAAGATATCGTACTCCATCATTTACGTCGTATATGGAAGTTCTTGCATACATGGGAGTGGGACGGACATCATTTTTACCATCTGTATAACCTGAATACGAGGATTGTACTGATTATGACTTTTCTGTTGCTGGTGCTTGGTACAGTTTTTATTGCCATTTTTGAGTGGAACCATGCCTTTGCCGGCATGTCGGTTGCTGATAAATGGACACAGGCATTTTTTAATGCAACTTGTCCGCGTACTGCCGGGTTTACCAGTGTGGATTTAACTTCGTTGGGAGTACAGAGTGTATTGATCTATATTTTCCTGATGTGGGTTGGTGGTGCAGCACAATCTACGGCCGGTGGTGTCAAGGTGAATGCTTTTGCGGTAGTTGTGTTGAATCTTGTTGCTGTGTTGCGCGGTACGGAAAAGGTTGAGGTGTTCGGACGTGAATTGTCATACGACTCAATCCGTCGTTCCAATGCTACAGTGGTGATGTCTCTTGGTGTTTTATTTGTTTTTGTTTTTATTCTGACGATGTGGGAACCTCAGGCATCTGTTATGGCACTTTTGTTTGAATGTGTGTCGGCACTGAGTACGGTAGGTTCCAGTTTAAATCTGACTCCGACCTTGGGTGATAATAGTAAGCTACTTGTTGCTTTCTTGATGTTTATCGGACGTGTGGGTTTGATTACGTTGATGTTGGGTATCATTAAGCAAAAGAAACATACGAAGTATCAGTATCCAAGTGGACAGATCATTATAAATTAGTAATTAGTAGTAAAATAAATAGTATGAAGTATATTATTATTGGTTTAGGAAATTACGGACACATGCTTGCCGAGGAATTGTCGGCATTGGGGCACGAAGTGATTGGTGCGGATGTGAGTGCAAGCCGCGTAGATAGTATAAAAGAAAAAATGGCTACAGCTTTTGTATTGGATGCAACTGACGAGCAGGCGCTTGCTGTTCTTCCTTTAAATGGAGTGGATGTGGTAGTAGTGGCTATTGGTGAGAATTTTGGCGCTTCCATTCGTGTAGTGGCTTTACTGAAACAACAGAAAGTGGAGCATATCTATGCGCGGGCTATTGATAATGTCCATCGTTCCGTACTTGAGGCTTTTGATTTGGAACGGATTTTAACTCCGGAGGAAGATGCTGCTCGTGGTTTGGTACATCTGTTGGAATTTGGTGCCAATATGGAAACATTCAGGGTGGACTCAAATTATTATGTAGTGAAATTTACTGTGCCGGAAAAAATGATAGGATACTATGCCAATGAATTGAATCTGGACAAAGAATTTGGCTTGAAATTATTAGCACTGAAGCGTGCCAAGACTTTAAAGAACTGTCTGGGCATCTCATTTACAGAACATGATGTGATGAATGAATTACCTGAAAATGATCAAGTACAAGCTGGTGACGAATTGGTTTGTTACGGACGGTACAAGGACTTCCAGAAGTTTTGGAAAGCGATGTAATTACGCTTTCCTATAGGATTTTCTGTCATCTAATATATCATTCATATTTTCTTGTGCCCATAATATCAAGGAATTGATATGGGGCAATAAAGACATGGCTCTGTCTGTAAGTGAGTATTCCACTTTCGGAGGAACCTGTGCATAAATTTGTCTCTTCACGAGTCCATCTTCTTCCAGAGTGCGTAGAGTGACCGTCAGCATCTTTTGTGATATATCTGGTATTGTCTTTTGTAATTCATTGAACCGCATGACGGGTGCCTGTGTCAGTGTGAAAAGTGTCAGTATCGACCATTTATCACTGATTCGTGATAGTATCATTCGGATGGGACAATCGATATAAGAGCTATTTTGTATATCTATTCTATTCATATCTTGCTGATTTATAAAACACTCTACAAAAGTAACTAATATGCCAATTATATGCAAATATACACCTGTGATTCTTTTATCACTTTTCCTTGCATGAGCATACGATTTGATATAGTGAATTGAAAACTGCTTTATCCAGAATTTGGTTGATAATAAACTAAATTCAGGATAAGACTGTTTTATGTATTATATTAAAATGATTTTTATTAAATCTTTTGGTTGGATAAAATTATTATGCTACCTTCGCATTTGGAATATTTTAAACAGTATTCAATGTTAACCTTGGGCATAGACTTTCATTAGGTTCGTACTCGAGCACTAAATTAAAGATACACAGTTGGTAAAAGCTTGTGCAATAAGTAGAGATTCAGATCCAGACCTTTATAAATTATCATATGTATATAAAGACTAACATGGAAGAAACGACATCTTTCAATCAGTTATATAAAGATTACCAAACATCGTTTGTCAACTTTGCCTATACCTATGTTCGTGATTGGAATGTAGCGGAAGACATTACAGCAGAAGCTATTATCTATTATTGGGAAAATCGGAATTCTCTTTCTGGTGTTGCAAATATTCCAGCATATATACTTACTGCTATAAAACATAGGAGCCTCAATTATCTCCGGCATTTACGGATACATGAAGAATGTTCTGAAGCAATCAAAAAATATCATGAATGGGAACTCAATGCACGCATCGTTTCATTGGAGGCTTGTGAACCCTATGAACTGCTTGCCAAAGAGGTACAGGAACTTATTCGGAAAACTTTGGATGAATTACCGGAACGTACCCGCAAGATATTTATAATGAGTCGCTACGAAAACAAATCTTATAAAGAAATTGCTGCACTAATGAATATGACCACTAAAGGAGTGGATTTTCATATAGGCAAGGCATTAAAACTGTTCCAGACTAATCTAAAAGACTATTATCCGATATTTCTTTTATTTTTTGCAAAATTCCACTAGGAATCATTATCCATGAAGTGCCTTATATACAGAAGGAAGGTATTTTAATATGGATAGAGAATTACTTTATAATTTTTTTAAAGGTAATGCTACTTTAGATGAGGGCATGAAAATAAAAGCCTGGGTGGAGGCGTCGGAAGAGAATGAACGTACTTTTTATAAAGAACGTGAGCTTTTCAATACCCTTTTATTACATAATCCGCTTTCTGAAAAGAAATCCTCTGTATTTAATTTTTCCATTTTTAAAAAGATAAAATCGGATGGGTTGAAAATTGCTGTTGTTGTTATTCTTACCTTGACATTCAGCCATTTGTACCAAGGATATAAAAATCGTCGGGATGATGTAATAATGAGTACGGTATCTGTTCCTGCGGGACAACGTACTCACCTCACATTACCTGATGGAACCACTGTCTGGCTGAATGCTCGGACTACTATGCAATATCCTTCTTCTTTTAATAAGAAACAGCGTGTGGTTAAACTGCAAGGAGAAGCTTACTTTGACGTAAAGAGGGATGAAGACAAACCATTTGTGGTACAGACCAGTACTTGTGATGTAGAAGTTTTAGGAACAAAATTTAATGTGAATGCATATCCTGAACTGGAGAAGTTTGAAGCTACCCTTATGCACGGTAGTGTGAAAGTTATTCCGAAAGCTAATCCTTCTCAGGTTGTTATCTTGAAGCCTGAACATAAATTATCACTGGAAAAAGGAAAACTTAGTGTTATAAGAGTAGAGGATTTTGATTCTTACCGTTGGAAAGAAGGGCTTATCTGTTTTACGGATGAATCGTTTCATAATATAATGAAGGACTTTGAGAAATATTACGGGGTAAAGATAGTGATGGAGAATGGAAAAGTGGGTGAATCTCACTTTACAGGAAAATTCAGACTATCGGATGGCATTGATTATGCTCTCCGGATTTTGCAGGGAAACATAAAATTCCGATATGAGAAAGACAGTGAAAAACAGATAATCTATATAAGATGAAATATCAGTATTAACCCTTAAACAATGAATGCCTATGATGAATGCCCTATGTTAACCTAAAAATGCCGATAAGTGTTCCCGCACCTACCGGCATCGAAATCAACACAATTTTCCTGAAAAAACTGTATTAACTTAAAAATCTATACAAAGGTATGAAAAATAACACTTTGTCGGGGGGATATTATCCTAAAAATCCCCGAATAAAACATTTTTTTAGAATTATGAGAATCACTTTATTCTTGTTGGTGGCATGTGTCTTTTCTTCATATGCCGGGAATTCGTATTCCCAGAACACGAAGGTCAGTCTTGATGTGAGTAATGTCAAGTTGGACAAAGTATTGGATGCAATAGAGAACCAAACCGATTACCTCTTTATATATAACAGTCAAATAAGTATAAATAAGCTGGTGAGTGTCAAAGTGCACGAACAGGCAGTTTCAAAGGTATTAGATAAAATATTGAAGGACACCGGCATTAGATACAAATTGGAGGGCTCTCATATCATTTTGGAAAGAAAAATAGAAGAGGTACGTGATATCCCCACTGCTGTTTCGCAGCAGCAAATGAAGAAAATTACCGGAACCATTGTTGATAAGACCGGAGAAACCATTATTGGAGCAAATGTTAAGGTACAAGGTACCGACAGAGGCACTATTACTGATATTGATGGTAATTTTAGCTTGGATGTTTCTCCAAAAGAGATCCTTATTATTTCGTTTATCGGGTATCAGGAGAAGAAAATAACAATTGATAATCAGACTCATATCAATGTAACTCTGGAAGAAGATAGTAAATTGCTGGATGAGGTAATAGTCATTGGTTATGGTACTACTTCTACACGCAAAATGGCGTCTGCCGTAACAGCCGTGAAGGGTGAAAAGTTGCAGAATCTTCCTTTCAGCAGCGTAACCGCTTCTTTGGCTGGGCGTGCTACGGGAGTCATTGTTGAATCGTCTGGTGGCGAACCAGGTTCCACACCTTCTATCTCTATTCGTGGTGGTGGTGCACCGATCTATGTAATTGACGGCGTTATTTCCGATTCATGGGATTTTAATACACTGAATCCTAATGATATTGAAAGTTTATCTATATTGAAAGATGCGGCATCTCTGGCTGTTTATGGTTCGCGTGCTGCCAATGGTATCGTAATGGTGAAAACCAAACAGGGCGGAAAGGGTAAGACTGCTGTTACTTATACGTTTAATGCAGAATTTAGCCAACCGACCAAATTATTGGAGAAAACTCGTTCTTATGACTATGCTTACAATCAGAGAGCGGCAGCCCTAAATGATGGCATTGCAGAAGAGAATATTACTTTTACTCCGGAAATATTGGAGATTATCAAAAATCAGACTGATCCTTATACATATGCTAATACTGACTGGTTAGGAGAAGGACTCAAAAATTTTGCTCCCCAATATAAGCACACGCTTTCTTTGAGTGGAAGTGGAGAGAAAGTTAATTATTACCTTTCTTTGGGGATGCTAGACCAAGGAAGTATTTATACTTCGAATGCATTGAATTATAACCGTTATACGGTTCGCAGTAATGTAAACACCACTTTTGACAAAATAGGTTTAAAAGTAACTCTGAACCTGAATGGTGCATATGAAAAGAAAGAATATCCTTCATTTTCTGCTGCGAAAATATGGGAAAATCTTTATAATCAATCGCCTCTTAATCCGGCTTATAATCCAGATGGCACCTATGCAGCTGTTACTGACCATCCGTTAGTACAAATGGACGACCGCTCCGGTTATGATAGGAATTATGGTAAGTTTATCAATACACAGGTGGCGGCAGACTGGACTTTACCTTGGATGAAGGAAGTGATTATCGGTGCTATGTTTAATTATCGTCTGAATGACTCTCATACCAAGAAGTTTAGTACTAAAGCTCCCCAATATTATCAGGACGGCACTATTTATCCGATTGGTAATCCGACATTGGATGAAGCCGGTTACTGGGGAGACTCCTACAACTTTGAGTTGAGTGCCGCTTATGTAAAGACATTTGCGGAGAAACATACTGTGGATGCAAAATTCGTGTATACAGTTTCTGAAAATAATGGGTGGAATATGAGTGCTTACAGAGGAGAATACTTATCAACGGTAGTCGACCAGTTATTTGCCGGTGCTGCAGATACGCAGCAGAATAGTGGTAACTCGGAAGAAGGCGGACGTATGGGATTCGTTGGTCGTTTGAAGTACGATTATCTGAACCGCTATATTGTGGAGGGAAGTTTCCGTTACGACGGTTCGGACAACTTTGCACCGGGACATCGTTGGGGATTTTTCCCTTCGGGTGCTATAGCTTGGGCTGTAAGTGAAGAACCTTTCTTTAAAGAATGGAATCAGCATGTGATTGATTTGATTAAGATACGTGCTTCTTATGGACAGACCGGTACAGAAGCTGGTGTTAATCGTTTTGGCTATCTTTCCACTTATAATATGGATGAAAAGAAGATTGTAATCGGAGGTAAACTGCAATCTGGATTTAGTGAAGGAGAGCTGGTTTCTCCTGAATTGTTGAGTTGGTATCAGGTTAATTCCCTAAACTACGGATTAGATATGGCTTTCTTCAAGAATCGCTTAAAAGGTACTTTCGATTATTTCTATTATGTGACCAAAGGTGGTCTGATGAGTCCGGGCGATCGCTATGTTACTCCGTTAGGAAAGAAGTTACCGCAAATTAAGTCGGAAAGTGAACAACGTCGTGAAGGTGTGGAACTGACCATGCGCTGGTCGGATACAACTCCGCGCAAATTCTCTTATGAAGTAGGATTTAATATGACTTATTTCAATACCCTCTGGAAGGTGAAATCTGATGAAGCCTTGACTTCATTGATGAATCCATATAAACGTCAGACTAATCAAACTGATTATTATGGTATTGGTTATCTGGATACGGGGTTGTACCAATATATAGAAGATATTTTGAATTCACCGCGCAGATTAGCTTCCAATCAGACTAAATTGGGAGATATAGGTTATGTAGATGTCAATGGCGATGGCAAAATTGATGGTGAAGACCAGGTACGCATCGGTATGCCGACAAAACCTCATTTTACGTATGGCATTGACTTTTCTTTCAGTTATGAAGGTTTTAATTTGTCAGGTCTGTTCTACGGTACTGGCGAACGTTACATGACGCTTGGAGACCGCTACCAGAAAGGCGAAAGTAAATATCTTTATTACCAGAATCAGTTGAACTATTGGAGACCGGATAATACGAATGCCGACTTCCCGAGAATTTCTGTAAGTTCCGGTGCAAATGGGAGTAACAATCAGGTCAGTTCTACTTATTGGATGAGGGATGGATCTTATATCCGGTTAAAGAATTTGCAGTTGAGTTATGATTTTAAATACAAACTTCTGAAAAAATGTGACTGGTTGCAGATGTGTCGCGTGAATCTTAGTGGCAGTAATCTGTTTACAATCTCTGGAATAAGTAAATTCTTCGATCCGGAAACTTCATCTACCAGTGGTGATGGATACCCCGTACAGCGGGTTTATGCAATAGGTTTAACGATTGGCTTTTAATGAGGAGGAACGAATATGAAAAAATTGAAGAATATAGTAATAATGATAATCCTTGCTGTGGCTGCCTTTGCGTGTACAGATATACTGGACAAGGGGCCACTGGACAAATACTCGGAAAACGATGTATGGAAGAGTACTGATCTTACCCAGGCATTTATCTATACTGCATTGAAAAATGCCACTGATATGATGATTTGGAAGGATAACTGGACCGATAATGAGGCTATTCTGGAAGATGGGCGTAATATTAATTTTGAATTGATAGACCGTTATTATGATGCAGGATGGAATGTATATGGGGACATCCGTCGTTGCAATATGGTGTTGGCCCGTGTGCCGGATGCACCTTTCACTGAAGTTGAAAAAGCTAATTTTATAGCTCAGGCAAAAACGATACGTGCCATGATTTACTTCACACGTGCCCGCCTGTTCGGTAAACTGATGCTGGTAGGAGATTTGATTGATACGGATGCCGATATGACTTTTTCACGTACAACAACTATAAAAGAGACATATGATTTCATTATAAAGGATCTTCAGGAAGCTGCTCCCGATCTGCATGTAGATGAACCTACAGGTGCCGTAAGTCGTGGAGTGGCCTATGCATTGTTGGGAGAAGTTGCATTGCATGGTGCTGCTTATATCGAAAATGGCCAAGACGATTATTATAAAATAGCAGCGAAGGCATGTGAAGACTTGTTTGCACTGAATAAGTATTCTTTGGACAAAGACTATGCAGGAATGTTCAATGACTATGACCATTCGTTATCTTCAAGTGAAATCATTTTGGCACAATGGAGAAGTCAGGAGAATACTACTTTCGCGGATACATGGATGCAGAGACTGGTTCCTAATATTGATCCAAGTAAACTGACTCATGAAGCACAGGAGAAATATCCCTTGGCAGAGGAATGTGCAGGGTGGCCTCAGAGGTTCCCTTCTGTTAGTCTGGTGAATGATTATCTGGTGACTGATGAAGACGGACAAGCTAAAGAATGGGATCAGACTTCTTATTATAAAGATTTCCTGACTAATGGAGGAATGGTAAATGATGCCATCTATAAGAATCGTGACAAACGTTTCTATGCTTCTATTATTTATGATGGATGTTCTTACTTTGCCAATACAGTATGGCTCCGTGAAGGTGGAAATCTTTATTATTCTTCCAAATCTACGGAAGTTTGGGGAATGCCGGTGTCGGGATATGTTTACCGGAAATGTGTTTATGAAGCCAAGCGTTTGTTGAATTCGGAAAAGACCGGATATCATTATATATTGTTACGTCTGGGACGTTCGTATTTGAACTATGCCGAAGTCAAATTGCGTCAAGGAGATAAAGAGAAAGCTATCGAATATATCAATAAGACGCGGGTGGAGCATGGTGGTTTGCCGGGACTGTCGAAGTCCATATCATTGGAAGAAGCTTGGAAAGAGTATAAACGTGAACGTCGTGTAGATTTAGTAAGTGAGGGCGACCGTTATTGGACTGTACTCCGTTGGGGAAAGACAGAAGGTCTGGAAGTTGTTCCGGAATTAACCGTTACGCAGAAATTCATGAAGATAGCTCCTGATGGGAAATCTTTCGAAATAACAGAGCTTCCGATTTATGTAAGTGATAATGAACGTACTTTTACCTCAAAGCGCTATTTGTTCCCGGTTCCACAGGGAGAGCGTGACCAGAATTCTAATTTGGACCAGAATGAAGGCTGGTAAAAGATAAAGTAAACCTTTTAAAATATTACGAATATGAAGAAATTTATAAATATAATTCTGCTGATATTCCTGATGGGTGCAGTTTCTTCGTGCTTGAAGTCAGGATTAGACGAGTTGCCCACTTATGAGGATGCTGAAATAATCAACTTGAATTTTGAATATCGTTGGTGGGATGAGGCTAATAATCAGATGGCTGTTAAGACACTTACTATCGAAAAAAACATATCGACCGATGATAACCTGATTACTTGCAAACTGACAGTTCCCGATGCAAGCGGTAGTTTTACCGATGCTATCCGGCAGGGAGTTTCGTTAAGTAATCTGATAGGTTATATGGATCTTTCTACTGCAGCCAGAATCAAACCATTGAATGGAGCACCTAAACTGGGAGAACCCGCTGACTTTTCTGCTAAGGAATTCAGGTATCAGGTGACAGCCGCTAATGGTACAAAAAGAGAGTGGACAATAAAGATTACAGATTTTGTGAAATGAGAGTAACTGTATAAAGTTGCTCAATTTGATGTTTGAAATGAGGAGGGAAGATATTTGGAAAGAATATCTTCCTTCATCTTTTAATTCATTGTATTAGTAACCCGAAATGATAGAATTATTATGAATAGACTATATATTGTTGCAATATTCCTTTTGGGGATATTATCTATGATAGGTATGCCTGTATCTGCTGAAAACGCTACCCAAAAAGTTTTTCAGGGATCTCCCGTTATAAATTCTCCGGCAATTGTGGGGAATTATCCTTCCACACCTTTCCTTTTTTATATTCCTACTTCCGGTGAGCGCCCCATGAAATGGAGTGCCGTGAAACTGCCCAAAGGCTTGAATTTGGATACCGAGACCGGTATCATCAGCGGAACGGTAACTGAGAAGGGAGATTATACAGTCACCCTTAAAGCAAAAAACACACAAGGCGTTTGCGAGAGAAAATTTATCATACGCATTGGCGATGAGTTGCTGTTGACTCCGCCTATGGGATGGAATAGCTGGAATACTTTCGGGCGTCATCTTACCGAAGAATTAGTATTACAGACGGCAGACGCAATGATAGCGAATGGAATGCGCGATTTAGGATATTCCTATATCAATATTGACGATTTCTGGCAATTGCCGGAACGAGGAACTGATGGGCATTTGCAGATCGATAGGAGAAAATTCCCACGCGGGATAAAATATGTGGCCGATTATCTGCATGAACGGGGATTCAAATTGGGCATTTACTCAGATGCGGCCGATAGAACCTGTGGCGGTGTGTGTGGTAGTTATGGATATGAAGAGGTGGATGCGAAAGATTTTGCTTCCTGGGGCGTGGATTTACTGAAGTATGACTATTGCAATGCACCTGCCGGAAGGGTAGAAGCAATGGAAAGGTACGCGAAGATGGGAAAAGCTTTACGGGCTACGAACCGTTCTATCGTGTTTTCAATTTGTGAGTGGGGGCAACGTGAACCCTGGAAGTGGGCAAAGCAGGTGGGAGGACAATTGTGGAGAGTCTCCGGGGACATTGGTGATGTCTGGTACCGGGATGCTAACCATATAGGAGGTTTGCGTGGTATTTTAAATATTCTTGAAATCAATGCTCCGTTGGGCGAATATGCCGGTCCTGCGGGGTGGAATGATCCAGATATGCTGGTAGTCGGCATTGGTGGAAAAAGTATGAGTATCGGTTATGAGTCTGAAGGATGTAATCAGGAACAATATAACTCCCATTTCATTTTGTGGTGTATGATGGCTTCTCCATTGCTTTGCGGAAATGATGTGAGGAATATGAATGACAGCACCCTGCACGTTTTGCTGGATGCTGATCTGATTGCTATCAATCAGGATGTGCTGGGCAGGCAGGCTGAGCGCAGTATCCGTTCGGATTATTATGATATTTGGGTAAAATCGCTAGCAGATGGACGTAAGGCTGTAGCCTGCTTCAACCGAATGAATTCACCACAAACCGTAGTTTTAAATGATAAGACAGTGGTGGGGTTGGCATTTGAGCAGATATATTCCTTGGGTAACCGTTCTCTGCAGAATAACAGCAATTCGAAGGAGTTGATCGTGAAACTAGCTCCTTATCAATGTAAAGCTTATATCTTTGGTAAAACAAAATAGAAGAAATTATTTTATAAACACAATTCTGATTCATTCATGAAAACACTATTTAAACTTGTCGGTCTACTGGCTATGGTAGGAATTTGGAGTTCCTGTGGTAACAATAAGGAAATGGCTAATTATCACGTGATTCCTTTGCCTCAGGAGATGACGATGACTTCCGACGGGGAGTTCACCATAAATAACGGGACTAAAATTCTTTATCCTAAGAACAATGAGAAAATGCAACGTAATGCTCAGTTCCTTGCCGGCTATTTAAAAGAGGCTACAGGTGCTGATTATGTCGTTGAAGCTGGAGTTGAAGGTAAAGGAAACATTCTTCTCTGTTTGGGGGTGGAGGCCGAAAAGCCCGAAGCCTATCAGTTGGATGTCACATCCGAAGGAATAACCATCACTGGAGCGAGCGAATCCGGCGTATTTTATGGTATCCAGACATTACGTAAGTCCATTGCTCCGGTGAAAAACAGTACTCCTGTTTTGGCTTCTGTGGATATAAAGGATTACCCACGCTTCGATTACCGTGGAATTCATTTAGATGTAAGCCGTCACTTCTTTACGGTGGATGAAGTGAAAAGTTTTATTGACATGATGGCACTCCATAATATGAACCGCCTACATTGGCATCTGAGCGATGATCAAGGGTGGCGTCTGGAAATAAAGAAATATCCGTTGTTGACGGAAGTTGGCTCTAAGCGCAAGGAAACTGTCATCGGACGAAACTCCGGTAATTACGACGGTAAGCCTTACGGTGGATTTTATACCCAGGAGCAAGCTCGTGAAATTGTAGCTTATGCAGCCGAACGCTATATCACCGTCATTCCCGAAATTGATCTCCCGGGTCACATGCAGGCTGCACTGGCAGCTTATCCGAATTTGGGATGTACCGGTGGTCCGTATGAAGTGTGGACACAATGGGGAGTATCGGACAATGTTCTTTGTGCCGGAAATGACAGTGTGCTGACTTTCATTGATGATGTATTGTCTGAAGTAATGGATATTTTCCCATCGCAGTATATACATGTAGGCGGTGATGAATGCCCGAAAGCAAAATGGGTGACTTGTCCCAAATGCCAGGCACGCATTAAAGTTCTGGGAATCAAGAGCGATGCCCGACATAGCAAGGAAGAATACTTGCAAAGTTTTATAATTAACCATGCAGAAAAAACAGTGAACAGTCATGGACGTAGGATTATCGGATGGGACGAAATTCTGGAAGGTGGATTGGCACCGAACGCTACTGTTATGTCGTGGAGAGGTGAAGGAGGAGGCATTGAAGCTGCCCGGCAGAAACATGATGTTATTATGACTCCGAACACCTATCTCTATTTTGATTATTATCAGACAAAAGATACGGAGAATGAACCGTTGGCTATCGGAGGCTATCTACCGATTGAACGTGTGTATGGTTACGAACCGATGCCTTCGTCATTAACTCCCGAAGAACAGAAATACATTGTTGGTGTGCAGGCTAATCATTGGGCGGAATATATACCTGTCTATTCGCAGTTGCAATACATGGCATTGCCCCGTTGGGCAGCCTTGGCAGAAGTGCAATGGACCAATCCGGAAAAGAAGAACTATGAAGACTTTCTTAGTCGTTTGCCGCGTCTGATTAATCTTTATGTACTTGAGGGCTATAATTATGCAACCCATGTGTTCGATGTGAAGGCTGATTTTGTTGCAAATTCTGCAGATGGTGCAGTCGATGTGATAATGACAACCATTGATCATGCTCCTATTCATTATACACTTGATGGCACGGAGCCGACAACAGTTTCTCCCATTGCCGACAGTATTCTTGTTATAAAACAAAGTTGTCCACTCAATGCTCTTGCCATCCGACCTACCGGGAACAGCCGTATGCTTACTGAAAAAATAGCTTTTAGTAAATCGACTTCTAAGCCTACCAAAGCAAATCAGCCGGTAAACAGACAATATCAATTTAATGGAATTACTACGCTGACGGATGGATTGAAAGGAAACGGTAATTACAAGACAGGGAGATGGATTGCTTTCTATCGCAATGATATGGATGTGACAATAGACCTGCAACAGCCTACAGAAATATCGAGTGTAGCCTTTACTACTTGTGTGGAGAAAGGAGATTGGGTGTTTGATGCACGCGGGTTTACAGTCGAAGTTTCTGATGACGGAGAGAATTTCACGAAAGTAGCTTCCGAAGAATATCCTGCCATGAAGGCGGATGACCGCAACGGTTTATATGACCATAAACTGACATTTGCTCCAGTGAAGGCGCACTATGTACGGGTAACAGCTCCTTCTGAAAAATCGATTCCTCAGTGGCACGGCGGAAAAGGTAATCCAGCTTTCCTGTTTGTAGATGAAATAACCATTGACTGAGAAAGGAAAAGAATATGAGAATAAGCCATCTGGTTATTAATCTTTTATTGGGGTGTGTTGTATTCTGTACGACCGGAATCCAAGTGTCTGCACAATCTGTGATTCCTGTTCCGTTGAAGATAGAGCAGAACGAGGGAGTGTTCCGTATTTTGGAAACAACGAAACTATATACCAATCTTAAAGGTGAAAAGAGAAAAATTTTGGAAGATTACCTGGTAACGCTTCCCCGTCCGTTCAATGTTGGTATGAATGGAGAAGAAGATATGCGTGAGAATGTAATCATTCTACAGAAAGTAAAGGTAGCCGGACGTGGTACTTTAAAACATCCTGAAAGCTATTCTTTGAAAGTTACTCCCCACCGGATATTGATTCAGGCAGGTACAGATGCCGGGCTTTTTTATGGTTTGCAGACATTGATGCAATTAACCGAATCTACAAGTAAGAATGAGTGGACTGTACATGCTACCTATATAGAGGATACGCCCCGTTTTGACTATCGTGGTTTCATGATGGACGTTTCCAGGCATTTCCGTTCCAAGGAATTTGTAAAGAAACAAATTGATGTGTTGGCACGGTATAAGCTGAACCGTTTACATCTGCATCTGACGGATGGGGCCGGTTGGCGGATTGAAATCAAGAAATATCCACGACTCACAGAGTTTGCTGCCTGGCGACCTCAGAAAACCTGGAAAGAGTGGTGGTTTGGTGAAAATAATCGCAAATATTGCGAACAGGATGATCCGCGTGCGTATGGGGGATTCTATACCCAGGATGATATTCGGGAATTATTGCAGTATGCTGCAGAACGGCATATTATAATAATTCCTGAAATAGAGATGCCTGCACACTCTGAAGAGGTCTTGGCTGCTTACCCTGAGTTTTCATGTGCGGGTGAGCCTTATAAGAATGAGGATTATTGTGTGGGCAATGAACAGACTTTTACTTTTCTCGAAGATGTACTGACCGAGATAATGGAGTTATTCCCTTCCGAATATATTCATATAGGAGGTGATGAGGCGGGTAAGAGAGCTTGGAGAGCATGTCCTAAATGCCAGCAACGCATGAAAGATAATAACCTCAAGGATGTTAATGAATTACAGAGCTATCTTATTCACCGGATCGAGGTATTCCTTAATGCTCATGGGAGAAAACTTCTTGGTTGGGATGAGATTATGGAAGGCGGGTTAGCTCCCAATGCAACGGTTATGTCGTGGCGGGGAGAAGAAGGCGGTCTTAATGCTGTCAGGATGGGACACCGTGCCATTATGACTCCGGGTAACTATTGTTATCTGGATAAATATCAGGATGTTCCTTCTTCGCAACCGGAAGCTATGGGCGGGTATATACCTATTTCTCAGACCTATTCTTATAATCCGATTCCTAAAGCGTTGACATCTGATGAGGCAAAACTAATCTATGGAGTACAAGCAAATTTGTGGGCTGAATACATTCCTACTGACGAACATTACGAGTATATGCTCTATCCTCGTCTTCTTGCTTTGGCAGAAGTGGCGTGGAGTGTACCCGGACGCAAATCTTATCCCGATTTCCATGCACGTGCACTGAAGGCCGTGGAGTGGTTGCAGAATCGGGGATATCATCCCTTTGATTTGAAAAATGAGATTGGCCATCGTCAGGAAGCTATGCATCCCATCAAGCATTTGGCATTGGGCAAACCGGTAAAGTATAATGCGCCTTATAATGCATCTTATCCTGCTCAAGGAGATAAGACCCTTACCGATGGTATCCGTGGTGACTGGACTTATTCGGATGGTATCTGGCAAGGATTCATTTCGCGCGACCGCCTGGATGTGACTATAGACTTGGAGGCTGAAACAGAGATTAACTCTATCAGTGCCGACTTCATGCAAATGGTGGGACCGGAAATCTTTCTTCCTGTCGAGGTCGTTATTTCCGTATCTTCCGATGGCACTGGTTTCACTGACCTGGCGCGTATTACGCACGAAATAGTGAAAACAGATACTATTGAGAGGATAGGTTGGCGGGGAGATGCGCGTGCACGATATGTGCGCTATCAGGCTCGTGCCGGCAAAGAGTTTGGTGGCTGGGTATTTACCGATGAAATTGTAGTAGAAGTTGATGCGGAAGTGCGTACGGAATATACATTAGAGAAGGGCTGGAAGTTTACCCGCGAAGATAATATCGGAGAATTCAGTAGCAAAGAGTATGATGATACCCGGTGGCAGTCGGTCGTTGTACCGCACGACTGGGCAATTTACGGACCTTTCAGCGTAAACAATGATAAGCAGAATGTAGCTATCGCCCAGGACGGACAGAAAGAAGCATTGGAACATGCCGGACGTACGGGTGGATTGCCTTTTGTGGGAGTAGGTTGGTATCGTTTGAAGTTTGATGTGCCGGAATTCTCTGTCGGTAAGACGGCGACACTGATATTTGACGGTGCCATGAGTCATGCCCGCATCTATATCAATGGGCACGAAGCCGGTTATTGGCCTTATGGCTACAATTCCTTCTATCTGGATGCCACTCCTTATCTGAAGGCGGATGGGAAGAATACACTGGCAGTCCGTCTGGAAAATGAAACAGAATCGTCACGCTGGTATCTGGGAGTCGGTTGAAAGATATGGGCTGTAATGCTATCCGTACTTCCCACAATATGCCTGCGCCGGAACTGATACGTGCCTGTGATGAACTGGGCATGGTGGTGATGGCAGAATCATTTGATGAATGGAAAAGTGCGAAAGTACAGAATGGTTATCATAAGGTATTCGATGAATGGGCGGAAAAGGATCTGGTGAACTTGGTCCGTCATTTCCGTAACAATCCGAGTGTTGTAATGTGGTGCATTGGCAATGAAGTTCCCGATTAGTGGAATGGCAATCGTGGTCCCAAGCTTTCCCGTTTCTTGCAGGATATTTGTCATCGGGAAGATCCTACACGTCCGGTTACGCAGGGAATGGATGCGCCTGACGCAGTTGTTAATAATAATATGGCAGCTGTGATGGATATATCCGGCTTCACTTGAATTCTTTCAAGTACCAAAAATGAAAGTCTTTAGTGGAATGATGACTGCTATCGTTTCTTCTACCGGTAAACCGGGAAGAATGACGCTGGAAGCAACTGGAAAGGGATTGGTGAAAGGAATACTGAATATTGAAAGTAAGTAAATGAAATGAGGATATATCGTTGTAGGCGGTATATCCTCATATTTCACATAAGACTTCTTTAGTGTAGTCCGCTCAGCCACTCTACCATCTTCGGATCACGATGTGAGAAGAAGCAACTGGTATTAGTATCCAGTGTTGCTATTTTTTTCATATCTTCTTTCGTCAGTTCAAAATCGAATACATTGAAGTTTTCAATAATTCGTTCTTTACGGATGGATTTCGGAATAACAACAATATTTCTTTGTATCAACCAGCGTAATACGACTTGTGCAATGGATTTACCATATTTGCCAGCAATGGCTGCCAAGGTTTCATTCTGGAACATATTGTTTTTTCCTTCGGCAAATGGAGCCCATGATTCAATCTGAACACCTTTCTCTTGCATGAATGCCTCTGCTTCGATTTGTTGATAGAAAGGATTAGTCTCTACCTGATTGATGGCAGGCGCGATTTCATTATGAAGGATCAGATCTACCAGACGGTCGGGCATGAAGTTGCTGACGCCGATGGAACGAATACTGCCTTCCTTGTATAATTCTTCCATAGCACGCCAGGCACCGTAATAGTCATTGAATGGCTGATGAATAAGGTACAGATCCAGATAATCGAGTTGCAAACGTTTCATGGATGCTTCAAAGGCTTTCTTCGTTTTGTCATAACCGGCATCTGATATCCAGAGTTTGGTAGTGATAAACAAGTCTTCGCGGGGGATACCACTGCGTTTGATGGCTCTTCCTACAGCTTCTTCATTACCATAAGCGGCAGCCGTATCTATGGAACGGTAACCTGCTTCAATAGCGTCATATACACATTGTTCACACAAGGCTTGATCTTCGATCTGATATACACCGAAACCAAGAATTGGCATTTCGATGCCATTATTTAATTTTACTTTCTGCATAATAACTTTCTCTTTATTAATTTTATATTAAAACACTTTACTTCCTTAATATCCTCAGGACATTGCGGATTATTGTATTATTTTAAGCTCTTTGGTTATTTGCCTACTCTTTTTGCTAACTCTGCCGGATAGCGGTCGCCTGACACAGGAATAGAATTAAGCATATCATTTATTCTTGTCAACTCTTCCGGGCTTATTTCCACATTTATACTTTGTATATTCTCTTCCAGGCGTTTCAGTTTGGTAGTTCCCGGAATAGGAACAATCCAGGGTTTTACTGCAAGTACCCAGGCCAATGCAATCTGCGCAGGTGTTACATTCTTCTCTTCCGCCAGCTTTCTCACAAAATCAACTATAACCTGATTGGCATTCAAATTCTCAGTAGTGAAACGTGGAACAATACTGCGGAAATCGTCTTTGCCGAATTGTGTGTCTTTGCCGATGTTTCCCGTCAGGAAACCTTTACCCAGCGGGCTGAAGGGAACGAAACCGACGCCCAGTTCTTCGAGAGTGGGCAATAATTCTTTCTCCGGTTCGCGCCACCACATAGAGTATTCGCTTTGAATGGCAGTCAGCGGATAGACCTGATGTGCCCGACGAATGGTCTGTACACCGGCTTCTGATAGTCCCCAATGTAGAATTTTGCCTTCTTGTTTTAATTCTTTCATGGTTTCCGCCACTTCTTCTATAGGAACATCCGGGTCTACACGGTGCAGATAGTATAGGTCGACATGATCTGTCCGCAGACGTCTGAGGGAACCTTCAATGGAACTCCGTATTACTTCCGGTTTACCAATGACAACTTGTTTACCGTCAATCATCTGAATACCACATTTGGTAGCAATGACTACATCTTTCCGATAGGATTCTAAGGCTTCACCTACTAATTCCTCGTTGGTGTATGGACCATATACTTCAGCAGTATCAAAAAAGGTGATTCCTTTTTCTATAGCCTGATGAATAAGGTTAATCATTTCTTTTTTATCAGCGGCAGCACCATAACCGTGGCTCATACCCATGCAACCTAAACCCAATGCGGAAACTTTAAGTCCGCTCTTTCCTAATTCTCTGTATTTCATAACTCTTGTCTTTTTATTGTTTTTTGATGTTGCAAAGGTAAGTCGTAAGACGTAGTTTGTAAATAGACCGATTACTGCTTTACGCACCATTATTACGGTTTTAAAATCTTGATTGAATACTTGATTGTGAGCCGTATGCACAGGTTACGGTTTCTTATACCAATATTACTGATTTTGCAATATAAGTGATGGAATGCTGAAAGAAAACTGTTATTTTTGCCATCGGATTAAATTATCAGATTATGGGTACAATCGTAAAGTTGAATACTGTTCAGGAGTATAATAGGACGATGGGAGTGGAGACATTACATCCGCTCGTTAGTGTGGTCGACTTTTCAACGTTGAGCTCCTTAAAGCATGGACGCAAGAATTTTGGTTTTTACTGCGTCTTCCTGAAACAACTCAAGTGTGGGGAATTGTCTTATGGGCGTAGCACGTACGATTATCAGGAAGGCACGCTGGTATTTGTAGCTCCGGGACAAGTGGCGGGAGTTGATGATGACGGAGAGACACTGAATCCTCAAGGCTGGGTATTGGCTTTTCATCCCGATTTACTGCGGGGTACTTCATTGGGACGTAAAATGAGAGATTACAGTTTTTTCTCTTATGAAGCCAATGAGGCTTTGCACATGTCCGAGCGTGAACGGCAGATTATCTCTAATTGTTTCGTTGAAATACAGGAAGAATTGGAGCGTGCCATAGATAGGCATAGTAAAGATATTATTGCTTCTACGATTGAGCTTTTGCTGAACCATTGCCAGCGTTTCTATGACCGTCAGTTTATTACGCGTGAAAACATAAATAAAGATATTCTGGTGCGTTTTGAAAACCTGCTCAGTGATTACTTTGAATCAGACCAACCGCAAACTGTCGGTTTGCCATCCGTGCAATATGCCGCGGACCGGTTGCATCTTTCTCCTAATTATTTCGGGGATCTGATAAAGAAAGAAACAGGTAAATCAGCTCAGGAATCCATTCAGCTCTTTGTAATAGAGAAAGCAAAAGAACGGCTTTATGATGAGAATAAAACTGTCAGCGAAGTTGCCTATGAACTGGGCTTCAAGTATCCGCATCATTTAAGCCGTCTGTTTAAAAAGGTGGTGGGGATGACACCGAACGAGTACAGGGTATAGTTATTTAATTTTGTACCCTAACAACGAACTGAACTTTTTGCAAATACCCGGGAATAACCCCATTAGTCTTCCGCCCAACCCCCATCTTTTGGGGTGGAATTTCTGGTAGAGGGCTTGGTCAATAAGTTGCAGGCGTGGTTCCCATTTTTCTATTTCATGCCCGTCTTTCAGGCAGGAGCGGATTTGGGCTTCGTGCCCCCGCAGTGAGTCGGGTTTCATATACTTGGAGTTTGCCATCATTGGCCCGCATACATCGAACCATACTTCACCACCACTGAATCGGTCGGCCAATCGGGTGAGTAATTGCCGTACCTGCTTTTCATAGAAATACATCAGTACACCTTCGATAACAATAATAAACTCTCCTTCGGGGTGCTTTTCACGGAGATCATCCATCCATTGGGTTTCCAACAGAGAACCGGCTATATAATGATCGCCTGCAGGTTCCGGTAGTAAATCATGGCGCAAGTCAATTACTTCGGGTAAATCCATCTCGTAAAACGGGGCTTTGTCATGCTCTTCAATGCGTTGATACCGGGTATCCAGTCGCAGCCTACATTCACTACGATTGGGTTTTCTCGTGTGGCAATGAAGCGTCTCTTCCGGGGTCCATAGGCGATTTCTATTTTTTGCCAAAGTTACGGTTCTTGAGTAAAGCAGGCAATACCTAAAAGTAGGGAAATTGTATTTTTACTTATACCTATCAAGAATGAAACGAATTATCAATTTTATTAGTTGTTTTTCTTAATTTGTTAATGTATGAGTGGCGCTTTGTAATAGCCTGAATATTAATGTGTTATAATGACCCTATCTCAGCATACGACTGAGACACCCTAAGTATGATACTGAGGTACCCTAAGTATCATACTGAGATACCCTCAATATACGACTCTGCTCTTGATTTGTACCTTTTGTAAATAACTATCGAAGTGGATCGCCGAATTATTACTTAAATCAAAATAGAGTAGTCATTCGCTTTTATGCCTTACTTTTTCGTTTTGATTCTTTGGTTCTACCAAGTTTCAAAAAAAATATCTTTCTTTGTAGAAAAGAAGAAATAATTTATGCTCTCATTTGATACTTATATAAGTCGTAAACTGCCTCTGGTCGGCCTGATTAGTTCAGTCTTTATCATATATCCTAATATAGCTTGTCTGCCCTGGGATATAAAATTTCTGGAAGGAGTAAGTTGTACGGGTTTTTATTGGTATTTTGTTTATCGTTTCTTTTTCTTCTGGGGGCTGATTTGTCTGTTGTTACGTTATAATTTACGACAACTGCCGACAGCACAGTTTAAGGAGCGTTTTGGCCGTAACTTCTTATATTCGTTGGCTGCTTATGCAGGCTTTGCGTCTATTTCCTATTGGATTCACTCTTATGGTATCCGTACTGATTTTCTGGGTAGTACATTGCTCTCCCAATTCTTTATTCAGTGTTCTCTGTGTACGCTGATCGGGCATATTTCCATGTTATACTCCGCACAGCGTGAGAAAGAGCGTGAGATAGAACGTCTACGTATAGAGAATCTGCAAAGCCGCTGTGATGCGTTGGCCAATCAGATCAATCCACATTTCTTCTTTAACTCCTTGAACGGAGTACAATCGCTCATCCGGAAGAAAGATGATGAAAAAACGTTGATGTATGTGCATGAATTGTCCGATATCTTCCGTTATATTCTTCAAAGTGATAAGAGAGGACTGGTTACTTTGAGGGAAGAACTGGAATTTATTCAATCTTTCCGTTATGTGATGGAAGTACGCTTTGCCAATAAACTGGTTTTCTCGATCCAAGTGGATGAGGCTATGCAGGATGAACTGACGTTGCCTGTGCTTTCACTGCTTCCGCTGGTAGAGAATGTGACCGTTCATAATATGATAGACAGTGAGCATAAAATGGAAATTACCATTAGGCTGAACGAGCAAAAAGAACTGGTGGTGAGTAATCCCATTTATCCTAAACTGTCTCCGCCTGATACGAACGGAACCGGGCTGAGAAATCTGGAAAGCCGTTTTACCTTGTTGATGAACAGGCAAATACGGATAGAATGTGATGAAAATACATTCAGAGTATATCTTCCTTTAAGTAAACAGAACTGATATCAAAATTGCATAGAGATATGAGAGTGTTGATTGTAGAAGACGAGACTGCCGCTTATGAGAATCTGGTGGATATTCTTAGCGAGGTCTCTTATGATATTCAAATAGCCGGTAATACGGAAAGCGTAACTCAAACCATTCATTGGCTGCAATCGAATCCTGCACCGGATTTGATATTTATGGATATTCATTTATCGGACGGTTCGGCATTTACCATTTTTGATAAAATGGAGTTGGAAACTCCTATTATTTTCACGACGGCTTATGACAGATACGCCATAGAAGCTTTCAAGGTGAATAGCATTGATTATTTGCTAAAGCCTGTCAAAGTGGAAGATGTAAAACAGGCGTTGGATAAATACAAAAAACTGACGTACCAGGATGTGATTCACTACTTATCCAAGTTGACTCAACTGGTGCCGACTCCTAAATACAAAGACAAGTTATTAATTTCATATAAAGATAAGCTGTTACCTGTCTGCCTGAAAGAAGTTTCATGCTTTTATACAGCGGATAAAAATACCTGTATCTACTTGAAAGACGGGAATATGTATCCATACTCCAAAACCCTGGAACAGATAATGGCTTCTCTGAATCCGGCAGATTTCATCCGGGCGAATAAGCAATTCATTATAGCAAGGAATAGTGTGACGGATATAACCATATGGTTTGATAATCGTTTGCTGGTAACGCTTGATGTGGAAACTCCCGAACGTATCTATATCAGTAAGAACAAAGCATCCGAGTTCAAATCCTGGATAGTGAATAACACGTAAGTTAGAATACGTTAATCAGTAATTATGGTATTTACAACCGTAATTTATCTACGGTTTCTATCACTAACGATTCCTATATTTGCAATTGGGAACTATTATAAAATAAAAGAGTAATTTTAAAGATGAAAAAAGAGAGATTTGTACTTGCATTCTTTACAGGCTGCTTGATTAGTGCGGCAAGCCTACAAGCACAAACCAGCAAGGACAGCACAAAGGTAGCAAGAAGTTATGCGATCAATGAAGTCGTAGTAACAGGTACGCGAAGTGAAACGGATGTGCGCCATTTGCCTATGACCGTATCGGTAGTGGGGCGTCCGCAACTTGAAGCGAGCCAGCAGACTTCAGTACTTCCGGTGTTGAATTCACAAGTGCCGGGCTTTTTCTCCACTTCACGTGGCGTAATGGGATATGGTGTAGCTACCGGTGCATCAGGGCAAATGTCTTTAAGAGGCATCGGAGGGCCCGCACAGGCCGGTCTTCCCACTACGGGATTATTGGTTTTAATTGACGGACATCCTCAGTATATGGGACTGATGGGACACCCCATTGCCGACGCATATCAGACCATGATGGCAGAACGTGTGGAAGTGCTACGTGGTCCCGCGTCTGTACTTTATGGTTCTAACGCCATGGGTGGGGTTATTAACATTGTTACCCGTAAGATGCAGGAAGACGGAATACGTACAAACATCAACATTGGTGCCGGCTCTTATGGAAGTGTACAGACCGAAGCCACTAACCGCATAAGAAAAGGGCGCTTCAGTAGTACGGTGACTGCCTCTTATAACCGTACAGACGGACATCGCGCTGACATGGCTTTTGAACAGTACGGCGGGTATGCCAAATTAGGCTATGACTTTACGGATAACTGGAAAGTTTGGGGCGATGTAAATGTCACTCGTTTCAATGCTACTAATCCGGGATCAGTAATGAAACCATATATAGACAATGATCAGCGCATTACACGTGGCATGACTTCTTTTGCATTGGAGAATCATTACGAAAAGACTTCCGGTGCATTGAGTTTTTTCTATAATTGGGGTGATCACTGGATAAATGACGGATATCAGCCAGGAGGAGAACCGCTTCAGTATCGTTTCAACTCTAACGATCAGATGCTTGGAGTATCATGGTATCAGAGTGTACAACTTTTCCAAGGCAACAGACTGACTGTGGGAGCTGATTATTTTCACTTTGGCGGTGAGGCATGGAACCAATTCTTTGATGGGCATCGTGAAACTTCGGCGAATAAGTCATTGAATGAAGTAGCAGGTTATGTAGATTTTCGTCAGGATATTGCTGCATGGCTTACACTGGATGCCGGAGCACGAGTAGATTATCATTCGCAAACGGGTACAGAGTTCATTCCGCAAGTGGGGCTGGCTTTCCATCTTCCGGAGAATGCAGAAATCAAGGCAATGGCAAGTAAGGGATTCCGCAATCCTACCATTCGCGAAATGTATATGTTCCCTCCGCAGAATCCGGATTTGAAACCTGAGAAACTTTGGAATTATGAGCTTTCTTTTTCACAACGTCTTATGGATAACCGTTTGTCCTATGGACTCAATGTGTTCTATATCAATGGTGAAAATCTCATTATACGTCTTCCAAATCCCAATGGTAGTGGTATGTTGAACCAGAATTCCGGTGAGATTGAAAACTGGGGAGCGGAAGCTAATGTAGGGTACCAGTTTAATCCGGTGTGGAGCGTGATGGCAAATTACAGCTGGCTTCACATGGAAAATCCGGTATTGGCTTCTCCGGAGCATAAACTGTATGGAGGAGTGAACTTCAGAAAAGGACGTTGGAGTGCATCTACCGGTATCCAGTATGTGAAGGGACTTTATACTGATCTGGATGCTGCGACAAAAGAGAACTTCGTGTTATGGGATATGCAGGGAAGCTTTAAGGCAACCAATTATCTGTCATTCTATGTGCGTGGTGAGAATTTGTTGGCACAACGTTATGAGATCAATGCAGGCTATCCTATGCCGAAAGCGACTTTTATGGGTGGAGTAAATATCAATTTTTAATAAGCATATTATATGAAAACAACAACTATCAGACTTTATTCACTGGATTACAGCAATGTGAAGACATATTTTGCTGCAGCCCTTTTCATTCTGGGTAATCTGGTTTTGCCACAACTTTGCCATCTTATTCCACAGGGTGGTCTTACTTTGTTACCGATTTATTTCTTTACGCTTATTGCTGCTTATAAATACGGTTGGAAAGTCGGATTGCTGACAGCCGTCTTTTCACCGGTTTTGAACCATCTGCTTTTCGGTATGCCTCCTGCGGGAGTATTGCCGGCCATCCTTTTAAAATCCGTTTTACTGGCAGTGGTTGCCGGATATGCAGCCAATCGTTTTAAACGTATCTCTATTCCTGTTTTAGCGTTAGTAGTACTGGCTTATCAGTTTATCGGGACGCTGGGCGAGTGGGCAATGGTAGGTAACCTTGCGCTTGCTTTCCAGGATTTCCGCATCGGCATACCGGGAATGGGATTACAGATTCTCGGTGGTTATTTGTTTATCAAGTATTTGGTTTATAAATGATATTCCATAAAATAAAAGTATGTTACGAAAAATCAGACTAACGTTTGCCATATTCTTTTTCGTGCTGATCACGCTTTTGTTTCTCGATTTTACGGGAACATTGCATGCTTGGTTCGGTTGGATGGCTAAAATTCAGTTTTTGCCCGCTTTGTTGGCATTGAATGTCGGGGTTGTGATAATCCTGATAGCATTGACACTGCTCTTTGGGCGTGTGTATTGTTCGGTAATCTGTCCGTTGGGCGTGTTTCAGGATGTAGTTTCATGGTTGGGTAAAAAGCAAAAAAAGAATCGCTATTCGTATTCACCTGCACTTAATTGGTTGCGTTACGGAGTGTTGGGAGTATTTATTCTGGCTCTGATAGGAGGAGTTGGTTCGTTGGTTGCCTTACTGGCACCTTATAGTTCGTACGGACGAATAGCTTCTAATCTGTTCGCCCCGGTATATCAGTGGGGAAATAATCTGCTTGCCCTGCTGGCTGAGCGTGCGGATAGCTATATGTTTTATTCTGTAGATGTCTGGATGAAGGCTGTGGGAACTTTTGTGATAGCTGTTCTGACATTTGTTATTTTGGCTGTGCTGGCCTGGCGCAACGGGCGTACATATTGCAATACAATTTGTCCGATAGGAACAGTATTGGGATTCTTTTCACGTTTTTCTTTGCTGAAACCAGTAATCGATACGAGTAAATGTAATGGTTGCGGTTTGTGCGCACGTAATTGTAAGGCGGCATGCATTGATTCTAAAAATCATAAAATAGATTATAGCCGTTGTGTGGCTTGTATGGATTGCATCGGTAAATGTAAGAAAGGAGCTATCCGCTATGAGCGTCCTCATAAGGAAGTGCAGAAACCGTTATCTGCTGAAAAAGTGACAGGTATTTCACCGGAGCAGGTGGACAATGCACGCCGTGCTTTCTTTTCTGCCGGTGCCGTATTTGCTGCAAGTACATTGCTGAAGGCACAGGAGAAAAAAGTGGATGGTGGATTAGCTGTTATTGAGGATAAGAAAATACCGGAGCGGACGACACCTATTGTACCGGCAGGTTCATTGAGCATTCGTAATTTTGCGCAGCATTGTACGGCTTGCCAGCTTTGTGTATCAGTGTGTCCTAATCAGGTTTTACGCCCATCCGGTAATCTGATGACGTTGATGCAGCCGGAGATGTCATACGAACGTGGTTATTGTCGTCCGGAATGTGCGAAGTGTGCCGAAGTATGTCCGACGGATGCGATTCATCTTACCAGTCTGGCTGATAAATCATCTATCCAGATCGGTCATGCCGTATGGATCAGGAAGAATTGTGTACCGTTGACCGATGGAGTAAATTGCGGTAATTGCGCCCGTCATTGCCCGGTAGCAGCGATAGAGATGGTTCCGTCTGAGGTAGATAATCCGGATTCTCCAAAGATTCCGGTTGTCAATGTAGAGCGTTGTATCGGTTGTGGTGCCTGTGAGAATCTTTGTCCGGCACGTCCTTTCAGTGCTATCTATGTAGAGGGGCATGAGAGACATCGGGTGATATAAAGGTGGTAATGTGATAGGGTGATAAAGTGATAAATGTTAGAAGAACAGATATGGAAGAACATAATAAAAATATAAACCGTAGGGATTTTCTGAAAATAGTGGGCATCAGTGCCGCTACAACAACGGCTGCTGCGACTCTTTATAGTTGCAAACAGAAGGATGGGGTGATTCCGGGAGGCAGTGCATCGACTCCGGTGCCTACTGATAAGATGACTTACCGCACTTCTGTGGCTCAGAAAGACCGTGTCTCACTTCTGGGTTATGGCTGTATGCGCTGGCCGACTGTTCCTTCACCGGATGGGAAAGGAGATATGATTGACCAGGATGCAGTGAACGAATTAGTAGATTATGCCATTGCGCACGGCGTGAATTATTTCGATACATCTCCGGTGTATGTACAGGGATGGTCGGAAAAATCTACTGGTATTGCATTAAAACGTCATCCGCGCGAGAAACTGTTTATTGCTACAAAGTTATCCAATTTTAGTAATTATAGCCGTGAAAACTCCATAGCTATGTATCGTAAGTCTTTCGAAGATTTGCAGACAGATTATATCGATTACTATTTGTTGCACTCTATCGGTAATGGTGGAATAGAAGCATTCAAAGCGCGATATATAGACAATGGTATGATGGAGTTTCTGTTGAAGGAACGTGAGGCTGGGCGTATCCGTAATCTGGGATTTTCTTTCCATGGTACAGTGGATACTTATGACTATGCACTTTCTCTGCATGATGAGGTGAAATGGGACTTTGTACAGATACAGCTCAATTATGTGGACTGGAAACATTCTTCGGGACGTAATGTAAATGCGGACTACCTATATGATGAATTGGTAAAACGAAATATTCCGGCAATCATTATGGAGCCATTGCTGGGGGGAAGATTGTCTAATGTACCGACTCATATTATGACACGTCTTAAGCAGCGCCGTCCGGAAGATAGTGTGGCTTCGTGGGCTTTCCGTTTTGCAGGCTCACCGGAACTGGTGTTGACGGTATTGAGTGGCATGACGTATATGGAGCATCTTCAGGATAATATCCGTACCTATTCTCCGCTGATTCCTTTGACAGATGATGATAAGGAGTTTTTGGAAGAAACGGCACAGTTGATGTTGAAGTACCCTACTGTACCGTGCAATGACTGTAAATACTGTATGCCTTGTCCGTATGGCATTGATATTCCTGCTGTGCTTATACATTATAATAAATGTGTGAATGAGGGGAATGTGCCTAAGAGCCAACAAGATGAGAATTACAGAAAGGCACGCCAAGCTTTTCTTGTTGGTTATGACCGTAGTGTGCCACGCCTGCGACAGGCAAATCATTGCATTGGTTGCGATCAATGTTCGCCTCATTGTCCGCAGAGTATTAATATTCCCAGGGAGTTGCGTCGTATCGACGGGTTCGTGGAGCAACTGAAACAAGGAACATTGTAGTATGGAATCTGTTATTAAGAATGAGAAATAATAAAAAACGTATGTGGCTTTGGATTGTGTTGGCGGTTGTAGGCATGGTATGCATTTCCGTATTTGCTTTTATTAATCAGCCGAGTTTCGGCAAGTTGCCTCAGGGAGCGCGTTTAGAGCGAATCAAACGCTCTCCTCATTACCGTGACGGCCAGTTCAATAATCTTCATCCGACGCAGATGCTGACCTCGGATGAAGGACGCGTTGGTGCTATGCTTTCTTTCTTGTTACGCAAGGCAGAGAATCTGCGTCCGGAGAATGAAGTTCCGGTTATCAAAACGGATTTGCATAAGCTGGGGCGTGATGAAAATGTACTGATCTGGTTTGGTCATTCTTCCTACTTTATCCAAGTAGATGGAAAGCGGTTTCTGGTTGATCCCGTCTTTTGCATGGCTTCGCCTGTATCCTTCGTCAACAAACCATTTAAAGGAACTGATGTCTATCAGCCGGAAGATATGCCGGATATCGATTATTTAGTGATTTCGCATGATCATTGGGATCATCTGGATTACCGGACAGTGAAAAGCTTGAAAGAGCGGGTAGGAAAAGTGATTTGCGGACTGGGTGTCGGCGAACATTTCGAATATTGGGGATATGATAGAGACCGGTTGGTAGAATTGGACTGGTATGAAGATACCGTTTTAGAAAATGGTTTTGCTGTCCATTGTCTTCCGACACGCCATTTCTCCGGTCGTGGTTTGAAAGCCAATCAGACCTTGTGGGCATCCTTCTTGATAGAAACTCCGTCACAAAAAATATATATGGCCGGTGACGGTGGTTATGATTCTCATTTTGAGGAAATAGGAAAGCGTTTTCCGGATATAGACCTTGCGATTCTGGAAAATGGTCAGTATAATGAAGGTTGGAAATATATTCATCTGATGCCTTCCAATATGGCAAAGGCAGCTAAAGAACTGAAAGCAAAAAGAGTAATGACTGTACATCATTCAAAGTACGCATTGGCAAAGCATCCCTGGGATGAGCCTTTGACGAATGAGAAGAAGATGCAGGAACAAGACTCGCTGAATATGGTGATTCCTGAGATAGGAGAAGTAATGCCGTTATAGAATTTTCATCTCTGTAATAATAGTGGGTGGCTGATATGATTGTTATGTAAAGGCAGTCATATCAGCTTTTTTGTTTTTTCCTATCCCAAAATAGTAGACTTTTTGAGTATTGGTGTAACTTTGTCAGCAGATATTAAAAACATTCTAAATACGAATCTTATGAAACAAGAAGTCTTATTCCTGCTTTTAAATGAATATGCCGACTGGGAAGGCGCTTTCCTTGCCATTTCCCTAAATACCGGGGTAATACCGGGCAGTGAAGTGAAATATATACCGAAGGTAGTTGCCCCTACATTGGATGTTGTGCGTTCTGTCGGCGGTTTTCGTACTTTGCCTGATTATAGTTTTCAAACGATGCCTGCTGACTATGCGGCATTGATTCTGGTTGGTGGTATGCAGTGGCAATCACCTGAAGCTGAACTGGTGGTGCCAATTGTGCAGGATGCATTACAGCGTGGCAAGATCGTTGGAGCTATTTGCAATGCTTCTGCTTTTATGGGAGCGCATGGTTTCCTGAACGATGTAAAGCATACCAGTAATACGCTTCCATATCTGAAACAATTTGCAGGTAGCGCATATACCAATGAAGCCGGGTATCAGGAAAAGCAGGCAGTCAGCGATAAGAATATCGTAACTGCCAACGGAACCGGACATTTGGAGTTTACCCGTGAATTATTACTTCTTTTGGATGCTGATACTCCGGAAAAGATTGATGCTGCTTATGATTATTATAAAAATGGCTTTGTGAGGTAACATTTGTCCTGTAATTAATCATATTCCTCAATCACATTACGGAATATATCTACTCCGACGATTTCTCTCGTTGAGACATCTGTGACCCATAGCCGATTGTTATGAACCAACAACTTCTGTCCGCCTTTGAATGTATAGCCGGGCACTGATTTGAAAGTCAGGAAAAATTTCTTTTTCTCTCTGTCGTAGCACCGGATACTACCGTCGGATGCTGAGATGTACATCAGATTTTTGTATAGGGCTATTCCTCTGGGATTAAATTCCAGAGGAAGCGTCTGACTGGTAGTCATTGTGATATTGTTTCCTTTTTGGATAAGAGTAGTATCGATCACATGTATTTTCCGGTTGCCGTATTGTCCGTAATCGGTGAGAAATACCAATCCGGTTGTATCTACTGCCATCTGGTGCGGATAAAATCCGTTGTTTACATCGAAACCATCCAGACTTCCACGTGAGTAGTAATTTATATTCTGATATTTCTCCGCACTCATATCACTTTGCAAAGTTACTTGCAGACCATCTTTCATGCGCACTATTATGTAATCGTCTACAATAGCCATTGCATGGGTGTGAAACAACTGTGTATTTCCATGCCCCCAGTTACGGTTTCCAATTCGGGTGATAAATTTCAGTGTATG
Organism: Bacteroides sp. AF39-11AC; assembly: GCF_003474285.1. NCBI lineage: Bacteria > Pseudomonadati > Bacteroidota > Bacteroidia > Bacteroidales > Bacteroidaceae > Bacteroides > Bacteroides sp. AF39-11AC. The sequence continues at coordinate 39,944 of NZ_QROH01000009.1, read as the reverse complement.
TATATCGAACACATCGATGCACGAGCCTATATTGGCGAGATAAAGCCTCTCATTAGCTACGGAAATGGCCTCTACATAATTGTTGAATGTTTGCGTTGCACCATTGTAGGCCCATGTATTTAATGAACCTATTTTCTGATGAGCGGACAGGCTATATAATTCCACACTGAAATGTCCGCTTTGAGTATTGGCTATGAAGAGAGTATCACCGTATATATATGTACAGCCGGGCATGAATTCACCGGAAGCATATCCGAGTTTTTCTGCATTAATCACCTCTCCGGCTTTGTAAGAGTAGTAATAATGTATGGATGAAGGCTGTTCCGGTTCCACTTCCCTGATTACGTCTTCTATTTTTGTCTTTTCGCATGAGAGCAGGCATAAACCTGCTAATAGTATATATATTATCTTCATTTCTTTCTTCTTATTTCAATTCATTTAATGGAATGCTTGTCACTGTACCTGTTCCACGGTTTATCACAAAAAGAGTCTGGCGGGCCAGGGCTATTTTCTCCGGATTGCTAAAAGACTTTCCGTTTATGGTAGAATAGTCTTTTAAGATGCTTCCATCCTGGGGATTGATCTCTACAAGACATTCTGTCTTTTGATTTAAAGTCACAAACATACGACCGTCCCAGGAAACCACATCATAAGCTTGCGTTGGTAACTTCAGGGTGCGGACCGGATTTAATACTTTCTGCTCACGCATGGTAGTAAGATCATAGGCATAGATTTCTTTTTTACCAATGTGAGTGGTATAAAGTATATTGTCTTTATCTATCGTCATTCCGTATGTTCCCATTACTTCACCTACATTGTTGAAACGGCAATAGTTCGGTACGCGCATACAATTATTCGTTGTGACATCTTTTTCCATAAAGACGCAAACACGTCTTTTATCACGGATGAATACACAACCGTCTTTTACTAAAGCTTCGAAAGCATGTACGGTTTGATAGCTGCCTTCACCCCATTGGCCGTTTCCGATACATGTTATAAATTCAAGTGTCGTGGCATCAAAAACATCTGTCCGGCTACTTGTATTGGTTACATATATTTTGCCGTGGGCGGCTGTAATGCCATTGGGCTCACCGGCAAATGTTTCGGATGTGCCGTTGCGTATCCAGTTTCTGATACGTCCACAATGGGTTACTTGCCCGTTCTTTTCTTGGAAGACTTCTACACTATAGTTTCCGGTAGCATTGTTGACTATGTAAATGCGATCCTGATAGGCTGTAACATCCTTAGGCTTGAAGGTTGTTTCTGTAGCTTCGGGTACGTCCGACCATTTTAATGACACCGATAATGGGGTACCGTCTGCAATGTTTTCGTTGTCTTCTACCGGATGAAAACCGAGGCCGCCGTCTATTGCATCCAGTTCCGGATCTTCTATGACGAATGTGGAACCTACATATTTAGAACTGCCGTATAGGGTAGTCGCATTTTTACGGGTATGCATAAAACGCCGTGAGTAAACAGGGAGACGTTTCTCCTGACCTAACTTCAGATAGACAGCACGTCCCAGGGTGATCCATCCGGGACCTGTCTGCTCATAGGTCATGTTACCGTCGTGCCCGTATCCGAGGCAATGCCCTATTTCGTGGAAGACGGTGTGTATGTTGTATTCATCATCGGGATAATGTTGTAGGAAACACCATTCTGCCAGACCTAAAGTACTGCCTCCACCCAAACCGTTTACACCACTGACGTGTCCGAGAAGGTATGCGCCGTGGTTTAGTACTTTCTGCTTCAATTGATCGACATTGATGACTGTCTTATTATTATCGCTATGTAGCTTTCCTCTGTATTTCTCCAGTTCGTCTGCGAATTCCTGTGAAGAGAATGCGTATGCCAGGTTTAACATCAGAGCCACGCCTTCCCGACAATGGGCTGGGCGTATCGGATAAGCCCAGCTTCCTTGACGGCTATAGGCAGAGAAAGAAACTTTATACTGAGGTATTACACCGGTCATTTTCTTATAAAGCGGATCTTCACAGTCGATGCGTAAAGTCAAATCTGCCGCACTGATATGGGGATTAGCTTTGATCACGATTGTTTTTCCGGAAGCAGTGGTGTATTCCTTGTCTCCGGAAATCATGGGAAGCGCTTTATGAAACTCAATGAAGCCGGGCACTGTTTCAAAATCAGCCAGCAGAAATTCTTCATCGTAACCGACAATGCTTGCCCAAACTTTCATATCCTTAATCGGGCGGGGGCAGAAAAAGCGGACGAAGAGTTCCTGTTTTTCGTTGATAGACACTTGTAGTGGGGCATTGACACGGAAACTTCTTTGGTTGGCATCGAACAGAATATCTTCTGATTCCCCATCCTGTAACATTAACATGGAAACTTCCGGAGTATAATCTTCCGCCTTGACTTTTATGACTCCTTGTGTACGTTCGGGAACTGGAGAATCAATATAGTTGATGATTGTCTCTTCAGAACAACTGGCTAAGAGACTGAGAATGATTAATAAAGCTGTTAGTTTAATATTTGTCATTATGTATGTGTTTTTTTATGAGCCGGCAAAGATAGTTATTTATTCGTTTTTTGCATTCATAATCTATGCTTGTCGTATCGTTTATATCTCAGATTTTGCCTTTTTATAAGTTTGTAAGAGATATAGCTTCTTGGAACAGTATAGATCATAGAAGAATTTAGTACCTTTGCCTGCGAATACTAATGCGTTCCACCATGGAGAACATTACGTCCCCTTATAAGGAACATTGCGTCCCTCCATAAGGGGACGCAATGTTCCTTATAAGGGGACGAATAAACTTCCGTTGTCTTAGTCTTTAGTCCTTACGGAAAAGCGCCTTAGCCTTCACTGGTAACTTAATTAATCAATTAAAGAAAGAAGATTATGAGCGCTTATTATGACCTTTTTGAAAGTCCCGACGTACAGAATACGGGTAAACCTCAACCTTTGTATGCCCGTTTTATCCCCAAAGGTACTATGGGGCAGGAAGAATTTATTGACCGTGTCCATCGTTTCACGGGTATTAGCCATAGTTTGCTTCAGGGAGCAATGCAAGCTTTTACGGATGAACTGCGTGATGCCCTGGCTAATGGCTGGACGGTGGAATTTGGTGATCTCGGCTATTTCACTCCTTCGCTGAGCAGTCGTAGAGTGATGGATAAGAAAGAAATTCGTTCGGCATCCGTATCCTTGCGTGGATTGAATTTCCGCCTTAGTAAACAGTTCTTTCGGGAATTGAATGAGAAAATTACGTTTGAACGCAGGCCTGCTCAGGAAGCATCGTCCGATGTTTCCGGTACTTTATCTAAGGAAGAATGTTTGAAGCTTTTGCAAGAGTATTTGCAAAAATATCCTTGCATTAATCGTACGCAATATTCCCAACTGACCGGACGCAGCCGCAAACGGGCGATTGTAGAATTGAATGCTTTCATACAGGAAGGTGTTTTGGCAAAGCATGGGATGGGGAAAGCTGTGGTGTATATTGCAGGGTGAGAAAAATATTGTTTCATCCTGAGTAAATATTCTTTGTTTTTATTTTGTCTTCTTGTTTTTTATTACTACATTGCCACGACATTAATCAATTTCCTCTAAGTATATACTTTCCCGAAGTTTATTAATGCTTGTGGCCCTACTATCAATTTGCGATAGACTACTATGAGGTTATATCACCTGTGAATTTGTAACACAAATCAATAATGCTATGAGTAAGATATTAAACACGCTATTTTTTTGTATATTGGGGATTACCCAATTTGGCAATGTACATGGTCAAACCAATGACGAATTGAAAGCTTTGAGAGATTCTCTTTTAGAAATCAATGCGTATTCTAATGAAGTTGCTTCTTTTGTTCCGAATGTAATATTACCTTCTCCGGAAACACGTGCACTGTTTCGAAGCATTGATTATTCTATGAATAATTCTAACGGGGTAATACCTATCGAAATTCCGTTATATACAATACAATGTGGCTCAATATCATTACCCATTACTTTGACCTATTCTACTACCGGAAGGAAAGTGTCAGATGTAACCGGAGCGGTTGGTTTAGGTTGGAGTTTAAATACAGGTGGCATGGTTTCACGTACGGTATACGGCTGCCCAGATGAAACTTATAATTTTCCCACAGGACTTAAAAAAGCGAATGAGTACAATTTACGAAATTTTGCAGACTATGACTTTCTTGCAACTTTAGTTCATTTTGACAGAAGTTCACCTAATTACTCGGACCATTACCTCGATACTGAATATGATATATTTTCTTATTCAGTTGGCAGTCATTCCGGTAGTTTTGTACTAAAAGAGAATCAACCTGTAATGCTAAACGCGGCATCTCCTGTTAGGATTAACACAGGAGGAGCTTATACTACCTCCATAACAGATGAGAATGGTACAACTTATCTGTTTGATAATCCGGAGTATACTACCAGCATTTTTAAAGGATCTATCGGGCAATTAACGGACTTCAGTACTGGAACCAGCCTGACAAAAGTAACATCCTGCGATGGAAAACAAGCGATAAATTTTACTTATTCCACTTATGAGTATAATCTAGGCCCTTCTACATATGACTATTTATCAATAACGGAAAATACATTAGAAGATAGACAGGAGGGAGGTGATATGGATCGTAATACGATTCAAAGCCGATATGATAGGCTTATTAAGCCCTCGACCGTATATTCCATTTATAGGGTAAACAGGATAAGTACTATAAGCTTTCCTGGTGGAACCATCACTTTTACACAAGATAATAGTGATAAAAAGATTACTCAAATGAAGGTAAAGGATACTCAAGGCAATCAAATAAAAGTAATAGATTTTGCGTATCTTAGGCTGGAAACCGGCATATATGCGCTAAAAACGTTAACTATTAATAATGTAGAGAAGTATGATTTTGAATATTTCCCCTCACAGGAAACCACATTGTTTGGGAAAGATTATTGGGGATATAAAAATAGTAGAGGGTATTTCGGAATTACAATTCCATCAATTACTTTGGCGGATGATAAGTTTACTCAAATATTTGGAGGTACTAACGATAGATTGCCGAATTTAGGAACAACACAGGACGGTATCTTAAACAAGATTATTTATCCTACCGGTGGTTGGACTCAATATTATTATGAGCTAAATCAATACAATCTTCGAGGAATCAAATCGGGAGGTGGACTTCGGGTATCGCAGATTAGATCAGCTGATGAGGAAGGTAATCTGATTATTAAGAGCTATGAGTATAGTAATAATGGTTGCGGAACCTATATGGTTTATCCAGAGGATGCCTGCCGTCCGTCTGACGATGTTTTTGTCGAATACTACGTTCCTGGGCAAACTTACTATGGACACTACAGAAGACGTTCTTTTAATTTTGAATTTAATGATGATGTATCCTACCTTGCTAATGCAGGCATTCATTATACAGCAATTACTGAATATACCCATAATGTAAGCAAAGGAGAATTTGGTAAGACTGTATATTTTTATGATAATCCTTATGAGGCTGATGCTACTGCCGAATATCCTTCCAGAGGAGTAGTAAGTCCGGTAAAAGATGGAAAAATATTTGTGAGTCAATTTAACAGTTTCTGGAGAAAAGCTAATTTGTGGATTAAACATATTTATAAAAAAAATGGAAGTGATTATGAGCTCCAGACAGAAATAGAAAATAAATATGATAAAACTCAAATAGATAGGTTATATGGTCTTAAGATTTTTACGTCTGCGGAATTTTATAATGATTCCTCTTATGGGTTGGAGAAAGAGGGAGCTTATGCCGGATATGAAGTATTTAGATTCGCAGATTACTATATTTCAATAGGAAAAGAACAATTGATATCTTCTGTAGAAACAAATTATTTTCCGGGAGGAAACATCAAAAAGCAAACAAACTATTATTATAATGATAAGGGGCTGTTAAAGAAGAATGTCGAGAGTTTCGGGAATGAAACTGTAACCAAAGAATGGACCTATTATTATGAGAGTGAGAATGAAATGAAAAGCTTGAATCTGCTATCTCCTTTTAAAGACTATACAGTTAACTATCAAAATGGAGCGGCATCAAGCAATGTTATTGACTCCAATACATATACCTATCAAAAGTGGGGAGAAAAAGCATGGGCTCCAAGCCAAATATATACTTTTTCATCGGGAAAGGATACACCTTATGTAATTTATCATAAGTATGACGATTATGGAAACCCACTTTGGATTACTGACATCAATTCAGAAGATGTCATATATGTGTGGGGATATAATAAACAGTATCTTGTTGCAGAGATCAGGAACCTTCCTTATGCTACTGTAGATGCGGCATTGAATATGAATTCATTTTCATCCGCGGTGGTTCCAGATTACTCTAAAATAGACAAACTGCGTAAGGACTATCCTAAAGCTTACGTAAAGAGTTATACGTATAAACCTCTGGTTGGCATCACTTCAGTTACAGATGTTAATGGATTGAAGACAACCTATGAATATGATGCCGAATCCCGTTTGAAGGCTATCAAGGATCATGAAGGTGCGGTTATGCAGGAGTTTATATATCATTTTAGGCGATAACATGCGCTATATCACAAGAAACTGTTTTCTATATGATTTATTTTTAATTATGTGCTAATCTTGAAATGCTATATTATGAGAAAGGTATTCTATCTTATTATTGTGGGCTTGTCATTGCCGCTCTTTATTCAAGCACAGATGTTGAATATGAGCTCAAATCTTCCCCGCAAAGGTGACCGGTTGATAAAACATCAGGTTACCCCCTGTGAGCCTGGTAAAAAAGGACATCAACAGATCTGGGATTTTAGCAAAGTAAATTTGCAGGAGGCCAATTATGAATTGACTTATACTGAGCAGGGAACTGATACCATCATTGGTACCGAACACCGCACGATGTATTATTATCATGCCTCTGGTGATTCTCTTTTTTGTATCGGTTATGAGAACCCTACGACTTTTATCACCTATCAAAAGCCGGAACTGCTGTTTGCTTTCCCTGTCTTTCAAGGCAGTAGTGTAACCGATTATTTTGATGCTTCGGGAAACTACTGTGATCAATTGAATATTCGCCTGCGAGGTAAAAGTAGAGTAACGGCAGATGCTTCAGGAATGCTGATACTTCCGGAGGGTGACACTTTGCGTAAGGTTTTACGTATTTGTACTCATCGGCAGATTCATCAGAAAATGACTCGTAAAGAAGAAATACCTGACTCACTGGGACATACTCCTTTTATTTTAGATCGCGATAGTATTGAATATTTGTTGGCCGGTGATTCTATCCATTTGGAAACTGAGACTTGGCGTTGGTATGCCGATGGCTATCGTTATCCGGTTTTTGAAACAGTAAAGAGCACGGCTTACAAATTCGGAAAAGCTTATGAGCATTTTACCACCTCCTTTGTATATTTACCTGACGAGCAGTATTATGACTTACCCTATGATACCGATAATCAGGAACGGCGTGATTTAATTGCTGATGAACAACATGACCGGGAATGGAAAGATACCGATAAAAATACAGGTGACATACGAAGTGACCAAGTTATTGATTACAGTTATGGAATAGGAAGTGATGACAATCTATATATCACCTATGAATTGAAACAGCCGGGTGAAGTATTCTTGACGCTTTTCGACTTGCAAGGACGTCAGCTGACCACTATCCAACGCTCAAACCAGTCCACTGGTAATTATAGGGAAACAATTTCCATGAACGGTTATCCAAAAGGTGAATATATCTTGCGGATAACGGTAGGGAAAAAAGTTTATGCAGAAAAAATCATAAGAGGCTAAAAGCATCTTTCCCAACAGAATAAACCGAAAAGTTATGAAACACGCTTATTATATATTATTCATTTTGATGTGTTTTCAGGAAATCTCTATAGCACAGGTTTCCTCACAAAACTATATCCGTACCCGTACGTATAATAATGGAAGTACTTCATATATAGATGAAATTTCTTATTTTGATGGTTTAGGCCGTCCGTTTCAAACTGTACTGAAAGGTGTTAAGCCTGGCGATCCGTCTGTAAGTAATCTAGTCACTCTGAAAGAGTATGATGGTGCCGGGAGGGAAGTTAAAAACTGGCTTCCTATACCTGCCTCTGGTGAATATATAGATCCTGCTACATTCAAGAGTGGTTCCATTGCTGAATATGACAATGACTCACGGCGTTATAATCAGACAAATTATGAAGCTTCTCCTCTGAGCCGAATTACAGAACAGTATGGTCCTGGGGCAGCTTGGAGTTCCCGTCCTGTAGCAACAGCTTATCTTACCAATACGACTTCCTCTCCTTTGAACTGTATCAATTATCAGGTTAGCAGTACCGGCGGATTAACTAAGAACAGTGATTATTCTGCTGGTCAGCTGTATGTCACTAAGACGACAGATGAGGATAATAATGTGAGCTATCAATTTACGGACCAACAGGGGCGTATATTACTTACCCGGCAAATGGACGGAAATGAAACTTATGACACTTATTATGTATATGATAATCGTAATAATTTAAGTTTCGTACTTCAACCGATGTATCAGGAACCTGGGGCGAACCTGGATTTAAATTCATTTCAATATAAATATGACAGTCGTAACCGTTGCATTGAGAAAAAACTACCTGGCGTACAGTCCATATATTATGTGTATGATAGGGCTAATAACTTGATATTTTCACAAGATGGAGAACAGAGGGATCGTAATGAATGGACCTTTTCTATCCCGGATGTTTTGGGACGTACTGTTTTAACGGGAACTTGCAAGAATAGCCTTAATCATAATCTTGATCCTTTAGGAACAATAGTGGTGAAGGCTGTTTGGGAAAATATAGATAATACGAGTAAAGGATATACTATAAAGGGTATTTCTTTAACGAGTCCTGTAATATATTCTGCAAGTTATTATGATAACTATGATTTTATAGGCAAGAATTCAGTTCCGACTACAATACAGTATGTCAACCAGCCTTCCGGATTTGGAAGTAGATATACGGAGAGTGCCAATGGTTTTCTTACTGGAAAAATAACAGCTGAACTTAGTACGTCCGGAGTAGATGGTTATTTATATTCTGCATTCTACTATGACAATAAAGGGCACGTCATTCAAAGCCAGTCTACTAATCATTTGAATGGCTTTGAGAAAGAATATATTGCTTATAACTTGTTTGGAGATCCCGTAAAAAAACAACATGTACATAGTAAAGGTGCAGACTCTCATAAGGAGTTGTATACCTATGAGTATGATCATATGAAGCGTTTGATTAAAACAACACATAAACTGAATGGCAATGGAGAAGTCATCTTGTCGGAAAATACTTACAATAAAGTAGGTCATTTGGAATCCAATAAGAAGTATGGAAATACTTCCTTGAATAGTAATCTGGTAAGTACTTACACCCATAACGTACGTTCATGGCTTAAATCTGTTTCTGTCGGCACCCTATTCACCCAAAATTTGTATTATAATGAATCTTATGGCGGCAGTACAGCTCAATATAATGGTAATATCTCTGCAATGAGCTGGAAGGCGTTCGGTGACAATAACCTTCGTGGATATGCCTTTAGTTATGATGATCTTTCACGTCTTGCCAATGCAAAATATTTAGTCGATGGTTCTGCTAGCTCGCACTATAACACTTCTTATTCATATGATAAACAGGGAAATATAAAGAGTTTAGTGCGCTATGGTAAAATCAGTACCACTGCTTATGGAATTATGGATAATTTAACTTATACTTATTCCGGCAACCAACTCCATAATGTAAGTGATACCGGCACTGATCCTTTATATGCAGGAGCCTTTAACTTTGTTGATGGGAATAAGACCTCCACCCAGGAATATCAATATCATAAAAATGGTAATTTGAAGTTGGATTATAACAAGAAAATAGCTCTGATTCAATATAATAATTTAAATTTGCCGAATACATTGCAATTTACGAACGGACATCGTACGGACTATTTATATAGTGCAGATGGCGCGAAATTGAAAGTGGTACACAAGACTGCCATTGCCAATGTCGTAGTTACTATGGGTAATTTAAAAGATTTGGCAACAAATGAAGTCTCACGAACTGATAGGACTGATTATTGCGGTAATATGGTTTATGAGAATGACAATTTAAGCAAGATACTTACTGATGATGGTTATATCACTCTTAATGGTACGATACCGACTTACCATTATTATCTGAAAGATCATCAGGGCAATAATCGTGTGGTGACTTACTGGAATGGGAGTCAATGGATTGCGGAACAAGTTAATCATTACTATCCTTTTGGTGGATTGTTTGCTGAGGGTATAACTACGAGTAGTCAGCCTTATAAGTACAATGGAAAAGAATTGGATAGGATGTATGGACTGGACTGGTATGATTATGAAGCTCGAATGTATGATAGTGCTTTGGGAAGATTTATGGTGATGGATCCGATGGCAGAAGAAATGTATTCGTGGAGTACATACACCTATTGCCTTGATAATCCAATAAAGCATGTTGATAAGGATGGGAAAATACCTTTGCTTGCGGGGCTTATTGGTGGTGCTACTGACTATATTATACAGGTAGCTGTAAATAAGATTGGAGGGAAATCATGGTCTGAATCATTAACAAATGTGGATACGAAGTCTATTATGGTATCAGCAGGAACAAGTATGGCTGGGATTGGATTGGGTAATGTGGTAAATAAAGGTATAAAAGCTGTTAGAATGGCTCAAACAAGTTCAAAAGTAGCGGCTGCATTAGAAATGGCTGGAAAAGTAGTTGTAGATGCAACACTCAGTGTAACATCTCAATATATTAAGGAAGGTGAAGTTAGTGGAAAAGAAGTTGCTGTTGATGTTGGCGCTGGATATGGAGCTGAAATGGTTGGTGATTTTGTAAAATCTTTAAAGCAAAATTCACCAGAAGCTAAATTGCTATATCAACAGGCTGATCATGCAAAGAGAGTTGCTGGAGATAATCCAAGAGCATCAAGGGCTGAAAAGCTACGAGTAGCAAATGAAAAAGCAATGAAGTATGGAGATAAAACAGCAAATTCAGTTAGTATTGCTATCAGTAATATTAGTAGTAGAACAGTTAATGGGATAATCGAAGATGATGAAAATAAGTAAAAAAATTTGGATTAGTATTGCATTTGTGTTTGTAATGGTTTGGTATATGGGAAATTTCAATGCAGCACTTGATTATGTAATTCTAGTATATGGCAATCTTTATTTTATTACTGATGTGTCATGTGCTTATATGAAATTGAAGATTGTCCATTTCAATTTTCGCAAAGCAGCGACAACTAGAGAATGGACTAGATTTCTTATATCAAGTGTTGTTATTTGGTTACTTTTTTTCTTTATACGATCAGAGTTCGCTTTTTTATTAGCAATACTTTTTCCTTTGATTTTATTGCCATTACTACTTATATATGATATATGTGCAACTTATATAAGAAAGTTTTTTAATTAGTATCATTTACTAGATGTGATAATAGTTAAAAGATGTTGATTCACTTACTTGTTTTATAAGTGATGAAAACATCCAGAGAAGGTGCTAACAATAAAGGATATAGGTTATGTATATAAAAAGAAGTTTCATTTATATTTTTTTTTATGGCATTATTCTTCTGGTGGAGAAGTAAAATGAAAATAGAGGCTCTTTATAAAAAGCCAGAAACTAGTGTATAGGCTTTACTAATTTCAATAATTATCTTTGTTTTTATTTATTCTTATGAAATATATAAATAGTATAGCGGTATATGCTACATTTATTTTTTCTGTCAAAATGATGTTTTTTGACGATTTTATCAATTTGGGAGTGATAGATCAACACTATGGTGTAGTTTACTTTATATTACTATTAGTATTGATAAGTTGTAGAATAATAAATAAAAGAAAGAATGGAAATAAAGAAACTGATATATAAATTTTATTATTATTCAAATATAATAGTAGATCGAGTTTTCTGGAATTATTTTATGATTATGGTTTTATATCGTTTTGTTATCAGTAAAAAGATTCCTATTTTATTGTCTTATTTATTTTTCCTCTTACTTGGATTGTATTGGGGATATAAATTGGCAAGAGCAGCCTATGATTATTTGAAAATGCATCCAGAAGATAAATGACTTCCCGCTGGCTTGATATTAAGAGTAATAATCAGGGGAATATAAAGCTCATATTAATGTGCAATGATTTTATTTCCTCTTAATTACTCCCAAGTCACCGTTAAAGCACCACTCCACTTTTACGGCATAGTATCTTTGCAACGTGATCACAAACAAAGAACAATTTATTAACTATTTAAATTTAAAAATTATGTCTATTCGCTACGTTGTAAGTAAAAGAGTGTTTGGTTTTGATGAAAAGAAAGCTGAAAAGTTTGTTGCCGAGTCGCGTACTCTTGGAATGATTGAGTTCGATGAATTATGTGAAGAGGTGACGAAAGTGGGATTGGCTCCGAGGGGTGCAGTGAAATTTGTATTAGATGCATTGATTGATACCTTGAAGTTGAATATTAACAAGGGATTTTCTGTACAATTAGGAGATTTTGGGTGTTTCCGCCCCGGAATTAAGGCTAAAAGTCAGGATAACTTAGAGGATGTAACGGCAAGTACAATTTCTCGCAGAAAGATAATCTTTACTCCGGGTACAATTTTTCAGAATATGCTGAAGAGCGCCAGCCTGACGCGTATGGCTTCAGGGAGTACCACGACTTCCGGAGGTACAACACCTGATCCCGACCAGGGGGGTGACGGAGGTATCGAAGATGATCCGTTAGGATAAATAATCTTGAATTATTTGCCTGAATACTTGACTTCGCCTTTTGAATGTTGTATCTTTACAAGCAATAAACCTAAACATTATGATGATAGAAGATGAATTTGTGTTTCAGATCCGGACATACAAGAAAAAGGAATTAGCCCACTTGTATTGTCCTGATATAACTGAACGTTGTGCTATCCGGACATTGACTCGCTGGATAAAAATGAATAAAGAACTTTATGCAGCATTGCTTTATACAGGCTATACGCCCAGGGCACGTACGTTTTTCCCTAAGCAGGTTTCAATCATTGTTCGCTATTTGGATGAGCCTTAAACTTTGAAGGCCTGAGACTTATAAAAAACAAGCAGAAATATTGTTTTATGTTAAAGCGAAAGGTTTCATTAAACTTTTCGCTTTTCTTTTTGTCTCATAAGCAACAGGATTCAATAGGTAATATAAAAAAATAAAGAAGGTATTAGTTCAAAACGGGCGGAGCATTATCCGTTCGTTTTTTTATTTATTCCGGCTTTCCCTTGTATTTTTGCCTCTCTTTTCGTTCCTTTGTTCCGTTAATTGTAAACAAATGGCAGAATGAAAAATGTATTTTACTTCTGGATATGCATAGCCGTGTGGCTGTTGTCAGCTTGTTCTTCTCAGAAAAAAGGAGATGGGGAAGATGTGCAGGTATTGATGAAAGACAGTGTGGACGCCAGCGGTTTGCAACGTATGCAGGTGTCTGATAGTAAAATGAGTTTTACTTATAATGGTAAGGAGTATCACTCGAATGTGATTCGCCGCCCGGATGACAGTTTGCCTGTTGTAACGAATGAACAGGGAGAAAAATTTGTAGATAACCGTATTACATTACGTATAACTTCCGGTGGTAAGTCTATTGTGAATAAAGAATTCACAAAAGAGAGTTTTGCTTCATTGGTGGGTGCTAAATTCTTGAAACACTCTATTCTTGAAGGATTGGTGTACGATAAAAACACATCGAAAGGCATGGTTTATGCAGCAAGCATCTGCTATCCGCAGTCCGATCTTTATATTCCATTATCAATAACTGTATCTGCCGATGGCAAGATTTCTATAGCAAAAGAAGAATTGTTGGAAGAGGTGTACGAAACAGACAGTATTTGATAAGAGATATTCCAGAATGTTTCCTAATTTATGAGTTTCCTTTGCCGGTATGAAAATCCTGATTGTAGAAGACGAACCGGATTTGCGGGAAACAATCCGCATTTCCCTGTTGAAAGAACATTTCGTAGTGGAAACTGCTGCCGATTATTTCTCGGCACTGGACAAAGTGAATGACTACGATTATGACTGCATTTTGCTGGACATCATGTTGCCCGGTGGAAGTGGTCTGGATTTGTTGCGCGAACTTAAACGACTTCATCGTAGTGACAGTGTATTAATCATTTCAGCAAAAGATTCCTTGGATGACAAAGTAGAAGGATTGGAATTGGGAGCTGATGATTATCTGACCAAACCTTTCCATCTGGCGGAACTGAATGCGCGGGTAAAATCTGTTATTCGTCGGAGGCAGGCAAAAGGGGATGTTTCCATTACGGTGGGGAATCTGTTGCTTTATCCTGATAAACGGCAAGTGGAGGTCGGGGGAGTGCCTTTGCAACTTAACCGGAAAGAATTCGATTTACTTTATTACTTTATAGTCAACCCTAATCGTGTAATTAATAAAATGAGCCTTGCAGAGTCTGTATGGGGCGATAATATTGACCAGGCAGATTCTTTGGACTTTATTTATTCTCAGGTGAAAAATCTCCGCCGGAAATTGAAACAGGCTGATGCTACCGTGGAACTGAAAGCGGTATATGGTTTTGGCTATAAACTTTCCGAGTCATGAAACTTCTCCATTATACCTACCGAAAGCTCTCGTTACTGCTACTTCTGCTGATGGCTGCATGGGGTGTGTTGTTTTATTATGCCATTATTGATGAAGTGATGGATGAAACGGATGACACGCTTGAAAACTATAGTGAGATATTGATTAATAATGCCTTGATGGACCCGTCTGTTCTTGAAACAGAGGGGACGCTGATGTCTTTTTATAAATTCCGGCCTATATCCGAAGAAGAGGCAGAAGACTATGATGAAGAGTTCTATGACTCTACTGTCTATATCGAAAGCGAAGATGAGGATGAACCGGTGCGGGTGCTGAAAACAGCTTTCCGTATGCCGGACGGACAGTATTATGAATTGGAACTGATGATTTCCATTCTGGAACGTGATGATATGGTGGAAGCCATTCTTTGGTATCTGGGAGCACTGTTTTTACTTTTCCTGATTTGTACGTCTATCGGTACGCGCCTGATATTGCAAAGTGTGTTCCGCCCGTTGCAGCGCTTGCTGGACTGGTTGCAACAAATTCAACCGGGGAAAGAGCTTCCAGTGCTGGATAATCCTACGAAGATACGGGAATTCCAGCAGTTGGGAGAGGCAGCTGTGGATATGGGAAATCGTAGCTATAAAGCTTATGAAGAGCAGAAGCAGTTTATAGAAAATGCTTCGCATGAGTTGCAGACACCACTTGCTATTGTGCGCGGCAAAGTAGAACTGCTTGCTGAGAATGAGTCGATGACCGAGCAACAGTTGAAAGAACTGGATGAAATATACACTACATTGGGTAGGGCGGTCAGACTGAATAAGTCTTTATTGTTGTTGTCCCGTATTGAGAATGGGCAATATACCGAAACGGAGGATGTTTCTGTAGATGAAGTTTTGGATGAACTATTGCCCGATTTGATGGATATATATGAAGGAAAAAAGATACATCTGGTACGTATAAAGGGAGAAGAACCTTTCGTGATCCGGTGTAACTTGTCTCTGGCACAGATTCTGGTTTCCAATTTGGTGAAAAACTCCTTAGTACACAATCATGCGGGGGGAGAGTTGCATATTGAAACGACGCCTTCTTCATTGATTATTAAAAATAGTGGCGAACATCCATTGGATGGAGAAAAGCTATTCCGGCGTTTCTATCGCAGTATCGACGGAAAGAAAGATTCTACCGGTCTAGGACTTGCCATTGCCCGTTCTATTGCTATTTCTGCTTCTCTCAATCTGACTTATAAGTGGCAGGAAGGAATGCATCTGTTTTTGCTTGTTAAAGAATCTGAAAAGAAAAGCTAAAGGCGGATATTCCCAAATCTTTCCCGATTCGCTGTCGTTATTTGCAGTGTGAATAAAAACAAGAAATAAATTAGTAACACTTAAAAGAATAACGATTATGAAGAAGATTTTATCTATTCTCGTATTGGCTATTGTGGCCGTTCAGTTCGCTTTTGCAGGTGATGTGATTACCAAAGACGCAAAGGAGCTCCCTTTGAATGCGCGTAACTTTATCAATCAGTATTTCAGTAAACCGCAGATCTCATACATCAAGATAGACAGTGAATTCTTATCTAAGAAGTATGAAGTGACTTTGACTGACCGTACAGAGATTGATTTCGACAAGAAAGGTAACTGGACGGAAGTAGATTGCAAGAAGGGTGCTGTACCTGCCGCCCTTATCCCTGTTTCCATTAAGGATTACGTGAAAAAGAATTTCCCGAATGAAATTATCACCAAGATAGAACGTAAAGGTACAGGTATAGAAGTAGAGCTTGCTAATGATTTCTCATTGAAATTTAATAAAAAAGGACAATTCGTCAGTATGGATGATTAATGGAGGGGAAAAAGATGAAGACAAGATTTTTAATGTTAGCGATGATGATGTGTATGGCTGCTGTTACGTTCAGTGCATGCAGTGACGACGATGATGATGATAAAAGCATTAATGTTCCTGAGTCTGTGATACAAGCCCTGAAACAGAAGTATCCGAGTGCGACAGGAATAGAATGGGAACAAAAAGGAACCTATTTTGTGGCCGATTGCTGGTTGGATGGAAAAGAATCAAATATATGGTTTGATCCCAATGCCAATTGGCTGATGACGGAATCGGAAATATTCTGGAATGATGTTCCTGAAGCTGTACAGACTGCATTTGGTAGTGGAGAATATGCAAACTGGGTACAAGATGATTATTATTTCCTGCTGTATCCATTGCAGCCCATGCAATATGTGATTGAAGTAAAACAGGGAAATCAGAAGTATCAGTTATTCTACTCGGAAGATGGAGGACTGATGAATACGGTAAATGTGACGGGAAAGGATGATACGATTTATCCACCGGTAAATTAGTGATTAGGGGTTAGTGATAAGTGATTAGTGGGCTGCGCCATGTACTGCAAGAATACTAATCACTTATCACTAACCCCTAATCACTATTCTCCCATTGGGCGATAGTCCTTGGCCAATCCGCCTTCGCTGGTTTCTTTGTAGAGTGATGGCAAATCGTTTCCGGTTTCTTTCATTACTTCTACAACTTTGTCGAAGGATACACGATGCATGCCATCAGTAAATGAAGAATAAAGGTTGGCATCCAGTGCGCGGGCGGCAGCATATGCATTGCGTTCAATACAAGGTATTTGAACTAATCCGCATACTGGGTCGCAAGTCATGCCGAGGTGATGTTCCAGCCCCATTTCGGCTGCATACTCTATTTGTGCAGGGCTACCACCGAATAATTGGTTGGCGGCAGCTGAGGCCATGGCACAGGCTACACCTACTTCTCCCTGACATCCTACTTCTGCTCCAGAAATGGATGCATTGGTTTTTACGATATTTCCTACAAGACCGGCTGTGGCAAGCGCACGAAGAATTCGGGTGTCACTGAAATCACGGCTTTTAGCAAGATGATATAATACTGCCGGCATCACACCGCAAGAACCGCAGGTGGGTGCGGTAACTATTGTTCCCCCTGAGGCGTTTTCTTCACTTACGGCAAGGGCATAGGAAAATACCAACCCGCGAGATTGCAAAGACTGCTTGTATCCGCTGGCACGTATGTAATAAGTAGAGGCTTTGCGGCGTAAGTTCAATGGACCGGGCAGTACACCTTCTTGCTCCAATCCGCGGCGAACGGCTGCTTGCATGGTTTTCCAGACTTCTTGCAGGTAATCCCATATATCTTCTTCCTCACACTCCTTGACGTACTCCCAGTAACTTCTTCCGGTCTTTTCGCACCATTGTAGGATCTCTATCATGTGATTCATACCATAGATATCCGGGGTATTGACAGAAGATGCACCATCATTTTCTTCAGCCAGTGCACCACCGCCTACACTGAATACTGTCCATGCATCAGTCTCTTTTCCCGAAGCATCCAATGAAACGAATTTCATGCCATTGGGATGGAAAGGTAGAAATATTTTGGGTTCCCAAATAATTTCTACCGGAGCGGCTGGCTGCAGGGTGTCGGTAATGGCTATGTTAGTCATGTGTCCCTTTCCTGTGGCAGCAAGGCTACCGTATAAAGTCACTTTAAATGAGGAAGCTTCCGGATGTTTTTCCAGAAAGATCTCAGCAGCTTTGCGGGGCCCCATTGTATGGCTGCTTGATGGCCCTGTACCGATGCGGTAGAGTTCTTTGATTGATTTCATAATTATTTTATTTATAGGTCAACGACTGTGATTCCTGCACCACCAAACTGCACATGTTCGTCGGCAAAATGCTTGATGCCGGGAACTGTTTGCAGGTATTGCCGGATAAGGGTACGCAAGATACCTGTACCTGTTCCGTGAAGGATACGTACGCGTGACATACCTACAAGGATAGCATCATCTATAAAGTAGGTTACTGCCTGTAGAGCTTCGTCACCACGCATTCCGCGTACATCGATGTCTTGCTTGAAGTGCAATTTCTTTTCGTACATGCTGTCCTGGGTTTGATTGCTGACAAAGGTACTCTTAGTAGAGGTGTCCACCTTTTGTGGGGCGGAATTTGTGCGTTCCAAACGTTCCAGCTTAACAGTGGTTTTGATACTGCCAAAAGCAATAATGGCATTTTTGCCATTTACCTCCAATACTTCGCCCACCGAGCTCTGGCCCTTTATCTTTACCATAGCTCCCGGGGTAATGCTTGCCAGGCGCTCAGCTTCCTGTTTGGCTTTTTGGGCAGCCTGTTCCTGGGCTGAAGGAATGTTGTTTGTATCTTTATTTTTCTTTTCTTTTTTTCGGTTCTGTTTTTCTTGCAATTTTTGCATTTTGAGGGCTATCTTCTCCTCTTGTTCTTTAGAGGCAAGAGCTTCCATCGATTCACGGAACTCGGTCAGTTCCTGACGTGCCTGGCGGGTTTTCTCTTTTTCAGCCTGTGCTTCCTTAATGGTGCGGATGGTGTTTTCAATCCGTGCATTGGCTTCCTGTACCAGCTGTTCTGCTTCCTCTTTAGCTTTACGGATAATCTCTTTGCGGGATTTCTGCAGGTCTTCCATTTCTGCCTGATAGCGGGAGATGGTATCTTCCATATGCTTTTCACGCTGGCGGATAGTCTGACGTTTGCCTTCCCAGTATCGTTTATCGCGTACAATATCTTGCAGATACTTATCGGCATTAATATATTCGCTACCCACAATTTCGGATGCATCTGCAATCACATCTTCCGGAAGACCGATCTTCCGGGCTATCTCTACGGCAAATGAACTTCCGGGATTACCTATCTGAAGTTGGAAAAGTGCCTGCATCAGGTGGCGGTCGTACAACATGGCTCCATTCACTACGCCTTCATGGTCTTCGGCAAAGTGCTTCAGATTCTGGTAGTGAGTAGTAATAACACCGAATGTCAGCTTTTGGTTGAAACGTTTCAGTACGGCTTCGGCGATGGCGCCACCGATTTGTGGTTCGGTTCCGCCACCAAATTCATCTATAAGGATGAGACTGCGTTCATTGCAATTCTTCATCATTATCTTCATGTTGGTGAGATGTGAAGAGTAAGTACTCAGATCATCTTCAATGGACTGTTCGTCGCCTATATCGATGAATATACTGCTGAAGATACCGGCATGGCTACGTTCGTGCATAGGAACGAGCATACCGCATTGCAACATATATTGCAACAATCCCACTGTCTTGAGGCAAACAGACTTACCACCCGCATTGGGACCGGATATAATAAGGATACGCTGCTTTTCAGTCAATTCAATATCAAGCGGAACTACTTTCTTACCGTGTTTGGCAAGGGAAAGTTGCAGTAGTGGGTGTACAGCCATAGTCCAATCCAGTAACTGCGTATTTTCCAATGCAGGTTTTATACCTGATATTTGTAGGGAAAACAAGCTCTTGGCACGGATAAAGTCTATCTCTGCAAGGAATTCATATGACTGCAATACATCGGGAATGGAAGGGCGCAACAGGTTAGAGAATTCTACTAGTATACGGATAATTTCCCTACGCTCATCTCCTTCCAGTTCGCGGATACGGTTATTGGCCTCTACTACTTCGGCAGGTTCTATAAATACGGTTTTTCCGCTTGCTGATTCGTCATGTACGATACCTTTAATCTTTCGTTTTAATCCCGGAGCAACCGGAATTACCAAACGGCCGTCGCGCATGGTCGGGGTAACGTCTTTATCTACTACACCTTCCGACTGGGCATTGCGTAAGATGCTGTTCAGAGAACGGGATATGCTGTTCATGGTGCTTGCCAATTCACGACGAATACGTGCCAGTTCGGAAGAAGCATTATCTTTTATCTTTCCATAAGGTGAAAGTATATTATTTATTTTCTGAATCAGTTGCGGAAATGCCAATATATCCTTGGCGAGATTCCGGAGGCAAGGGTAGGGGGAGTCTTCTCCTTCTATGTCATCCTTTTCTAAAAAACGCACGATGTCCCGTATCGTTTCCAACGAACGGCGCAGGTCGAAAAGTTCCTGTTCATCCAGGTACATTCCCTCTATGCGTATTCGCTTCAGTGACGGACGGACGTCGAAAAAATATTGTGCGGGGAAGTTATCTTCCTCCTGTATGATGCGTACGAATTCTGTAACGAGGTTCAGGCGTTCCTCCACTTCTTCAAAATGGTCGGAGAACGTCATATCGGCTACGCGTTCGGCGCCTAATGTGCTGAGGCATTTTTCGCTCAACAACTGGCGTATTTGGTCGAAACCTATTTTAGGTTCAAAGTTCTGTGGATATATCATGTCGCAAAAGTACGATTAATTCGTGAAAAAAATGGCAGGAAGTTTGTAGATTTAAAAATGATTTGTACCTTTGCACCGCTTTAAACGAAAAGCCTTCCTTATAAAGGAGTTTTGGAGAGGTGGCAGAGTGGTCGATTGCGGCGGTCTTGAAAACCGTTGTACTGCGAGGTACCCGGGGTTCGAATCCCTGTCTCTCCGCAGAAAGCAGCTAAATAACGGCTGCTTTTTTATTGGAAAATACTTGTCGAAATATACAAGGAGAGGTGCTCGAGTGGTTGAAGAGGCACGCCTGGAAAGCGTGTATACCCCTAAAGGGTATCCGGGGTTCGAATCCCCGTCTCTCCGCAGGTTGAGAAGCCATTTTCTCATTTCTTTCTACTACTTTCCCTTATCTGCAAATTTGTCGGAATAATCACTTGTCTGACTGTTTTATCCCCTTTGATTTGATCTATAAGTAATTGACAAGCCGTTTCTCCCATTTTATAAGTCTGGTGTGATACAGCTGATAATTTCGGTTCTACATAATTGGCATGTTGTTCATCCGTATATCCGATGATGGCTATATCTTCGGGGATACGAAGTCTATGTTCTTTAATAACCTCTATGGCGGCAAAAGCTAATGTATCATTCATGGCAAGGATGGCATCAGGTGGTTGCGGGAGAGATAATAAAGTTTCCGTAGCTATTTTGCCTTCCTCATAATCTATCTTCCGGCAGATTACCAGTTCTTTTTCGATAGGAATGTGATTGTCGCGCAGAGCTTCCAAATAACCATGCTTTCGTTTGGTTACGATATCCAAATGATTGGCTCCTCCGATAAAAGCTACCCGCTTGCTGCCGGTATCCAATAAATGTTGGGTAGCCATTTGTGCAGATTGTACACCATCTGCTACTACCGACGAAAACTGATCGGTCAGGCAAACGCGGTCGAATAGGATGAGTGGCATATTAATGTCCTTTAGGGCGGCAAGATGTGAATAGTCTCTTGTTTCCTGAGACAGGCAGGCGATAATGCCTTCTACTCGCATATTTACCAGATTCTCGATATTCCTTTTCTCGTATTCGTATGCTTCATGTGAAGTGGTAATAATAACGAAATATCCGTTAGCTACTGCCATGTTTTCTATTCCGTTCAGGATGGATGCGAAGAAATGGGTAACGATATCCGGCACAACGACTCCGATGATACGCGGAGTGTTTTTTCGCAGACTCATGGCAAAAGGATTGGGACGGTAATTCATCTCTTTTGCCAGTTTTTTGACTTTAGTACGAAGTTCACTGCTGATTTCCGGACTGTCTTTTAGTGCCCTGGATACAGTGGGAATGGATACGCCCAATGCTTTGGCGAGATCTTTGAGTGAAGTATGTTTCTGGTATTCCATTTTAAAGTCTGCTATTAGATTCACTTACAAAGAAAGCATATTCCCTGATAAAAGATGGTATGAAAGGATGTTTTTTTTACGTAAACCATTACGTGTTGTTTTTGTACTTTGCATGCTGTCCTGAAATTATTCTTGCCCTATTTTTGCCCTATCTAAAAACTTTTAAATTTAATTGATATGCAATACCATGAAATCGGAAAGACAGGGATGAAAGTGTCATCTCTCAGCTTTGGAGCTTCTTCTTTGGGAGGAGTTTTCCATGATATTAAAGAGAAAGAAGGAATTGAGTCTGTGTTTACTGCCATCGAAGCAGGCATGAATTTTATAGATGTTTCTCCTTATTATGGGCACTATAAAGCTGAAACTGTTTTAGGGAAAGCTTTGAAAGATGTTCCGCGTGACCAATACTATCTCTCTACTAAAGTGGGACGTTATGGAAAAGATGGGGTCAATACCTGGGATTATTCTGCAAAACGCGCAGTAGAGAGTGTGTATGAGAGTATGGAGCGTCTGAACATTGACTTTATCGATTTGATAAATGTACATGATATTGAGTTTGCCGATCTGAATCAGATTGTTAATGAAACATTACCGGCATTAGTCGGCTTACGCGAGAAGGGTATTGTTGGACATGTGGGGATCACCGACTTACAACTTGAAAACCTGAAATGGGTGATTGATCACTCTCCGAGTGGTACGGTAGAATCGATCCTTAATTTCTGCCATTATTGTTTGTGTGATGATAAACTGATTGATTTTCTTGATTATTTTGAATCGAAAGGAGTAGGAGTGATCAACGCTTCTCCGCTTTCAATGGGATTATTGAGCGAGCGTGGCGTTCCTGAATGGCATCCGGCTCCTGAATCACTGGTGGAAGCTTGCCGTAAAGCAATGGAACACTGTAAGGCAAAAAACTATCCTATAGAAAAACTGGCTATGCAATTTTCTGTAAGTAATTCACGAATTGCGACCACTTTATTCAGTACGGCTAATCCGCTGAATGTAAAGAAGAACGTATCCTTTATAGAAGAACCGATTGACTGGGAATTGGTACATGAAGTACGGGAAATTATTGGAGAACAGCAACGTGTAAGTTGGGCTAATTCTTAAAAAATAGCTGTCTATATGGATTATACAATAATTGATGCGCATGCCCATTTATGGTTACGGCAAGATACAGTGGTAGATGATCTACCCATTCGTACGCTGGATAACGGACGCTCGTTGTTTATGGGAGAAATCCGTCAGATGGTTCCTCCCTTTATGGTGGACGGAGTGAACAGTGCAGAAGTCTTCCTGTCGAACATGGACTATGCGCAAGTATCTGCTGCCGTCATTACGCAAGAATTTATAGACGGTATTCAGAATGAATATCTGGCAGAGGTTGTTTCCCGTTATCCCGGTCGTTTCTTTGTTTGCGGAATGTGTGAGTTTCGTAAACCCGGGTTTCTGGCACAGGCAAAAGAACTGATAGCAAGAGGTTTTAAAGCTATTAAGATCCCGGCTCAACGTCTGTTGCTTAGAGAAGGGCGGGTGATGCTGAATAGTGAAGAAATGATGCAGATGTTCCATTATATGGAAGAACGAAATGTGATGCTTTCTATTGACTTGGCGGCCGGAGCAACGCAAATTTCCGAGATGCAGGAGGTCATTCAGGAATGTCCCCGGCTGAGAATTGCTATCGGGCATTTTGGAATGGTGACGCGTCCGGATTGGAAAGAACAGATACGGTTAGCCCTTCATTCCAATGTGATGATTGAATCAGGAGGAATCACCTGGCTTTTCAATGATGAATTCTATCCCTTTAGGGGAGCAATAAAAGCTATACGGGAAGCTGCCGAATTGGTCGGGATGGAGAAATTGATGTGGGGATCGGATTACCCGCGTACTATTACCGCAATCACTTACAAGATGTCATATGATTTTATAGTGAAATCACCCGATTTGCAGGAAGATGAGAAAAGG
Source organism: Bacteroides sp. AF39-11AC (assembly GCF_003474285.1). NCBI lineage: Bacteria > Pseudomonadati > Bacteroidota > Bacteroidia > Bacteroidales > Bacteroidaceae > Bacteroides > Bacteroides sp. AF39-11AC. Next base: position 15,829 of record NZ_QROH01000009.1, on the reverse strand, counting down.
TTATTCCTCGGAGAGAATGCCCGGATATTCTATGGATTTACTGATCTTCCCATATTGCCATATATCAAAAACATGTCTGAATAAGAAGATAATAATACCATGAGAAAAAATACTTATACGATACCTTTGGCCTTGGTTTTCTGCCTTTTTTTCCTTTGGGCAATTAGCAGTAATCTGCTTCCTACAATGATACGGCAGTTGATGAAAACTTGTGAATTAAACACCTTTGAGGCGTCATTTACAGAAACTGCTTATTGGCTTGCTTACTTCATTTTTCCGATCCCGATAGCTATGTTCATGAAGCGTTATAGCTACAAAGCTGGCATTATTTTCGGTTTATTGTTGGCGGCATTGGGAGGTTTGCTCTTTTTTCCGGCTGCCATGCTGAAAGCCTATTGGGCCTACCTCTGCATATTCTTTATCATTGCTACCGGTATGTGTTTCCTGGAGACTGCCGCCAATCCGTATGTTACCGTTTTAGGTACACCCGAAACAGCACCGCGACGGCTGAACCTGGCGCAATCTTTCAACGGACTCGGAGCCTTTATTTCTGCTATGTTTCTGAGTAAGCTGATTCTGAGCGGTACGCACTATACACGTGATACATTGCCTGTAGATTATCCGGGTGGCTGGCAGGCTTATATACAGGTAGAGACGGATGCCATGAAGTTTCCTTATCTGATGCTGGCTTTATTGCTGATTATCATAGCTGTGGTATTCGTATTTTCTAAATTGCCACAGATAGGGAATGAAAGTAAAGCTCCTTCTTCCGGTTCAAAGAAAGAAAAGCTGATTGATTTTGGTGTGCTGAAACATTCACACTTGCGTTGGGGGGTAATTGCGCAATTCTTTTATAATGGCGGACAGACAGCGATAAACAGTTTATTCCTTGTCTATTGCTGTTCTTATGCAGGACTGCCGGAAGAAACCGCAACAACTTTCTTCGGACTTTATATGCTTGCTTTCCTTGTAGGGCGCTGGATTGGTACAGGATTGATGGTGAAGTTCCGTCCGCAGGATATGTTATTGGTTTATTCCTTAATGAATATTCTTTTGTGCGGAGTGGTAATGGTTTGGGGAGGTATGGTAGGATTATATGCTATGCTGGCTATCTCTTTCTTTATGTCTATTATGTATCCCACACAGTTCTCTCTGGCTTTGAAGGGATTGGGCGACCAGACAAAAAGTGGTTCGGCTTTTCTCGTGATGGCTATTGTCGGCAATGCATGTCTCCCTCAACTGACGGCTTATTTCATGCACGCCAATGAGCACGTCTATTATGCAGCTTACTGTATGCCGATGATTTGCTTTATTTTCTGTGCCTACTATGGCTGGAAAGGTTATAAAGTCATTGATTAAACAATTAATTTCAAATATATAAAATGAAAGCAGTTCAAATAGTCAATCCCTCTGAAATGAAGGTGGTTGAACTTGAAAAACCGGTGGTTGGTGCCGGTGAGGTGTTGGTGAGAATTAAATATGTAGGTTTTTGTGGTTCTGATTTGAACACCTTCCTGGGACGTAATCCAATGGTGAAATTACCTGTAGTGCCGGGACATGAAGTGGGCGCGGTAATTGAAGAAATAGGTCCGGATGTCCCGCCTGGCTTCGAAAAAGGAATGAATGTAACTCTGAATCCATATACTAATTGTGGTAAATGTGCTTCGTGCCGTAATGGTCGTGTCAATGCCTGCGAATATAATGAAACATTGGGAGTGCAACGGAATGGTGTGATGTGTGAGTATGCTGTATTGCCTTGGGCTAAAATAATTCCGGCAGGTGACATCTCTCCCCGTGATTGTGCTTTGATTGAGCCGATGAGTGTGGGATTTCATGCTGTCTCACGCGGTCAGGTGATTGACAATGAATATGTGATGGTCATCGGGTGTGGTATGATTGGCATAGGTGCTATTGTACGTGCTGCGCTTAGAGGTGCCGTTGTTATTGCTGTGGATCTGGATGATGAGAAGTTGGAGCTGGCTCGGAGAATGGGAGCCTCTCATACGGTTAATTCTAAAACGGAAGATGTGCATAGCCGGATTCAAGAGATTACGGAAGGCTTTGGAGCTGATGTTGTGATTGAGGCTGTCGGTAGTCCTGTGACTTATGTAATGGCTGTGGATGAAGTTGCTTTCTCAGGGCGTGTAGTCTGCATTGGCTATGCAAAAAGTGAAGTCGCTTTTCAGACCAAGTATTTTGTTCAGAAAGAATTGGATATACGAGGCTCCAGAAATGCGTTGTCGGCCGATTTCCGCGCGGTAATCAACTATATGAAGGCAGGTACTTGTCCGGTAGAAGAATTAATAACGAAAGTAGCAGTGCCCGAAAATGCATTGGAAGCAATGACGGAGTGGGTAGCTAATCCGGGAAAGGTATTCCGTATCCTGGTACAGCTATAAATCTATTTTTGAATTCTTGAAATAAGATTTCTATAAAATGTAAAAGAGGGGTGCATCCACTTTAGGAATGCACCCTCTCCGTCTTCAATAGGTCATAGTTTAGGTTGATATCTTTTCGTTTAACTTGATCTGCTATTTTTTCAAGTCCACCGTATAAGTTTGTTTTCCATCGTAAATCGTATTCACGATAATTTTTAATCCCTTCTTTCCTACCAGTTGATTGGCTATCTCTTTCAATCTGAATGATACAACTCCCCAACCCAGCGTGCGTGGCTCATCATCATAAGCATTGTGGCGGAACTCCAATGTGAGATAATCATCTTCCGAGGCAGATGCTTGCTCTGTTTGATTGACGACCAGATTCAACATGTGTTTTTTACTGCTATTATTGTTGTGGAAGAATTGATGTTCTATGTTTAGATAATTTCCTGTAATCCACAACTCGACGACATTAATACGGTCATTACCAATACTGTCGGCAGTCTCCTCAGTCAGCGGAATGATATCCTTTGTCAGAATGTCTTCTATCTGGATCAGTTTTACGTTATACTTATATCCCGGAATACTTTCTTCCAATGGAAGAAAATGAATGAAGACGCGCTGGTCGTCATTCACGGTATAATTATGTATATATGTTGTATCGCTGGGATACATCTTTTCACCGTCATCCAGATTAAAATAGTATTCCTTATCTTCAATAACCTTTATGGTACCGATTGTAAAAAGAGTACCATTAGAAGTGTCATCAGCATCACCCAGACAAGACTGTAACATCGGTACCGCTAAAAACGTAAGCAGAAGTATTACCGAATAAAATCTCAGCTTTTTCATCAATTGCATGTTTTTGGAGTTAATCTTATTTTTTTCCATGTATTTAAAAAATGCATGATGAGGGGAAATACTGCACATATGACTGTTAAAGAAACAAAAGAATTAATTTCTTGTTCGCTACGTGCAGTATTTCTATCTTTGTTGCATTTATAAGGTAAACGCGTGTCAAAGGAAAGAATGGAAGAACAGGAACTGGCAGGACGGTGCAGGCAAGGCGACAACCTTGCCAGGAAGGAGCTGTACGAGCGCTATGCTGGGCGAATGCTCAGCGTGTGCCTTCGTTATGCGGGCGACCGTGAAACGGCAGAAGACCTGATGCACGACGGTTTCCTGAAACTCTTCGATTCTTTTGATAAATTCACTTGGCGGGGTGATGGTTCCTTGCGGGCGTGGATGGAGCGTGTTATGGTGAATACGGCGCTGCAATACTTGCGCAAGAATGATGTAATAAACCAGTCGGAAGGATTGGATAACGTACCCGAAACGTACGAAGAACCTGATGCTTCGACAGTGGATACTATTCCTCAGAAGGTGCTGATGCAGTTTATCAGTGAATTGCCTGTTGGTTATCGCACCGTATTCAACTTGTATATATTTGAAGATAAATCTCATAGGGAAATTGCCCAGATGCTGGGAATTAATGAGAAATCATCAGCTTCGCAGCTGACGCGTGCCAAAGCTACTTTGGCTACTAAAGTGCGGGAGTGGATGAAAAACAATGCTTAAAGGAAAGGACGTATGATGAAAGATGATGAATTGTGGTTGAAAAAGATAAAGGAACGGTTGGATGATTACTCCGAGCCGCTGCCTGATGCTGGCTGGGAGCGATTGGAGAAGGCATTGCCGACTTCTGCACCCATGTCTGTTATCGGGACAAAGAAAAAGATTCTGTTCCGCCGTTGGGCGATGACGGCTGCGGCGGTTGCGCTAGTGGCTGTGTCGTCCGTCAGTCTTTGGTTGCTGCAAAGTCCGGTAGTGGACGATGTGCGTCGTGCGGCCGAACCGGCTTTAGCGGCTATACCTGATGTGCTGCCTGAACCTGCAGAGCCGGATGTGCAGGGAGAAGAACCGGAGTCTGTTATCAGAAGAGTGATTGAACAGGAAAGCTCTCGTCAAGCTCTTGTGGCACAACATTTGGAAACAGAAAAGAATATATCGGAAGTGGGTGCACAGATACAGGAAAAGGACACTGAAGTGCGCACAGAAAAGGCGAATGGAGACGATGTCATTCCATCAAACTCTTCTTCAACTTCTAAAGAAAAGGAGCGCGAGGTATACCGTCCTTCCAGTAGAGACAAGCTGCATTTGCCGACCGAAAAGAAATCTTCTACGAAAAATAAAGGTTGGGCGATTGGTATGTCTGTTGGAAACACAGGAGCACTTGCCATGAATACAATGGGAAATGATATGCAGTCCGGTCCTAATTCCAGTCCGATGTTTAGTGATAAGTTGGACTTGCCGGATGTATCTAATGGTGTTCTGAATATTCCTGATGGACAAGAACTTGTTTTTGAAGGTGGTGTGCCTTATCTGCGGAAAAATACCCGTCAGGTTAAAGATATCAAGCATAAGCAACCGCTCAGTTTTGGTGTATCGGTGCGGAAAGCATTGCCGAAAAACTTCTCGGTGGAAACCGGTGTGACTTATACGATGCTCTCGTCTGAGATAACTTATGAAAACAGTTCGGAAAAGACGGATCAGAAACTGCACTATATCGGTATTCCGGTGCGTGCGAACTGGAGTTTCGTTAATGATAAACGTTTCACGGTGTATGTATCTGCCGGTGGTGCAATAGAGAAGTGTGTCTATGGTAAGGTAGGAAGTGAAAAGGAAACAGTGAAGCCTGTGCAACTTTCGGTAATGGGTGCGGTAGGTGCTCAGTATAATATTAGTAACAGAGTGGGAATATATGTAGAACCAGGTGTTTCCTATTTCTTTGACGATGGTTCTCCGATAGAGACTATCCGAAAGGAAAATCCGACGAACTTTACGTTGCAGGCAGGTATCCGTCTGACTTACTAATCAGTACATAACCGTTTCCTCCAAAAGGAAATGACTATATATGTAACGGGTGATAACAATATATGTAATGCAGTATTACATATATTGTTATCACCCGTCCCTTTTATTCTTATTTCTTAGTTTACTATAACCGTTTCGAAGTATTCCTTAAATAGCTTTTCTGCACGTTCCAGTTGTTCGGGAGTGTTTTCTTTTACCTCTTTCAATTGGTAATCCCATCCCATAGCTTCGTACTTGTGTACGCCCAGGCGATGATAAGGAAGTATTTCTACCCGCTGTATGCTTTTATATTGGCCGAGATGTTCGCCCAAATTGCGAATGTCTTCCTCAAAATCACTATATCCCGGTACTAATACATAGCGTAGCCAGAAAGGCCGGTTCTGTTCCTCCAACCAGGCGCCCGTATGCAAAGTTTTAGTATTGCTACATCCGGTCAGCTTCTTATGGCGTTCGGGATTGAATTCTTTGAGATCCAGCAGCACTAAATCCGTCAGACTCAATAGTTCTTCAACTTTTTCATTCCAGATGCCGCCATTGGTATCCAAGCAGATGTGAATGCCGTTTGCTTTCAAATCTTTGAACAGAGGTATAAGCGCTTCGGCCTGTAATGTAGGCTCACCACCCGAGAATGTGATGCCACCCTTTTTCCCGAAAAATACTTTCTGGCTGATAGCCATTTGCAGAATTTCTTCCGGTGGGGTAGGTGTCCCTCCTTTTGCGTCTATTGTATCCGGGTTGGCACAATACAAACAGCGGAACGGACAGCCTTGCAGGAAAACGACGAGCCGGAGACCCGGCCCGTCGAATGTTCCCATACTTTCGTAGGAGTGTACGTTTATCATATTACATTCTTTCGTGGAAACTACGGCTGATAACTTCTAACTGATGCTCGCGGCTCAGTTTCACGAAGTTCACAGCATAGCCGGAAACACGAATAGTGAGTTGCGGATATTTTTCCGGATGTTCCATGGCATCTTCCAGCATTTCACGGTTCAGCACGTTTACGTTCAGGTGGTGTGCACCTTTAGTAAAGTAACCGTCCATCATTGTTACCAAGTTTTCAACACGGTCTTCAGGTGTCGGGCCAAGAGATTTCGGAACGATAGAGAATGTATTACTGATACCGTCCTGTGAGTCGCGATAACGCAACTTGGCAACGGAACTCAGTGATGCGATGGCACCGTTCTTATCGCGTCCGTGCATCGGGTTGGCACCCGGGGCGAAAGCTACACCCTTGGCACGTCCGTCAGGAGTAGCACCTGTTTTCTTACCGTACATTACATTAGATGTAATCGTCAGCAATGAAAGGGTAGGACGGGCGTTCTTGTAAACGGGCAACTTTTTCAGTTCTTCGCTGAAATAATATACCAAGTCTACCCCGAGGTGGTCCACACGGTCGTCATTATTACCGAAACATGGGAATGTACCGTCGATATCGAAACCTTCCGTCAAGCCGATGTCGTTGCGACGGGCTGTAACCTTTGCATTCTTGATGGCTGACAGTGAGTCGATGGCAATGGAAAGACCTGCTACACCGTAAGCCAGATTAATGCGTGGATTCGTGTCGATAAATGCCATCTGAGCCTTTTCGTAATAATACTTATCGTGCATGAAGTGGATGATGTTCATTGCCTCGTTGTAGACACGGGCTATTTCGGTCAGCACTTTCTTGTAGTTCGACATTACTTCCTCGAACTTCAATGTTTCACCGGTCAATACGGGAATACCTTTTACCATGACAGTACCGGTATTTTCGCAACGTCCGCCGTTGATGGCAAGCAACAAGGCTTTTGCCAGGTTGGCACGTGCCCCGAAGAACTGTATCTGCTTGCCGATAGCCTGATAGGATACACAACATGCGATACCATAGTCGTCGCAGTTACGTACTTCGCGCATCAGGTTATCATTTTCGTATTGGATGGAGCTGGTATCTACAGATACTTGTGCACAGAATTCCTTGAAGCCTTCAGGGAGTTCAGGTCCCCAAAGTATGGTCAGGTTCGGTTCGGGAGAAGGACCGAGGTTGTACAGTGTTTGCAGGAAGCGGAAGGAAGTCTTTGTTACCTTCACACGTCCGTCGTTGAAACGTCCGCCGATGGCTTCCGTTACCCAAGTCGGGTCTCCGGCAAAGATATCGTTGTATGACTGCATACGCAGATGGCGCACCATGCGGAGTTTGATAACGAACTGGTCGATCAGCTCCTGGGCAAATGTTTCATTGATTTTACCGTGTGCCAGATCATATTCAATAAAGATGTCGAGGAACGAAGAAACGTTACCCAGAGACATGGCTGCACCGTCTTGCTCTTTTACAGCGGCCAGATAAGCCATGTACACCCATTGCACAGCTTCCTGTGCGGAAGTAGCCGGGCGACTGAGATCGAGTCCGTAATATCCGCCCATTATCTTAATATCTTTCAAAGCCTTGATCTGCTCTGCCACTTCTTCACGCAGGCGAATGCGGTCGTCAGTCATCGGGCCGGTCAGATTGTGTAAATCTTCCATTTTGGCTTCGATGAGGCGGTCGATACCGTAAAGGGCCAGACGACGGTAGTCACCGATGATACGTCCGCGGGCATAGTTATCGGGAAGTCCGGTGAGGAAACCCAATGACCGGAATGAGCGGATCTCTTCAGTATATACGTCGAATACGCCGTCATTGTGTGTCTTGCGATAATGGGTAAAGATATCCTTTACTTTATCATCTACTTCTACACCGTTTTCGCGGCAAGCTTTAGCTACCACATTGATGCCACCGAATGGCTTGATAGCACGTTTCAACAGCTCGTCTGTCTGCAAGCCAACGATAAGTTCATTCTCCTTATCTATATAGCCGGCCTGATGTGAAGTAATAGTTGATACAGTGTGGGGGTCGAGAGAACGTACTCCGTTGTTAGCTCTTTCTTCTTCGAGTGCTTTGAGGCAAAGCTCCCAAATATGTTTGGTACGTTCGGTAGGTCCTTGCAGGAAAGAAGCGTCTCCAGTATAAGGCGCGATGTTTTTACTCACGAAATCACTGACATTGATTTCTTTGCTCCAAAGCCCGTCAATAAAGGTTTTGTTCAATTCCATAATATTCATTTTGTTAGTGGGTAATGGTTGTTATCCTAATAAGGACTGCAAAATTACTATCTTTTTTCCATATAGCAGTGCATGAATAGCCGGTTTTTATGTTGTACGACATAAAATAACTATTGTTAGGTATGCCATATCTTGTTTCCTGAAGTGTCGCATTTATGACTTGAACTCAGGGTTTTCAATAAAAAGTTGACGCTATTTACCCTCACTACCCTCACTTTTAGAGTAGATTATTAATAATTAGAATGTTAGGTCGTATCTCTTAATGGGAACGCTTGTGACCGCTTATGGGAACTGCATTAACTGATCTGTACTGGTGACTTTTCTTGATTTAGCCATATGCTTCTTCCGTTAATAAACGATATCAGTAGACATTGTTTTTCAACTTGACTGTCTGTGGAGATTTGTAAGCTTAGCTGAATCCTTTAGAAGTATGTGTAAAATTTCGTAGAGATAATATTTTTGTGCTAAAATGTTTGTGATATTAAAAAAGAATAGTAACTTTGCACCGCTTTAAGAGAAAAGCACTTCTTGAAAGAGAAGTTTGGAGAGGTGGCAGAGTGGTCGATTGCGGCGGTCTTGAAAACCGTTGTACTGCGAGGTACCCGGGGTTCGAATCCCTGTCTCTCCGCTGAACTAACCGGACAAAACCGGACAAAGAACAGCCAAGTTCCACAAATTCAACGATTTGTGGAACTTTTTTTATCCCCTTATGTCTGCCCAATCGGACATCATTTAGACCCTAAAAGACAAAGTTAGTAACCTAACTCGTACCCCCAACAACCGAAAGTCCCAAAGGGGTACACTTAGTCCGATATTGGTGAACTCCTGTCGCTATTTTGACGAGCCTGTACAAACGATATTTGTTCTCGTTTTGTGTAATTATTATAATCAGGTTTTAGTAAAACAGATATCCAAGAGTTTGCAGAGCGTTCCGCTTGCACAGCAACATACCATATAATTGTATTAATCTGTTATAAAAGGACAATAATCAGCTCTTTATCACATTCTTGCGGATTAATGTCGTAACTTGCCAAAAAGAAAAATCCCGCCTGTTTTATCCCCGAGTATAAACTATCCTAAAAAGAAATGAATCATGAAAGGTAAAGAGAGAAAGAAAGAAGCAAAGAAAGAAAAGTCAGAAAATAAGATAAAAGTACTGACTGAGTATCAGAGAGAAAGAGGGAGCAAGAGTAATAAAGGAATGAGCATAATACCTAAAGTATAATGGTGTCTGTAAAGAGAGAGGGTATTATACTGGAAGGCACTTCGCTTGAATTTGAGAATGAGGGAGTGATGAATCCGGCGGTGATTGTAGAAGGGAGTTCCGTGCACATGTTCTATCGTGCTGTAAGAGAAGGAAATCATTCGTCTATCGGGTATTGTCGCCTTGAGGGACCTTTGAAAGTCGTGGAGAGGGACACGGTTCCTTTGTTGGTTCCTGAATATAGTTATGAAAGTCAGGGCGTGGAAGACCCTCGAATCGTGAAAATCGATGGTCTTTATTACCTTACTTATACGGCTTATGATGGTTATAGTGCAGTAGGAGCCTTGGCACTCTCTTCTGACTTGAGACATTTTGAGAAGCGGGGCATTATCACTTCCCAGATCACTTATCCACAGTTTCGGGAGTTGCTTCGTACCCAGCAGGCGATTATCAGTAAGTATTTTCGTTCAGGCAATAAGCGCGAAGCAACTAATGAGAAAGGACATCCACTCTATATGATGGATAAGAATGTGGTTTTCTTCCCTCGTAAAATCAATGGGAAGTTTTATTTCATGCATCGTATCCGTCCTGATATTCAATACGTAGCAGTGGAGCGCCTGGATATGTTGACGAAAGAATTCTGGAAAAGATATTACCAGAATTTCGCTAAACGTATTTTGCTGGCACCTTATCACGACCATGAGTCGAGCTATATCGGAGCCGGTTGTCCGCCGATAGAGACAAGTGCCGGTTGGCTGCTGATTTATCATAGTGTCTACGACACTCCTTCCGGTTATGTTTATTCCGCTTGCGCGGCTCTACTGGATATTGACAATCCGGCTATTGAAATAGCCCGTTTGCCTTATCCGTTGTTCACTCCCGAGACAAAATATGAACTGTCCGGTGTAGTCAATAGAGTTTGTTTCCCAACGGGCGCCGCCTTGTTTGGTGATACACTCTATATATATTATGGAGCAGCCGATAAGTACATCGCCTGTGCGTCAGTGCAACTGACAGAGTTATTGGATGAATTAATAAAACAAATTAAATGAGAAAAATAGTATGTATCACTACCTATCCTCCTCGTGAATGTGGCATAGCCACCTTTGCCCAGGATTTGATCCGGGCTATTCAGTCAAAGTTTGGAAATTCTTATTCCATCAGGATATGTGCGGTAGAGTCCGGTACGGAGAAATATGCCTATACCCGGAAGCAAGCGGTAGAGTATGTTCTCAACACTTCGGATGCATCGGCTTTTGCTACTTTGACCAAGCAGTTGAATGAAGATTCTGAAGTTGAAATTGTACTTGTACAGCATGAATTCGGATTGTATATGGAGCAGGAAGAAGCTTTCCTTGAAATGCTGGAGCAATTATCTAAACCGGTGATTCTTACCTTCCACACCGTTCTTTCGCAACCTTCTCTTGATATGTATGGAAGTGTGAGGAGAATGATAGTTGCCTGCAAGTATCTGGTAGTCATGACGCAAAATTCCCGGCGCATTTTGTTGCGGGTGTATCATGCAGATGATGGTAAAATCGAGGTGATTCCTCATGGTACTCATCTGGTGTCATTTAAGGATAAGAATATGCTGAAGAGTTTTTATAAACTTTCGGGTAGGCGTGTCCTTTCTACTTTCGGCTTACTCAGCCCCGGAAAAAGTATAGAGACCACTTTGGGTGCTTTGCCGGATATCGTGAAAGAGAATCCTTCCGTAATCTTCCTTATCATCGGGAAAACCCATCCGGGAGTGCTGAAGGTGGAAGGGGAGAAGTATCGCAATCTGCTAAAAGAGAAAATAAAAGATTTGCATCTGGAAGAACATGTACTCTTTATTAATCAATATCTTGAATTGCCCGTTCTGTTGGAATATTTGCAGTTGACAGATGTGTATCTTTTCACTTCGAGCGATCCGAATCAGGCAGTCAGCGGGACATTTGTTTATGCCATCAGTTGCGGCTGTCCGATCATAGCTACTCCTATTCCGCATGCACTGGAGTTGCTGAGCGATGATGCCGGTATCATCTTTGACTTTAAAGACTCGGTTCAACTGGCTATAGCTGCCAACCGTTTACTTGCTGATGAAAGTCTGCGGACTGAGATGAAACTGGTAGGTTTGCAGAAGACGGCGGCCACAGCTTGGGAAAATGTTGCAATTGCTTACACTCTGCTTTTTCAGCGGACCGGTGAGCCGGAGGAAGAGTTGATTTACTCTTTACCTCCTGTGAATACCTCACATATCCGGCGTATGAGTCGGCAATGGGGGATTATTCAGTTTGCGAAAGGGAATCGCCCGGATAGCTCTACGGGATATACACTGGATGATACGGCGCGAGCACTGATAGCAATGTGTCAGGTTGTTGCCACCGGAAAAGGGAAGGTGAAGGAACGCTATGTCAGGACTTATCTGAACTTTATCCGTTACTGTCAGCAACCGGATGGCTCTTTTCTGAATTATGTGGATCAGGATGGACTGTTCACTTCGCAAAATCAAGAAGTAAGATTGGATGATAGTAATGGGAGGGCCATTTGCGCTTTAGGCTATTTCATCTCTTGTTCGGCACATTTCCCGGCTTTGTGGAAAGAAGAAGCAATGGCTGTTTTCGAACGGACATTCCAGCAGTTCAGCCGGATAGAGTCTCCCCGTAGTATGGCTTTTATGCTCGAAGGGCTCTATTACTACACCCGTGTGTGTCCGTCGGCTCAGGCAGATGCCTATATCGGGTTATTGGCTAATAAGCTCGTTCAGTGCTATCGCCGGACGGCAGGTGGAGAGTGGTTATGGTTTGAGACATATCTCACTTATGATAACGGCATTTTGCCGGAATCAATGTTGCTGGCTTATCAGGCCATCGGTCGGGAGGAGTATAAGCAGATAGCTTGGGAAGCTTTCGAATTCTTATTGAAGAAGTTATTTGTGGGAAATCGCCTTCAAGTGATTTCTAATCAAGGATGGATGCATAAAGGAGAAGAACATCATGGATTTGGAGAGCAACCGGTAGATGTGGCGGGAACGGTAATTGCTTTAGGCACATTCTATCAGGTATTTAAAGAGGAAAAATACCTTCGTATGCAAACTGATGCTTTCAACTGGTTTTTGGGAAACAACCATTTACATCAGATTATTTACAATCCGACCACCGGAGGGTGTTATGACGGCTTGGAGGAGAATAACATAAATTTGAATCAGGGGGCCGAATCGACCGTGTGTTATTTAATGGCAAGGTTAGCTCTGGTAACTGCTTATTCTGTGAAGTGACGAAACAATAGACAAGTGAAAACTGTTTCTTATCATATAACTTAAAACGGATATAATAATGAGTAAAACAGTTGATTTGTTGGGACAACAGGCAGAATATTACCTGAACCATACGTGTAAGACAATAGATAAGAAACTAATTCATGTTCCGGGACCTGATATGATTGATAAGGTCTGGGTGGATTCTGACAGAAATGTACGTACCCTTAATAGCTTGCAGGCTTTGTACGGACATGGACGCCTTGCGAATACCGGATATGTATCTATTCTGCCGGTCGATCAGGATATAGAACATACAGCCGGAGCATCATTCGCTCCTAATCCGATCTATTTTGATCCTGAAAATATAGTGAAACTGGCTATCGAGGGAGGTTGTAATGCAGTTGCATCCACATTTGGTATATTAGGGGCTGTTGCCCGTAAATATGCCCATAAAATACCTTTTGTTGTGAAACTGAACCATAATGAATTGCTGACTTATCCGAATTCTTACGATCAGGTAATGTTCGGAACAGTGAAAGAGGCATGGAATATGGGTGCGGTGGCTGTGGGGGCCACTATCTATTTCGGATCAGAACAGAGTCGCCGTCAGGTTGTTGAGATCTCTCAGGCTTTTGAGTATGCGCATGAGTTAGGTATGGCAACCATCCTCTGGTGCTATCTCAGAAACAATGATTTTAAGAAAGATGGTACAGATTACCATGCGGCAGCCGACCTTACCGGACAGGCCAACCACATCGGAGTGACCATCAAGGCCGATATTGTAAAACAAAAACTTCCTTCCAATAATGGCGGATTCACAGCTATTCACTTTGGTAAAACGGATGAAAGAATGTATTCTGAACTCGCAACTTCACATCCTATCGACCTTTGTCGCTACCAGGTTGCTAATGGCTATATGGGGCGTGTCGGTTTGATTAATTCCGGCGGTGAATCTCATGGAGAATCGGATTTGCGTGATGCTGTTGTTACGGCGGTTATCAATAAACGTGCCGGTGGAATGGGATTGATCAGCGGACGAAAAGCATTCCAAAAGCCAATGGAAGAGGGTGTTCAATTATTGAATACCATTCAGGATGTTTACTTGGATTCTTCAATAACGATTGCATAAAGTGTTTGATCAGTATAGAAGACTTTTATCTTCTATACTGATTACTTAAATGTAAAAGTGATTTTTTGAACTGTTATCCGAGCTGGGTTTTATCTCCAGTTAACCCTGAGTATATTTTCCATCCATGGTAACCGTACAAGTTTGTATGACCAGGGAATGCTATCCAATAATATATCGTATGCACGTTCCTCTACAGTTAGAATCCATTCATGTTCAGTTTTTTCTATAAATCCCGTTCTGTTCAAAAATGATTCTTGGAAGGCTCTCATTGAAGTGTTCCTCATTTTTGACCAATTAGTCTTTGTTGCTTCCAATAGAGAATCTATTGTGTTAAGTTCATCTTGATTTAGTTCCACTCTTCTGGGGAGTGGCTCATTGAAAGGATAATTTATTAACAAACGGTTGAGGAACAGATCTTTTTCATCATACTCCCTGTCTTCATTTGATATAAGGCGTTGTAAAATGAATATAGCCCGTACTTTTGATTCGTTACTATTGAGACTTCTGCGGTCTTGGCTTAACATATTAAGCCTTATAAAAAGCATTGGTAGAAATGGGAAGAGAATGACCAATCCTGCATTGGATATAGGTACGTGTTTCAAATCTCCATATTGTTCTGTACCTAAATGAGGGCTATATACACGCACTCCGGGAGCTATTACATTCTCATTTACTTTGACATTGCCACAAGTTCCTTGATCGCCCGGACCAATATCCCAGTTCCCTTTGTCGCATTTAGCTATGATTTTTCCTCCTGTAATAGTTATGTTTCCACATTTACTTTTTCGACCTGCATATTGACCGGCACCGCCTATTCCTGCAGATCCCGCGCGCCAAGAAGTCTCGTGCTGATAACCTGCATAGGCTTCTATGGTTCCACTTTCGATAATAATGTCACCACATTCGGTAGCATATCCGCATCCTATACCGGCGGCACCTTCTCCACCGTATGCAATTAATTTTCCGTCGCCTTTAATGATCAGGACGGAGTTTTTTCTTGATTGGATTGCAGCCATTTCACGACCACTGTGTAGTATATTGGTTCCTTCAAGAATTACCGTGATATGACAGTCTTCCGCAATATGAAATGCAACACCCATGTTTTCCGGATCACATAAGTTGGCATTTTGCAGAATAATTGTTGCATGTACTCCGGCAGATACTGTAATTCCATGTTTTGAATTGGTACCTGTAATAATATACACTCCTTCTTGGGAGATACGGAAAGCATCCGATTCCCTACTCATGTCTATTTTTTCATTTCTCATAAGAATAAAAATTAATATTAATATTGTATTTGTTGATTATCATATATTGATTTTCAGTCTGCTTTTAATACTTTCTGTCTTGGGTGACCGTTAGTGTTTCATAGCGATTATCCGGCAGTTTATTATTTGTATTCTTCATTTGAAGAGAGACCTCAAATGAACACAGGCAAAAATAGCTGGAAACCGGGAAATCTAAATACTAAAATCAGTAAACTAAAATAATAATTATAAGTGATTGAAATACAGAGGGGAAATTAGGACTTGGTCTTCCTGTTTTTACGATTTCAGCCTTTTTTTGATGATATGAAGTGTGTGCTAAACAGGATTCAGCCCATGTGTTTTGCGGTAAAAGCTTCAATAGTGATTAGAAAGCAAACAGGGGACCATTTGTTTTTACCCTGTGTGTGTTGCATTTTCCAATAAGCTTTATTGGGTGTTGACCTTGGCTAACGAGCCTGTCAACCAAGGTTAATCGGCTCGTTAACCAAGGTTGATAGGCCTGTTAACCAAGGTCAACACCCGACTATTCCTAAGGATAAAGAGATATATCGCTGGCTCTCAGTAGAATAGTGCCTAATATGAAATAAATAAATGCATCGTCCTTCAACCCCAATATCTGGAGAAGCTGCACGGCCCGTTCATTACCCAATTGGA
>NZ_QROH01000008.1:383153-383388 GCF_003474285.1 Bacteroides sp. AF39-11AC | reverse complement strand
CATAGGTGTGTTGGGTACGTTGTTAGCCTGTACAGAACAAATGCTGCACGACGATAATTCGCCTACGGACGAACTCACCGTATCAGTAGCCCGAGAATGGTATGATAGTCAGTATGCTCCAATAGTAATGACACGTACCTGTGAGGAGGATGGGAAAGAATTGCCTGTAAAGCCTGATTGGGAAGGAGCTAAAACGAGTTCTTGGGGGCGATTTGAAACCGTGGAAACTCCTATT
>NZ_QROH01000008.1:114541-383143 GCF_003474285.1 Bacteroides sp. AF39-11AC | reverse complement strand
GGAGCTAAAACGAGTTCCTGGGGGCGATTTGAAACCGTGGAAACTCCTATTCTGACGAATGGAGTACACTTGATTCTCGATTCGGAAACAGCTTTACATTGGGATCCTTGTACAAAGGTTGATTATATCTGTAATACGACAAGAATGGTGGTGCTGAAAGATAAAATAACCGGTAAAATGCGTAGTTTTGTGATGATATTCGTAGGTTCCTACGCTTATCTGAAAAATACTAGAAACATGATAAAGAATAGCTATTTATATCGTGAGCCTGATTATGATGGCTTGGTTTTATTTTATGCTATTAATGGTTTCTTTATCAATGGCTGGAGATATTCTGATGGTAAAATAGTAGGCTATCTTTCGCCTTCCTGCAATACGCAGGCAGAATCTTTCGTTTCTACGCGTGGTGTGCAACAGGTGTGTCACGATATTTGTACCACAGAATATAGCTATAATTGTCATGATGAATATGTATTGGTTGGGGGTGATATGGAAACTGGGCTTATTTATGATACAGTTACATATTGTGATCTTGTTCCATATGAAAGGTGTTATCGGGAATGTGAATTTGTGGATGATGGTAAAGTGGATCCCAATAATCCTTATCCGCCGGGTGGAGCAGGAAATCCGGAAGATCCTAATAAACCAGTGGTTGAACCTACTTATGTAACTCCTATTAAATATACGCCGAGTAGTAGTGACCATCTGGCAAAGAAAAAGTTACCAACAACTATGACTACTCAACTGCCTAATGGTTGTGTTATTGCTGTAATGGAATATGTTGATAATAAGGTTTTTAATGGGAAGTTAAATCAGGGTGATTTGTTGCAATATTATTATACACAACATGGCTTAAATATTTATAATATCGGGGTTGATTTAGATAAAATAGATGGGCTCGTTGATTGTTTTTTTAGAACTACAGATTTTCTTACTTATAGGTCTGCTATAGATGCAGGTTATGTAGTGATGACTGATATATATAGCTCAATATCAAATTCTACACATAATATTCTTATTGTAGGGTATCGGTCTGGCAGGAATTTAATTTATATGGATCCAGAAAAAGGAGAATGGAATGTTGTATCTGAATCATCTTTGGTTAAAAACTATAACATTGTTATTACTGGAGTAAAATAATTATTTAAAACTATAGTTATGAATGAATTTAAATTAAAAATGATAATTTCATTTATTTGTGTATACCTATTTGTATATACAGGAAAGGCTTTTGGACAAGAACGAACTACTCTCAGTCTTTTGGCAAATAAAGAATGGATTATGCAGTTTCCTGAGAAACAAAATTTCTCTTATAAATTAACATATGACACACATACACAAACTTATACTTTTATTTATCGTGACGGTGGGTATGTAGATAAAGTGCCTTATTATTTGTCAGATGAAGTTGCTAGTAACTTTGATTCCACAAAAGTTGGTAAATGTGAATGCGGTAAATATATTATTACACTTATAACTCCTAAAAATGAAAAGAAAAGAGTTTTAGTTTATGAAATATTGGATTTGTCTGCAGTTTATTTAAAGGTGAGGAGTTTGTCTAACAATAGTATTCTTCAGTTCAAAGTTGAATAATATTTATTACATTTATTTGTGATAATAGAAATGGGAGACATAAATAAAACTTTTCGCACTCAGGAGATCGAAACCCATGCTTTGTGTAATGTAAACATAGAAACACAAGACTCCGAGTTTGCATCTATAATGAGGTCTTCAGGATGTGGGAAAAGTACATTATTGAATATCCTTGTATTAGATGATAAGACCTAATATTATAATGAATAATGTAAATATATAACAATGATTTTTTAATAAAAACCGATCGTATTATGAAGAAAAGGATTTTGTGTTTTTTGTTTCTTGTGTGTACGTTCATTATTGTTCGTGCTGATGGTGCCGATTCACTGGCCTTGACTCCTCCTATGGGATGGAATAGCTGGAACTGTTTTAGTTGCGATGTCAATGAACAGCAGATACGGGATATGGCAGATCTGATTGTTGCGAATGGTATGAGAGATGCAGGCTATACCTATGTGAATGTTGATGACTGCTGGCAAGTGGGTCGCGATGCGGATGGGAATATTGTGGTTGATTCAGTACGTTTTCCTTCCGGTATAAAAGCATTGGCAGATTATATACATTCCAAAGGATTGAAGTTTGGTATTTATTCTTGTGCAGGGTCATTGACTTGTGCCGGACGTCCGGGAAGTCGTGGCTATCAGTTTCAGGATGCCCGTACCTATGCTGAGTGGGAAGTGGATTTCCTGAAGTATGACTGGTGTTTTGATGAGGCTCAAAGTCCTCAGGGAGCTTATCGTACTATGCGTGATGCTTTGAAAGCCAGCGGTCGTCCCATTGTATTCTCTATTTGTGAGTGGGGAAGTAGCAAACCGTGGACATGGGCAAAAGGAGTAGGACATTTGTGGAGAACTACGGGGGATATTATCAATGCTTTTAAAGGTACGGTACACTGGGGAGGATGTAGTGTAGTGGATATCATTGATAAGAATGCAGACTTATATCCTTATGCCGGTCCGGGACATTGGAATGATCCTGATATGTTGCAGGTAGGTAATGGGGTACTCACTACTGAGGAGAATCGTTCACACTTCACCATGTGGTGTATGTTGGCGGCTCCACTGTTGGCTGGGAATGATTTGCGGACCATGGATAAAGAAACACAGGCTATCCTGATGAATAAAGACGTGATAGCTGTGAATCAGGATAAGTTGGGTATACAAGGACGTCGTTACATGAAAATAGAACAATATGAAATCTGGGTAAAACAGTTGTCTAATGGAGAAGCTGCTGTATGCTTTTTCAATCGTGATGAGCAACCATGGACATTTGAGTATAAATTTGGAAAAGACAAATCTCACCTTCACTTTGCAGATATCAGACTCTGGGAATTGGAATATGATGTATACGATATCTGGAACAAGAATAAATATCTTGGAACTTCCAGCGATAATCTAAGTTTCAAGGTTCCTGCACATGGCGTTGTATTGGTAAAGTTGGCTCCTAAAAATAAAAAATGAATATAGATAAAAAATGATTGTGATGAAAAGATTTTTATTCAGTGTAATATGTATGCTTTTGGCTTTTGCCGGATTTGCCCAGGAACAAATCGCGATAAAACATGGCCCGTATCTTCAGAACCTGAAAGAGACGGAAACTACTATTGTATGGGTGGCTAATAAAGCTTCTGTTGGTTGGGTGGAAGTGGCACCCGATGATGGTACAAGCTATTACCGCTTTGAACGTTCCAGGTTTTTTGATTCTACGAATGGGGTGAAGAATGTTTCGGAATTGCATGCAGTTCGTATCACCGGTCTTAAACCTGAAACCAGCTATCGCTATCGTATTTACTCCCAGGAGGTTCTGGAACGTAAAGGAGAAGAAATCGTTTATGGCAATGTTGCAGCTCCCAGTATTTATGATAAGCGTTCATTGAAATTTACGACAAATGATCGTAATAAGCCGGCAACCTCATTTATTATGTTGAATGATATTCATGGTAATACGGATTATATTCCGAAACTGCTGAACAATGCCGGTTTTAAAGAGACGGATATGATCATCTATAATGGTGATATGATGAATTGGCTGATGGATGAAGAAGACCTGTTCAAAGGCTTTATGGATGTTACCGTAGATTTGTTTGCTACTCATAAACCTATGTATTACGCCCGTGGAAACCATGAAACACGTGGCTTGTTTGCTGCTTCTTTTCAGCACTATTTCTCCCCTAAGGAACCGCACTTGTATTTCTTGTTGAGACAAGGTCCGGTTTGTTTCATTTTTCTGGATACAGGTGAGGATAAGCCCGATTCTGATATAGAGTATCACGGCATTACAGACTATGATAATTACCGTACTGAACAAGCTAAATGGCTTTCTGAAATTGTGAAATCTCCTGATTTTTTGGATGCGAAGTTCAAAGTGGTCATCGCCCATATGCCACCCCTGCCTGATCAGGACTTGTGGCATGGACAAGGAGAAGTTTTGGAAAAGTTTGTCCCCATCCTGAATGATGCGCAGGTGGATGTTATGTTAAGTGGGCATCTGCATCAATATTTTAATAATAAGCCGACTGATAAAGTTCACTTTCCGGTTATTGATAATTCCTCAAATACAGTACTTAAAGGAGTAATAGAAGGGAATCAACTGAATATGGAAGTGAGGAATATGAATGGAGAGGTGATAGATAAAATTTCTATTATGGCAAAGTAGTGAATCATTTTACTTTAAATCTATGAATAGCATGAGTTTTGTATCAAAAAGTTTTTTTAGTTTCTTATTGTTTGTATGGGTGTGTGGAGCAATGATGGCTGAAAGTATTACTTCACCGAATGGAAATCTTCATTTAGATTTTACTGTAAATACACAGGGAGAACCGGTATATCAGCTTTTCTATAAAGGTAAGGCTGTAGTGAAACCTTCAAAATTGGGCTTGGAATTGAAAGATGATCCCGGACTGATGAGTAATTTTACATTAACCGGCACTGAGACTTCAACTTTTGATGAAACCTGGAAGCCGGTGTGGGGAGAAGTAGCGCAGATTCGTAATCACTATAATGAACTGGCTGTGACTCTGGAACAGAAAGTTCAGAATCGTAATATGATTATTCGTTTCCGGCTTTACAATGATGGTTTAGGATTCCGGTATGAATTCCCCTTGCAAAGAAATCTGAACTATTTTATAGTGAAAGAAGAACATACCCAGTTTGCCATGACTGGCGATCATCTTGCCTTTTGGATACCGGGTGACTATGATACACAGGAGTATGACTATACTGAGTCTAAATTATCGGAAATACGGGGTTTAATGGAAAGTGCCGTAACGGTAAATGCTTCACAATTCGTATTTTCTCCTACAGGGGTTCAAACCTCCTTACAGATGAAGACGGATGATGGTATCTATATCAATTTGCATGAAGCCGCTTTGGTCGATTACTCCTGTATGCACCTCAACTTGGACGATAATAATCTGATATTTGAGTCCTGGTTGACACCTGATGTCTTGGGTAACAAAGCTTATATGCAAGCTCCTTCTAAAACTCCCTGGCGTACTATTATAGTCAGTGATGATGCACGGGATATTCTGGCTTCAAAACTGACTTTGAATCTAAATGAACCTTGTGCTTATAAGGATGTCTCTTGGATTAAACCGGTGAAGTATATCGGCGTCTGGTGGGAGATGATTACAGGCATGAAGTCATGGAGCTATACAGATGAGTTGCTTGCTATGAGATTCGGTGAAAACGATTATACGAAGATCAAGCCAAACGGCCGTCATGCTGCCAATAATGAGAATGTGAAAAGATATATCGATTTTGCAGCCGAACATGGCATGGATCAGGTCTTGGTGGAAGGTTGGAATGAAGGTTGGGAAAGTTGGGGAGGAAGTTCCAGAGATTTTGTCTTTGACTTTGTTACTCCTTATCCTGATTTTGATGTAAAGATGCTGAATGATTATGCCCGGAGTAAAGGAGTAAGATTGATGATGCATCATGAAACGTCGGCTTCCGTTCGTAACTATGAACGTCATCTGGATAAAGCTTATCAATTTATGGCAGATCATGGTTATAATTCCGTGAAAAGTGGATATGTTGGTGATATCATTCCTCGTGGTGAGCATCATTACGGGCAATGGATGAATAATCATTATCTATATGCAGTGAAGAAAGCTGCTGAGTATAAAATCTGTGTAAATGCCCATGAGGCAGTACGTCCTACCGGCTTGTGCCGTACTTATCCGAATCTGATAGGTAATGAGTCTGCTCGTGGTACTGAGTTTGAACCTTATGATGGGAATAAACCCTTTCATACTACATTGCTTCCTTTTACCCGTCTAATAGGTGGCCCGATGGATTATACTCCCGGTATTTTTGATATCTGCCTGACATTCCTGAATCGTGAGAATCATGGTCAGATTCATACGACTCTGGCTAAGCAACTGGCTTTGTATGTCACTCTTTACAGTCCGTTGCAGATGGCGGCTGACCTGCCGGAAAGTTACGAACGTCATTTGGATGCTTTCCAATTCATTAAAGATGTTGCTGTTGATTGGGATGACAGTAAGTATCTTGAAGCTGAACCGGGCGATTATATAACCGTAGCTCGTAAAGCTAAAGGTACAGGCAACTGGTTTGTGGGTGGCATTACGGATGAAAATGCCCGTGTCTCTACTTTTACCCTAGACTTTCTGGAACCCGGAAAAGAGTACGTGGCAACGCTGTATGCTGATGCTAAAGATGCTGATTATGAAAAGAATCCTACTGCATATCAGATAAAGAAAGGCATTGTAACCAATAAGACTAAAATATCTGTAAAGATGGCATGTAGTGGTGGATTTGCTTTGAGTTTGATTGAGGCTATGGCAGTAGATAAAAAGGCTGTGAAGAAATGGAAGTAAAGTGGTGAAAGAAACAATTTCTTTGCAGGAATCTTTTTATCTTTGCATATCCTAATAATTAATATCTAAGTATGAAAATGAAAAGATTAAAACAGTATTTGTTGTTAATTACTATTCTGGGAGGATTATCAATCAGTGAGGCATATGCTCAAAAGAACAATTTTGCCAATTTAGCTCGTTATGCAAAAGAAAACGCTGCACTTCCAAAGCCCGTAAAGAAAGAGAAAAGAGTTGTCTTCATGGGGAATTCCATTACGGAAGGGTGGGTGAGAACTCATCCGGACTTCTTTAAAACAAATGGCTATATAGGCCGCGGCATCAGTGGACAAACCTCTTATCAATTCTTATTGCGTTTCCGTGAGGATGTTATTAATCTTTCTCCGGCTTTAGTAGTCATAAATGCCGGAACTAATGATGTTGCTGAAAATGTAGGTCCCTACAATGAAGAGTATACATTTGGAAATATTATTTCTATGGTAGAGTTGGCTAAAGCAAATAAGATAAAAGTGATTTTAACTTCTGTGCTACCGGCAGCAACCTTTAAATGGAGACCGGAAATAAAGGATGCTTCTCAGAAAATTCAATCATTAAATGCCCGTGTAGCAGCGTATGCAAAAGCAAATAAGATTCCTTACGTGGATTATTACCAGGCGATGGTGTTGGATGAAAATGGAGCATTAAATCCTCAATATACGAAAGATGGAGTACATCCGACAAGTGAAGGGTATGATATAATGGAACCAATTATCAAAAAGGCTATTGAAGATACGCTTTAAAAGGATAGATAACTCACAATAAAAACCTCCTTTCTCAATTACCATAACAGGATGAGAAAGGAGGTTTTCTTATTTATCAATTCTACTTATTTATCAGTTCGACAACTCCGGATTAGCGGCTATCGCTTCTCTTGGAATTTGAATTGTATAACGCGAATCATCCTGTTCCAATACATAGGTTCCTCCCTTGAGCACTTTCTCAATACGGGGGCGGGTGGTACGGCGTAAGTCGAACCAGCGATGTCCTTCAAAAGCTAATTCACGCGCACGTTCATCCAGAATCTCCTGTATCAGGGCTTCCTTGTTCATTGCGTTCACGGCAGTTGCTTTTACTGTATATGCTTCTGGTGTATAGCGCTTCTGCATTAACTCCAGCAATCGGGTGCGTGCCTGAGGCAATTTATCCGATTGGGCTGCTGCTTCTGCCGAATTCAGGTACATTTCTCCCACCCGGAAAGAACAACGGAAATCATCTTTTCCGCTTTTTTGGCTGAAGCGATAACCATTCTTGTCGGCAGGTTTGAAATAAGCGTCCAGACGTAAATCGCCTTCTTTGTATAAAGAAGCTAAAGCTTCTGATAGAACAGCAGCCTGTGTGTAGTTAGAGGACATACCGCGTTCTAATGCAGTAATATTTTCTACAGACTGATAGTTGTTGGGCAGGGTATAAGTTTCTGCATTGAAATCTTCCAATGTATTCTTTTCAGCAAGTATCGCTTCGGCTGCCTGATATGCACTGTCCCATTGTCCCATATATAAATATAAGCGGGCACGGAGAGCTTTTACAGATAAGGTTGTGAAACGATAAGAAAATTTCTGTTCCCAGGATTCTTTGTTAATCAGTTTCTCAGCCTCGTTGATGTCTGCAATGACCGCTTCATAAATCTGTGCAACGGTATTCTTCTTCAAGATTTCATTGATATCGCTATTCAGCTTAAGCGGCACAGCTTTTGTTTCTAATGCTCCCGGTCGGGTATAGGGCTGTCCGTAAAGATTCACCAACAGGAAATGCATGTAAGCACGGAGCAGATAACATTCACCAATCAATTGGTCGATGTCCTCTTCGCTCCCTTCATTGATGGATTTCCACTCTTCTATGGTATAGTTGACAGTGAACATGATGCTATAGAAGTTTTTCCACTCAAAGGCAGTGGTTTGTCCCGGTGCGCTGAAGTCATCCCAGCACTCAATTTTTCCATAACGATCCTGTTCCCAACTATCATCTTTCACATACAGTTCGTCCGAACGAAAACAGGCGAGTCCTCTGGCATCGGGAACGGTCTTATAGGCTGTGGCAATCAGTGCTCTGTACTCAGCTAAAGTCTGGGGGATCACCTTTCCCGTAGGTTGAATGTCAAGCATATCACAAGCAGTCAGCAATACTACGCTGCTCATCAATAACATTATATATATCTTTCTCATTGTTTTAACTCTCTATAAAATTAAAAATTCAGGTTCAGGCTTAGTGTAACAGACTTCGGAGCCGGGGTTGCATACGCGTTGGACATCGTTTCCGGATCAAGATAATTCTTGTAACTTGAACCGAATACTAATAAGTTACGTCCTTCGATGGCAATTGTAGCGGAAGTCATACCTAATTTGCGGCTGAAATTAGTAGGCAATGTATACCCTAAACGGATGTTTTGGAGTCGCACGTAGTTCAGGTCTCTGATCCAGATATCCAGGTTACGGTATATTTCATTTTGGTTTGAATACCACATATATTCATCCAGGCGTTCATTCTGGCTCAGCAGAACAGGAAAGATTGTTTCCGTGTTTTCCGGAGTCCATCGGTTCAGGATATCGCGGTTTGTATTACGTCCTTTATCAAAGTCAACGATAGAGTAGGTGGGTTGGCTGCGCACTTTTCCACCGAAGTCGAAGCTGAAGTTGACACCCAGTTCAAATGCTTTGTATGTGAAAGTATTATTGAAACCACCGGTATAAGGGCAGTCGGCTGTACCTACATAAGTGTAAAGTTCACGGCGTTCGCGGGCTGTCAGGTCAGTTGCTCCGAATCCCCATTCCTGCAATTTAAAGAACTCCATGGCTGATACGGTTTCACCTTCCTTGTTTTGGAACATGGGGTATCCTTCTTCGTCCAGACCGGCTGTTTTCAATGCGAACAATGCTCCTACGGGGTATCCCTCGCGACCTGGCTCTATGGCGTCTTCACGTAGTGCTTCTTTAAGTACCTTATTGTTATTGTATGCAAAGTTGAAGTTGGTAGTCCACATAAAGTTCTTTGTATGAATGTTACGTGTACTCAGTCCGATTTCAACACCTTGGTTCTGCATACTGGCCCAGTTGACGGTCAACATTTCAAAACCTGTTTCCAGTGGAAGCATTTGGGTTCCAATCAAGTCTACGCCCTTACGATAATAATAGTCTACGCTCAGATTGATAGCCTGATTCAATACTGCAAAGTCGAATCCGGCATTTACTGAATGGGTTTTCTCCCAACGCAGTTTCTTGTTCGGTGCACCGGAAACGTCAATCATATCTTCTGATCCTCCCGGTAGGATATTTTCAATTCTGTAGTTACCCAGAAGGTAAGGAGAGGTGTTCTTGTCAATGTTTCCCTGCAAACCGTAAGATGCACGGACTACCAGATTGTCTATCCATTTGGCATTTGCCATAAAAGGTTCCTGAGAGATACGCCACAAACCACTGACTGAATATAATGGCAGATAACGGTATTTCTTGTCTACACCAAAAAGGTCGGAACCGTCAAAACGGATACTACCTCCTACTGTATAACGATTCAGTAATGAATATGATAGGGTTGAGAAAGCAGATACGTATGCATTTTCAATGTGAGCCTTTTCATGCAATTTAAAGGCTTTACTCTCTTCAGGGAAAATAATCGGTTTTGTAGTCATTGTTTTACGGTCGAAACCATAACCGGCACTGTACAGTTTGTCTTCCCAAGTCTTACGGATCTCTGTTCCTACCATCATTTCAAACTCATGGATATCCTTGTATGTATCGCGATATTCTCCCATTGCTTTCCAAGTGACTTGGGAAAGAGAATTCTCATTGGCTTTATGAAAACCACCTTCCGGCAGATAGGTCACACCATTCTGACGATGGTTCTTCTTTTCCTTACGCATAGCAAAAGATTCCCCATCGGCTATTTTTTCGATAGATGTCTTGTCGAGTTGCAGACCGAGTTGGGTAGTGATCTTGAAGCGGTCATCAAATCGTAATTCAGCATCAAAGATAGAAGAAAGTCCGTTGATGGTGGTTTCATTAGTTACATTTCTCCGTTCTTCAAAAGGATTGAAACCAAAGTCCATGTCTACATCATTCTCTACATCAATATCGTAGTTATAGTTGCCGTTTGCATCAAAGGGTGTGAAATAAGGATTAGCCAGGCGAGAATAGAACAATGGATTAGTTAAACCATCTGTATCCGGCAAATAAGTAGAGTTCTTACGGCGATTGGCAAACATGGAAGCACCGACTTTCAATATGCTGTTCACCTTATAGCTGGTCTTCATCACTAAATTCAAACGTTCGGCAGATACATTGGGAATATTACCGTTTTCTTTCATATATCCGAAGGAAGTGTAATAAGTTGCCTTTTCGCTACCACCGGAAAGAGACAAGTTATACTCCTGTGTAAATGCATCACGGAAGAGGATATCACTCCAGTCCGTATTTGTTGCCTTTAGTCTATTGATTGCACCTTGAGCATTGGAAGACAAAGCGTTCCAACCTCCATCTTTGAAGTTTTTGAGTTCTCCCAGTCCTGAGATAATGCGATATACCTCACCTTTGGTCTCTCTGTAAGGGTATCCGGATTCCAGCAAGTCAAGTTCCAGACCAACTTTTTCTTCTGAATTAAGTAGATTCAAGCGGTCTATATTCAACTTAGGAGAATATGTCAGCTTGGAGGAGAAGTTAATAACCGGTTTTCCGACTTTACCTTTCTTTGTGGTAATCACAATTACACCGTTAGCTGCACGGGCACCATAGATGGCAGTTGCGGCAGCATCTTTCAGAACGGTGATATTATCGATATCGGCAGGATTCAGACCGGCAATAGCGGTTTGACCTATGTTATCGATGTCTTTCAATACTTCCATATTGGGAATGTTCGTTCCTTCCAATGGAATACCGTCCAACACCCACAAAGGATCTTGCGTACCATTCAGAGAGGATGTACCACGAATACGGATTTTGGCAGGAGCACCCGGAGTACCGGAAATGTTGCTTACGGAAAGTCCGGCAATCTGTCCGGCCAATGCCTGGTCTATACTCTTGGTTGCACCCATCATCTGGTCCGAGATGTCGATTTTTGACACAGCAGCCGTCAGTTTACGGCGTTCTACTGTCTGATATCCCGTTACAACTACCGCGTCAAGCATATGAGCGGAAGGTTGAAGAGTGATGTCATATTGTTTTTTGCCCGGAATGAGTTTTATTTCCACTACATCATAACCAACGTAGCTGCAATAAAAGCGGGTAATGCCATCCGGAATTGAAATAGAGAATTTACCGTCGATATCCGTAATGACACCAATAGTCGATTGATTATTCCCGTTTTTCTTCAGATCATCAGCCGTCACATAGACAGAAGCGCCTATGAGAGGCAAGTTATCCTCAGAAGAAATTACTACACCCTCTACTTGTCGCTCTGCGGCAAGGGCGTAAGTGAGTGTTCCTATTAGTAATAGGAACACGACAGATAAGCGTCTTTTCATCCGTTAAAATAATAAAATTAATACTTAAATTGAAAACTGGTTTTAAAGCCCTAATGCTGTGTTGATACGGAGAATCATATCTTTATAATGATATTTGGTTGCCACATCCGATGTTCCCAGACGACTCTGGAGTAAATCCTTGATGCGGAGCAATTCCCCTCGTTTCACGGAAATGGCATCTGAGATGCGATTCAGCTGGGAACCGTAAAAGTTCAATTCGCGGCGGGCACCCATACGATCTGAATCCAGTGCGCGGTGGGCATGCTCGTCACAACTGCAAAGGGGGATTTGGTTATCCAGCAGGAAGTGGTTATCCATTAATTTTTTGTTGATTTTGACTCCTTCGCTTTCGGCAGCAGCTGTAATCAAGGCATCTACAAAGTTTTTCTGTAAGGTACGTGTCATGACATCAGGTAGTGCACCCCGCTCCGTGGTTGCGAAGATACTGCGGTGTAAACCGTCCATCAATTCTACGGCTGTGAAAGCCTTTTTACCATTCACTGCTTCGTTTTCGAGCATACGTACCAGGCGGTTATTGGATAAGAGGTCCCAAAGAATATAAGATTGGGCATTCTTCAATACTTGTGTCGGTGCATTTTCTACTATGCCCAGCGGAGTGTTGCGAAGCAAATAGGTATATTCACCCACTTCTGTGTCGAATAACCACTTCGGGTAAGTCAATACTTCATCAAGCAAGAATTTCAAAGCGGCCTGCTGCTTTTCCTTCTCTACAAAAGTGTAAGTTTTCTGACCGTCACCTACCACTGTATTTTCCATATAGATACCCCCTATGTTGGCAAGTACATGGTATAGATAATTATTCCATTGGTTGATCACTGCATAATATAAACGTGAAGCTTCTTCATACGTTTGTCCCTTCTCTCCGGTAGTTGTCCATTTGATAATTTCGGGAACAATCCGTTTCAGGTTTGCAATGCCATACTGGGAAGAACGTACGGCATCATCACCCAGGTCTTCATTCTGTGCACGCGGATCTACGGCATCACGTACATCCTGCGCCTCACTGTATTTATAAAGACGGTCTGTATGGCGGCTCAGGAAATCATAAAGCAAATCTTTTTCTTCCTCCGGAGTTTCTTTGCCATACCAGCGATAACCGTATTCAATGGCAAAAAGATCGTAAGGACCGATATGCGGTGAGAGTGCAGTTATTCCGTCACCGGGTTGTGCCACGTAGTTGAAACGGGCATAATCCATGATGGAAGAAGAGGTAGAGTTCATCCGGTCGGTAAATGACTTGGAACGGAGTGAATCCGTGGGAAATGCCCATGACCCCATCATGTTATGACGCAATCCTAAAGAGTGGCCTACTTCATGGCAGGCTACAAAACGCATGGCGTCACCCATCAGTTCATCGGATAACTTGATGCCGCGTGCTTCCGGACGCACAGTACCTGTCTGTACGGTAATCCATTCCTGAAGCATATTCAGTACATTGTGCCACCACATGATGTCCGCTTCCAGAATTTCTCCTGAACGAGGATCCAGAATGGAAGGACCCATCGCGTTTGCCTTGGTTGAGGCTGCATAAGTCAGTACGGAATAGTTCACGTCGTCCATGTCTACCGTCATGCTGTCCGTAATATCTTTGGCGATGATGGCGTTCTTGAAACCGGCACGTTCAAAGGCAACCTGCCAGTCTTCGATACCTTGTTTGATGTATTTGCGCCAACGATACGGTGTGGAATTCTCTATGTAGAATACAATCGGTTTAGCCGGTTCCACCAACTCTCCACGCAGATAGCGCTCGCGATCTTCCGGTTTCGGTTCCAGACGCCAGCGGGTGATGAACTGCTGTTTGCTAACCCGTTGTTGTCCGTCGCTATAGCTAAGCAAAGGATTGGTGAAGTAGCCTACACGGGCATTATCCAGGCGACCGGTCATCGGTGTTTCCGGCAGTAACATCAGTGACGAACTTACTTCGACAGTTACATAGATGGAAGTCGTTCCTTCAGTCACCTTCGTTGTCAGTTCGGACGTAGCCACCACATTATTCTCGAATGACTTGATTGAGAGAATGCGTGACAGATTCTTGATGGAAGAGGTTCCCAGATTTATATTGGTAAATACATTGTTAATGCTTGTCTCTGTGCCATCATAAATATCATTCACTTTGATAACCATGGTGGTAGAGTCATTATTGAATGCCTCGATCTTGAAGCCGGCTATCAATGGAGAAATATAATTATCACGTACCGACTGGCTGATGGCATCTTCGGCAGGAGCGAGGGGAAGAGGGCGGCTTTGACGAATCAGCAACTTGTTTGTTGCTTTATCCAGTTCGAAGCGCACCATTTGGTTTTCATAATTGGTGCCGCGGTTCACTCCGGCCTCATTCAGTTCGGAAGGGACACGTTGGAGCTTGTTCACTACCAGCATGTCTCTACCCAGCAGGTTCGTCGGTACCTCAAAATAGTAATCGTTCTTTTTCTGGTACACATTGAACATACCACGGCGAATGGTGCTACCGTCTCCGGTCAGTTTCTCGTACTCGTTTTTTGATTTAACACTGTCGTTAGGTTCACTTTTCTTTTTCTTTCGGAACCATCCCATAGAATCGGGCGTAGAATTTACAGCATGCACTATAACAGGCTCACACATGAAAGCGCCTGTAGCCACTGTAGTCAGCAAAATTGTTTTAAGTTTCATCAGTTATTATCAATTATCATCATGCCCCCTCTCTACTCTATAGAATAGGGGACGACAAAGATAGTAAAACTATCTATATGAACAGATAGCTGCAATTAGTTTTGACGTTTTTTCTTTTATAACTCAAAGAGTCTTTCAATTATAAAAAAACAGTATCAGTTAGAGTTTATGCTCATTCTTTAACTGATACTGTTAATAATCTATTTTCAGTTTAAAGTCGGCTTAGTCAAATAAACTCTTGAACTTCTTGAAAATCTTTTCTTTAATTGAAGTATTCGGTTTAAAGTTGTCTGAGCCTTCCATTTCTTCGAGTGCTTTTTTCTCGTCTTTGTTAAGAGCTTCCGGTACATATACGCTAACATTTACTAATAAATCTCCCGTACCGTATCCGTTCACACTTGGCAGTCCCTTTCCGCGAAGCCGGAGTACTTTACCCGGTTGGGTGCCCGACTCAATCTTCACTTTCACCTTGCCGTCGATGGTGGGTATTTCTACCGCGCCACCTAAAGCAGCTGTCGGGAAGCTGAGAAGCAGGTTGTAAATCAAGTCGTTTTCGTCGCGGATTAGTTCTTTATCCTGCTCTTCCTCTACAAGAATCAATAAGTCACCCGGAACACCATTGTGTTTACCGGCATTTCCTTTGCCGCTCATAGAGAGCTGCATACCCTCCATTACACCTTTAGGTATATTCACGCTTACTACTTCTTCACCGTAAACAATACCTTCTCCGGCACACACTTTGCATTTATTCTTGATTATTTTTCCTTCGCCACCACAAGTAGGGCAGGTAGTACGAGTCTGCATCGTACCGAGGATTGTCTGCTGGTTGCGAATCACCGAACCGCTACCTTTACAGGTCGGGCAAGTTTCCGAACCGCCGTCACCTTCAGCACCCGAACCATGACAATGGTCACAAGGAACGTACTTTTTCAGTTTGAATTTCTTTTCTACACCGGTAGAGATTTCTTTCAGGTTCAGTTTGACCTTTACGCGCAAGTCCGAACCGCGAAAACGCGCACGTTGCGAACTTCCGCCTCCGAATCCTCCCCCGAAACCGCTGAAACCTCCTCCGAAGCCACCACTATGTCCACCGAAGATATCTCCGAACATAGAGAAGATATCATCCATAGACATACCGCCACTGAAGCCACCGAACGGACCACCGTTTCCGGCAGCACCACTCATTCCTGCATGACCGAATTGATCATAACGGGCACGCTTGTCCGCATTGCTTAGTACGTCGTATGCTTCTGCCGCTTCTTTGAATTTTTCTTCCGCCACTTTGTCACCCGGATTCTTGTCAGGGTGATATTGAATGGCTTTTTTGCGGTAGGCTTTCTTTATTTCCTCTACCGTTGCTGTCTTTTCGACTTCCAGTACTTCGTAGTAATCTCTTTTTTCCATATATATTATGTTATTCTCCTACCACCACTTTGGCATGGCGGATTACTTTGTCGTTTAGCATGTATCCGGTCTGTACACAGTCTAGAATCTTGCCCTTCAAAGCTTTATCCGGTGCGGGAATGACGGCCACTGCTTCGTGGAAATCAGTGTCAAGAGGCTTTTCCTTAGTCTCGATCACTTTTACGCCGTCCTGTGCCAATACAGACATGAACTTGTTATAAATCAATTCCACTCCTTCCTTCACGGCTGCTACGTCTGTGGCAGTTTCCATGTTTTTCAGAGCGCGTTCAAAGTCATCCACGATTGGAAGTATACTGCTGATGGTCTTTTCGCCACCGTTCAGGATCAGCTCCGCTTTTTCTTTCATCGTGCGTTTACGGTAGTTGTCAAACTCGGCAGAAAGGCGCAGATACTTATCCTTCTGGTCTTCTATCACTTTGTTTGCTTCTTCCAGCTCTTTGGCAAGCTTTTCCTCTTCTGTCAGGGCAGCTTCATCCTGTACATCTTCCGTTTGGGATTCTTCATTTTCCGCAGCTTCCTTCTGGGCAGCTTCGGACATTAACTCTTCTTCGTTGATGTTTTCTTTTTCTTTCGGGTCCATATTTCTATTCTTATTATTCTTGTAAAAAGGATTTGTTTTCATTACTGTCAAGGGTTTAAGTTAGTATATCACTGTACCAACAAAAACTTTGCCAAATAGGCAGCATTTGTCTAAAACGCCGCAAAGGTAATACTTTTATGTCAGATTGACAGCGCATTTCTACGAGTATTCATAGAAAAATGTCTATCTTTGCACCCGCAAAATACAGAGTAATAGGTATTAGGTAGTAAATTGTAAATCGCTAAAATAAGAAAATAGATCAATGATTACAGTCTCGAACGTTTCCGTACAGTTTGGAAAAAGGGTGTTGTTTAATGATGTAAACCTGAAGTTTACAAGTGGTAACTGCTATGGTATTATCGGTGCTAATGGTGCCGGAAAATCTACTTTCCTGCGTGCCATATCCGGTGACTTGGACCCTACGACCGGTTCTATTATGTTAGGTCCGGGCGAACGCCTCTCCGTTTTAAGTCAGGACCACTTCAAGTGGGATGCGCTTACGGTAATGGATACCGTAATGATGGGGCATACCGTTTTGTGGGATATCATGAAGCAGCGTGAAGTACTTTATGCCAAAGAAGATTTCACGGATGAAGATGGCTTGAAAGTTTCTGAGTTGGAAGAGAAATTTGCGGAACTGGATGGTTGGAATGCAGAAAGTGATGCTGCCGCTTTGTTGAGTGGCCTGGGCATTAAGGAAGATAAGCATTATTTGTTGATGGGTGATTTGAGTGGTAAGGAGAAGGTACGTGTCATGCTGGCACAGGCACTTTTCGGTAATCCGGATAACTTGTTGCTGGATGAGCCTACCAATGACCTTGATATGGAAACAGTGATGTGGCTGGAAGATTATCTGGCTAACTTTGAACATACAGTGTTGGTTGTAAGTCACGACCGTCACTTCCTCGATTCTGTTTGTACGCATACGGTCGATATCGATTATGGTAAGATCAATCTCTTTGCCGGTAACTATAGTTTCTGGTATGAGTCAAGTCAGTTGGCTTTGCGTCAGCAACAGAACCAGAAGGCAAAGGCAGAGGAGAAGAAGAAAGAACTGGAAGAGTTTATCCGCCGCTTTAGTGCCAATGTGGCAAAGAGCAAGCAGACTACCAGCCGTAAGAAGATGTTGGAGAAACTGAATGTAGAAGAAATCAAACCTTCTTCACGTAAATATCCGGGCATTATCTTTACTCCCGAGCGTGAACCGGGTAATCAGATACTGGAGGTTTCCGGGCTGACCAAGACACTGGATGACGGTACAATACTTTTCCGCGATGTTAATTTCAACGTTGAGAAGGGAGATAAGATTGTATTCCTTTCCCGTGATCCCCGTGCCATGACCTCATTCTTCGAAATTATCAATGAAGAAGCGAAACCGGATGCCGGAACTTTCAACTGGGGTGTCACTATTACTACTGCATACCTGCCATTGGATAATACTAAATATTTCAATACGGATCTGAACCTGGTGGACTGGTTGGGCCAGTTTGGCGAGGGTAATGAAGTGTATATGAAGAGCTTCCTGGGTCGTATGTTGTTCTCCGGTGAAGAGGTACTGAAAAAAGCAAGTGTATTATCGGGAGGTGAAAAGATGCGTTGTATGATTGCCCGTATGCAGTTGCGTAATGCCAACTGTCTGATTCTGGATACTCCTACCAACCACCTTGACTTGGAATCTATCCAGGCATTTAATAATAACCTGAAAACTTATAGAGGTAATATCTTGTTCTCCTCACATGACCATGAGTTTATACAAACGGTTGCCAACCGTATTATCGAACTGACTCCGAATGGCATCATTGATAAGATGATGGAATATGATGAATATATCACTTCGGATCATATCAAGGAATTAAGAGCTAAGATGTACGCACAGTAAATATCTGCTCTTTGAATAAAAAATATCGCCTTGCAATATTCAGTTATTGTAAGGCGATATTTTTTAAGTGATGAGTCGTTCTTATAAAGATTGAGGAAAAAAGCCTAAAAGGTTGTTATATATGTAAACTTTGTCTATATTTGCACCATGAGAAAAGAAAGAGAAATATTATACTATGAGAATTACTTCATAGATTTCTTTGAGTCATTAGATGATGGTGCAAGGAAAAAAGTCTCTTATGTGCTCGATATGCTTAAAACACAAGAACGACTTAATAAAAACTTTGTGAAGTTAATTCGTGAAGGTGTTTACGAGTTGAGAGCAAGCCATAATGGAAATATTTATCGGGCTTTCTTCATTTTTGATGATGGCAATATTGTTATGTTGTTCAATGGATTTCTGAAAAAGACACAGAAAACGCCTGATAACGAAATTGAAAAAGCATTAAAACTTAAAAATGAATATTATGCAAGCAAAACCTAAGATTGGAAGTATGGATGCCGTATTAGATAAATTATATGGCAAAGTGGGCTCACCTGAAAGAGAAGAGTTTCGCAAAGAAGCATATTCTTACTGTGTAGGGCAAATAATTAGTGATGCACGGAAGCAAGAAAAAATGACACAATCCGAACTGGCTGAAAAAGTAGGAACTAATAAGACCTATATATCAAGAATAGAAAAAGGAGTTATAGAGCCGGGGGTTGGTTTGTTTTTTCGTATTATTGATGCACTGGGACTTAAAATAGAAATCGTAAAACCTATCATGTAAGTTTGCAGAGCCTTTAAAGCTACGACCTGCTTTCATGCTGAACACCGTGACTCTGCCCCAACTTGGGGCAGATTGTATAATAGTCCTATCATATCTTTTCCCCATTCACTTTCACCATGCTTATTTATAAATCAATTTGTTCTTTCCGTCCTCTCCAAACAGATTATCTCCCAAGGTCGTAATCTTGTTCCCTGTAGCTACTACATAACGCAGGTTATCACATCCCATAAATGCGCCGTATTCAATAGCCGTCACTCCGGCAGGTAATTCCAATGTACCGCATAAACGTCCGCAGCCACTGAAAGCACGTTGCCCGATACTTTTCAAACCTTTGGGAAGCTGAATACGCAGTAAGTATTTCTTCTGTGTGAATGTATATTCGGGAATAGCTGTGGCGCTACATTTACTAAGATCTGCAGCAACGAGATTAGGCATATAATCCCGGATCAGGATAAAATCCGCTTCATCCAGTTTACCTTCTACAGTCAGGAAGTTTACATCCTTAGGTTGCAAACCGGCTTCTACCAATTCACTGGCAAGGCTTCCCATTAATCCTATCTGTACAGATACTTCTACAGGCTCACCTTCTATCACGGCAAAGGTATCCCAATGTTTCTTGCCACGGTAAGAGTCGCTGCTACCCAGAGGCACAAAAATGGCCGTAATACTATCTGCCAAGGCTTCAGACATCAGATTGGGAGCGGTCTTTTTTCGTAGTTGGCATACTTGCAGATTTGTACATCCCTTGAATGCAGCATCTTCTATATTCTTGATTTTCTCTGAGAGAATAATTTTCCGGAGCGTTGATTTTCCGGTAAAGGTACTGTCATTGGTCTGCTGGCAGAATGCATAAGCAGGTACACAATTAGGTGGATATATATAGAAGCGATCAGGAAAAGTACCGCTTTTCCCGGCATAAGTACTGATTGACGCATTGGAGATATCCAGTACCTGCAAATTTTTGAATTCATCCCGCAGGTGTTTGAAATCAATAGCGTTCAGTTTCCCGGTCAATGTAAGATGAGTGACGTTATTGGCTTCATCTTCTGTGAGCATGGATACTAAAGTACCGGGCTTGGCAACGAAAAATGTTTTGTTATTGGCTGGGTTCCCTGTATTTTGTGCAACTGCTACATAAGTACATGCAGCCAGCATTATAGTGGCGAATATTCGTTTTATCTTCATGGCTGTTACATATATGTTTAGACAAATATACGGTTTTTACAGTAAATAGCTTTCTATTTTTAATTTTATAGGTATTTTTGCCAGGGTATTAACATAAAGAAACGAAGGATATGGAATCAATGAATGAAGATGCAAATACTGTAAAGGAACCGTCAAAACTTGTCACTTATCTGGTTGTTTCGATCAAGATTACCGTTTATATATTTTTGATGCTGGGATTTACCGGAATATTGGCAGCTGTTTGCATAAAAACGCTCTCTTTTTTTAAGATAAGTGGAATCTTGGAAGAAGTTGTGATGCAGAGTGCTTTTCTGGCTGGGAGTTTTTTGGCGGCTTGGTTTTTGCTGAAGAATTGGGATCACCTTCCGATTGCAAATTTGGGATTATCCCTGAAAGGGCGTGCAAAAGATATCTTTTGGGGTACATTCGTTGCTCTGGCAATCTATGCTGTCGGATTTGGAATATTATATGCGATAGGAGAGGTTGAAATTGCTGCTGTGCACTTTAGCGCGTACGATTTACTGCTGTCCTGGATATTAATGTTGCTGGTTGCTCTTACAGAAGAGATTGCTTTTCGTGGTTTTGTCCTGGGGCATTTGCTGACCGCAGGTGTCAATCGCTTTGTGGCATTGTTTCTTTCTTCTGCATTATTTTCCCTGATGCATATTTTTAATCCCAACTTTTCTCTGATTGCTTTTCTGAATATATTGTTGGCGGGAATTTTAATTGGTTCTACCTATATATATACGCGTAATTTATGGTTTGCTATCGCTCTTCATCTTTTCTGGAATTGGCTGCAAGGTCCGATTCTCGGTTTCGAAGTAAGTGGAGGAAGATTGGGTGGTACTTTATTGTCTTTGGAATTACCGGAAGAGAATATCATCAACGGCGGTACATTCGGTTTCGAGGGTTCCATTCTGTGCACCGCGTTGATGATTATTGCTATTGTGATTACTCTGAAATTAACTTCAAAGCGATTCGTTTGCGATCCATGTCCACACTCAATACCCGAACCCGGACATGCTGGTGAATAGATACAATTTCATTCGGATCGGAAACAAAACGGTCGGCAAGTTGTGAAAGATGAATCAGGCCGTTTTCTTTAATGCCTATATCCACGAAAGCACCGAAGTTGGTTATATTACCTACAATGCCGGGAAGTTCCATACCTTCATGCAGGTCATTGATGGTACGTACGTTTTTATCAAATTCGAAAATTTGGATCGGTCCTCGCGGGTCACGTCCCGGTTTTTCCAATTCCTGCAGGATATCCTTTAAGGTAGGCATGCCCACGGTAGGAGTGAGGTACTTTTCCGGTTGGATTTTCAGGCGAAGTTCCTTGCTGGTAATAAGCTCTGCTACGCTGCATCCCAAGTCTTTGGCCATTTGTTCTACTATACAATAGCTCTCCGGGTGGACGGCTGTGTTATCCAAAGGATTTTTGGCTTGCGGGATACGAAGGAAACCGGCGCATTGCTCAAAAGCTTTGGCTCCCATGCGCGGCACTTTCATCAGTTGTTTACGCGAAGTGAATGCACCATTTTCAGCACGGTAATTTACTATGTTCTGTGCCAGTTGAGGGCCTAAACCCGAAATATAAGTCAACAGGTGGCTGCTTGCCGTATTTAGGTTTACTCCCACCAGGTTTACACAACTTTCTACGGTCAGGTCCAGTGATTTCTTTAATTTCGTCTGGTCTACATCATGCTGGTATTGACCTACACCGATGGATTTCGGATCGATTTTAACCAACTCAGCCAACGGGTCCATCAGTCGGCGGGCGATGGATACAGCTCCGCGCACTGTGACGTCGTATTCCGGAAATTCATCACGGGCAATCTTGGATGCAGAGTAAATGGAAGCCCCTTGCTCGCTTACAACAAATACCTGAATTTCCTGCCTGAAAGTCTGGTGTTTCAGAAACTCTTCTGTTTCACGACTTGCTGTTCCGTTTCCTACCGCTATGGCTTCTATCCGGTAAGCTTCTATCATCTTTTGTATTTTAGACACAGCCTCTGCGGTTTTGTGTACCGGAGCATGCGGGTAGATATTTTCATTGTGCAGTAAATTGCCTTGCGCATCCAGGCATACCACTTTGCAACCTGTACGGAATCCCGGATCGATGCCCATTACCCGCTTTTGTCCCAATGGAGAAGCAAGTAATAATTGGCGCAGGTTCTGAACGAATACCCGGATGGCTTCTTCATCCGCCTGCTCTTTACTTTGTGCGGCAAATTCCGTTTCGATAGAAGATTTCAGCAGACGTTTATAGGCATCCTGTACGGCTTCCGCCACTTGTTCTCCGCAAGCATTGTTGCTACGGACGAAACGGCGTTCCAGACGTTCCACACACTCTTCATCATCAGGGCTTATGCTGACTTTCAGCAGCCCTTCGGCTTCGGCACGGCGAATAGCCAGCAATTGGTGTGAGGTGCATTTTCTCAGTGGCTTACTGAATTCAAAGTAATCCCGGTATTTATCAGCTTCACTCTCTTTTCCTTTCACCACTTTAGCCGTGATGACAGCTTGCCGGGAGAAGGCGAAACGTACAGTATTACGTGCCTGTTCGTCTTCACTGACCTGCTCGGCAATAATATCCCGTGCTCCCTTTAATGCATCTTCCGTATCTTTCACTTCTCCTTTGACGTATGCTTCTGCACGCTTCTCCGGGTTCGGTTCCCGCTGCAACATCAGTAGAGTTGCCAAGGGTTCCAGACCTTTCTGACGGGCTACTTCTGCACGCGTACGGCGTTTGGGTTTGTAGGGTAGGTAAATATCTTCAAGAATGGTACTATCCCAGGTTTCATCAATACGCTTTTGTAGTTCAGGAGTCATTTTCCCCTGTTCGT
Organism: Bacteroides sp. AF39-11AC; assembly: GCF_003474285.1. Lineage (NCBI taxonomy): Bacteria > Pseudomonadati > Bacteroidota > Bacteroidia > Bacteroidales > Bacteroidaceae > Bacteroides > Bacteroides sp. AF39-11AC. The sequence continues at coordinate 359,865 of NZ_QROH01000008.1, read as the reverse complement.
TGATAGTGCTGACGATGGTTTCTTTTCGTTTAGCCAGTTCATTCAGCTTCTCATATTGGGTTTTGATTGCTTCAATTTGCACTTCATCCAATCCTCCGGTAACTTCTTTACGGTAACGACTGATGAAGGGAATCGTAGCTCCGTCCGCCAATAAATCGAGCGTATGGCCGATTTGTTTCTCAGAAATACTGAGGGCGGCAGAGATCATCCGGTGAAATAACTGTATCATGTTGAATCGTTTTTTGAATAATGAGCGTCAAAGGTACAAAAGAATTATAAAAAACTCAAGTTTCGCAAGCTTTGATAAGGCTTATAAATGAAAATTTATCGAAGCGAATTTTAAGCCTGAAAGGCTTGCATTATATAGCGTAGGGCATCGCCCTACGTAATGTGCATCCCTTTTTCTGAGCCCTGAAAGGGCGATATAAAGGTTGATGCTTAATTGCGCCCTTTCAGGGCTTAAATAGAGATATACATAATCACGTAGGGCGTTGCCCTACGCTATGTAATACCAGGCTTTCAGCCTGTCTTGGTCTCAGCTATTCCCACCGATAAATTATCATTTATAAGCTTTATATAAAGCTTACGAAACTTAAATAAAAACAGGCACTAAATTCCTGGAAAGTCTTTATTTGAAAAAAGGGAGCCTGTTACAGCCCCCTATATTCCCTTTCCGCATTGAAGCACGGACAAGGTTTTATCGGATTCAAATCATGATGCCCCACAATCAGTGCGCGTGGAAAAATACGTTTCAACTCACGCAGAAGGGCCAATAGTGAAGCTTTTTGTTCCAACGTGCGGGTGTCGGACGGTCGGCCTTCGGCATCCAGTCCTCCTTCGTAACAGATGCCGATGGAGTGGCGGTTATGGTTGAGGCAATGCGCACCGGTTTTTTCCGTTGGACGGCCACGATGAATCTCCCCGTCGCGGGTCACGTAGAAATGGTATCCGATGTCGCTGAAGCCACGGTGGCGGATGTGTTCGCGACGACAATCCTCAAGGCTCAGGCGCACGCCCTGAGGCGTGGCCGAGCAATGAATAATGAGGAGGGTAATCGTACGCATGGCTACTTGCAGGCGCCTAAACCTAAAGCTCCCACTATGGCGGTGGCTACGGTGATGATTACTTTGAGGACAATACCCCATACGGATTTTGACTTTTTTTCTTCATTCATGATGAGTAGATAAGTTAATAATTAGAACCTGAAAAATTGAACACTTGGAAATTTTTTAATTAGATTATCCCAACGGGTCATCTTCAATTCCCCCATCGTTTCCTCCGTCGCTTCCGTCGGGCTTATTACCGGACGGTTTGCCTTCTACGGTGTACATGGAAGACTCCTTCATCTGCCCTTCCAGGTTAATCTGTGCATTGCTCAGTTCTCCCGTGGCACGGGCACGGAGTTTCAGCCCCTTCACGTTGTTGGCCAGTGAGAAGTCGGCAGCGGATTGCGCGCCTTTCTTACTGACAATTCCCACGGAGAAAATGGCGAGGTCGTCCATTTTTACATTCTTTCCGTCCAGAATCAGCTCCTTGGTGCAAGAGACCATGTCAGTCAGCACTCCTTTGATGACGCCGGACGAGTAGGGGGTGTTGTGGTTGGACATGTGCTTGGCAAGCTTCTCAATGTCGAAAGTCTCCTCAATTACGGGACGTGCATACCAGAGACCTTTCAGCGGGCTGTTTTCGCCCGTCACTTGATACTTTTTGTAACGAATCATAGTTTGATAAAAAAATTAAGAATTAATAATTAAATATTCACGGTGTTGAACTCAACGATGCAAAGATAATACCGTGTATACAGGCGTTTGTCACTTTTGGATTGTTACGGTCGATTATGGACGGTTTCTGTCTGTTATTTATATGCGTATAGTTGCCAATGTCATGATTTATAGCTATATTTGATGAAATATAACACATGAATGTCAGATATGAATACTTTTGAAATCCGTACCTATGGGCGCACCGAACTTGCCCAGCTTTATTGTCCCAATCTTTGTCCCGAATCCGCTTACCGCAAGTTGAAGCATTGGATTGAACTTTATCCCGGCCTGTGTGATGACTTGGCCGCTGTGGGGACGTCCTCTCACTCCCGCACCTATACGTCCGCCCAGGTGAGCCTGATAGCGGCTGCACTTGGCGAACCTTAAAGTTGAGGTTGAGCGGCGTAAAGTTGAGGTTGGTACACTTGGTACAGAGGTTCACTGTTTCCGTTCGTTTCGCACACACGTGCGTATTTATGGTTAGGGCTTTTGATAAGTTCCGTTTCCATCCACACTCTCCACCAAACCGTGCTTCTGCAAGCGTTTGAGCCAGGTAGAGGCTGTTCCGGGCTTAATGCCCATCTCTTCGGCTTTTTTTATGAATTCGGCCCGTGTAAATTTCTCTTCCATGCATTGCACCAGTGCATCCCGGTCAGCATTGCCCCGGCTGGTGACTTCGGTGGCAGGTAGGAAGGAGAGGATATGGGTGGTGTGTCGGTAGAGGCTTTCGGCCAGCGAAAGCACGGCGTGGAAATCGTCGGGAGTGATGATGAGGTTCCATAAACTGATGATGTGATCCTTCAGATTGTCCGGAGAGGTATTCGGGTCGGGCGATACATTGGGTGAATCGGCTATCTCTCCATGCTCCAATACGCGGAGCATGGCCACCACTTCCATGATGCGGCAGATGTTGATGGCCAGACGCGCCACACTGCTCGACATTTCGTCACCGTTGGTCAGTCCGGAGCGTACGAATAGACTGGAGAATAACCGGTTGAATTCCTCTTTCTGCCCGTCGGTGAGGCGCAGGGTGAAAATTCCGTTCATGACGATGGCCTTCTGTTTTTCTTTCCATTCCATGCCCAGTGCGGTGAATATCTCTTCGAGATTGTTGTCGTTTCGGTCGAACTGGCTCAGCCACTGGTGTATGGCGGGCATATAGTAGAATATTTGCCGGGAAAAGAGCCCGTTTTCGGCACTGGGTATCAGGGACTTCACTTGTGCGGGGGTGCCGGAAAGAAGTACGGCAAGATAGCTCTTTTTCACTTCGCGGTATTCCCGGTCGGTGCGGCGGTTGTAGGAGAGGCTGTCGTGGTCGAAGGCCTTGCGCATGGTGTCGCTCCAGTGGCCATACTCCGATCCTATGGCGGTGGAGATGGTGTCGGCCTCACTTTCGCATATCAGGCCGGTGCCGTCAGAATCCATCAGGTTCTGTAGGATACCCGTTCCGGTGTTGTTGCCGGAGATGAGGAACATCTTGTTGGGCGGGATTACGGGAGCCTCGGCCTTTGCACGTTCTTTGCCAAGTGTCTCGTACTTTGCTTTTTCGCGGCGGTAGGATGCCATACTTTCGGCCACCTGTTTGCGGATTTCATCGTGAAGGGGTTCTACCAGTAGGCGTACCAGCGATAGCACGCCTTTGCCTGATGCGGGCAGTGCTGTGATGAAAGTCTGCAGACAGGGCGAGATCATTTTTCCTCCGTAGGCACATCGCACGTGTCGTCCCATGCTGGCACCCAGTACGGTGACGGTTCCCAGTAGCAGCACGTCGTATTGGGCACGGGAAGTGCCGTAGCTAACGATGCGGTTCAAGGGATAAGGCCAATGGGTGTGTTCGTCGAAAGTGGGCAGGGGAGAGAGTGGACTGCTGTCCAGTAGGTTTTCTTCCTCATGTGCGGATACATCTTCTTCACGTGCGTGCGTGTGTGAGGCGGAAGAGGAGTGTGAATCTTGTGTACCAAGTGTACCAAACCCGTGTGGGATTTCGGATTGGACTTTTACGCCGCAAAGTTCGGCCAGATGGAAGGCGGTGCCTATGTGTACGTCGTTGTGTCCGTTTTTCAGTGCATTGCTGAATAGTTTGTCGGCTGCTCGTGGATCGTACTTTGGTGAGAAACTGCATAAGGTCAGGAAATCTTGGCGGCCCGCTTCACTGCAGTCAGTAGCGATGGCAAATGCCAGTTGTATGTACTCCTGATAAGTGGGAGCGATGTCGGCTCCTGCATTTCTGACGGCTTCGGTCAGGCGGTGCAATGAAGATAATTGTTCCATTGGTTCTGAGTAATTTGAATTATAATTTGCGATATTGATTCGTGATCTTAATCTTCGACGTTTATTTTTTAATTCTCAAAAGTGCCCCTTCGTCATGGCAGAGGAAGCAGGAGCGTACGAGGTCTTTTCCCGATGTATCCACTCCTTTTCCGGGTTGGCGGTAGTTGCTGTCGTACATGCAGTGTACATAGTTCATAGCCCAGCGGATTCCATCTGTGGCGTTTTGTCCCGAGGTATGAGGAATGAAAGCTTTCACGCCCAGTCCACTGGGACTGATGAATGTCAGTGCAGGACACAGATACGGGTCATCAAATAATTCCTGTCTCAGGATTTCGGCTTCTTCGGTTGATTCGAGATGGTCGATGTCCACTACTACCAGTCCGGACGCCTCTTCCAGGCAGTCGCTTCGGCGACGGGTGAAGACTCCGCAGGGAGTCACGTAGGGCAGTGTTTGCTGCTTCAGGAGACGGCTGGTGTTTTCGTCACCCCACAGTGCGGCGTTTCGCACTTCGAGAGTCAGTGCAGTGAGTTTCTCGTTGGAGGTTATCAGTTTATATATTTCTTCCAGATTTATTGTCCGTAGCGGAGTAAGTGTGGCGCTCTTTATAGTTCTTCCGGTTGTTTTGTCCTTTATCGGCGAGATAGGGGGCATGAATAGTGACATTTTGAAAACGTTTTCCATTACATTTTATTTTTTTTAATTCTTTCATTTTTAATTCTTTAGTAAGGGTTTGTGTCGGGCAAAAAAAGAAGATGTCACTTTTGGATAAAGCGGCATCTTCTCATCTGCAGGGCTTAATCTTTGCCAAAGCGGGGGCAAAATTAAGTCTTTTTACAACATGTTGTTCAACACTAATTCATACCTGTTTTTTGTTGTTATTTTCTCTTTCTATTTCTCGGATTTGTGTACTTAGACTCTTTAAGTAAATCAATCAAATCCTGCCTTATTGTGTTGACTGATATTCGTTTACCGTTTTTTTTCTGAAACTTTTCTCTTTTGTGTAAAAAACGTGCAAGCGTTGCCAATCCGTTTTCTGGAGACGCGTTCAGACAATTTATCATGTAGAGCTCTAAAAATGCTTTTTCTATAATGTCCCGACGGTCGATTATTTTTGTAATCGTAGCTCCGGGTTTGGGCCCTCTTTTGGCTTTAATACCTTGTTTTATAGATTGATTACTGTTATTCTTGTTCTTTTTTGCAGTTTTTTTTTGCTGCTGTATTTACTTTATTCTTTTCCATATTTCAGATGTTTTTTAATGTTGGAATTAGTGATGGAAAAATATGTTGTAAGTTGCGAAGGTAAGTGTAAAAAGAAGAATGGGCAAGAATATCGGGATTAATGTGAATTTGAAACTTTTCTCTATGTTGCTTAATAGGTTGGTATATAGGGGGATAGATTCTTGTTTTGTGGGTGTGCAAAAAACGTTCGTTTAATGGCGCAAAGATAAAAGGTATTTTTGGAATGTGCAAGATGTTTAATAAAAATAATCTTACGAGCACTTTTCTATTTCTATAAATACCTAATAAACAAGTTATTATTCTCAAAATAAATATCATTAATATCTATTCAGATTATTATCCTGATAACGACTCCTCTTTCGTAAATATTTACACATATTAAACGAACGATTAAAAAACGATTTTTCTTTCTAATCTATTCGTTTATAGCTTTTTATCTATAAAAAGTTCCACATAACTGTTTCATTGCTTCTTTTTCCGCGACGGTAGGAAGCGCTGGAATAAAATGAATGCAAGTTAGGCTACTTAAAATAATCGCATTACATAACTTGACCGGTAGGTATTTCACTACTCCGGTGTCCCTAAAAAATATCCTGACGCGAAGTAACTTCGCGAAAATTTCATGAACGAAAGTGCTGACTCTCAACTTTCTACTCCTAACTCTCAATTACTCCACTGGTTTGCTGTTCGTGTTTCCTATAGTCGTGAATTGGCTTTGAAAGCTATTTTGGACGAGGAAAACATAGAGAGTTTTATCCCTATGCGTTATGGAATAGTAATGAAAGGTGGTAAGCGTGTACGTAAGTTGGTTCCTGCCATACATAATCTTGTCTTTATTCATTCTACTCGTAAGCGTATAGATGCTTTGAAGGATGAACTCGAGGGAAAAATGCCTATACGTTTCATTATGAATCGTGAATATTGTCGTCCGGTCGTTATTCCTGATGCGCAGATGCGTAACTTTATTCTCGTGGCGGGTAGTTACGACGAAGCAGTTCTTTATATTGAGTCAGCTGAATTGAACCTGGTGAAAGGTCAGAAAGTTCGTATCACAGATGGTGTCTTTAAAGGCGTTATCGGCGAGTTTGTTCGCATCAGGCATGATCGCCGTGTGGTCGTTAATATTGAAGGTGTCATGGCTATTGCTACTACTTTTATACCGCCTTCACTTGTTGAACCGGTGGCTATTGATTGATAATAGTATTGATAGTAGCTATTGGTTGATAATACTATTATCATCTTAAGTCTGTTAAGGGAAATTCTCTTTTTGAAATAAAACAATTTATAATATGGATTCTAATTCTTCATCATTATTTTCTTTAGCCCATCATCTTCTAACTTATGGGCTAGATGGAAGCCCCGTTTATGCGGACCAATTTACATGTTTGAATCGTGATGTCTACGAACGAGCTATTGAACTTTATAATACTCGTGGAACTACGGTCGAGGAGGAGGCTGAACTCTGTCTTGGCTTGTTGGTAGCTTTTGCTGCTACTATCTATGATAATGGTAGTAAGCAGGAATATGTTCAGAATGTGTTGGATCGTAGCTGGGAGGTGCTTCCAAAACTTTCTCCTTCGTTGTTAAAAGTTAGGCTATTGACGTATTGTTATAGTGAGTTTTATGATGAGAGTTTAGCGAAGGAGGCTCATGAAATTATTAATACTTGGAATAAAGCAGAGTTTACTTCGGAACAGTTGGAAATTATTAAAGAATTGCAAAATTTTGAGGAAAATCCGTATCCGTTTGAGGAAGTGAAAGGATAATGATTCTATTGGGAAATAGAATTTGTGATGATATGCTTGGGGAGTATTGTGGATTTGTGAAATACACCAATCATATTTCTGCAATTGTCGTAGATAGTATTTATGTCGGAGTATATAGACTTTCATAATTTTTCTTGTAGTGAGTACTAATACGAGAATTGCCAAGAATACTCTTCTGTTGTACTTTAGAATGTTTCTGTTGATTATAGTACAACTATATACAGTACCTATAGTTTTAAGGACTCTTGGTGCATCTGATTACGGTCTTTATTATGTAGTGGGGGGAATAGTAGCGATGTTCTCCTTTATCGGTGGTTCTCTTTCTTCGGGTTCGCAAAGATTTATAGCCTATGCCTTAGGTAAAAGGGATATTAAGCTACTTAAACGAACATTTGATACAACTGTTAGTATATATATTGTATTTGCTATAATTTCTTTTATTGTATTGGAAATAGGGGGGATATGGTTTTTAAATTACCAAATGAATATTCCGGCAGATAGACTTATAGCAGCTAATTGGTGTTATCAATTTTCGTTATTGGCTTTCGTTATTAATCTGATGGTTATTCCTTATATGGCTACTGTGATAGCGCACGAAAGGATGTCTCTTTTTGCTTATCTTAGTATTTTAGAATGTGTATTAAAATTAGGTGTAGCAATAGCTTTACAATACATCTTAAAGGATAAGTTAATTGTTTATGCGATTTTAATATTTGTAGTTGCGGTATTAGTTCAGGCCGTATATTGGTTGTATTGTAGATTTCAGTTTGCAGAGTGTAAGAATTATAGTTTCTCATGGAGTTCTAAGACAGGAAAAGAGTTGCTGACTTATTCAGGGTGGAATGTTGTGGGGTCTTTGGCAATCATATCGAGGCAGCAAGGCTTGAATGTACTGCTAAATTTGTTTTTTGGAACTATTCTGAATGCTGCTCATTCCATTGCTCAGCAGATATATGGAGTATTAATGCAATTTGTTAATAATCTTTATATGGCTACTCGCCCTCAGATTACAAAGTTTTACGCAGTAGGCGATACAGTAGAAATGTGGAATTTGGTATTTCGCAGTGCTAAGTTGGCTTTTTACTTATTAATGTTAATCAGTATCCCTCTCATTATTGAAATGAATACCATATTAATGTTATGGTTGGGTGATGTCCCTCAATATACTGTGGAAATCTCTATATTAATGATTATATCTATGCTTATAGAGACTCAGGTGAACCAGATTATAGCAGCTTTTCAAGCAGCGAATAAAATTAAGAGATATCAATTATATTCCAGTACTATTTTGCTTTGCAATATACCTATTACCTATTGGCTTTTGAGAATCTTGGGTGATGTTCCACTGGTGCCATACTTTGTCTCCATTTTGCTTTCAGTTTTATATGCAGGATCAATTCTTTGGCAGGCAAAAGTCGAAATTCAATTGGAACTTAATAAATACATAAAGCAAGTAATTATTAAACTTTGTCTTGTGTTTGGAGTAGCTTTTTTGTGCATATATAGCATTTCGACGCTAATGTCACCTTCATTATATAGAGTTTTGTGTACATGTTTACTTTCTATATTTCTAATTCCGTTCATAGTTTGGCTCATTGGCTTAGACAATATTGAGAAGTCATTTTGTATCCGATTACTCCGTGATAAACTTCATTTATAATAAATACTCATTAAAAATATTATTTCAATGAAAGCACCTAAAATTATTGCAGAAATAGGCTGTAATCATAAGGGCGATATGGAAATTGCTAAAGAGATGATTATGACTGCAGCTACTTATTGTAAAGCTGATGTGGTAAAGTTCCAGAAAAGATGTAATAAGGAATTGTTGACTTCTGAAGAATACAATGCCCCACATCCCCATCCAGGAAATTCCTATGGTCCAACTTATGGTGCACATAGAGAATTCTTGGAATTCTCATTAGAGCAACATTCTCAATTGCAAGAGTGGTGCAACGAGTTTGGAATAGAGTATTCTACTTCTGTCTGGGATATTACATCTGCTAAAGAAATATGTACATTACATCCTAGTTTAATAAAGGTTCCTTCTGCTTGTAATCTGAACAAAGGATTATTGGAATACTTGTGTGATAATTTTGGAGGCGAAATACACCTTTCTTTTGGTATGACAACACGCGAGGAAGAGGAACGAATTATTGCTTTTTTTGAAAGAAAGGGGCGTAACAAAGATCTCATCATATATGATTGTACTTCAGGTTATCCAGTTCCATTTGAAGATATTTGTTTACTTGAGTTGTCTCGTTTACGTGAACTATATTCTAATCGCGTGAAAGCTATAGGTTTTTCCGGTCATCATTTAGGCATAGCTGTAGATTCAGCCGCTGTGGCTTTGGGTGCCGAATGGATAGAGCGCCACTATACCTTGGATCGTACCTGGAAAGGAACGGATCATGCTGCTTCTTTGGAACCTGATGGGGTTAGAAAATTGGCTCGTGATTGTCGTGCTGTAGCAAAAGCCCTTATGTATAAAGAAAAAGATGTACTTGATATTGAAGAGGTACAGCGCAATAAACTGAAAAAGAATCAGATTAAATGGTAAATAATGGTAAGGTTGTTGGATTAATGTTCGTAAGCTTATCACTATTTATGATGATAAGTGGCTTTTTTGCAACAACTATAATAAGAAGAGAGAGTTTTTTGCTCCAACTTTCTTTTTCTGCATTGTGGTATTATACATAATACTCGCTAAATTCATGAAAAAGAATCGATATGTAGCTTTTTTCTTGTTTGGAAAGCAGTTTAATTATAATGTCAAATGAAAACTATTGCATTTATACCTGTAAGAGGAGGGAGTAAATCTATTCCTTTTAAAAACATAAAGTCTTTTTGTGGTAAACCATTGGTCTGTTGGAATATTGAAGCTTTGGAAAACTGTCCGTTGGTTGATGAAATTGTCATAGCTACTGATAGCTATGAAATAGAGAATGTGATACTTTCTCAGTCATATAAAAAAACAACTATTTATCGTCGCTCTGCTGAGAATGCTTGCGATACGGCTAGTACAGAAAGTGTTATGTTGGAGTACATAAATTATGCTCATCTTAATGAGACAAATGTTTTTATGCTCGTGCAAGCTACTTCACCTTTGACGGAGTCTAAACATTTCACTGAAGCACTAACTCTTTATTCTCAAAAAGAATACGATTCCTTGCTTACTTGTGTGCGTAACTTCCGCTTTTTCTGGAATGAGGATGGCACCAGTCTGAATTATGACTATTGCAATCGACCTCGTCGTCAGGATTTTGCTGGTATGTTGATGGAGAATGGTGCATTCTATATCAATACGGTAAAAAATATCCTCGAAAATAAGAACCGTTTGAGTGGTCATATAGGTATTTATGAAATGCCTGAGTATACAGCGACGGAGATTGATGAACCTGATGATTGGATTGTATTAGAGAATCTGATGCGAAAACATATCCTTTCAAAAGTTGAGAAACTCTCCAAGAAGATAAAACTGTTTATCAGCGATGTGGACGGAACGCTTACAGATAGTGGTATGTATTATTCTGAATTGGGAGATGAGCTGAAAAAGTTTAATACACGTGATGGCATGGGCTTTCAACTTCTACATGAATCAGGTATTAAGACAGGTATTATTACGAGTGAAAATACTCATATCGTTGCAAATAGGGCTAAAAAACTGAAAATTGATTTTCTGATTCAAGGTAAACGTGATGGAGGAAAATTAGAAGCAGCAAAAGACATTTGCGATAAAGAAGGAATCTTACTCAATGAGGTTGCCTATATTGGTGATGATAGAAACTGCTATGAATTGTTAAGTGCAGTAGGTATTAGGGCTTGTCCGGCAGATGCTTGTGAGATGGTGAAAGGAATAGATGGCATCTATCAGATGAAAAAGAAAGGTGGGGAAGGTTGTGTGAGAGAGTTTATTGAACTCCTGATATAGTAAGTATTTGTAGATGGTTCTAATATCTGATAGGGCGCATGTGGTAGCTGTCTGTTTGCAGACATGTATACTTTTGTTAGTCGGAGTATGCTATTACAATTTAGATGTATATACCTTTGAGGCGAAAACAATTCTTGAAGTGATATTTCTATTAGTAGTAGTAGAATCAATATGTATGCATACTTACTTTCATGGCACATGGAAAAATTTCGATAATCTATTTATCGGATTCTTTGTGTTCTTTTTAGGTAATAGATTATTATTTGATTTATTTACAGATGAATGGGATGTATGCTATTTTGGTTTTTTTCTATCCAGATCTGTTTCTGTAAATATCCTTAATGAGGCTATTCTAAACCTAATAATAGCTTTACTCAGTTATAACCTTGGCTCTCTGTTGTGGCGACAACGTAAAAAAAATAGAAAGAGGACTGATTATCCTATAAATTGCTTAACAAAGACTGATACTTTGTCCGATCGAGTAGTTTATACAATGCTTGTTATCGGATTTATTGCTAAGGCATATTTTTCTTATCAGATATTCTTTGCAATGTTGTCTGATGGTTATTATGCTTTGTTTAAAGAAGGGTATGATATTAATCGTAATCTGTTGATGATGTTTTTGGAAACATTTTATGAGATATCATTATTTATCATCATAAGTAGAGAAAGGAAGATGAGAGCTTGGGATAAATTAGCTCTTCTTTTTTATATAATTATGTCATTAGCTACTGGGCAGCGTGGATTAGCCATGCTTTCTATTGTCTTTATATTGTTTTATTTGTACCGTTTGGGGAAAATAAAGTTACCAATGAAAGTACTTGTAAGTATGGTGTTTGTTTTGTTCTTCATTTCAATGCTGATGAGTAATATACGAGGAGGTACAGATTCAAATATTGGAGATATATTCAGATCTTTTTTTGACTTTTTTTATACTCAAGCGGTTTCTCTTACAGTTATTGTAACTACAATTGACTATGATTCTCAAATTGATTATTCTTTTGGGGATTTATTTGGACATATTCGTTATCTGATTGAATATTATTGGAATAAAATCACTCTCCAAGATCCGGTTCCAATTGATGCGCTTACAATGCAAGCCTATGAATTTAAATGGTATGGACAATACATATCGAGTATTGCCAATAAGAGTATGTTTTATGAAGGTATGGGGTTAGGTAGTTCGTATGTAGCTCAACTGTATGCCGTGGGAAAGGAATTCGCTCAAGTGACAGGTGGCATTTTCGTAGGATATATAGCTTGCTTTTTAAATGATAATCTCCGCTCTTCAAATTTTTTACGACGTTTTTGGGCCTTTCATGCTCTGACTATATTTACATTTATACCTCGGGCTAATCTATTTGAATTCATTTCAATGCAGTGGGCTCCCTATGTGGTTTCTCTTTTCATTTATTTCTATATTGTATTTAGGAATTACAAGAAAACTTCACTAATAAGTAGCATTTCTCATGTATAAATTATCTGTTATTATTCCCGTTTATAACGTGGAAAGGTATATTGAACGTTGTGCTGTTTCACTTTTTGAACAGACTTTGCAAAATGTGGAATTTATTTTTATTAATGATAAAACTCCTGATTGCAGTATGGAGATTTTGAAGAATATTTGCAAAAGATATTCGTTTTTAAAAAGTAATATAAAATTATTGGAACACGAGCGAAATTTCGGATTGGCTACTACAAGGATTACAGGTATAAAAGCTGCACAGGGTACATATATTGCTTTTTGCGATTCCGATGACTGGGTAGAAGCTAATATGTACGAGAAAATGTATGATAGGGCAGTCGAAACTGATAGTGATGTAACTTATTGCAATTATTATGTGGAGTATAAATCAAAAACAGTGCAATCTAGCTTAAGGGCAGAAACAACAAAAGAAGGGTATCTATTGTCTTTGTTAAATGGAATCCTTCCCAACTTTTCTTGCATAAGGATTTATAAACGCAACTTACTTTTGAATAATCTTACGGAATTATATAAGCCGGATATAAATATGTGGGAAGATGTGCTGATGAATATGACGTTGGCTCTTCATTACGTTCAGACGGTATCTTTTACTCCTTTTGTTGGCTATCACTATAACCAATGTAATGAGAATGCTTATACGCAAGTGCGGAGTGATAAGTCTTTAAGTAATATGGTGGAAGTAACGAATCTAATTACTTCAAGAAGTGCTGAAATAAAAAATATCATTTTTCCTCTCATCACTTTCCGTTTGAATGCCCGATACTCTATAACATCACATTCTTCTCTAGAACGACTTAAGAATTTTAATTGGCCCTATCCTGATGATGATGCCTTTATTTGGAAAATCCCCTATATGCCATTAACTAATAGGTTGTTTCTTTTTTTTCTTCATTATCGTATGTACAAAGTTGCTTATGATTTTCTGAAATCTATTCGTAGTATTAAGAATTTTATTTTACCCAAATGAAAAAAAATATTGAGATTACCCATGTTTGCCTTGCAGAGACTGTATATTCATTAATGATATATATGCTTTTGGTAAAAGAAGAAGATCTAAAAAAAACATTCTTTTTTGTGTCTGAATCTCTTCCTTATTCCATAATAAAAAAAATGTCTTATTCCCATTGTTTTCACATACCTCAAAAGCGCTATATGAAATGGCTCTTTAGGATACAGTTGTATTGGACATCAATGTTCCGTTGGCCATTTATTAAGCATTGTAGAATTTATGGTAGTGATAACTATTTGTTTAGTTCAGGTGTAGTGAGAGAAAATAAAATGACCCTAATAGAAGATGGAGCCAGTAATTATTCTCTATTACCCTCTGATAGGAGAGTTTTCTTTTTGAAAAAGTTCCTTATGGGGAACATTGCTGCTTATGGATGTGGTGGTGTTTCTCCTAATGTTTACAAAATCTGTTTGACTGGTTTGATGCCAATACCTACTGCTATAAAAGACAAAGTGGAGATTATTTCCATAGAAAACAAATGGAATAGTTTGACAGATTCTTATAAGAAACTTATTCAGTATGTATTTGATTTTTCAATATCTGATTTAGATGATATTAAATCAAAAAAAACTGTATTATTTACTCAACCAATGTGGGAAGATGGTCTTATAGAAAAAGAAGAGGAAATTTCCTTGTACAATCAATTGCTGTCTGATTGTGATATGGAAAACTTGGTAATTAAAGTACATCCTCGCGACACCATGGATTATTCGTCTTTATTTCCTAAAGCTTATATCTTCACTAAGAAAATTCCGATGGAATTATTATCATTGTTTGGTGTGAGATTTACAGATGTTTATACCGTATTTTCTACAGCAGCTCTTGTTCTTCCATATAAAGCCAATATTCACTTCATGGGAACTACAGTACATCCTAATCTTTTAAAGATGAGAGGAAAAATAGAATATTTAGAACGGTAATTCTCTATAAAAGGCATATAATTAAATAAAATATTGAAGCATGGAGGATGTGAAATCTTTTTTTAGAAACAAGCCAAGCGCACTAATTGCACTTTCTACTTTACTTATAATTTATGTATTATTATTGTTGTTTCCTCATGATGAGTTGATTTATAAGAAAATATTGTCCAGATCTTGTTTGGAATTTAGGGTGATAGTTCATTTGTTTTGTTTATATTGCTTGATAGTATTACTCTACTTTTCATGTTCAAAATATGGTAATATTCGTTTGGGAGGAAAAAATGCAAAACCGGAGTTTAGTACCTTTTCGTGGCTATCTTGTCTTTTTATGTCAGGTTGTGGTATAGGTATAGTATTTTATAATCAAGAGTCTGTATTACATCTTCATAATAATCCATATGTGGGAAATGTGGTGGGGGCACCTGAAATTGTTGCGTATGCATTAACTATCAGTAATTGGACTTTAAATTGTTGGGCTCAGTTTGGTTTATCAGGCTTAATAATAGCCTATCTCTATTATAATCAGAATAGAAGATTGAAGTTAAGCTCCATATTGCCTATTCATACAAATGTATGGGTAAAAAGGGGTATTGATGTATTAATGGCTCTTGGTATTATTGCTGGCTTGACAACATCGTTAGGACTTGGTGTAACGCAAATAATGGGGGGGGTGAATTATGTGTTTCATACGAACCTTAATCCCTATGTATGGATATCAATCATTGCTGTAATAGCTACTTGGTCGGTTACATCTGGTTTGAAAAAAGGGGTGAAATGGTTATCAAATATCTCTATAGTCATGGTGTCTATTTTGATGATTATCATGATTTGTTTAGGAGTATTCGTTTTACACCAATATGACTTTCTTCAGTATATTGCTGAAGGAACAGGTAATTTTATGATAAATTTTTTAGATTATAATAATATGTTCGATTCTACTACAGAAGAATGGAACGCCAATTATCCCATTTTTACGTGGTTATGGTTTTCTGCGTGGTCAGCGTTTGTGGCGGTGTTTGTGGCAAAAATCTCACGAGGCAGAACTATCAGGCAGTTTATAATGGGGGTGGTATTAGTCCCTTCTTTATTTACTATACTTTGGTTCGGAATCTTTAGTAAAGTAGGGTTAAATTTTGAAGAAATGACTTATCAGTCGATGAACTCTAACATTAGTACTGCTGTATTTATTTTCATAGAGCATCTTACATCTCCTATTTTCTACAAAATATTATCGTTATTAATACTCATAATGATTTGCTTATTTTTTATTACCTCGTCCGATTCAGGATCGTATGTGGTATCTACTCTTTTGTCAGAATCAGGAAAACCTTCACAACATGAAAAGATGTTTTGGAGCATTGTTCAATGTTTATCAGCTATGCTACTTTATTGGTGTGGAGGATTGTCCTTAATTCAGTCGGCATCTGTCATGTTAGGGTTTGTGGTAATAATTTTAGTTTTAATAGGTTCTATATATTTCTTTAAAATAGTAGGAAATAATGAAAAGTAATTTGAAAGATCATAAGTTCATTTTGTTTGTGGTGGATCATTATAATCCACTTGGTATGGCTCGTAGCTTAGGCGAAGAAGGTATTTTACCTATTGTGATTCTGCATTCAGATCATCCTACCTTATTCAATCATTGTAAATATGTGCAGAAGTTACATCAGGTTTCTACTATACAAGAAGGGTATGACTTATTGCTTCATGAGTATGGAGAAGAACAATTTAAACCATTTGTACTTACTGCCAATGATGATATAACTATGTTCTTAGATCTTCATTATAATGAACTAATTGATAAATTTTATTTCTTTAATGGGGGAAAGCAAGGCGCTATCTCTCATTATATGAATAAAGAGAATATTTGCAATGTGGCTGAGGAATGTGGAATTGATAAGCCAAGAGGAGAAGTTTTAACTCGTGGTGAAATGCCTAAAATGCTTAGATATCCTGTACTTACTAAGGTTATAAAATCCACAGAAGGGGCTTGGAAGGATGATGTATTTATTTGTCGAGATGAAAGCGAACTAAAAAAAGCTTATAAGATAATTAAAGCTAACCAATTGCTGGTACAGGAATACATCATTAAGAAGAATGAATTATGTGTGGATGGTATCAGTATTAATGAAGGAGCAGAAATATGGGCTCCTTTTACATCGGAATATATTAGATTTACTTCAAAAGGGTATGGGCACTACATGTGGATTAAACCATATGCTGATGAAGTGAAAAATAAAATACAGAATATCTTGAAAAAAACTCACTATTCTGGCATTTTTTCTTTGGAATGTTTGATTGATGAAAATGACCATCTTTTTTTCTTGGAAGTTAATTTTCGTAACTCTACTTGGAGTTATGCTTATACATTTGCGGGATTAAATTTGCCTTATCAATGGGCAAAAGCTACCTTGGAAGGTCACATCGATTATAATTCGGTGCAAGTCCGGACTCAACCATTTACCGCAATGAATGAAATGGGTGATTTAAGAGAGGGGGTACTGACTAAACAGGTTGGTTTTTTTAAATGGATGAAGCAACTCAAGAAATGTGATGTACTATATCTATATAACAAGAAAGATAAAGCTCCTTTTTATTATGGTGTGTTGGGTAAGGTCTTAAATCGTTTGCACCTATGAAAAATAAATTCTTTACTTTATTCACGATGTGTCTTAGCCTAATAATAGATGTTTATGCACAAGTTCCTTATTTCGCTGCTACCGTTGGCGATAATAAACTATACGGTTACACCTCATTGAAATTTAGACCTGGAGAAAATGCACAAGAAACCTATACGTCTTTCCAATATGGATTAGGAAATTCATTTGCTACTGGCGTTGATTTATACACAGGTAATGCTGGAGCTAGTTATGCTGGTGTACTTCTTCGTTATGGAACCAAAATTAATTCGTATTTTAATGTAGGATTTCAAGCTACGCCAACCTTTGATCTAACTGAGAATATGGATTTTAGTTATATAACAACTGCAATGTATTTAAATGGAACAATTTCCAAAGATGGCAAACTCTTTTGGTGTAGTAATACTTGGTGGAGAATTAATAAAGATAGTAAAAATACTATCGATCAATATTTTTACTTGGGCTATTCGATATCTTTAAATAATGGGCATAGAATTACTCCTATGTTGGGTGAAATCCATTCTTGGAAGTTTAATCAAGATGTAGATCTTGCATTAGGCTTTTATTATACTATTAAAAATTGGAACTTCTATTTTTGGGGAAATGATTTTCTCAAGGAGAATCCAAGAATAGTTGTCGGATTAGATTTTATAATGTGATGAAGCAGTATTTGATACGATTGGATGATGCTTGTCCTACTATGAATTTTTCAAGGTGGAGAGTTATAGAGGAAATTTTGGATAAATATCATATTGCTCCTTTGGTAGGAATTGTTCCTTCTTGTGAAGACCAGAAATTGATGATAGGTGCTGAAGACCCATCGTTTTGGGAGAGAGTGTTCTCTTGGAGCAATAAAGGTTGGGCTATTGCTTTGCATGGCTACAACCATGTGTATTCTTCTACAGCTGCTGGAATTAATCCATTATGGAATCGTTCAGAATTTGCAGGGCTCTCTTTGGATGAACAAAGAGAAAAAATCAGAAGAGGGATTGATATAATGAAAAAGAATCATATTGATCCTCAATATTTCTTTGCTCCAAGTCATACTTTTGATAATAATACGTTGATTGCGCTAAAGAAAGAAAGTAATATTAGGATAATTAGTGACACGATTGCTTTCGAAGCTTATCGGAAAGATGATTTTATTATTATTCCTTGTCAATTGGGACATTTTAGAGCAATCCCTTTTGCAGGAACATGGACTTTTTGTTTTCACCCCAATATGATGAGTGAAACTGATATAAAGACGTTTGATGAGTTTATTTATAATAATAGAGATTTCTTTTATTCCTTTGATAAAATAGATTTGTGTAATGTGAAAGGTAAGTCTTTATCCAGTAAATTATTATCGTTCATGTATTTTACCTATAGAAAGGTGCGAGGGTTGAAGTAATCTTGTTTTCTTTAAATAATCTGTAGATGAAAATTTTACAAGTAATTAATAATTTTTCAAGAGGAGGAGGAGCTGAGAAAGTTGTATTTGATTTAGCTATAGCATTATCATGTCATCCTAATATAGAAGTCTCTATATTAAGTATTCAAAAGCCATCCGATGGAGAATATGTAGAAGAAATTAAAAAGAAGTATGGGATTAATACATTCTGTCTCTCAAATAGGTTGAAATCGTTTCGCAATTTATTTGCTCTTAAAGAATATTTGTGTGATGATTATGATATTATTCATGTCCATTTGTTTCCTGCTCTCTACTATATTTCCATTGCTAAAATGCTTTTTAATCCTCATGCAACTATAGTATATACAGAACATTCTACTAAAAATAAACGAAGAACTAAATGGATATTCCGGATGATAGACAGATTTATTTATTCTCGTTATAATATGGTGGCTGCAATATCATCCCAAGTAGAGAATAATTTAAGAAATGCTATTAAGAGTAACAAAATCGTAGTTATTAATAATGGTATATTTGTTAAACAGATATTGGATTCTCCTCAACTTGATTTAAAAAGGGAATTGTCCTTATCAGAAAATGTATCTCTTGTTACGATGGTTGCAAGGTTTGTGAAAGGAAAGGACTATTATACTTTATTTGATTCACTAATGTTACTTCCCAATAATGTTCATGTAGTTTGTGTAGGAAATGGCCTCCTTTTTGATGCGGCAGTGGAGTATGTAACAAGGAATGATATAATTTCTGATAGAGTTCATTTTTTGGGCTTAAGGCAAGATGTTGTATCAATTTTAAAAGCTTCTGATATTATAGTATTATCTTCTGAACATGAAGGATTTAGTATAGCTATGCTTGAGGCTATGGCTTCTCAAAAACCATTTGTTGCTTCTGAGGTAGAAGGACTTAAGGATGTAGCGTTGGACGCAGCCATTTATTTTCCATATCAGAATTCTTCAGTGTTGGCAGAGAGAATTATTGCTCTATTGAATGATTCTAATCTTTATTATTCAATGGCATCGAAATCTATACAGTTTGCTTATAAACATGATATGTCTGTGATAATGGAGAAATACTATAATTTATATGTAGAACAATTATCTATCAAGAAATAATGTTGATAACATCTTTAAGAATATGAAAGTTTTAGTTACCGGAGGAGCTGGTTTTATTGGCTCCAATCTTTGTGAATATTTGCTTGCCCATAATTATGAAGTTGTATGTTTGGACAACTTCGCTACTGGGAAGATTGAAAATCTTCTTCCTTTATTGAGTCAATACCCTACTACATTTCATTTGATAGTTGGTGATATTCGCAATTTATGTGATTGTCAAAAAGCTGTAGAAGGAGTAGATTATGTACTTCATGAAGCTGCTTTAGGTTCTGTGCCTCGTTCCATAAAGGACCCTATTACTACAAATGAGGTAAATATAGGTGGTTTCATGAATATGTTAGTGGCAGCCCGGGATGCTAAGATAAAACGTTTTATGTATGCGGCGAGTTCATCTACATACGGTGATAGTAAATCACTGCCAAAAGTAGAAGAGGTGATAGGTAAACCTTTATCTCCTTATGCAGTAACTAAATATGTAAATGAACTTTATGCAGATGTATTTGCTCGTACTTATGGAATGGAGTGTATTGGCTTACGCTATTTTAATGTATTTGGTCGTTCCCAGGATCCATTTGGTGCTTATGCTGCCGTAATTCCTTTGTTTGTAAAAAAGCTGATGGCACATGAAAGCCCTGTGATTAATGGTGATGGTGAGTATAGTCGTGATTTTACTTACATCGACAATGTAATTCAAATGAATATGTTAGCTATGACAACGACTAATCCGAATGCAGTTAATCAGGTTTATAATACAGCTTTTGGGGAAAGAACCACGTTGAATCAGTTGGTAGATTATTTGAAGGAATATTTGAGTGAATTTGATCCGGAAATAGCCAAGGTGGAGATTGTTCACGGCCCGAACCGGTTGGGTGACATTCCTCATTCTTTGGCTTGCATTGACAAAGCTAAAAAGTTACTTGGCTATAATCCGAAATATAGTATGCGTGACGGGTTGAAAGAAGCTGTCAAATGGTATTGGCATAATATTTAATCTATTCTTTCTTTTTCTCTTCTTTTTGATACTAAAATCTTTATAAATACTGAAAATCTTATGGATACAGTAAAAATTGCCGTAATCGGTCTTGGTTACGTAGGGCTTCCTTTGGCTCGTTTGTTCTCAACTAAATATGAAACAGTAGGTTTTGACATGAATAAGGCTCGTGTGGATGCCTTGATGGCAGGGCATGATGCTACCCTTGAAGTGAGTGATGAATTGTTACAGTCTGCTATTGTCAATGGCTTTAAATGTACGGCTGACATTGAAGATATACGTGATTGCAATTTCTATGTCGTGGCAGTTCCTACGCCAGTAGACCCGAATCATAATCCTGACCTGACTCCTCTGTATGGTGCAAGCACTACTGTGGGGAAAGTGATTTCTAAAGGTGATATTGTGGTATATGAGTCGACTGTATATCCGGGCGTGACGGAAGATGAATGTATTCCGGTAGTGGAAAAAGTTTCAGGCCTGAAATTCAATATAGATTTTTTTGCGGGTTATTCTCCTGAACGCATCAATCCGGGTGACAAACTGCATACGGTAGAAAAGATTAAGAAGGTGACTTCCGGATCGACTCTTGAAATTGGCAAGAAAGTGAACGAGGTGTATGCTTCTGTAATAGCTGCGGGAACGCATTTGGCTCCCACGATGAAGGTGGCAGAAGCTGCAAAGGTCATTGAGAACTCCCAACGGGATATCAATATAGCCTTTGTTAATGAACTGTCCAAGATATTTACCCGCATGGGTATTGACACTCAGGATGTACTGGAAGCGGCAAGTACCAAATGGAATTTTCTTCCTTTCAAGCCAGGACTGGTTGGCGGGCATTGTATCGGTGTAGATCCTTATTATCTGGCTCAGTGTGCACAAAGCTATAGTTATAACCCTGAAATCATATTGGCTGGTCGGCGAATGAATGACGGTATGGGAGAATATGTGGCCAGTCAAGTGGTAAAACTTATGTTGAGGAAGGGGATTCAGGTTTTAGATTCCAATATACTGATACTTGGCTTTACTTTCAAGGAAAATTGTCCGGATGTCCGTAATACGAAAGTGATAGATATCTATAAGTTTTTGAAGGAATACAATCTGAATATAACAGTTTATGATCCTTGGGCAAATTTAAATGCAGTAAAACATGAGTATGGAATTGAAGTAATTAATGAATTACCTAAAGAAAAATTTGATGCTATCGTTTTAGCAGTTGCTCATCAAAAATTTTCTGGAATTGATATAAAGGAGTTATCAAAGACGCAGTCCGTTGTGTTTGATGTTAAAGGTTTTTTGCCCAAAGATTCTGTTGATGGCAGATTGTGATAAAATGAAAAGACTTTTCTTTGTTACCAATGTCGATTGGTTCTTTATTTCCCACCGTTTACCTCTTGCTTTAAATGCTATCCGGCAGGGTTATGACGTTTATTTATTATCACGAGATACTGGAAAAAAACAGTTTTTACAGGAAAAAGGTATTCATTTTATAGATATTCCTTTTGACCGTTCTGGAAGTAATCCTGTCCATGAGTTGAAATGTATTCTTCTATTATATAGAAATTATAGAAAGTACAGACCGAATATAATCCATCATATTACTTTGAAAGCGGCATTGTTGGGAGCTGTTGCAGCAAAGCTGTCTAAACAGCATAATGTTGTGAATGCCATAAGTGGATTGGGATATAATTTTATAAATGGTCGCAATGGAGGTCTACAAAAACTGATAAAGGTTCTAATACGTATTACATTTAAAAGCAAGTACTTCTCTTTTATTCTTCAGAATCCAGATGATGTGAATATGATTAGAGAGTTTGATTTGGTTCCTTTATCTCACATTTTTCTGATTAAGGGATCTGGTGTGAATTTGAATGAATTTGTTTGTTCTAAAGCTCCAGACAGAGTGCCATTGAAAATACTCTTTCCTGCAAGAATCTTATTAGATAAGGGAGTGATGGAGTTCATTGGTGCAGCTAAACTTCTTCAAGGTAAATTCATGGGGAAGGTAAAATTCATATTGGCGGGTGATTGTGACAAAGAAAATCTTGCAGTTTTGGGAGAAGAAAAGCTGAAGGCTCTTCTTGTTACTGATTATATAGAATGGATAGG
Organism: Bacteroides sp. AF39-11AC; assembly: GCF_003474285.1. Lineage (NCBI taxonomy): Bacteria > Pseudomonadati > Bacteroidota > Bacteroidia > Bacteroidales > Bacteroidaceae > Bacteroides > Bacteroides sp. AF39-11AC. The sequence goes on along the minus strand of NZ_QROH01000008.1, from coordinate 337,220 downwards.
GTATCAGTCCAAGATGTTCTTTATATATACAGATAGTGATATTGTAGTTCTTCCTTCATACCGAGAAGGTCTACCCAAGTCATTGATAGAGGCATGTGCGGTAGGTCGTCCGATAGTTACAACTGATGTACCAGGTTGTCGTGAATGTGTGAAATCAGAATATAACGGCTATTTGGTTCCGCCTAGAGACATTGAAGCTTTAGCAGACGCCATTGAATTATTGATAAATAATGATGTGAAGAGAAAAGAGTTTGGAGTGAATTCTCGTCTGTTGGCAGAAAAGGAATTTTCTATAGATAAAGTAGTCCAACAGACTTTTGATATTTATCATTCACTGTATCGATAATTCTTATTAATTATATTTCTAGATAGAAAATAAGATGTTCTGTAATCCGCTTCATAATAAATAATTCTCATGAATATACTTATTACAGGAATACACGGTTTTGTGGGCTCCAATCTAGTTGTTGCCTTAAAAAAAAGTCATATTCTTTATGGTCTTGATATCGTCGCTCCTGAAAAGGAGGGAGTAGTAAAGACTTTTGCTTGGGAAAATATTGAATCAACTTCTTTTCCAATGCAGCGTTTGCCACAATTTGATGCCATCATTCATCTGGCCGGTAAAGCACATGATACAAAGAACCAGTCTGTTGCACAGGTATATTTTGATATCAATACAGGACTGACTCAGAAGATCTTTGATTTCTTTCTGGAATCTACAGCTAAAAAGTTCATATTCTTCAGTTCAGTGAAGGCTGCTGCCGATAGTGTAGTAGGGGATGTGTTGAGGGAGGATGTGATACCTACTCCAATAGGACCTTATGGGGAGAGTAAGATAGCGGCAGAGAATTATATTCTCGATAAATTAAAAAATAAAAATGAAAAATTAAAACTGCATGATGATAGGAAGCAGGTATATATATTGAGACCTTGCATGATTCATGGACCGGGCAATAAAGGAAACCTGAATCTGCTTTATAATGTGGTAAAGAAAGGTATTCCCTGGCCTTTGGGAGATTTTGAAAATAAGCGTTCATTCACTTCGATTGATAACTTATGTTATGTGGTGGAAGGTTTACTGACGAAGAATGTTGCGAGTGGCATTTATCATATGGGTGATGATGAAGCTCTATCTACAAATGAATTGATTGCTCTCATGTGTGAGGCTATGGGTAAAACACCTCATATCTGGAAGATGAACCGGAAGATGATGGAAGGTTGTGCAGGCTTAGGAACTTTACTTCATCTGCCGCTGAATACTGAACGTCTACGGAAACTGACAGAGAATTACGTGGTTAGTAATGAGAAGATTAAAGCAGCACTTGGCATTGAACAAATGCCAGTTCGTGCTGCTGATGGGATTATGAAAACGATAAAATCGTTTTCAAATTAAGAATTAACAATTAAAAATTAAGGGGGCAAGTACGGTTATGTATTACCTGATTATATTGGTTCTGCTATTTCTGGCAGAACTTTTTTATTTTAGAATAGCTGATAAGTACAATATCATCGATAAACCCAATGAGAGAAGTTCCCATACCCGGATTACTTTGCGTGGTGGCGGAATCATTTTCTATTTTGGCGCTTTGGCTTATTTCTTGAGTAATGAATGGGATTATCCCTGGTTCATGTTGGCATTGACCCTAATTACCTTTATCAGTTTTGTGGATGACGTTCGTTCCACTTCTCAAGGCTTTCGGTTAGTGTTTCACTTTACCGCTATGGCTTTGATGTTTTACCAATGGGGGCTCTTTTCTCTTTCGTGGTGGTGGATAATTATCGCATTGATAGTTTGCACAGGTATTATTAATGCTTATAATTTCATGGATGGTATCAACGGCATTACCGGTGGCTATTCATTGGTTATTTTAGGTGCATTAGCTTATATAAATTCTAAGATAATCACTTTTGTTGAGCCTGATTTAATTTATACCGTCCTTTGCTCTGTATTCGTATTTTGTTTCTTCAACTTTCGTAAGAAGGCGAAGTGTTTTGCCGGTGATGTCGGTTCTGTGAGTATCGCTTTTATTCTTCTTTTTCTGATAGGGAGACTCATTATTAAAACAGATGATTTCAGTTGGATTATCCTGTTGTCTGTTTATGGTGTCGACAGTGTTCTCACTATCATTCATCGCTTGATGCTTCATGAAAACATTGGTTTACCTCATCGCAAACATATGTATCAGTTGATGGCGAACGAATTGAAGATGCCTCATGTTGTGGTTTCGTTGATTTATATGGTGGTACAAGCAATAATAATAATTGGATATATAGGATGTTTGAACTATGGTTATATATTCTTGCTGGGGGTAATTTTATTGCTTAGCTTTATCTATATATGGTTTATGAAGAAGTACTTTAGCTTACATCAAAAGGTTTAATATCAATTGATTATATATTAATGTCGGAAAACAGCTCCCTATGGGCTGTTTTCTTTGTTTATATCTGGTAATATCTTCACAGAATACTTACGGATAAAAATGCCATAATTTCTGAAAGCGGGCAGTAAGAATATAGTTTGATGAACTATGTCTTACTGCCCGCTGTATTATTATAGTTTAAATTCTACAACTATTTTTCTATTCTTATAACTTTATTGTATATTTGCCGAAACAATTCTATATTCACTGAATGGGCTTATTTAGGAAAATAATATATAGCTTTCTGCTTTTCTTACTGATATCCCACATTGGGTTTTCATCGGCCTTTGCGGTGACTGGAGAACACCCGGTATTGATTATCAGTTCGTATAATCCGGACGCACGACAAACTTCTGGAAATATTTACGACTTTATGGAAGAATTTGAGCGACTGGGAGGGGAGGCTCCGATATCTCTGGAAAACATGAACTGCAAAAGTTTTTCTGAAGCTCCTTTATGGAAAAATAAAATGGAGGAACTTCTTGCTAAATACCGGGGAAAACGTTCGCCTGTACTACTTGTGCTGATTGGTCAAGAGGCTTGGACAGCTTATTTATCACAAGAAGATTCCATACGTGGAAATGTGCCGGTGCTGGCTGCACTGGCAAGCCGTAATGCCATTATTCTACCGGATGATTCAGTCGATCTGAAAACGTGGATGCCTGATGCGGTGGATTTTTTTAATGACTTTCCTAATTCTTCTGTGAAAGCCGGATTCGTTTATGAATATGATGTAGAAGCCAATATTAATCTGATAAAGAAGCTGTATCCAGCAACCAGGAATGTTGCTTTTGTTTCCGATAATAGTTATGGAGGTGTTTCTCTGCAGGCACATGTAGTGGCAGAGATGAAAAAACACCCGGAACTGAATCTTATTCTGCTGGACGGACGAACGAATACGATTTATACCATAAGCGATAAATTACATGAATTGCCTCCCAACACAGCATTGTTATTGGGCACTTGGCGCGTAGATATGTATGACGGATACTTTATGCGCAATGCGACTTATACGATGATGGAGGCTGCCGGCGATGTTCCTACTTTTTCTATAACTTCTGTAGGCATAGGTTATTGGGCCGTAGGTGGAGTGATCCCCTCTTACCGGGCATTGGGTAAGGATATGGCGCATCAGGCAGTTCGTTTGTTGCAGGGACCGGACAGCGACCGGGTGGAAGTAGAGGTAATTCCGAATAAGATGCAGATGGATAGCAAGATTGTGAAAGATAAGCGTTTGGATCTGTCTTTCATTCATCAGCCTATAGAAATGGTCAATGAAACTCCATCGTTTTACGAACAATATAAATATCATATCTGGACCGTTGGTACTATCTTGGTCGTATTGCTGAGTGGATTGTTTGTTTCTCTGTACTTCTACTATCATACCAAGAAACTGAAAGATGAACTGCAGGAGTCGGAGAGTGCTTTGAGAGAAGCGAAGGACCGTGCTGAAGAATCCAGCCGTCTGAAGAGTGCTTTTCTTGCTAATATGAGCCATGAAATCCGTACTCCGTTGAATGCAATTGTAGGATTCTCCGATGTATTGGCTTCAGGAGGTACTTCGGTGGATGAACAGCAGGGATATGTCGATATTATTAAAACAAATTCGGACTTGTTGCTTCGCCTGATCAATGATATCCTGGATGTTTCGCGTCTGGAGGCAGATAGGGTTACGTTTACAATTGAGAAGTGTGATGTAGTACCACTGTGCCAGCAGGTATTAGCTTCTGTCAGTCAGGCTCGTAAGTCGGAAAATAAGTATATTTTTGAATGTGATCGTGAGAGTGTGGATTTGCGGACGGATACCCAGCGTTTGCAACAGGTTATTATAAACTTACTCTCCAATGCCGATAAGTTCACCAGAAACGGTAAGATCACATTGAAGCTGGAAGTAGATGATGAGAAGAGAGTAGCTACTTTTTCTGTATCAGATACCGGTACAGGTATTCCGTTGGAAAAACAGAAACTGGTATTTGAACGGTTTGAGAAACTGAATGAATATGTGCAAGGCACAGGATTGGGCTTATCCATCTGTAAACTGACTGTAGAAAAGTGGGGAGGAGAGATCTGGGTAGATCCCGGATATACAGATGGAGCAAGATTCGTATTTACGCATCCATTTGAGATAGAACAACCAAATAAATAATTACTATGAAGAGATTTTACTTTTTCTTAGGGTGGATATTCTTCCTGACAGGAGCCGTGTTGGCTCAGGATAAAATAGTAAAGCTGAAAATTATAGAAACCAGCGATATACATGGTAACTATTACCCTTATGACTTTATACTTCGACATGAGGCAGGGGGAAGTCTGGCGCGTGTGTATGAGTTTGTTCAGAAGGAACGTGAGACTTATAAGGATAACCTGCTGTTATTGGATAATGGAGATATTCTGCAAGGTCAGCCTTGTGCTTACTATTATAATTATATTGATACCATTTCTCCGCATCTGGCTGCCGAAGTATTGAATTACATGAAGTATAATACCGGTAACATGGGAAATCATGATGTAGAAACCGGACGTGCTGTGTTCGACCGTTGGGCAGATGATTGCAAATTCCCTGTTTTAGGTGCTAATATCATTGATACGGCTACGGGGAAAACGCACTTCAAGCCTTATGAAGTATTGGAACGGGATGGTGTTAAGATTGTAGTGCTGGGAATGATTACTCCTGCTATTCCTGTGTGGTTGTCGGAAAACTTGTGGAAAGGGCTGCGCTTTGATGATATGGAAGAGACAGCCCGCAAATGGATGAAGATTATCCGTGAAAAAGAAAATCCGGATTTAGTAATCGGAATTTTCCATGCCGGACAAGATGCTCTGTTGATGGGTGGTAAATATCGTGAGAATGCTTCACTGGAAGTGGCCCGTAACGTTCCTGGTTTTGATATTGTTTTGATGGGACATGATCATGCCCGTGAGTTGAAAAAGATTAAAAATGTAGCGGGAGACTCTGTGTTGATTATGAATCCGGCGAGTAAGGGAGTGGTTGTGGCGAATGCAGATGTTACTTTGAAATTGCGTAAGGGAAAAGTAGTCGAGAAACATATCGACGGAGTGCTGACTGAGATGAAGAACTATACTGCAAATAAGGACTTTATGACTCGTTTTGCACCGCAATTTAGTGATGTTCAGGACTTTGTGTCCAAGAAGATAGGTAGTTTTACTGAAACGATTTCTACACGTCCTGCCTATTTCGGCTCTTCGGCTTTTATTGATTTAATCCATATGTTGCAACTTGAAATCACGAATGCAGAAATTTCTTTTGCTGCTCCTCTGTCGTATGATACCGAGATTAGCAAGGGGGATGTATTTGTAAGCGATATGTTCAATCTGTATAAGTATGAAAATATGCTTTATACTATGAAATTGTCCGGTAAGGAGATAAAAGATGCATTGGAGATGTCATATGATTTATGGACAAACCGGATGAAATCTCCTGATGACCATTTGTTACTGCTTCGTGAGAGGCGTCGTGAAGGAGCAGCGGATCGTGCTTCATTCAAGAACTTCAGTTTCAATTTTGATTCGGCTGCCGGTATCATTTATACGGTGGATGTAACGAAACCCAAGGGAGAAAAGGTGACTATATCCAGTATGGCGGATGGAACTCCTTTCTCTTTGGATAAAATGTATAAAGTAGCACTGAATTCCTATCGTGGTAATGGTGGAGGAGAATTATTGACTAAAGGCTCCGGTATTTCTCAGGATGAATTGAAAGACCGTATCCTGTTCTCCACAGATAAAGATTTGCGTTATTACCTGATGCAATATATAGAGAGGAAGGGTGTGATTGAGCCACATGCGTTGGGACAATGGAAGTTTATTCCGGAAGAATGGGTAGAGCCCGCTGCTAAACGGGATTATGAGTACTTGTTTGGAAAAGTGGAAAAATAATCACTATCTTTGCAGTCGCAATTTTTAATAGACTGTAGGGACGTGAATAAAAAGATAAAGAGAATTATAGGGGCTGTATGCTTGTTGGTGCTGTTTGTGGCATATCAGACAAGTATTACAGCCTTTACTCATGTCCATTACGTCAATGGAGTGCTGATTACCCATTCGCATCCATTTTACGGTAAGCACACGCACTCTAAAAGTGAACTTGTCGTTATAGGTCGTTTGTCAACTTTCCAATCTCCGGAGGTTGATGTATATGAAGAACTGCACCCCATGCGGATACTTCTGGCTGTGCTGGAAGCAGAAAAACTAATATCCTTGGTGAAGGGGAAGTCGGGGCAGATCGTTTCTCTTCGTGCTCCGCCGGCGCTCGCGGCATGATTATTCATCAGGCTTTTAGCTTGATAAGCTACAGGTTACAAGTTGCTGTGCTATACAAACTGAATATTTATCAGATTATTAGTCTACATTAATATACCGAAAGGCACTTGTAGGTTGTAGCTCGTAGCTTGTTACTCATATTTTCAATACATACATTTTTGAGCGCAAATTAATGAAAAAACATATACTTGCGTTGGTGCTTACTATGGTTTGCATCAGCCTCTATGCCGTAAATCCTATAAAGGAAGGTAACATGATTTCCGGTCACGTGATAGTGAAAGGAACAGAAGAAAATATACCCTATGCAACTATATTAATCAAAGAAAGCGGTCAGGGAACAGTCTCTAATGAAGAAGGTCAGTTCGAATTCCGTCAACTTCCTGTCGGGAAATACACGCTTCGCGTATCAGCTGTAGGTTATAAGACGCAGGAAAAAGAGGTAACTGTCAGTAAAGACTTCACTGCAGTCATACATTTCCAGATGCAGGAAGAGAGTTTCATGACGGATGAGGTAGTGGTATCTGCCAATCGTAATGAAGTGAGCCGTAAGGAAGCTCCGGTAGTTGTCAATGTGATGAGTGCCAAGCTCTTTGAGATGGTGAATTCTACAGATTTGGCAAAAACACTGAACTACCAGTCTGGCTTGCGTGTGGAGAACAACTGTCAGAACTGTGGCTTTCCACAAGTACGTATCAATGGTCTGGAAGGCCCCTATTCTCAGATATTAATAAATAGCCGTCCTATTATCAGTGCCCTTAGCGGTGTATATGGACTGGAACAGATTCCCGTGAATATGATAGAGCGTGTGGAGGTAGTGCGTGGCGGTGGTTCTGCTCTGTTCGGAGCGAATGCAGTAGGCGGTACTATCAATATCATTACTAAAGACCCTATCAGTAATTCTTTCCAGGTATCGAGCCTGTTTTCGTGCATGGATGGAAAATCGTGGGAACAATATATGGGTGGTAACGTCTCCCTGGTTGCAAAAGATAACTCTTATGGTATTGCCCTGTATGAAAGTTATCGTAATCGTAACCCTTATGACCGTGATGATGATGGTTTCTCCGAACTTGGTAAACTGAATATGAATACTTTCGGTTTCCGCGCTTACTATCGCCCTACACACTTCAGCCGTATCAATCTGGAATACCATACTACTAATGAGTTCCGTCGTGGTGGTAATAAATTTGATCTGCAACCGCATGAATCGGATATTACGGAGCAAACCAAGCACATTATTAATAGTGGTGGTGCCAGCTACGATTTATTCTGGCGTGAATATAAGCATAAGATTTCTCTTTATGGTTCTATTCAGCATACGGATAGAAACAGTTATTATGGAGCACAACAGGACATGAATGCTTATGGTAAGACGGACGATCTGACCTGGGTAGCCGGTGGAATGTATGTAGGCAATATGAACAATTGCTTCTTTGCTCCTGCTACTTTTACCGGTGGCCTTGAATATCAGAATAACTCCCTGCATGATGTCATGACTGGTTATCATCGTGATATGAAGCAGGATGTACGCATAGCCAGTACCTTTGTTCAGAATGAATGGAAGATGCGTCAACTCACTATGTTGGTGGGTGCCCGCCTCGATAAGCACAACCTGATAGACAAGTTGATTTTCAGCCCGCGTATCAATTTCCTTTATAAACCGACTGAGGATTTCCAGGCACGTTTGACATATTCTACCGGTTTCCGTGCACCGCAAGCTTATGATGAAGATTTGCATGTGACAGCTGTAGGTGGTGAAGGAGTCCAGATTAAGTTGGCTGATAACCTCCGTGAAGAGCGTTCTAACAGTTATAGTGGCTCTGTGGACTGGAGCACACATCTCGGACATTGGCAAGCGAATATTTTGCTGGAAGGTTTTTATACTGATCTGCGTCATGTATTCGTCTTGGAAGATATCGGTAAAGATGATAATGGGGATAAGATCAAAGAACGTCGTAATGGTAGTGGTGCGCAGGTATATGGAGTTAATCTGGATGCCAAGCTAGCCCATGGCAAAGAAGCACAGTTCCAGTTAGGTTTTACTGCACAACGTAGTCGCTATACGGAGGATGAGGTCTGGACAGAAGTGGATGGTGAAGATTTAACTACCAAACGAATGATGCGTACACCGGATTATTATGGCTATTTCACTTTCTCTTCCGCACCGCTGAAGAACTTTGATTTCTCTTTGTCAGGCATCTATACCGGAAAGATGATTGTTCCTCACTATGCTCCGGTAGATGCCCCGGAAGGTGCGTTCTGCAATATAGAGAAAGACCGTATGGAGAATACTCCTGATTTCTTTGATCTCAATCTGAAGTTAAATTACACCTTTGTTCTGCATGATCACATCAAGCTGCAACTCAATGCTGGTGTACAGAATATTTTCAACAGCTTTCAGAAAGACCTGGATAAAGGTGAGTTCCGTGATTCCGGTTATTTTTATGGGCCAACGCAGCCAAGAACATTCTTTATCGGCTTTAAAATAATGAATTAGGCTGAGGTCTAAATTTAATATTGCAAGTGTTTGCAAATTTATTGCATGGGCTTATGAATTTATTGCAAGAGCATAATTTCATAAGCTCTTTCTTGTATAAATGTTCCCTTTTTCTTTTTTTTAGGATATTTCGGACGGTTTTAAGCGAAATATTGTTTAAGTTTGCCACGCAAATAAGAAAGGGAGATGAAAAATATAAAAAACGTAGACATTGCAACTATTCGCCGTTTTCCGGCAATGGATTTTATTGGGAATGATTTTGCCATATTCGACAATATAGGAGATATCCCTTTGTTCGGTTATCCTACACGCCTGAATGCATCTTGTCTGACACTCTGCATGAAAGGGCATTGCAAAATACGTATCAACTTGAAAGAACATGAACTTACCGAAGGTGTTCTTGTAGTTACTTTGCCTGAACAGATTTTGCAGCAGGTGGAGCGTTCGGACGATTTCACCGGTGTTTTCATAGTTGTCTCCGGTCAGTTTATAGATGATGTGCTCCCCACGGTACAGCAGTTATTTCCTCTGTTTTTTATGATTAAAGAGCAGCCCTGTGTGCGCCTCAATCCGGAACAAATGGAGGCTGTGCAGGAGTATTATTCTTTCCTTCAAAAGAAGGTAAAACTGAAAGACAATCCTTTCCGTAAAGAGATTACTCAGGGATTGATACTTTCTCTTTTCTATGAGATATATAGCATCTATCAAGGCAATGAGCCTACTGTCAGAAAAGTAAAAAGTAGGAAAGAGGATCTTTTTGAGCGTTTTGTCCGTGCAATTACAGAGTCGTACAAACAGGAACGCAGTGTTGCCTATTATGCCGACAAAATGTTCCTGACAGCCAAGCATCTTTCTACAGCTGTAAAAGAAGTCAGTGGAAAGACTGCCGGAGAGTGGATAGACAGTCTTGTTATTCTGGAGGCTAAAGCTTTGTTGAAATCTTCCGAAATGAGTATTCAGGAAATCTCCGATGAACTGCATTTTGCCAACCAGTCTTTCTTTGGCAAATATTTCAAGCATCACACCGGAATGTCTCCGAAAGAATATCGTAAGCAATAGTACACAGTGTCAGAATATTCTTTATTTTTGCAGGTATCAAATACCCCCAAAAATAAGAAAACATGGAAAAAAGAGAAATTGACCTTGCTGTTTCCTGCTATGGAAAAGTGAAGGATGTGAAGTATGATGCCGTCATACTTCCCTGGGGCGCAACAGAGCCTCATAACTTACATCTTCCGTATCTCACCGATTGCATTTTGCCCCATGACATTGCTGTAGACGCTGCTACGCTGGCACTGGAACGTTTCGGTGTACGTTGTATGGTGATGCCTCCTGTTCCATTCGGTGCCCACAACCCCGGGCAGCGTGAACTTCCCTTCTGCATACATACCCGTTATGCCACCCAACAGGCTATTCTGGAAGATATTGTCGCTTCTCTTTATGCTCAGGGTATGCGTAAACTGATTATTGTCAGTGGGCATGGCGGGAATAATTTCAAAGGTATGATACGCGACCTTGCCTTTAGCTATCCGGACTTCCTGATTATTGCTACCGACTGGTTTAGCCTTGTTCCCACGAAAGGTTATTTTGAAGCTGAAATAGATGACCATGCCGGTGAGCAGGAAACTTCCGTAATGATGCACTATCATCCGGAGCTGGTAAATCTGTGTGAGGCAGGTGATGGGAATTCTAAGCCTTTTGCTATTCCCTCATTGAACGAAAAGGTGGGTTGGGCACCGCGCCATTGGGATAAAGCTACAGTGGATAGCGGGGTAGGGAACCCCAAGAAAGCTTCGGCTGAGAAAGGTGAACGCTATGTGAAACCTATTATTGAAAAGCTTGCCAAGCTCTTCACGGAAGTAGGGCAGGGTGAACTTTATTAAGTAAAATAAAACGGGCGGTCCGGTAAGAAATACTTTTCTTAACTGAACCGCCTTGTTGCTTATACTGAGATGAAAAGCTTACTTATCTATTGACATTAGCCATTTACCATCTCTTTTCACCATCGATTGCGTACCTTCTTGTGTTTCTCCGTTTCCGTAGGTTTGCTTTATTTTTACAGTTGCTGTGTTTCCATCTTCCGATATTTCTTCCGATAGAATCTCAATACTTTTCAGTCCACCCATTTTTTCATACTCTTTGCCCACTTTATCTCTCAGTAAGGCAACGAATCCTGCTTTTTGCTCTTTCAGTTTATCAGCAGTTTCGCTGTCACCTAAAGCAATGCCATCTACAAACTTTTCATAGTCACCTTTGATAAGATAGTTGCTATACTTCTTCATCGCATCTCCCGGACCACTGGAAGAGGAGCAAGCTGCCATCATAAACATAGCCATAACTATCAGACTAAAATAAAATACCTTTTTCATACGCTTTTTTTTAAATGATTAATGTGTATTTAAAAATAGTATATCAAACAGAGGCGCTTACTCTGTGCAATATCGTTAGGCAGGAGATAATCTCCTTTGAATCCCGGAATATTCACGTGACTGATACGTCCCTCAGGCAAGTCTATTCCTTGTTTTTTATATACGAAATCAACCAATTCCGTACAGTACATTCGCGTTGTATCTGCCAGATTATAATCATGGTCGAATAATACATGGGTATGGTATAACCGTTCTGCCCGTACTGCTGCTCTGTATGCGTTTGCAGAATCCTCCGCTATACGCATAATGGCCCCGTTAATAGCTTTTCTTTCTTCAAAAAACACTTCAACAGTTTCCATTTTTACACGATCCGGATCGTCTTTGAAATCCGGTTCGCCGGGCACAGCATGTATCACATACCATTGTCCGTCTTTCTTCTTCAGGATGCCGGTATGCGAATACGTTCCTTCACGGTCTGCAGCCAGCACCACTCTACTTGTAATCCCTGTTCCTCTTCTGAAAGCGATATCTCCATCCCGAAATAATTCCTGTGGCAATTGCAGCAGGCGGGTCTTTTTATCAGGACTTCCCTGGCATCCCGCCAGTATAAGTGTGAACAACAGTGTTATTTTTAGTAGTGCTACGTGTGGCTTCATTTCCATTAATACAAATATATGAATAACTTTGCATTGCTACACGTTTTTAAAATGAATTTTGTGGAGTGAACGAAAAAAGAGGTAACAACCTCTATACATTGTTACCTCTTTTTTAATTTATACCCTAAAAACTAATCTCTTTCCTTATAAAAACTAATTCTATTTCTTTTTTGATGGTGCAAAGTTAGAGAGTTCTTGGGGAATATGATTTGATATAAATCAAAAAAATGTAGATTCATATTGTCTTTTTACAGTATGCCCGAGCGTACCCGGCTGAGGGTTTCGGGCGTCATCAGCAAATAAGATGCGATATGTGACAATGGTGCCCGTTTGATGACTTCCGGATGGGTATGCATCAGCATGTTGTAGCGTTCGCGTGCTGTTTCGAACCGCCAGGAGTCAGCTTTCACTTGGGATACGATGAGTGAGTACTCCAGTATCTTACGGTAGAACATATTGATTTCCCAGGAGATTTCTGTCAATCTCATGAATTTATCGTAGGGGAGGAGGTATACCGTGCAAGGTTCCAGAGCTTCTGCCATCAGGCGGGTAGGTTCTTGCTTCAATGTACTTTCTATGCAGATGATGACACAGCCTTCGTAGGAAAAGTGTTCGGTGACGTCTTTACCGTTTTTGTAATAGAACTGACGCATCATACCTTTACCCACAAATACCATGTGGTGGCAGACTTGCCCTTCCTTGAATAGGAGTTCACCCTTTTCCAGCTCTTTGCGGATCAGAATATCTTCTATCAGTTTTCTACCCTCAGGTGCCATACCCGGATAACGGGAGTTCACAGTGGCATTAACTGTTTCTTTTAATAATGTATCCATAATTGTTCGCTGGTATTTATAACCGTTTCCGGGCACAAAGGTACGAAAGATTTGATTTAAATCAAATCTTAACAAACCCTTTTGTCGTCCACTTCATGCTATACCAGCGTCGCACGAAGATGGCTCCCCGGATATTTTCATCTAGTAGGAAGGCAACCCACATGCCGCAGATGCCCCATTCCAAAGGAATACCAAAGATGTATCCTAGTACGACGGCAATGCTCCACTGAACCACCAGTCCGACGTAGAACGGGTAGTTGACATCGCCGGCTGCACGTAGGGCGTTCGTGGCAAAAATATTGATAGGTCGTCCGATTTCGAGAATAACGTCGATGATGAGGATGGTGGTGCCCAGCCGGATGATCTCTTCGTTGGAGGTCAGCCAGTGGAAAATGGTGTTTCCAAAGATGGCAAGAACCGTAGAAAGTATGACGGTGATCATTACGGATTTTTTCATCACGTACTTTCCCATGAGGAAGGCGGCATGAGGTTTCTTTTCTCCGATGAGGTGTCCGATGCAGATGGCTCCTCCTTGTGCCATGGCAATACTGAAGAGGTAGGCGAACATGATAATATTGACGCAGTAGGTGCGTGTAGCCAGTGCTTCGACTCCTAGCATATTGATAAAAAAGGTAATCACTACTTGTGATGAGCTATACGAGAGTTGTTCTCCGGCGGAGGGTAGACCTACTTTCATCAGGTTCTTCAGCTCTGGCCACGGGAATGGACGGAAATAAGCGACAGGGAAACGGTGGATATGCTTGCGGAACAGGATAATGAATAGTAGTACCATGGAAACTCCGCGGCTGAAAGCTGTGGAAATGGCAGCACCTTCTACACCAAGTTCCGGGAAGCCGAAGCGACCGAAGATAAGGGAGTAGTTACCTATGATATTAAGTATGTTGACAACGACGGTTACCAGCATTGGATAGATGGCTTTGTTGGCACTGCGCAGGGAGGCGGAAAGGGTTAGGGAGATAGCTTGGAAGAAAGCGAAGGCACCTACGATGCGCATATAGTCCATACCGTCTGTCATCAAGTCGGGAGTGAGTCCCATAAGGCGTAGTATCGGTCCGGCACAGGAAAAAAGGAACAAGCTGACAGAGACGCCGATCATTATATTCACAAGGATGGATACGCCGACTACTTGGACTACTTTCTTCTGCAGGCGTGCACCGAGGTATTGGGAACAAAGAACAGAGGTGCCAAGGTTGATAACCTCGAATACAAGGAAAGTAAGCATGATGATCTGGTTGACCACTCCTACGGCGGCAACACTACTATCTGAGTGGCGGCTCAACATAATAGTATCTACAGCACCCAGCATCATGATGAGCAAGGTCTCTATAAAGATAGGGGCAGCGAGTTTGGCAAGTCGCTTTTTTAAGCTTTCCTGATGTATCATTTCGTATGTGTTTGAAATCCGGTGATGAAAAATCGCGCAAAGGTACGGAATGGGAGGGAGGGAAGAATTGATATGAGTCAAATAAATTATTTTTTTTTCGACCTTTGCTTTTGACTTTTAACAGATTACCTCTTTTCATGAAAAAAGTCAGAAAAAAATATGATGGAAAGATTTGCATAGTCCAAAAGTTTCCCATACATTTGCACCGCATTTGAGAAACAATGCAGGTTTAAGGAAGTGTGGGTGAGTGGCTGAAACCACCAGTTTGCTAAACTGACGTACGGGTAACTGTACCGGGGGTTCGAATCCCCCCGCTTCCGCAAACAGCCGGTGGATTCGTCTAACGGTTAGGACACATGCCTCTCACGCATGTAATACGAGTTCGATTCTCGTATCCACTACGGAAAATTTTTAATGCACTCTTAGCTCAGCTGGTAGAGCAATTGACTCTTAATCAATGGGTCCAGGGTTCGAGTCCCTGAGGGTGTACGAAGAATAAGAAAACTGCTCCCGAAAAGAATGAAACATTTCATGATTTTCGGGAGCAGTTTTCTTTTATACCTATCGGGAAACAGTTTTGTTCAAGAAAATACGTTTTTCAATAAAAAAATGACTTGATTTGATTTTATCTGATTTTTATTAATACTTTTGCAGCGCATATCAACAAAGTAATTCACGTATCTTAATAGGAAAGAGTATGGTTGTCATGCTTGGTGCAAAATTTTGCAATGGAATCGTTACAAAACTACGATTGTTATTTATTGTTTGTTTGTTACCTGTAGTCTTTACAGTGGCACAAACAGATAGAGAGAAGAACAGAGATTATATCTTAGTTATCAATACATATACGGAGGGCTCCGCCTGGAGCAATTATTGGTTTTCACAAGCCACCAATTACGTGAGAGAATCTTCTAATCTCTCTATTTATGCTGAACATATGAATATGCTGGATGTGAAAGACAGCGTTGCTTTGGAAAAACTCAGTAAGGGGATATTTGCGAAATATAGTGCCCATCCTCCACGTATGTTGTTGCTGTTGGGAAACTCACCATTGATGATGCTCGATGATTTCAGAGCCAAGTGGGGGGATATTCCCATTGTCCTTTGTGCTGAGAGAGATTATACAGGACCCAAGGAGGCTTATCTTAAAAAACAAATTATCCCGGTTGTTGACCGTATTTCGATTGCAAGTCTGGCTCAGGCTAATAATATGACCTTTCTGTATGCCGATTTGTTCATCCCGAAAAATGTGGAAATGATGTTCAGGATGATACCGGAAATGAAAAAGTTTATATTCGTTGGTGATCAGCGGTACGTTAATCAGGCGAATGATGCTGAAATACAAGAAGAACTGGCGAAGAATCATCCGCAAGTAAAATATCAGTTTTTCTCACCTAAAGATTTGTCTGTAAACCAGTTGCTCGATTCGCTGAATTCTATCGATCCGAAAACAACCGGTGTACTCTTCGGTTCTTGGTTCTTCAAACCTAAGATGGAAGAGGGGAACACATCTTTAGTGACAAACTCTTACCGGATTATCGCCACTACTTCTGCTCCTTTGTTTGCCCTGAAGATGGATGCGATGGATGATGAAGCCGGTATGTTGGGAGGATATAGTTATGATGGCGATCACTTTAAGGAGGTACTGACACAAACATTGAAGGCAATAATTAATGGTAAACAAGCACGTGATATTCCTTTTTATTTGCCTTCGGACGGTGAGCCTGTGTTTAATTACAAGGTGATGCTTCAAAAAGGTATACCTCTGTCGATATGCCCCGCTGATACTCTGTTTATCAACAAACCGCCAACTTTCTGGGAGCAATATAAATATGTGGTCTGGATACTTGTCTTTATCTTTATTACCGCTTTCTTTCTGTACCGCATGTATATGTTTGATCGGTATAAGAGGTTGCAGCAGAAAGAGATAGAGACGATGGCTAAGTATAAGAACCTGATTAGCTGTATGCCCATCATTTATATGCAGGAAGAGGTGGTGAGGAATGAAGCCGGGGCGGTTGTCGACCTGATCTACCGGAATGTAAATACTACATTCGAGAAGTATTTTCTTCCTAAAGAAAAAGTTATTGACAGAAAAGCGAGTGAAGTTTTCCCGGAGTCATTGTTTGAATTCTTGCCTTTCATACAGGTAGCGTTGAGTGAAAATAAAACCATTACGTTTCCATATTATTCCAAAAGGATAGACACTTTTTATGATGTGGTGTTGAGCAGAACCAATGATGATGACGTGATAGACGTGTTCTGTCTTGACAGCACTGAACTGCATAAGGCGCAGCAGAAACTGAGCTCTACTAACAATAAACTTGCGATGGCGCTGGATGTAGCCAGTATTGTACCCTGGAAGTGGGACCTGACTAATAAAACCATTCTTTGCGATATCAATCGCCCGATTGAGTTAAGTATGGAAGGAGGGGATGTGACTGAGGAACAACTGGCTGTGCCCGATGATCAATACTTCCAGAAGATATTTAAAGAAGATCGTGAAAGGGTGAGACAGGCTTATCAGGACTTATTGGAAGGGCGTTCGGAGAAAGTGAAAGAGGAATACAGGGTGGTGAGTATTGAGAACCATATACATAAGATAGAATGGGTGGAAGCACAGGCAGCCGTTGAAAAACGTGATGAAAACGGAAAACCGTTGGCACTGGTCGGGTCGTCGCTTGTCATTACCAATCGCAAGAAGATGGAGTTGGAACTGATTACTGCAAAAGACCGGGCGGAAGAGTCGAACCGGCTTAAATCCGCTTTCCTGGCCAATATGAGCCATGAGATACGTACGCCATTGAACGCCATCGTCGGTTTTTCAGGTATCTTGGCATCTACAGAAGAAGAACAGGAGAAACAGGAATATGTAAATATCATTGAGAATAACAATACTTTATTGCTGCAATTAATCAGTGATATCCTTGATTTGTCGAAGATAGAAGCAGGAGCGCTCGAGTTTACGTACTCCAACATTGAATTGAACCATCTACTGAAGGATTTGAGGGATACGTTGCAATTAAGGATAAAAACGGATGCTGTGCAGTTGGAATTCGTTTCGCCAATGGAGGTATGCCATGTCCGTACAGAGAAAAACCGAATTTCGCAGCTATTTATTAATTTGGTGACCAATGCGATCAAGTTTACAACGGAAGGGAGTATCCGCTTTGGCTATGAGCTTCATGGAAAAGAACTCTATTGCTACGTTTCGGATACAGGAATCGGTATTCCAAAGGACAAGCAGGAAAATATCTTCGGGCGTTTCGTGAAGCTGAATAGCTTCGCCCAAGGAACGGGGTTGGGATTGTCCATCTGCCATACACTGGTTGAACACATGGGCGGGCATATAGGAGTGGAATCGGAAGAAGGGCATGGCTCAACTTTCTGGTTTACGCTTCCATATGAAGAGGCTATGACAGTGGAAGAAACTCCGGAACCTCAGTATCAGCCTATTATTGTAGAAAAAGATAAGTTGACCATATTGATTGCGGAAGATAATGATAGTAACTACAAGCTGTTTATGTCGGTTTTGAAAAATGACTATAAACTGATTCATGCCTGGGATGGACGGGAGGCGGTAGAGATGTTTAAAACATACGAGCCGCAAATAATCTTGATGGACATTAATATGCCTGTAATGGATGGCTATGAGGCCACAAAGGAGATACGGAAATATTCGGCAAGGGTTCCGATCATTGCTATCACAACTTTTGCCTATGCTTCGGATGAACAACGGGTAATGGAAAGTGGCTTTGATGGCTATATGCCAAAACCTATTTATGCACGGCTGCTGAAGACACAGATAGGAAGCATTATGAAAAAAAGAATCTTATTATTGTAGAAGTTTTTTTCTTCTTTACTTAACAAGCGTGCTGTTTAACGTATACAGCCGCTTTTTTTGTGTGTCATTATTTCCTTACTCCGGGAAATACTTCCTATCTTTGCGGACTGAAATCAATAAAACGTAAATACATTGGATTGGTTATACAGTTTATTCATAGAACATTCTGCCCTGCAGGCGGTTGTGGTGCTCTCGTTGATCTCTGCTATTGGTTTGGGACTGGGAAAGATACATATCTGTGGTATATCGTTGGGAGTGACGTTCGTGTTCTTTGCAGGTATCCTTGCCGGGCATTTCGGATTGTCCATAGACCCGCAGATGCTGAACTATGCGGAGAGCTTCGGCTTGGTGATATTCGTATATGCACTGGGACTGCAGGTAGGTCCGGGTTTCTTCAGTTCGTTCCGCACAGGTGGTGTACAATTGAATATGCTGGCAGTAGGCGTGGTGTTGATCGGTACGCTGATGACACTGCTGGGAAGTTATGGGTTGGGAGTCTCTCTGCCGGATATGATAGGTATCCTTTGCGGGGCAACGACGAATACACCGGCTCTGGGTGCTGCACAGCAAACGCTGAAACAGATGGGAATCGAAGCGAATACTCCGGCTCTGGGGTGTGCGGTGGCATATCCGATAGGAGTAGTGGGAGTTATTCTCGGTATTCTGATGATACGTAAGGTGCTGGTACGTAAGGCTGATTTGGAAGTCAAGGAGAAAGACGATGTGAATAAACCCTATATTGTTGCATTCCAGGTGCACAATCCGGCAATCTTTAATATGAGTGTGAAGGATATAGCTCAGTTGAGTTATCCTAAGTTTGTGATCTCCCGTTTGTGGCGGGATGGGAATGTCAGCATCCCCACTTCTGAAAAAGTGATTAAAGAAGGCGACCGCTTGCTTGTTATCACTTCAGAAAGAAATGTTCCTGCTTTGACTGTATTGTTCGGTGAGCAAGAAAACACGGACTGGAACAAGGAAGATATTGACTGGAATGCCATTGATAGCCAGTTGATCTCCCAGCGTATCGTGGTGACACGTCCGGAACTGAATGGAAAGAAACTCGGTTCACTCCATTTGCGTAATCATTATGGCATCAATATCAGTCGCGTCTATCGTAGCGGGGTGTTGCTGCTGGCTACGGCGGAACTTACCTTGCAATTGGGCGACCGGTTGACGGTGGTGGGTGAGGCCGCTGCTATACAAAATGTGGAAAGAGTTTTGGGAAATGCTGTGAAGAGTTTGAAGGAACCTAACCTAGTGGCTGTATTCGTGGGTATTATCCTTGGTCTTGCCTTAGGAGCGATACCTATTGCCATCCCCGGTGTCAGTACTCCTGTAAAGCTGGGCCTGGCGGGTGGACCGATTATCGTAGGTATTCTTATCGGTACTTTCGGACCACGCATGCATATGGTGACCTATACAACCCGTAGTGCTAACTTGATGCTCCGTGCCTTGGGCTTGTCACTCTATTTGGCCTGCTTGGGACTGGATGCGGGAGCTCATTTCTTTGATACGGTATTCCGTCCGGAAGGGTTGTTGTGGATAGCTATCGGCTGTGCACTAACCGTGGTTCCTGTGTTGATAATGGGAGTCATTGCTTTCCGTTGGATGAAGGTCGATTTCGGTTCGGTAGCCGGAATGCTGTGCGGAAGTATGGCGAATCCAATGGCTTTGAATTATGTTAATGATACCATTCCCGGTGATAATCCTTCAGTTTCTTATGCTACGGTTTATCCCTTGTGCATGTTCCTGCGTGTGATTATCGCCCAAGTGCTGCTGATGTTCTTCTTAAGTTGAGAGTGGAGAGTTGAGGATTGGGAACGTAGGGTTGAGGATTAGGAACGTAGAGTTGAGGTTTGAAATGAATACACAAGCCCATATATAATTTGTAATTTGTAAATTGTAATTAGATATCATGAGTAATATTACCCCTGAAAGCATCATGAGCGACTTGCGTTATTTGCAGTTGCTGTCACGCAGTTTTCCGACGATTGCGGATGCCAGTACAGAAATTATTAACCTGGAAGCTATTCTGAACCTCCCGAAAGGGACAGAGCATTTCCTGACCGATATTCATGGCGAATATGAAGCTTTTCAACATGTGTTGAAGAATGCTTCGGGAGCGGTGAAGCGGAAAGTGAATGAAATCTTCGGGCATACTTTGCGTGAGAGTGAAAAGAAAGAAATATGTACTCTGATTTATTATCCCGAAGAAAAGTTGCAGTTGATCAAAGAGCAGGAAGCCGATCTGGATGACTGGTATCTGATTACACTGAATCAATTGGTGAAGGTATGCCAGAATGTTTCTTCCAAATATACACGCTCTAAAGTGCGTAAGGCGCTTCCGGCAGAATTCTCGTACATTATTCAGGAGTTGCTGCATGAATCGAGTGTAGAGCCAAACAAGCATGCCTATATCAATGTAATTATCAGTACTATCATTTCCACCAAGCGTTCGGATGATTTCATCATTGCAATGTGTAATCTCATTCAGAGGTTAACGATTGACTCTCTGCATATTGTAGGTGATATTTACGACCGTGGTCCGGGAGCACACATCATTATGGATACACTTTGTGATTATCACAATTTTGATATTCAATGGGGAAATCATGATATTCTGTGGATGGGAGCAGCTTCCGGTAATGATGCCTGTATTGCCAATGTGATCCGTATGTCGATGCGTTATGCCAACCTGGCTACACTGGAAGACGGATATGGTATCAATCTGTTGCCACTTGCCACATTTGCCATGGATACGTATGCGGATGATCCCTGTACAATCTTCGCTCCGAAGATGAACTTTGCAGACGGTAATTATAATGAGAAGACTTTACGGTTGATTACGCAGATGCATAAGGCGATTACAGTGATACAGTTCAAGCTGGAAGCAGAGATTATAGACCGTCGTCCGGAGTTCGGTATGCAGAACCGGAAGTTATTGGATAAGATTGATTTTGAAAATGGTGTCTTTGTATACGAGGGAAAGGAATATCCATTGCGTGATACAAACTTCCCGACCATAGATCCGGCTGATCCATACCGTCTGTCTGATGAGGAACGGGAGCTGATGGATAAAATCCATGCTTCGTTCATGAATAGTGAGAAGTTGAAGAAACATATGCGTTGCTTGTTTACATATGGAGGAATGTATCTGGTTTGTAACAGTAATTTGCTGTACCATGCTTCCATGCCTTTGAATGAGGATGGTAGTTTCAAACATGTCCGTATTGGAAAGAAGGAGTATTGGGGCAGGAAACTATTGTGCAAGACAGACCAGTTGATACGTACGGCTTACTTCGATGAAGACGGTACGGAGGAGAAGAGTTTTGCATTGGATTATGTGTGGTATATGTGGTGTGGTCCTGATGCTCCATCGTTTGACAAAGATAAGATGGCGACTTTTGAACGCTATTTCATTGGAGACAAAGATTTGTCTAAGGAGACGAAAGGATATTATTATACTCTGCGTAACCGTGCTGATATTTGTGAACGCATTCTTGCGGAGTTTGAGGTTACAGGACCTCATTCACACATTATTAATGGTCATGTGCCCGTGAAGATTATTAAGGGTGAGAAACCCATAAAAGCGGATGGCAAGTTGCTGGTGATTGATGGTGGGTTTTCTAAGGCATATCAGCCGGAAACCGGTATTGCCGGATATACATTGGTATATCATTCGCATGGCATGCAGTTAGTGCAACACGAACCGTTTCAAAGCCGCCAGAAGGCTATAGAAGAGGGGCAGGATATCAAGTCTAATACCTTTGTCGTAGAGTTCAATTCACAACGTATGATGGTGAAAGATACGGATAAAGGAAAAGTACTGGTGACGCAGATACAAGACTTGAAGAAGTTGCTGGTGGCGTATAGGACGGGACTTATAAAGGAAAAGTGATTTTAGTGATTAACGGTTAGTGATAAGTGATTAACAGGCTACGCTATGATACTACAAGGTGCTAATCACTTATCACTAACCGTTAATCACTAAATTTAGTATTTAAACAGCACCACTCCTCCTTCCACAATCACCCCCTTATCATAAGTGACCCCTTTGGTGTAGTAACGGCTGCCACCATAACCACCTGTTACGAATACACCTAAGCGGTCATTTAGACGATATTCCAGATTGACACGTGCCTGGAGAGCGTAAAGGCGTGCAGGGAAGCCATAGTCTTTGTTCTTGAAGTTTTCGATGTGCTGGAAGCCCAGGTCACCGCTGATAAATAATTGTTTATATAGGGGAAGCTCAAGACCTGCACGATAGAAGAGAGAGGCTGAAAACTTATCGCTGAAATCCAGATAGTGCGTACCACCACCTAAGATGGTATAGAACAGATTGTTCTTGAAACGAGCGCCTACATTCAGTTTTGTAGCATTGCCTCCGAAAAGCATTAACTGCACTTTAGTATCTGGATTGGTATTGACCAGACCTAACTGGAAACCGTCGAAACTATTCTTATAATAGTTGACTAATCCAATCTGTACACCTTTTCCTTTTCCGGCAAAATTGAAAGGGGCAACTTGTGCTCCTGTGAAATGTTCACCTACCACATTACCCAGACCGGATATCTGTAAACCTTGCATGTTTTCCCCTGTAATGTTACCCAAACCGCTGATTTGTACACCTCGCAGATTTTCGCCTACAATGTTCAGCAAGCCGGAAGCGGTGATACCAATGAAATCTTCGCCTGAAATGTTAGCTAATCCCGCAATATGTGCTCCCGAAGAATTCTCTCCGGCAATGTTCAGCAAGCCACCAATGAGAACACCACTGGCATTGTCTCCTACAATATTGGTAAGTCCGGAAAATATAACACCTTGTGCATGATTTCCTGTGATACCGACTAAACCGGACAAGGATACACCACAGAGATTATCTCCGTTCACATTGCTGATACCTGCTATCTGAACACCGCGCATGCTGCCTCCTACCAGGTTGGCAAGACCTGTAACCTGTACACCGTTCATCTCACGGTATACCACACTACCCAGTAGATTGATACCCACGCCGTTCAGACGGTTCATAGAAGAGAATAGACCGAGGTTGAAACAAGTACTTCCTACAGTATCAGTCTGCTGTGTGGACATATTCTTCCACAGGGAGAGATTGATGCCGACAGGTTCTCTGTTTTTCTTGGTTGTTTCAGTCGATTTGTTGTCTGTAGTCTGTGCAGAAAGTGTTCCTGCAACTATCAGTAATGCAATAATAGATGGAAATAATCTTCTCATTGATTTTAATCTTTAATTTCATCCGGC
The DNA here is from genome assembly GCF_003474285.1 of Bacteroides sp. AF39-11AC. Taxonomy (NCBI): domain Bacteria; kingdom Pseudomonadati; phylum Bacteroidota; class Bacteroidia; order Bacteroidales; family Bacteroidaceae; genus Bacteroides; species Bacteroides sp. AF39-11AC. The sequence continues at coordinate 313,659 of NZ_QROH01000008.1, read as the reverse complement.
CAGGGCGCTAAGTTACCGGTTGCACGGAGCGTAGGACGCTGTGCATCTACCGACCGAAGGTAGTTACTTAATTTTTGTGCTAATTTCTTTACAATGCGTGGGTTTTCCATTGCCACGTCGTTTTTCTCGCTGATATCAGCAGGGACATTGAATAGTTCACGCTTACCGTCTGCAAAGTAGTAGACGAGTTTCCAGTCACCGGAACGAATGGAGCAAGTTGCTCCGATACCCGGTCCCGAAGGTCCCCAGCTATGAGGATAGTGCCAATAGATATCGCGGTCTTTTACCTTCCCTTTTCCCGTCAGCAATGACATGAAGCTGATGCCGTCCCGTTGTTGTACGGTAGTATATTTTTGAATACCTGCTATTTCGAGGATGGTAGGATAAAAGTCTTCAATCATAAGATAATCTCCGCATTTCGTATCGGGAGCCACTACACCAGGCCAGCTTACAATCATTGGTTCGCGGATACCTCCTTCATAGGCGGAACCTTTTCCACTATTGAGCGGATAGTTCTGAGTATGGAGTTCTCCGGCGCGGGTATGTGCGGCCAGTCCGCCATTGTCGGACATGAATAGGATTACGGTATTGTCTGTTAGCTGGTTACGCTCCAGATAATCCATCAGGTCTCCCAAGCTCTTGTCCATGCCTTCGATGAGGGTGGCATAAGCTGCTTCTACAGGAGGAAGCCCTTTATCCAGGTATTTCTGGTAAAAACGATAATCGGGTTGTATGGGAGTATGGATGGCATAATGAGCCATGTATAGGAAAAATGGTTTATCCTTTTGCTGTGCCTTATCCAAAGCTTTCATGGCTTCTAATGTAAGTGCTTCGCTGAGGAAAGTATCTGTACCATGATATTGCTCCAATCCGGGAACGGCAGCTAACGGACTTTTGCCATCCGGCTTATTCCCAAAATTGTTTTTGCCGTAATAACTGGCAGGTGATCCGGCTGCATGTCCGGCTATATTCACTTCGAACCCCATTGTCAACGGATCGGCTCCGGGTGTATCATTTGCTCCGAAATGGGCTTTACCGCAATGTATGGTCTGGTAACCGTTATCTTTAAGTACCTGTGCCAACGTAGTTACTTGGGTAGTACGTTCAATTCCCGGTTCCTGGCAAATGCCGTTTACATTCCATTCGGGATAGGTCATTATTGAGTCGGGTTGTTCGTGAGTGGTATTTTTACGTAATGTCCAACTGGTTACGCGATGGCGGGCTGCATTCATTCCTGTGAAAAGGCTGACACGGGTAGGGGAACTGATACTGCAGGCATACGCTTGTGTGAACATCTTGCCTTGTGTTGCCAGACGTTCCATGTTCGGTGTGTGGTAAGTGTCGTTGTAGTGTGTCCGTTGAGTCCAGAAGGGCAGAGAAGTATCCTGCCATCCCATGTCATCAACCAGAAACAAAACAATGTTCGGACGTTGCTTTTCTTTCGGCACCCCTTTTTCCGGAGATGCTGCAACCACTTCTCCTGCCATGCCCCACATGGGAATCATAGCAGCCGATATTAATAATTCGCTTTTCATTTGAGATAATACTTTAATAAAGGTTAGTCAGTTAATTACAATCTTATCCCTTCGCTTCCTGGTATAAGAATCGTTTAATGGAGCGTTTTGGAGTTTTCTCAAATTCTTCGGGATAGATTTTCATTTTGAATATCTGGCTGTATGCAGGCAGCATGGTGTTTAGCGTGGCACGGTTTTCTTCCATGACCCGTTCTATATCTGCGGTAGTCAGACCGTGTGCAAAGGCATCGTCGAAGTCCGGATATACCAGTCCGACAAGCTTTTCATTCTGCTGCACGATAATACTTTCGGCAACGTACGGCATGTTATTCAACTTATCTTCTATTTCTTCGGGGTATATATTTTGTCCACTGGAACCGAGCAACATATTCTTGCTGCGTCCTTTAATGGTGATATTCCCTTCGGTGTCCATTAGTGCAAGGTCGCCTGTATGCAGCCAACCGTCAGGGTCGATTGCTTCACGTGTGGCTTCTTCATTTTTATAGTATCCAAGCATAACATTCGGTCCGCGGCATACTATTTCCCCCGGTATATTTTCCGGGTCGGAAGAAAGAACTTTCACTTCCATACGCGGAACTGCCTTACCGCAGGAACCCGGTTTGAAGCGTGACCAGTCTTCGTAACAGATAATCGGACCACATTCTGTCATTCCATAACCTACCGTGTAGGGGAATTCTATCATGTGCAGGAATTGTTCTACTTCCTGATTGAAAGCGGCACCGCCTACGATGACTTCTGCAAAACGTCCGCCGAAAGCACTGACTACTCCTTCGCGTACAGTTGCTTTAATCTTGTCATTGATGATGGGAACTTTCAGTAATAGCTTCATGGTGGGTGTTTCCAGTTTCGGAAGCACGTTCTTCTTAATGATCTTTTCTATAATGAGCGGTACAGCCACTACAAGGTGGGGCTTCACTTCCGAGAATGCCTGGAAAATGATTTTGGGGCTTGGCATGCGGGTTAGGAAGTAGATCTGACATCCTGCCGAGAACTCGTACAGGAATTCGAATGCTAACCCGTACATGTGTGCCATTGGCAACATTGATATAATCTTGTCTCCGGCTTTCAATGGCAATACTTCGAATGCGAATGCAGTATTGGACCATAGGCTGCGGTAGGGCAGCATTACCCCCTTGGAATAACTCGTCGTTCCGGAAGTATAGTTGATGACTGCCAGTTCTTCGGGCTGATCTTTATGATATTCAATGTGTTCTTTACGGAAATTCTTGGGGTATTTCTTGCCGAACAGTTCGTTCAGATGTTCACGGGCGTAATCCAGTTTCTGTGTGCGTGAGATGAGAATGGAGAAGTCCGTCATCAGAATGATGCCTTCCAGGATAGTCATGGCAGATTCGTTGAGGTTTTCCCATACTTGGTCGCCCACAAAGAGTAATTTTGCTTCGGAGTGATTGACAATGTTGTGTACATTGTCCGCTTTGAACTCATGAAGGATAGGAACTGCAACCGCTCCATAGGTAAGTGTGGCAAGGAAGGTGACTCCCCAGTGTGAACTATTACGTCCACAGATGGCTATCTTATCGCCTTTTTTAATACCGCTTGCTTCGAAGATTAAATGTACTTTCTCTATTTTGCGGGCTACATCTTTGTATTGTAGGGTAGCGCCATTATAATCTGTCAGGGCATCAAGGTCCCAATTCTCTTTAATACTATTCTCAATGTAGGCGATAAAGCTTTGTTCCATGATATTATATATTGCACATTTATTTGAAATTTGTGCAAATATAAGGCTTTATCAAAAGAAAGCAAATTTTTAGCTAAAAAAAGCGGGATATGTATATAATTTAGCCCTGGCATATTAAAATATGGCCAGGGCTATTGAAATATTTACGATTCTAAATACCAATGATAGATGCGTTGTACGCCTTCTTCTATTTCTACTTTGTGGTGCCAACCCAGAGAATGTAGTTTTGATGGGTCGGTCAGCTTACGCATGGTGCCGTCCGGTTTGCTACTATCGAAACTCAGTTGGCCTTTGTAGCCTACAGTAGAAACAATCAGTTCGGCAAGGTTGCGGATGGAGATTTCTTTACCTGTACCTATGTTAATGTGGCAGTTACGAATATCTTTATCGCCTGGTTTATAGGTGTCTTTGAAGTCTACATGTTCCATGACGAATACACTGGCATCTGCCATTTCTTCGCTCCAAAGGAATTCGCGAAGCGGTGTACCGGTACCCCAAAGTTTCACTTCATTGTCACTGATACCATATTTAGCAAGAATGGTGAGAATATCCTCTTCGCTGCCAGTTCCGTCAATACCTTCTACGGGACGAAGAGCCAGGTCTTTGCGTATGGCATCCCAATCACCTTGTTTCAAACAGTGGGCAAGGTGTATCTTGCGAATCATGGCAGGAAGTACATGACTGCGTTCCAGATCGAAATTATCGTTCGGGCCATAGAGGTTGGTAGGCATTACAGCGATATAATTCGTACCGTATTGCAGATTGAAGCTTTCGCACATTTTCAGTCCGGCAATCTTAGCTATGGCATAGGGCTCATTGGTGTATTCCAGAGGAGAGGTAAGAAGTGCTTCTTCTTTCATGGGTTGCTCGGCATCACGTGGATAGATGCAGGTGCTGCCCAGGAAGAGGAGTTTCTTTACATTGTGGCGGAAGCTTTCTCCGATGACGTTCTGTTGTATTTGCAGGTTCTTGTAGATGAAATCGGCACGATAGATACTGTTTGCCATGATACCGCCTACGAATGCGGCAGCAAGGAATACATATTCCGGTTGTTCTTCATCAAAGAATCTGCGAACGGCAACGGCGTCCAGTAAGTCGACTTCTTTGTGGGTTTTGCCAATAAGATTGGTATATCCTTTATCTTGCAGGTTCTTCCAGATTGCAGAACCTACCAGGCCACGATGACCTGCTACGTAGATTTTGGCGTTTTTGTCTAACATTATATTTTAAGTTTTATGTATTAACTCTCTTGAGATCTCAGATACAGCTTTCTCACAAACTTCATGTCATGCGTTGCCATAATCTTCACGAGATCTTCAAAGCTGGTTTGTCTTGGGTTCCAGCCCAAAAGTGTTTTGGCTTTGGTAGGATCACCCAGCAATTGTTCAACTTCGGCAGGACGGAAGTATTTTGAATCTACTTCTACAATGACTTTTCCCGTCTTCACATCAATGCCTTTTTCTTCGACACCTTCATCTTCCCAGCGCAGTTCAATGCCTACTTCTTTGAAAGCGAGCGTGGCAAATTCACGAACAGTATGCATTTCTCCTGTGGCAATCACGAAATCTTCCGGTGTATCATGCTGAAGAATGAGCCACATACACTCTACATAATCTTTCGCATATCCCCAGTCACGGCGTGCATCCAGATTACCTAAATACAATTTATCCTGAAAACCTTGTGCTATGCGTGCAGCAGCCAGCGTAATCTTGCGGGTTACAAATGTCTCACCTCTGCGTTCACTTTCATGATTGAAAAGGATACCGTTTACGGCAAACATTCCATAACTTTCGCGGTAGTTTTTGGTAATCCAGAAACCATATTGTTTGGCTACTCCGTACGGGCTACGGGGATAGAAAGGCGTTGTTTCCGTTTGAGGAACTTCCTGTACTTTTCCGTAGAGTTCCGAAGTAGATGCCTGGTAAATCTTTGTTTTTTTCTCCATGCCCAGGATGCGGACAGCTTCCAGCATACGGAGTGTACCAATGGCGTCCGCTTCAGCTGTGTATTCCGGTACATCAAAAGATACCTTTACATGACTTTGTGCGGCAAGGTTATAGATTTCATCCGGTTGTACCTGCTGAATGATTCGAATGAGCGAACTGCTATCCGTCATATCGCCGTAATGCAGGTTGATAGTACGTTTCTGTTTCATGTCGCGCACCCATTCGTCGAAGTACAGGTGTTCGATACGTCCTGTATTGAATGAGGATGAACGGCGGAGAATACCGTGAACTTCATATCCTTTTTGTAATAAGAATTCGGCAAGAAACGAACCGTCCTGACCTGTTATTCCGGAGATTAGAGCTGTTTTCATATTGTAGGCTTCGTTATAAATTGATTTTAAGAGGACAAAATTCGTTGTTTTTTACGAGAAAACAAAACTTTTCTCATTTATATATCTTATCTACTACTAACGCAATTGCCCCGTCTCCCGTCACATTACAGGCAGTACCGAAACTATCCATGGCGATGTAGAGTGCAATCATCAGTGCTTGTGCCGATTCATCGAAACCAAGCATGGACTGTAATATACCCAAAGATGCCATGATAGCACCACCAGGAACTCCGGGAGCCGCTATCATGGTAATTCCCAGCATGAAAATAAAACCGGCAAATAACGGAAAGTCGAAAGGTATGCTTTGCATCATCATCAAGGCAAGGGCACAGGCAACTATCTTGAGTGTACTTCCGGATAGATGTATCGTAGCACAAAGTGGAATCACAAAACCTGCTATATCAGATGATACTCCATTTTTCTTAGTCTGTTCCAATGTGACAGGAATAGTGGCAGCAGAAGACTGTGTGCCTAAGGCGGTAAAATAGGCAGGCAGCATCCGTCCCAATAATTTGAAAGGATTCTTACGGACGAATAGTGCGGCAATGCAATACTGGAACACTAACAGGAAGATATGCAGCAGGAAGATCACGCCGATTATCTTTATGAATACCATTAATACGGAGAATACCTGACCCGAATGTGTCATATTAAGGAATATACCGAATATGTAAATAGGGAGCAACGGCAGAATGACTGCACTGATCATGCGGACAATAATATCCTGGAAGTCGCGGGCAGCATTCTTCAACGTATCATTTTTTAGTTGAGCAAGTCCAAGTCCTAATGTGAAAGCCAATACCAAGGCTGTCATAACATTCATCAACGGAGGTATGGCTACTGAAAAGAAAGGTAGTATACCTTGCGCTTCACTGACTTTTTCTAATGGAACTCCCGGTTCTATCAGGTGGGGAAATACAGTTACACCGGTAAAGTAAGACAAGAAACCGGAAAACAAGGTTGCCCCGTAAGCAATCAGTGCTGTAATTAATAATAGTTTTCCGGCACCTTTACCAATATCGGCAATTGCCACTGTCACTAACCCTACAATAATAAGTGGTATGGAGAAGTTCAGGAACTCACTGAAAATACCGTTGAACGTAACAAAAAAGCGTACCATTCCTTCGGGAAGAAAATTACCCAAAAGAATACCCAATGCTATAGCAATAATGATACGCGGCAGTAGTCCGATATGTAGTTTTTTCATAAACCTGTATTTAAGTTTTTCCGGTGAAATGTAGTCATGTTTGCAAAAGTACGATTTTTATTCGAAATTCATACGAACAAATGCCCTTGGCATATTGTTTCCATTTCAATGAAACAATAACAAAAAAAATGCAAGTTATGACCAAAAAAGAACAAAAGACAGACATAGGCTTAATTGGACTTGCCGTAATGGGGGAAAATCTGGCCTTGAACATGGCAGATAAGGGATGGCACGTATCCGTGTATAATCGAACCGTTCCGGGAGTAGAAGAAGGTGTAGTAGAACGCTTTACCAATGGTCGTGCCAAAGGAAAGACTATTGAAGGATATACTGAAATACCCGACTTTGTGGAGTCCGTTTCTACACCGCGCAAAATCATGATGATGGTTCGTGCGGGTAATGCGGTAGATGAGCTGATGGAACAGCTTTTTCCGTATCTTTCTCCGGGAGATATACTAATAGATGGTGGAAATTCAAATTACGAAGATACCAATCGCCGTGTGGCATTGGCCGAACAGAAAGGTTTTCGCTTTGTCGGAGCAGGTGTTTCCGGCGGAGAAGAAGGAGCGCTGAATGGTGCTTCTATTATGCCGGGTGGTTCTGTTACTGCCTGGGATGAAGTGAAACCCATTCTGCAAAGTATCGCTGCACGTGCTGCCGATGGCACTCCTTGCTGTGACTGGATTGGTCCGGCTGGTTCGGGGCACTTTGTTAAGATGATACATAATGGTATCGAGTATGGCGATATGCAGCTGATTGCCGAAGCCTACTGGGTGATGAAGAATCTATTGCAACTGGATAATGAAGAAATGGCTTCTGTATTTGCTCATTGGAATGAGGGCAAATTGCGCAGTTATCTGATAGAAATCACTGCAAACATTTTGCGTCATAAAGATAAGGCAGGTGGATATCTGATTGATAAGATTTTGGATACTGCCGGACAGAAAGGTACTGGTAAATGGTCTGTTATCAATGCTATGGAACTGGGAATGCCCTTGGGGCTGATTGCTACGGCTGTTTTTGAGCGTAGCCTTTCGGCACAGAAAAATCTGCGTGAAGCGGCTTCCAAGCAATTCGTTTGCCAACGTTCACAAGTGGTATATAATAAGCCGGAACTGGTGAAGGATATTTATTCGGCCTTGTATGCTTCCAAATTGGTATCTTATGCACAAGGTTTTGCTGTATTGCAAAAGGCATCCGAAACTTTCGGTTGGGACCTTGATCTGGCATCCATTGCCCGTATGTGGCGTGGTGGTTGTATCATCCGCAGTATATTCCTGAATGACATAGCTGCTGCTTTCGAAGCATTACAGAAACCAAAGCACTTGCTGCTTGCTCCTTACTTCCGGGACGAAATTAAAGAACTTCTTTCGGGTTGGAAGCATCTTGTGGCTCATGCCATGAAAGAAGAACTACCAGTTCCTGCTTTCTCTTCTGCACTGAACTATTTCTATTCACTGGTATCTGCGAAGTTACCTGCCAATATGATTCAGGCACAACGCGATTACTTTGGTGCACATACTTTCGAACGTACTGATGAACTTCGCGGGCAATTCTTCCATGAGAACTGGACCGGACATGGCGGAGATACAAAATCAGGTACATATAATGTGTAAGTAGTGATTAAGGGTTAGTGATAAGTGATTAGTGGGCTGCGCTGTCACACCGCATGGTACTTATCACTTATCACTAACCACTTATCACTAACCACTTGTCACTAACTACTAATCACTAAATTAAATGAGTAAATTTGTAATGATCATATTTGGCGCCTCGGGTGACCTGACGAAGCGCAAACTAATGCCGGCACTCTACTCTCTTTATAAAGATAATCGGTTGCCGGAAGAGTTTAGCATTTTAGGAATCGGGCGCACAGACTACGCGGATGATACTTACCGTGACTATATATTGAATGAACTGGAACATTTTGTCACTCCCGCTGAAGTAGGGATGAAGGAGTTCTGTACTCATTTACATTATCTCAGCATAGATCCTGCCAAAGAAGAAGGCTATGAAATGTTGGGCAAGCGTTTACAGGAAATCACAGGTGAGAAAGCTCCGGATAATTTGCTGTTCTATCTTGCTACGCCTCCTTCACTTTATGGAGTTATTCCCCTGCATCTGAAAAAAGCCGGATTGAATCGTAAACATACCCGTATCATCGTTGAGAAACCTTTCGGTTACGACCTGAAGTCAGCACAAGAACTAAACAAAATATATGCTTCCGTCTTTGAGGAGCACCAGATTTATCGTATCGATCATTTTCTCGGTAAAGAAACAGCTCAAAATATTCTTGCTTTCCGTTTTGCCAACGGCATCTTCGAACCGCTGTGGAACCGTAATTATATCGATTATGTAGAAGTTACTGCAGTAGAGAATCTGGGTATTGAACAGCGTGGCGGTTTCTATGATGGAACAGGAGCTTTGCGGGATATGGTTCAGAACCATCTTATCCAGTTGGTAGCTCTTACCGCTATGGAACCTCCTGCAGTTTTTACGGCTGACAATTTCCGTAATGAGGTGGTGAAGGTCTATGAATCTTTGAAACCTCTGACGGATGAAGATTTGAATGAACATATAGTCCGCGGGCAATATACGGCTTCCGGTTCTAAAAAGGGCTACCGTGAAGAAAAGAACGTTCCTGCCGACTCGCGCACTGAAACTTACATCGCCATGAAAATCGGTATAGATAACTGGCGCTGGAGTGGTGTACCTTTCTACATCCGCACAGGAAAGCAGATGCCTACGAAGGTGACGGAGATTGTAGTGCATTTCCGTGAGACTCCGCATCAAATGTTTCATTGCCATGGTGGACACTGTCCGCGGGCTAATAAACTTATCCTTCGCTTGCAACCCAATGAGGGTATCGTACTGAAGTTTGGTATGAAAGTGCCCGGTCCGGGATTCGATGTGAAGCAGGTGATGATGGATTTCAGTTATGACCAATTGGGCGGAAAGGCTACAGGTGATGCTTATGCCCGCCTGATAGAAGATTGTATTCAGGGTGATCCGACCCTTTTCACTCGTAGTGATGCTGTCGAAGCTTCCTGGCGTTTCTTCGACCCGGTATTGCGCTATTGGAACGAATATCCGGATGCACCTCTCTATGGCTATCCCGTCGGAACCTGGGGACCTCTGGAGAGTGAAGCTATGATGCACGAACATGGTGCTGACTGGACCAATCCGTGTAAAAACCTAACGAACACTGATCAATATTGTGAGTTATGAAAACTTATATCTATAGTACAGCTGTTGAAACGGCACGAGCTCTTATCAAACACATTATAAGTCTGATGGAGGCAGAGCCGCAAAAGATTTTCCACATAGCATTCAGCGGAGGCAGTACGCCTTCGCTCATGTTCGATTTGTGGGCGGATGAGTTCAAGGATACCACTCCTTGGTTGCGTATGCGCATCTATTGGGTGGATGAACGTTGTGTGCCTGCCGAAGATTCGGAAAGTAATTATGGCACTATGCGCCGTTTGTTGTTGGATAAAGTTCATATGCCGGAGGAATATATTTTTCCTATTGACGGCAGTAACCGTCCCGACGATGAGGCGAAGCGTTACTCCAGTGTAGTGCGTTGTCATGCATCTCTTTGGCATGGATTCCCGGCTCTCGACATTGTGTTGCTCGGTGCAGGTGAAGACGGTCATACCTCGTCTATTTTTCCAGGACAGGAGTATTTACTTTCTTCCTTTCATCCTTATGAGGTGAGTGTGAATCCTTACAACGGTCAGAAGCGTATTGCTATGACGGGCTGTTTGTTATTCAATGCCAAGCAACTGATCTTCTTCGTTACAGGCAGAAATAAGGCTAATGTCGTGCAGGATATTCTGGACTCGGGTGATACCGGTCCGGCTGCCTATGTAGCCCATCATGCATGGAATGTAGAAGTATTTATGGATGAGCTGGCAAAACCTTAGCCCATCCATAAAAGCAATTATTGAGAGGGTGATTTATTAGTTGGATGTCCCGCTTTCGAGGATGCTGACGATGGAGAACAGTGTGAAGCAGATGCCTCCTAATCCGGCCAATACACGTGCAGGGACAAAGTAAACGTCGTCCAGTGTCGCCATTTCAAACATAAAAGCAGATAAGAAAAGGCAGGTCAGTGCAGTGAGTACTGGAATAAGTGGAATGCGATTCGCCAGTTTGAAGACATTCCGCCAGATAACTGCCAGTAGGATCACTTTACTGGAAATGCTGTAACAAACCAAACCCAGACCTATCATTATATATCCGATGGAGGACTTATCAGGATCGATGTCAGTCAGTATCCAAAGTCCCCAGAGGATACTAAGTGTACCCATTGCCAATACAAGGGCAGGCCACCATTTTCGTTCCGAACCGGCATAAGTGTTCCGTATCTGGCGTGATATGGTAGCCACAAGTGCCACTAAGCTGGTGCATATGCAAGCTAATCCTGCCATAACATGTCCGGCTACGAAATAAGCAACATGAGTGCTGCTTTGTCCTAATAGCCAGAAAGTCCATACCCATGTAATTACAGCAAAGATGACTGCAAGAATAATCAGCGCATCTCCCTGTGCAGATGAGAAAGCTTTTGCCGGTACGGTATGATCCGTTCGTTTTGAATTTTGCGGGATTAGAGTGAAACGGGTGGATGCAGTGGCAGTAGTAGCTACGCATGCGGTGATAAATGCTACTCCACAGATGACGTGTCCTGCTACGAAATGGGCGGCAGTAATACCGTCATTTATATAAGTCATTCCACCGATGAAACATACTATTGCAGCCAGATAGCCGAGAATAGGCAATACGTATTTTGCCGCAGTACTGTATGTGTGGATGAGTTGCCGGATGATGGTAGCTGCAGTAGCAAACAATGCAATGCATATCATTCCTAATGAAAATACTACGGGCCCGGCAACAAATCGGTTTACGTCCGTCCCCATGTCGAGCACAAAGGCTCCGTAGCCAAAACAGAAGAGGGCCATCAGCAGTGGGATAGCCCTGAAAAGGATACTAATACCGTAATTCATAACTGTTATCGTTTTTAAGTTTTCCCTTCCAACAGCATTTCTTGTGGTTTGTTTTCAATTTTAATATTTATTTATTTCCGGTAAATAGTCTCCCGGTTCTTTTAAGAACTTTGTAGCCTGTACTTTTGTTAGTATTCATACTTACTAACAACTTAATATTAGATAATTATGTGTAAGACAAATGTATTTTTAATCACAGCGCTTGTGATTATATTTTCAGTAATACCTCAAAAACGTGTAAGAGCTTGTACACGTGTAGTTTATCAAGGAAACAAAGATATGGTGATAACAGGTCGTACCATGGACTGGAAGGAAGATACCCGTAGTAATATTTGGATCTTTCCACGAGGCATGGAGCGTAATGGAGAAGTGGGAAAGGACCCGATGCATTGGAAATCTAAATATGGTAGTGTCGTTACTTCGGCTTATGATATATGCAGCACTGACGGCATGAATGAAAAAGGACTCGTTGCTAATTTATTATGGCTGGCAGAATCGTCTTATCCTCAATGGAATGGTGAAAAACCGGCTTTGTCCATAGCTGCCTGGGTACAATATATGCTTGATAATTTTGCAACGGTGAATGAAGCGGTTTCCGAAATAGAAAAGAATACTTTCGATGTGGTATCGGATATGATGCCTGACGGTACACGTATGGCTACTCTTCATCTCTCCATTTCAGATGCTACGGGTGATAATGCTATCTTTGAATATATAGATGGAAAGCTGAATATACATCATAGCAGGTCCTATCAGGTGATGACCAATTCACCCGTTTTCGACCAGCAACTGGCACTTGATGATTATTGGAAGACTATTGGAGGAACGACCTTCTTACCCGGCACTAACCGGGCTGCCGACCGTTTTGTGAGGGCTTCATTCTATATTAATGCAATTCCTAAGACCGAAGATACACGTACGGCACTGGCCAGTGTTTTCAGCGTGATACGTAATACTTCTGTTCCGTTTGGCATTAGTACTCCTGATCAGCCGAACATATCTTCAACACGTTGGAGAACAGTTTCCGATCAAAAGGATAAGGTTTATTACTATGAATCTACTTTATATCCTAATGTATTCTGGGTTGACTTCAAGGATGTGGATTTTTCAGAGAAAGCACCCGTCAAGAAGTTGAACCTCCTTGATGGTAAGACGTATGCGGGAAATACTGCTAAAGAGTTTGTTACTACCAAGCCTTTCCAGTTCTTAGGGATAAAATAATTTAAAAAGAACAAAAAGAAAATGCACCCCTGATTAAAGGTGCATTTTCGCAAAATAAACGCCTAATTTTTATCTTCCCAGTCTATTTAGACTATTAACAACGAAAACAAATTAAATGATTAAATAAAAAAGCATTCTCATTTAATTTTCAGTTGTTATTAATAAAAGTGTCAGGAGTATGTAAATCAACTATTTGATACTTTGCTTGAGATGGGTATTGTGGAAAACAAAAGCACTTCCTGTCGTTCGCTCACGGAGGAAGTGCTTCACACAAAAACTAAACTAGACTTAACTAAACTATTCTATTGGGGGAAGTTTCACAACTTCCTTTATCTGTTCGATGCAAAGGTAAAAAAACATTTTTTAATATGCAATAGGAAATTATGTTTTGTCGACGGATTCGGATATTTTATCGACAAATGAATGTTATATTCTAACTCCTTTTATCCAGGAATGCCTGAAATACCTGTTTATAACTATCGCTGACAGGGATATACGTTTTATCGAACACAATTCGTCCGCGGTCAATAACTCTTATTTTTTCTTTCTGGACAATATAAGATCTGTGAACCCGCATGAAACGGGAAGCTGGTAATAATTCCTCCATTGATTTCATGCTCATAAGGGATAATATAGCCCGGGCACTATCTTCTGTATAAATCTTAACATAATCTTTCAAACCCTCCACATAAAGTATCTTTTTAAGCTCTATTTGCATTAGCTTATAGTCGCTTTTTACAAATATACTTTCAATTTCTTCTTTGGGTTGCTGTAATAGCTCAAACCATTGCACTGCTTTGGTGGCTGCCTGCAAAAAATCTACGTAGGAGATTGGTTTTAACAGATAATCCAGGGCATTTACTTTATAACCATCGATAGCGTATTGCTCAAAAGCAGTACTAAATACGATACGGGTATGCGGATCTACCATTTTAGAGAACTCGAGGCCATTAAGTTCTGGCATTTGTATATCGAGGAAAAGCAAGTCAACTCGCTTCTCCGGTAGTTCTTTCATAGCCTGTACAGCACTGGAATATTTTCCGTTCAATGTCAGGAACGGGGTCTTATTGACGTAGCTTTCCAATAGGTCTAAAGCTAACGGTTCATCGTCTACTATGGCACAAGTCAGGTTCATAATGTTGAATATTTAGGGTTGATAGAGCTATAAAGTGATAATGTGATATTGCTTCATCACTCTATAACCCTATCACCAATATTGATTTATATTCTTTCCCGTCGTCACTCACTCCCTGCTTCCATTCATACCGACCGGGATAGGTCAGTTCCAGACGTTTCCGTACCTGCTCCAGCCCTATACCACTTCCACTTTTATCAGCTTGGCTTTTGGGATGGTAGCTGTTGGTTATTTCACAGCACACCTGACCGGGACTTTCGCTGAAATGGATGCGGATAAAGCTGGGCTCAGTAGGGGAGATGCCATGTTTGAAGGCATTCTCTATGAGGGAGATGAAAATGAGTGGGGCTATTTCCGTACGGCTATCGGCACGGACATCGATTTGGGTCTCTACAGTCACGTTGGAGGCAAGACGGATACGCATCAGCTCGATATAGTTGCGGATGAAGTCCATTTCTTTACCCAAGGCAACGACGTTTTGCTGGTTATCGTAGAGAACATGGCGCAAAAGACGGCTCAACTCCTGGACAGCAGCTTGTGCTTTATCGCTATCGAAAGCGATAAGGGCATAGATATTGTTCAGGGTATTGAGCAGGAAGTGCGGATTCAGTTGATTACGCAAGTTTTTCAATTCAGCTTCTGTACGGCTTTTCTCTGCTTCACGACGGGCAGCCTCCACTTTTACCCAACGACCACTCATGCGGATTGCAGCCGCCAGACCAACAGTGAGAACCATTGAGAATACATCGCGCAGGATAAATATCCAACTGGGAGGTCCGGGACGCTTGGGAGCAGTGGATTTCACATAGGTATGGAAGATGAAATCCTGCCAGAAGTGTACACCAATAGCAGTGCAAAGTATAAGTAGGAAGTTCAGTATGATATACTGTTTAATTCGTCCCTCAAACAGAAAGCGAGGAATAAAGAAGCAGTAGTTTATATAAAACACGATAAGGAACGATACCGGCACTGCACTGCCATGACGCAGGTAGTCTACCCAGCTAACTGTGAATCCACTGCGGTTCATCAGTAGAAATGGAAAGGCAAAAACGATGCCCCATCCGATGATATGAATAAGGATTTCTACAATCCGGCGTGTTTTGGGCTCTTGCATAATCATATTACAAAAATAGGTAAATTTAGTGATTAGCGTTTAGTGATTAGTGATTAATTGCTATGCAGCGTAGTTAAATTCACTAATCACTAACCACTAATCACTGTTACTCGTATCTGATTGCCTCTATCGGATCCAGATCAGCTGCTTTCTTAGCCGGATACCAGCCGAAGAATACACCAGTGACGGTACAGACAGCGAAGGAGAGGAATACACTCCATGCCTGGATGTAGATGGGCCAGTGGGCTACGTTCTTCACAATGAATGAGGCACCGCAGCCGATGACGACTCCAATGATACCACCTGTAATACTAATAAGGATGGCCTCAATCAGGAATTGTGAAAGAATATCCACGCCACGTGCTCCTACGGACATACGCAGACCGATTTCGCGGGTACGTTCGGTTACACTGACATACATAATGTTCATGATACCGATACCACCTACTACCAAAGAAATACCGGCAATACATGCCAAAAGTGTGGTCATCAAGTCAGTGGTAGAATTCAGCATCGTACTGAGTTCTTGCTGGCTACGGATGGTGAAGTCATCGTCATCACTTTCTTTCAGCTTGTGATTACGGCGCAGGATGGTGGTAATTTCGTCCGTGGCATAATCTGTCATATCTTCGGAGAGGGCAGAGGCAAAGATACCTTGAAGATAGGTAACGGCCAGCATACGTTTCATTACGGTGGTGTAGGGGGCCAGCACGATTTCATCCTGGTCCATACCCATGGAGTTGTATCCTTTCGCTTTGAGCACACCTACTACACGTAGGGGAACCTGATTGAAGCGGATAATATGTCCGATAGGGTCCTGTCCGTCAGGGAAGAGGTTGTCTACAATAGTCTTACCTATGATACAGACTTTTGCTGCATTCTGAATGTCGGCTTCGGTGAACATTTCACCGCTTTCCACACTTAACTGACGAATATCGAGGTATTCGGTACCTACACCATTTACGGAGGCAGGATAGTTGTTGTTTCCGGCAATAAGCTGTCCGCTGGACGATACGTTTGGACTGACAGCTGCCAGGAAGTTAGTCTCATCCCGTAGTGCTTCGTAATCGGTCAGTTTTAAAGTCTGCATGGAAGAAGCATCTTGACGGACACCACCACGCATATCACCGCCCGGGTGAATCATGATCATGTTCGAGCCCATTTCCGATATCTGTGCCTGGATACTTTTCTTCGAACCCTGTCCGATGGCAAGCATGGTGATAACGGAGGCCACACCAATGATGATACCCAGCATGGTGAGGAAGGCGCGAAGCTTGTTGTTGGCAAGGGCGCGGAGGGCTATTTTGAAAAGGTTTGTTCCGTTCATAATTTATATTTCTTAGTCTTCATCATTTTTCGGCAATGCTGCCAGTGCCGCTGCTGCCGAGAGAATTTTCGTATTTACCGTGTCTTCCGTCACGTGCCCGTCACGCAGACGAATGTTCCGGCTGCTGTACTGGGCTATTTCGGGATTGTGGGTAACGAATATAATGGTGCGTCCTTCGGCATGTAGTTTTTGGAAAAGAACCAATATCTCAAAAGAAGTACGCGTGTCCAGATTACCTGTTGCCTCATCGGCAAGGATTACGGCAGGGTTGTTTACCAAGGCACGGGCAATGGCTACACGTTGCATCTGTCCACCCGACATTTGGTTCGATTTATGTTCCAGACGGTCGCCCAGTCCTACGGCTTGCAGAGCTTCTATGGCTCGGCGTCTGCGTTCGGCTGCTGAGACGGAAGCATTATACATCAAAGGCAATTCTACATTCTCCACGGCAGTTGTCTTTGCCAGCAAATTGTAGCTTTGGAATACGAAACCGATTTTTCGGTTTCGTAATATGGCGCGTTGAGGCTTACTCATGGTACGTACGGATATACCGTCCAGCAGGTATTCTCCACTGGTGGGAGTATCCAGGCAGCCCAGGGTATTCAACAGTGTCGATTTACCGGAACCGGACGTACCCATGATGGTGACGAACTCTCCTTCGGCAATGGAAAAGGAGATGCCGCGCAGGGCATGTACCGTTTCCTCGCCCACCTGGAAATCACGCCGGATATTTTGCAATTCTATGACTGTTTTACTCATATTGTTTTGATATTACTTTTTCTTCTTGTTATCTCCCGGACGACCAGGCATGAAGGGACTTCTTTCGTTGTCTCCCTGTCCTTCGGTTACAGTTGCCTGTTCGCTGCCTGTGCTGATTACCGCATCTGCTACGACTTGCGTATTTTCATTGATGCCACCTGTAATTTCCGTCATAATTCCGTTAGAGATACCGATGCTGACCGGATGTGCAGTAAACGTATCTCCTTCGCGGGTCCACACCTTATGCTCTCCTTCGCAGTCCTTGATTACGGCATCCTTGCCTACCAATGGAGCTGCCGGTGTAAAGCGTAAAGCCTTTGCAGGAACACTCAGTACTCCTTGCTTATCCAGTGTATAGATCGTAATGTTTGCTGTCAATCTCGGTTTCAATTTCAAATCCGGGTTGTGGGCGGAGATCACTACTTCATAAGTTACCACAGTGGTAGATGTAGTGGTACTGCTTGAACTGCTGGTTGCTCCAAGACGGATTTGTGTAACTTTACCTTCGAATACATCATTCGGATAAGCATCTACTGTAAAGCTCACACGTTGTCCTTCTTCTACATCGCCTATGTCAGCTTCATCTACATCGGCCACTACCTGCATTTGTGTCAAGTCCGCAGCAATGGTGAAGAGGGTCGGAGTTTCGAAGCCGGAAGCTACTGTCTGTCCTTCTTCTACATCACGGCTGATAACAACGCCGTCGATAGGAGAGGTGATGGTGGCGTACGACAAGTTACGTTCTGCCTTGGCAAGAGATGCCTTACTACTGTCATAGGCACTTTTGGCTTTCTGGTAGTTGTAGAGGCTTTGCTCATAATCCGTATCGCTGATGAGTTGCTTCTCGTGCAGGCCTTTGTTGCGTTCGTAATTCTTCTGTTGATATTCATATTCGGCTTTGACACCATCATAGGTTGCCTTTTGTGAAGCAAGTTCACTTTGCAGGGTCACTTTATCCATTTCGGCAATGAGTTGCCCTTTGGTCACTACCGAATTATAATCTGCATACAGCTTATCAATGATACCACTGACCTGTGTACCTACTTCCACTTCGGTCACCGGTTCAATGGTGCCTGTGGCAGTCACAGAGTTGGAAATGTCGCTACGACTTACGGTAGCCGTCTCGTATACCACTTTCCGTTTTTTGGCATCTCCACCAAATATCCAGATAGCTATGCCGGCCACAATGATGATGCCGACCGCTACGATGATAATTTTTTTCTTACTCATATCGTTTCTTTATTTATCACTAATCACTTATAATTGTATTCCTTCTCCCTGGTAGAATCGCAATAACTGTGCATTCAGTATAGCCATATATTTGGCTTGCAATGTTTCCTGTTGCGCATTGAGCAGGTTATTCTTCTCTGTCAGCAGTTCTACTGTATTCTTCATGCCCAGGTTGAACTGCTCTTGAATGAGATCGTAACTTGTCTGTGTACTACGTAGTTTCTCGGCAGCTGCGACATATTGTTGTTGTGCACTATTGGCATCTAACCATAAACTTTCAATAGTCTTGTATAATGTCTTCTGCTGATCCTGCAAGTCCAGTTCGCTGGTCTGTTTTTGCAGGCGGGCTTTCTGTACCGCACTTTTGGTTTGACGGTTGTTGAAGATAGGAATGCTCACGGTCAGACCTAATGAGTTGTTCCAGTTATTCTTCACCTGTTCGGAGAAGGAGAAATCATTGCCGTTGGCGTTCGTTGTACCGATACCGGCACTGAGGCTCAGTGTAGGGATATATCCTGCTTTGGCAATGCTGATATCCAAATCGGAAGCCTGTACATTCAGCTTGCCCGATTCTATCTCAGGACGGAAAGTGAGAGCAGCTCGATACACATCTGTTTTGGTGGGCAGGGGTGTCAGTACATTTTCATCACCTAAGACAGGCAGATAGAGATTCATTTCACTTTCACCATCCAACTCCAGAAGTTGTTTCAGTTGTAATTTGTAATCTTGCAAGGTGGCTTGTGCTGTCACTAACTGATATTTATCAGTGCTGACCTGTGATTCTAACTGTGCGAGGTCGCTCTTGGCGATACTTCCGGCCTCCAGCAACTGCTGTCCGCGATCACGTTCGGCCTGACTGACGGCAAGAGTGTTCTCATTCACTTTAACAGCTTCGGCAGCGTAGAGTATCTGCACATATATTTGTGCAATGCTCTCTTCGATAGAATTTTCACTTTCGGCTACATTGAGTTCGGCAATGCGGTTGTTCAACTTCTGCTGCTTGATGGTGTTCAGGCGCTTGCTACCATTGTAGAGGGTCCAACTGGCATCAATACCATAGCTACCGTTGTACGACGTCTTACTGGTGCTACTGGTGATGTTGTCACCATCGATAATCGTATTCGTCTCGCTGTTGGGGCGGTTCACGATACGTTGGCTGACACTTGCCGACAAACTGGGAAACAGGGCTGCTTTCGCAGTTTTCACATCCACTTCGGCGCTTTCCGCACTGATACGGTTACGCTTCAGGGTGATGTTGTGTTGCAGGGCATAGTCAATACAGGTTTGCAAGTCCCACTGAGAGGGGAGCGCCGCATCATCTTGCGATGAAGTACTTTGTACTGTGATTTCCTGCGCTGCAGTGGGAGTCGCATCCTGTGCCTGCAGTGTCGTGCTGCCGACACAGGCGCTTGCCACACTGAGTGTTATCACTGTCAATCTTCTTACGTTTCTCATATCTTCGTTATACTATATTGTTTTACGATTGCGAAGATACGGTGTCGTAAAATGCCCTGCAAAATAGATAGACGGTTCGGATTTTTTCGACGCCAGAATGCTTTTTTGTGTCGATGACTAACTTTTTGCTCTTTTATTTGTTATTTAAAATATAAAAGTTTTATATTTGTAATGATTATAAATTCTCTATTATGAAGAATACAATCCAGAAAATCTGGCGGTTTTACGTCGATGGATTCCGGGGTATGACGCTCGGGAAAACTCTGTGGCTCATTATTCTGGTGAAACTGTTCATCATGTTTTTCATATTGCGTATATTCTTCTTCCCCAATTATCTGAACTCATCTGCGGTAGGCGAAGATAAGGAGGAGTATGTGAGTAGGGAACTTATTGACCGTGCTCTTGGTAATTGCTTATAATTTCATAATTAATAACTTGATTTCTTATGCTTGAACACATCGACACTTCTCTGATTGACTGGTCGAGGGCGCAATTCGCACTGACCGCCATTTATCACTGGATTTTTGTGCCGCTCACATTGGGGCTGGCAGTCATCATGGGTATCATGGAGACCATGTATTATCGTACGGGGGATGAGTTTTGGAAACGCACCGCCAAGTTTTGGATGAAACTATTTGGCATCAACTTTGCCATAGGAGTAGCCACGGGTCTGATTCTCGAATTTGAGTTCGGAACCAACTGGAGTAACTACAGCTGGTTTGTGGGCGACATCTTCGGAGCACCGCTTGCCATTGAGGGAATTCTGGCTTTCTTTATGGAGGCTACCTTTATTGCGGTCATGTTTTTCGGCTGGGATAAAGTGAGTAAAAAGTTCCATCTGGCATCTACCTGGCTGACAGGACTTGGTGCGACGATCTCTGCCTGGTGGATACTTGTGGCAAATGCATGGATGCAGAATCCGGTAGGGATGGAGTTCAATCCTGATACGGGAAGAAATGAAATGGTGGATTTCTGGGCAGTAGCATTATCACCTACAGCGGTAAATAAGTTCTTCCATACCGTGTTGTCCGGTTGGGTACTGGGTGCTGTATTTGTGGTGGGTGTTGCCTGCTGGTTCCTGCTAAAGAAGCGGGATAAGAAATTTGCATTGTCAAGCATAAAGATAGCTGCCTGGGTAGGTTTGGTTTCGGCCGTGCTTTCCGCATGGACCGGTGATGGTTCGGGCTATCAGGTGGCACAAACGCAGCCGATGAAGTTGGCAGCAATGGAAGGTTACTACGAGGGACAGCAAGGGGCCGGATTGGTAGCAATTGGTATGCTGAACCCTGAAAAGAAGACATACAATGACGGACAGGATCCTTTCCTGTTCAGGATGGAGATACCAAAGATGCTCTCTTTGCTTGCTGAAAGAAAGATGGATGCGTTTGTACCCGGTATTGCAGATCTGCTGGAGGGTGGATATGAATTGAAAGATGGTACCAAAGCACTTTCTGCAGAAGAGAAGATAGAGCGTGGAAAGATAGCGATTGGTGCGTTTGAGGCTTATCGTGATGCCAAGTCGGCAGGTAACGAGGAAGATGCGAAAGTAGCGGCCCAAACGTTGAAAGAAAATGTAGCTTATTTCGGTTATGGATATATTAAAGATGTGAATGATCTGGTACCTAATGTACCATTGACATTCTATGCGTTCCGTGTGATGGTAATGCTGGGCGGTTACTTTATATTATTCTTTATTGTAATACTGTTTCTGGCGTATAAGCGTGATTTGTCGAAGATGAAGTGGATGCATTGGGTGGCATTGCTGACCATTCCGTTGGGTTATCTGGCCGGACAAGCCGGATGGGTAGTTGCTGAGTGCGGACGTCAGCCGTGGACCATACAGGATATGTTGCCTGTGAATGCGGCTATCTCTAAGCTGGATGTCGGTTCCGTACAAGCTACATTCTTTATCTTCCTGGTGCTGTTTACTATTATGCTGATAGCAGAAATCGGTATTATGTTGAAGGCAATAAAGAAAGGACCGGAGAATAATTAATAATTAATAATTAAAAATTAAAGTTCATGTCTTACATATTTCTACAACAATATTGGTGGTTCGTGGTATCATTGCTGGGGGCCCTTCTTGTATTCCTGCTGTTTGTGCAGGGAGGTAATTCGCTTATCTTCTGTCTGGGTAAGACGGAAGAACACCGGAAGATGATGATTAACTCCACAGGACGGAAATGGGAGTTTACATTTACGACGTTGGTTACGTTTGGTGGTGCATTTTTTGCATCGTTTCCGTTGTTCTACAGTACGAGTTTCGGTGGTGCATACTGGTTGTGGATGATTATCCTGTTCAGCTTTGTGTTGCAGGCTGTCAGTTACGAATTTCAGAGCAAGGCGGGGAATTTGTTAGGAAAGAATACATATCGCACTTTTCTGGTGATTAACGGTGTAGTAGGGCCGGTGCTGCTGGGTGGTGCAGTAGCTACGTTCTTTACAGGTTCGGAGTTCTATGTCAATAAAGCCAACATTACGAATACGGTGATGCCCGTTATCAGTCAGTGGGCAAATGGCTGGCACGGACTGGATGCATTGACTAACCCGTGGAATGTAGTGTTGGGATTGGCTGTATTTTTCCTTTCACGCATTCTGGGTGCTCTGTATTTCATTAATAATATTGATGATAAAGATTTGGTGGCACGTAGCCGTCGTTCCCTGATAGGAAATTCGGTGTTGTTCCTGGTATTCTTTTTGTCATTCGTTATCCGTACACTGTTGGCGGATGGATATGCTGTGAAACCGGAGACGGGAGAAATCTTCATGGAGCCTTATAAGTATCTGACGAACTTTATTGAAATGCCGATGGTGTTGGTGCTTTTCCTTATTGGGGTGGTACTGGTGCTTTTTGGTATTGGGAAGAGTTTGTTAAAGCCTAAATTTGATAAGGGTATTTGGTTTACAGGTATCGGTACGGTGCTTGCAGTGTTGGCATTACTGCTTGTTGCGGGCTACAATAATACGGCTTATTATCCTTCTACAAGTGATTTGCAAAGTTCACTGACGCTCGCAAACAGTTGTTCCAGTGAGTTTACATTGAGGGTGATGTTCTATGTTTCTTTCTTGGTTCCGTTTGTGCTCGCATATATCTTCTATGCTTGGAGAAGCATTGATATACATAAGATCGATGAGAAAGAGATGAAGGACGGAGGGCATTCGTACTAAGAGATTATTGATTCATTTGTTTTATATAAGGGATTGTTTTGTTCAGGACTAATGAATATAACGTTTGCCCTTAGGAATAACAGGGTGTTGACCTTGGTTAACAGGCCTGTCAACCTTGGTTGACGGCTCTGTTAACCTACGTTGACAAGCCTGTTAACCAAGGTCAACACTCTATAAGACTTACTGTAAAGATGCAAAATGAGCTGGGCAAATACCTGTTTAGTTAGCTTCTTATTTATAACTAACCTGTTGCATACCGATCAGCCGGTCATACCTCTCTCCAAAGGGTCGGTGGTAAACAAGTATCAGATATTCATTCTCCGTTTCATAGAAATTCCCCTCTGCCTGTGCGGTGCTTCCTATCGTACTTCCGGGTGCTACATACAGATACTGATAATTATATGCTCCCTGCTTCAGCAATCGGGCACACTCATAAGCGTGAGTCTCCGGGTTGTATTTCAACAGATTCTCTTCATTAAAATCATCGTACGTGAAAGCTCCTTGCAGATAAAACTTTCCCTCTGTAAGCGGGTTCTCCCATAACAGAGAGAAATGTACAAAGAAGTAATCTGCTTCCGTAGTGTTATCCACTGCTTCATCATACCGTATTACAAAACGCCCATTCTGATCCTGGTCATAACTATAATTTAGTAGGCGTGGCTGGTCCGGTTGCAGCGTGACGTGATAGTAAGGGGCATGATAGCGGATACTTTCCACACCTTGTGAGGCATATCGTGTACTTACCATTTCGAAACGGCGGTATTCGTTTCCTGCTGGAAATATTAGCGCACGGTTATGTTCGTAGCGTAACTGGTCAGGACCAACGTAAGAAGGTTGAAGATTGGTAACTTCGTTGTCTGTACGATTATCCTGTAAAACGCGTACTCTGATTTCATTCTGAGGGTTACGAATGGGATATCCCTTATGCTGGATACTGAAGCTGACTTGCTGATGGGTCTTGTTACGATCTATCTCTGTGTCACTGCTGACTTGTGCTGATATATTTACCTCTTTCTCCAATATCCGGAAACAAGTGCTGAAAGCGGGTTTATTTTTGCTCTCTGCATCATCATAAACCAACAGACGATAGTTACCGGAAAGTTTGGGACGTACCTGTTCATTGGGAAGCGTCAGGCGATAGTGTGTGTAGGGCAGAGTAGTGTTGACGGAAATATCGTGATCCTCTATCGGATTATCATTGAAACCATCCAGGTATTCTGTTTCGGAAAGGTCGGACGGGGTCCAGTCTGCATTGCAATGTGTGAGGACATACTGATAACGATGGTAATCGTGCGTGAGGTGGTCGAATGAGATTTCTACAGTTTCACCTTCACCCAACCGGATGACGGCAGGAGCCATATAGTCGTTGTTAGCGATGACCTGCACCGTATGTATATGCGGATTATAAACTTCTGTACGTTGGGCGTGTGCTCCACAACAGATAAGTATACAAATTAAGAACAATGGCAAGGCTTTCTTCATTTCTTTTCTGCTTTTTCTACCGGAGGAAATTTGGGAACTAACTTCATCAACCTTAATATCTGTGACTGTCTGCGCAGGATGTAAGCTGACGGGTGTGCGGAATCAAAACGTATGGGGTTGGGAAGGGTTGCTGCAATCAATGCACTTTGACCTGCTGTCAGTTTAGCAGCAGTGGTGTGGAACTTGTATTTGGCGGTAGCTTCTGCTCCATAAATACCTTTTCCCATTTCGATAGAGTTAAGATATACTTCCATGATCCGTTCTTTCGACCAACAGAGTTCAATAAGCCAGGTGAAGTAAACTTCAAGTCCTTTTCGCGTCCATGAAGATTGGGGCCAAAGAAATACATTTTTTGCAGTCTGTTGGCTGATGGTACTGGCTCCTCGCTTCCGCTTTCGTGTTTCATTCTCTTTCATAGCTTTTTTTATTTCTATGAAATCGAAACCATTGTGAGTAGCAAAGCGATTGTCTTCCGAAGCGATTACCGCCATCGGCAGGTGAGGAGAGATTTTATCAAAAGAAACCCAACTGTGATGCCAGACCGGTTTTTCGCCTTTAAAAATCTGTTGGGTACTACGGATAACCATAAGGGGAGTGAAGTAAACGGGAATAAAACGATAAATCACCACCGTGAGAATAGTGGAGATAAAGAAAAAGAGTATCAGATTGCGTAGGATTCGCAAAATCTTCTTCATATTTATTGTCGTGGCTTTTGTTGGTTAGTAACGACAAGCTACGAGCTACAAGCTACGAGTACTTTCGGACTGGTAGCGCAGTAACTTGTAGCTCGTAGTTTGTAGCTTATTTACCTGCTTCTGCGTTCTTAATCATCTGTTCGCTGGCATACATATAGATATCCACACGACGGTTTTGACTGGCTGTCATGCTGTCATCATACTGATTGTAGCCTACGCCTTCCACTTGCTTGAATTGTGCAGGAGAAACGCCGCAATCCTGCAGATAGTTTTCTACAGTATATGCACGGTCTTTTGAAACTTTCATGTTTGCTTCATAAGTACCTACTTTATCTGTATGTCCTACGATAGCAATGTCCGTTGTAGGGTCTTCCTTCAGAATCTGGGCCAGTTCGCGCAAAGAAGCTTTTGATGTATTGCTCAATGCTGATGAATTAAAACCAAACAGGATGCCTGATTCGAAAGTTACTTTTACAGCAGCAAGTCCGTTGGTATCGGTTACTTTCTCTACCTGTGCACCTTCAATTTTGGCAGCTTCGGCAGCTTTCTTATCCATCTTATGGCCAATGGCAACACCGGCACCTGTACCTACTGCCGCACCGACAGCCGCACCGATAGCTGCGCCCTTACCTTTACCGATAAGTCCGCCAATGATAGCACCGGCTGCTGCGCCTGATCCACCACCAATCACACCGCCTTTTGCGGTATTGTTCATCGTACTACAGCTTCCTAATAATATAGCACCGCTCAATAGCAGTACACTAATTTTCATCTTTTTCATAAGTTGTTCTTTTAAAAATGTTACTATGTTTGTAATGCAAAGTTAGATATATAACAATTATGTTGATGTTATGTTTAGGTCTTTTGTTCTCCATTTTTAGAGAATTTTTCTTTTTATAAGTATAAACCAGAGTGTGAGGATAAGTCCCTTAGCAATGGTTGTTGCACTTACAGCCCACCATATAGCATCTACACCCATTCCCATGTGTACCAGAAGCAGGGCTACGGGTATACGCATATAGTTGCATGATATACTGATGATTGCTGGTGGAATCGTTCTTCCTAACCCGTAGAATACGCCTTGCATGGTAATTTCCAGCATCATGAAGAGTTGTGAATAACCGTCTATGCGCAGAAAATCACCGCCTACGCGGAAAGCCTCCGGTTCGGGTACGAAAATGGAAAACACTTCACTTCCAAAGAAGATGAAGAGTAATGAGCATAGGGTACCGAATATGGATGTCATCCAGAGTGTAGTGCGCCAGGCCTTTTTTACTCTTGATTTTTCTCCGGCAGCATAATTCTGTGCAATGAAGGTACTTAATGCGGTAGAGAAACCTTGCGAGGTATTCCAAGTAATGGCTTCTATTTGTCCTCCGGTAGTGAAAGCCATAAGTCCGATGTGTCCCCCTTGTTCCGAAGCCGTACGTGAAAGGAACATATTGACAAAGGCAAACAGGGTGTTCAGCGTAGCTACCGGAAGCCCGAGCTTGAATATACGGTGGGTGTATTTCTTTTTAAGACGGGTAAGAAAAGGGAAGCCTCCCAGCAGATTGTCTTTATATCGTAGCTGATAAATGAAAATACCGAATACAGTAGCTTCGGATAACCATGTGGCAAGGGCTGCACCCACTGTTCCCCAGCCAAAACCGAAGATAAATAGCGGGTCGAGTATGATATTCATTATCAATCCGGTACCACTGATGTAGAAAGGTGTTTTGCTTCGTCCTGCCGCATTGTATATTCCTGTGAAAGCGGCCGATAGAAAGACGAAAGGTAATCCTGTTGAGACAATGCGCAGGTAAGTTACGGCATTCTGTGTGATATGCTCTTTCAGTTCGAATATATGCAGGATAGGATCGGCAAATAGAAATAACAGGGCTGCCCAGCATACAGAAATGAGCAGGGCAATACTGATATTATGCGAAGCGAACTGCCGTGCATCTTGTTCGCTACGAGCCCCGATAGATTGCCCTACGCTGACTTCAGAACCTACTTTATTCAGTAAGGCTATGGAACCGGACATCCAGGTGAGTATACCCACTGCACCGACAGCAGCAACTGCTTCACTGCCTAAACGGCCTACCCATGCCATGTCCGTCAGGCTGTACGCCATCTGGATAAAGGAAGTAGCCATAATAGGTATCGCCAGATTAAATAGCTGGCGATTGATAGGCCCTTTAGTCAGATTCTTTGTTCCTTGCATGATTTACAGTCTGTAAATTTCGGACTGCAAATTTACGGATTATTTGTTAATAATCACACTGCCGGTTGCTTTTCTGTCTATAGAGTTACCAGGGACCTTCTTATAAGTGACTATGCCCGGTGCATCTATACTCCGGGTAAGGGTGGCTTTTCCGTCAATCAGGTCTATGGCAGCTTTAAATAAGTGTTCATTCGGATCTCCTAAAGGAAACATTTCAATGGGAGATACAGTTTGAGCATCAACGTATGTGAATGCTTCGTCAAGTTGTACGTCCGGCGCTATTCCATCAGCATAATCAGTAAAGTCTACTGAATTGTATATTTGACAAACAATAGGGTGCATTTCCCACTTCTTGTCGTCGCTTGTATATTCCAGTGAACCGACGTTTTTACCTACAGTTGTTTCTCCAATTACCACAACATTCATAAAAGGTTCCAGGGAGTTGATCACCATTTCCGAAGCGGATGCACTGGAACTACTTACTAATACATACAGTGTTTTCAGGTTCAGGTTTTTCCCGTTTGATCCGAGTAAACTCTTGTTCGTATTAAATTGGACCTTTTTGTTTTTTTGTTTATCGTTGTATTGTAGGTAACCTAATTTGCTGCCAATTTGATTTCCCGGTTGGAGAATGGTACATAATAAGATACCGGAAGATAATGCTCCACCATTGTTGTACCGTAAATCCAAGACAAATTCATCCACTCCGTTGAAATCAGAGCCTGAGAGAGATTTTAAATGGTCGTCGTAAGACGTGTCATCATCGCTTTTCCCTGCAGTGAAATGGTTGTAAAGCAGATAACCTACTTTTTTATTTTTAGCCGGACTCTCGATGACGTTCCATGTATATACCGGATCATCTTCAACTTTCCGGGCTGATGCTAAATTTATTTTTTCATTCTGAGGCACAAACTTCTTTGTTGCCGGGTCCCATTTGGCTATTGTTAATGAACAGGCTTCACCACCGGATAATGATGCAAAATTAGTATCTGTCACCGGAGCATCATTGATTTTTGTAATCCAGTCGCCTCGTTGCAATCCGGCATCATCAGCCGGCGAACCTTTCACTACATATAGTACGAGCGCAAGTATGTCCTGATGTGTTTTATCAGCATAAATACCCGTAAATTCAAAGCCGTATGAATACTCTTCATTTATCGTACTACGCGTATTTCCTCCTGTGAGTGCTTTGATATAGGAGAAGTACTGGTGTTGGGTTCCACGAACTTTCCCGTCTTTATCAGACAATAACGATTTAAAGAAAGTTTCCGGATCATTCGCATAATTCAGCTTACCGGCTGCCGGTATTTCATTGTACCAATAGTAATGTTCGCGCATGGTATCCTCTATCCATGCCTGCGTATCAGGACGATCACCGTTACCACTTGGATCGTTATCATCCTTGCAGGCACTTAAAGAGAGACAGATAAACAGGAATAATAAAGTTTTGATTTTCATATATAAGTTCGTTTTATAGTAAACGCAAATATATGAATTTATATTCTTTATTGAGTTAATTTCCGGTAGATTATCTTTTTATTGAACACAGCTTAATACTCATTAAACTTTTCTGTGGATGAACTTTCCTTCTATCCAGTAAGTGGCATGGTTAGCCTTGAACTTTAATATGACATAGTTCGGGTCAGTCGGGCCGCCGGGAAAATGGTTGATGAACCAGTCTTGCCAAAGTTCTTGTTTGATGTCTGCATCTGTGATAACTTCTACATCACCGGTCATGCAAACACTGTCTCCCTGGGCATAGAAACATAAACCACCTTTCGGATTCTTGCGAAAATCAACTGTTTTCCATGAGTCGTTTCCGGTTGACATCCAAACGGTTGAAATACCTTCGGTTTTAACCATACTCATTGGTACAGGGCGGGGATATCCCTCTTGGTTAATAGAGGTAAGAACTACTATTTCGCTCTTTTGAAGCATTTCTGCGGCTTTCTTTTCAAGTGTTTCCATCTTTTTAATCTGTTTTGTTAATTGAATGGTGCAAATATAAGTAGCCGGAGATATTCCTTCATTGTATAAAAACGACATTTATGCTTCTACGTAAGTCAGCGTGACTTCTTCTTCCGGCGAAGGAAGGGCCAGAAAAGAGTAGGGGGTATTACCTGACATCCTTTTTATTTCTCTTGAAAGATGGGGGACATCATAGTATCCTGCATGAACAGCAGTAGATAACAGGTTATCGCAGGTAGCACTCCTCAATAAATCTACCGCATTCTTGAATTGCATAATTCTGCTGTATATTTTGGGAGTGTATCCTGTATTCATTTTGAATTTACGTTCGAATTGTCGTTGGCATAGGCAAATATCTTCCACTAATGATTGTACCGGGAGTTTTCCCTGATGACGGTTTATTTGTTCTATGGCAAACACAATCTGTGGGTCCGTTTGTAGATCATATTTGTATAAAGACTTGATGAATAATTCTTCTATTATATTTATTCTGTCTCCAAAGTTATTCTCTTCACATAGTCTTTCTGCAAACGAGGCATCGAAGAAGTTAGTTACTTCATCAGCACAAATTCTTTGATTGGTTAGTTCGTGCAGGGGTAATTGTATGAAACGTGATAATCCGGAAGGTAGAAAACGGACTCCCAGCATATGAACGGTTTCCGCATAAGCTACCAGTTCCGAGTAACTATTCATCGGTCCAATGAAGTAGGAACGGTAAGGTTTCATGGTTAGCCTACCATCTACCGTCTGTGTAGCCTCTCCAAGGGTGAAGATAAAATCCGTGCATCCGTCGGGAAGTATGTTGATGCGCATTCCATATTCGGGATTGCCTTTAAATTCCCAATATTTGTCAATATAGGGGGAGAGCAGGCTACAGGGTGGGTATTCTTTGTACATAAATTTGGGATATCATTGCACAAAGGTAATCATTGGCAGGTTATATATCTTATTTTTCCATTTCTTTTTCCGTCATATCTACTTCTCCCTGAAAGTTGATGGACTGGCGTTTTTGCATGTTTACGAAAATGGTAGAGGAGCCGTTGCTAAAAATGTCAATATCAAAATCGAATTTATCTTCCGTGCTCCGTGCCGTGAATTTAATTTTTGCTGTTCCTTTCTTATCCCAATCCAGCTTGTAGTCGGTAAGTGGAGCTTTGAAGTTAAGCCCTTCTCCGCCACCATAAGGAATTGAATAGGCCCTTCCATAATAAGGCAGATGGGATATGATGGAATCGTTCCTGATTTCTACAGAATATGGAGAAGTCAGCATCACAGATCGTCCCCTTGCAGGAAGTGCCCGGTTCACATCTATTTTATATTTCCCGGATGTGATGAGTTTTTCAACCGCTTGTTTCTTTAGCTCTTTCTTTTCTTTCTTAGTTTGTGCAGAAAGAGTCGGTATACTGATTGCCATAATCAGCAATAAGGAAAAAATAATTCGGATTGCTTTCATACATACTTATATTTTATGGGTTATATATATGAGTAACAATCAAATGTACTGATAAAGATAATCAGGTACGTGCTCTTTTAATGATATTTAGAATTATTCTATGTTTATCTCTTTCCCAGCCGATATGCAAAAGATGCGCCTAATTTGTAAGGTAACCATTCGGCGCTGGCATTTTTGCCCACATACATTTCTCCGGTGGATTTAATATAGCCTTTATATCTGGAATGTTGCCATCCATAGCTTGCGAAGAGGTCCACTGCCCAACGGTCGTTAATTTTAACTTGATAGCCTAAAGTGGCTCCGAAAGACATGCCGTTGCCTTTTTGATATTTATCATGATTGATATAATTCCATTTTGTGAATTTAAACAGTCTGTGATAACTGCCATATCCTCCCACATAGAGTCCGTTGAATGCTCCTTTAGGGTAATATCTGCCTTCTACAATTAGTTGGCCGAATCTCATAGGGTTGCCCTCGATGCTTTTCCAGGGTGAGTATACGGCATCTCCATTAAATGTCCACTTATCTGCAAGTTTGGTTTCTGCCGACATGTTCACTACGCCCATGGCCCAATATAAAGCATTCCATTTAAGTTGAGTCTGAGCCTGAACGGCAGATAAGGATAAGGCCAAAAGGGCCAGCAATAGTAATTTTCTCTTCATGACGAAATAGTTTAGATATAGTTATTTAGTTAAAGTCTTCTTTGTGTTTTGATCTGTAAGGAGCTATCAATCAGATGCTTTAGCCCGCTTTGAATAAAAAAAAGGAACTTTCAAAGTTCCTTTTTTGTGATCCGCTTGGGGCTCGAACCCAAGACCCCAACATTAAAAGTGTTGTGCTCTACCTGCTGAGCTAGCGAATCAGACCTTTATCGCTGTTAAGCGGGCGCAAAGATAGAGACATTTTTTGAAAAAGCAAAAGGATTTCTCTTTTTTTCTTATCTTTGCCAAAGTTTTGTGGCAGATTGCAAAGAGCGCTGCATAGTATTAAAGTAAATACATTATTAATATAATACACTTAAAACTTTATGGCAACAGTTGACGATAAAAAGATTATCTTTTCTATGGTAGGGCTGAACAAGACCATTCAGCAGAACAATAAGCAGGTGTTGAAGAACATCTATCTTTCGTTCTTCTATGGCGCAAAGATCGGTATCATCGGTTTGAACGGTTCCGGTAAATCTACCTTGCTGAAGATTATCGCCGGGTTGGACAAGTCTTATCAGGGCGAAGTGGTATTTTCACCGGGTTACTCAGTAGGCTATCTGGCTCAGGAGCCTTATCTGGACCCTACAAAAACAGTAAAAGAGATTGTAATGGAAGGTGTGCAGCCCATTGTAGATGCATTGACTGAGTATGAAGAGATTAATCAGAAGTTTGGTCTGCCTGAATACTATGAGGATGCTGATAAGATGGACAAACTATTTGCACGTCAAGGAGAGTTGCAGGATATTATCGATGCCACTGATGCCTGGAATCTGGATAGTAAATTGGAGCGTGCTATGGATGCCCTTCGTTGCCCGCCCGAAGATGCAAGTGTGGAACATCTTTCAGGAGGTGAACGCCGTCGCGTGGCACTCTGTCGCTTGCTGTTGCAGAAGCCTGACGTACTGTTGCTGGATGAGCCTACCAACCACCTTGATGCTGAATCTATTGATTGGTTGGAGCAACATTTACAACAATACGAAGGTACGGTAATTGCCGTTACTCACGACCGTTATTTCCTTGATCATGTAGCAGGTTGGATTCTTGAACTCGACCGTGGTGAAGGTATTCCTTGGAAGGGTAACTACTCCAGCTGGCTGGAGCAGAAGACCAAGCGTATGGAAATGGAGGAAAAGACAGCGAGTAAGCGCCGTAAAACATTGGAACGTGAGTTGGATTGGGTACGCATGGCTCCTAAGGCACGTCAGGCGAAGGGAAAAGCACGTTTGAACTCTTACGATAAATTGATGAACGAAGATATCAAGGAGAAGGAAGAGAAACTGGAAATCTTCATTCCCAATGGTCCGCGTCTTGGTAATAAAGTTATCGAAGCGAAACATGTGGCCAAGGCCTATGGTGATAAGTTACTATTCGATGATCTCAATTTCATGCTTCCTCCCAATGGTATCGTTGGTGTTATCGGTCCTAATGGTGCCGGTAAAACTACGCTGTTCCGCCTGATTATGGGATTGGAAACCGTAGATAAAGGTGAATTTGAAGTAGGAGAGACCGTAAAGGTGGCTTATGTAGACCAGCAACACAGTGACATCGATCCGAATAAGAGTGTTTATCAGGTTATATCCGGTGGTACGGAACTGATTCGTATGGGTGGACGCGATATTAATGCGCGCGCTTACCTGTCACGTTTTAACTTCTCCGGTGGTGATCAGGAGAAACTTTGCGGTGTGCTTTCCGGTGGTGAACGTAATCGTCTGCACCTTGCTATGGCATTGAAAGAGGAAGGTAACGTACTCTTGCTGGACGAACCTACCAATGACATAGATGTAAATACCCTTCGTGCTCTTGAAGAAGGTCTTGAAGATTTTGCCGGATGTGCCGTAATCATCAGCCACGACCGTTGGTTCCTCGATCGTATTTGTACTCACATTCTTGCGTTCGAAGGAGACTCCAATGTCTTCTATTTCGAAGGTTCTTATTCAGAATATGAGGAAAATAAACAGAAACGTTTAGGAAAAGAAGAACCTACCCGTGTTCGTTATAGAAAGCTAATGAATGACTGATGATTGATAGGAATCTGACAGCATAAATTATATTTTAGTGACAAATAGAAAGCCCTGCAAAAAACTTGTAGGGCTTTCTTGTTATAAAAAGTCTCAATAACTCCTATCTACTCTGAAATTTTGTAGCAGAAATGTAATACAAATCTAAATCTTATTAATTATATTTGCGTCTTAAAACAGTATTTAATATTTAATTAACACATTTAATTAACAAAAAACAGAAGTATGAAAAAACATCTAATTCATTTCCTGTTAGTGGCTGTGCTGTCTGTATTCAGTGCTGCGGCATTTGCCCAGACTACAGTGAAGGGGCAGCTTGTTGACTCAGAAACAGGCGAACCGTTGATAGGCGCCTCTGTCGTAGTAGAGGGTACTAGCCAGGGTAGTGTAACGGATATCGATGGAAACTTTACACAAAAAGTTGGGCCTAATGCTACATTGGTATTCAAGTACGTTGGATATAAAGATTTAAAGACGAAAGTTACACAGAAAAAATCTTCAGTAGATTTAGGTATTATCAAGATGGAGCCAGATGCAGTGATGCTGAATGACGTGACGATTACTTCTTCCATCGCTGTTTCTCGTAAAACTCCGGTTGCTGTTTCTACTGTCGACCCTGTATTTATTTCAGAACGTTTGGGTTCACAAGAATTTCCTGAAATTCTGAAATCAACTCCTGGTATCTATGCTTCAAAAGATAATGGAGGTTTTGGTGAATCGCGCGTTACTGTACGTGGTTTCGGACAGACTAACGTAGGTATTATGATTAATGGTGTCCCGATGAATGATATGGAGTGGGGAGGCGTTTACTGGTCTAATTGGGCTGGTTTGTCAGATGTTACTCGTTCTATGCAGGTTCAGAGAGGTTTGGGAGCTTCTAAAGTTTCTTCTCCTTCTGTCGGAG
This sequence comes from Bacteroides sp. AF39-11AC, assembly GCF_003474285.1. Classification (NCBI taxonomy): domain Bacteria; kingdom Pseudomonadati; phylum Bacteroidota; class Bacteroidia; order Bacteroidales; family Bacteroidaceae; genus Bacteroides; species Bacteroides sp. AF39-11AC. The sequence continues at coordinate 279,029 of NZ_QROH01000008.1, read as the reverse complement.
GTTCTATTAATGTCATAACGAACTCTATAGATGCAAAGCAAGGCGGTACATTATCCTATGGAATTGGTAATGATGGCTATAATAAAGTATTATTTAGTTTGTCTTCAGGATTGACTAAAGATGGTTGGGCTTTTTCTGTATTAGGTGCAAAAACTTGGGGTGACGGTTATGTCCAAGGTTGTGAATTTGATGCATATTCTTGGTTTGTGAATATTTCTAAGCGTATTGGAGATAATCATTCTTTGTCTTTGACTGCAACTGGTGCTCCTCAGACTCATAATAAACGTTATGATGAATTGACTATTGAAGAATGGGATAAGCAGAAGAAAATTAATAACGGTGTTGGTTATCGTTATAATGCAGCTTTTGGTTATGATATGAATGGGAATATTATGACGGGAACGAGTTATAATGTGTATCACAAGCCTCAGATCTCTCTGAATCATGTTTGGGAAATTGATCGTAAATCAAGTTTGTCTTCTTCACTTTATTTGTCTATTGGCGATGGTTATGGTTATCGTGGTGTAGGTGCTTCCTATTCAAAACTTTATGGTGCAACGAATGGTATTCCTAATACAAATTATCGTAAAGTTGATGGTACTTTTGATTTTGGTGCTTTGATGGAAGACAATGCAAAATCAAATAATGGTAGTATTGCAGCTCTGGCAAAGAATAAGAATACCCACATGTGGTATGGTTTACTTTCTACTTATAGTAATCAATTGAATGATAACTTTAATTTGCAAGGTGGTATCGACTTACGTTATTATAATGGTGGACACAAGGCTGAAGTTGCCGATTTATTGGGTGGTGCCTATGTTGTAGATACGGATAGAGCAAGCGTACCTTATAAGAAAGATGATATTGCATGGCAAAATGCACGTTTGGGAGTAGGTGATGTCGTATATCGTAATTTTGATAGTTATATTGCTCAATATGGAGCTTTCGGACAGTTAGAGTATACACAGGATAAACTTTCTGTAATTGTATCTGGCAATGTGAATGCTGCTACTAACTGGCGTAAAGACTATTTCTATGCAGACAATGAAGAATCTCCTAAGAAAACAAAAGTTGGTTATGGTATTAAGGGAGGTCTCAATTATAATCTGGATTCTCATAATAATATATTTGCTAATATTGGTTATTATTCCCGTACTCCGTACTTCTCAGGTGGTATTTTCTTGAACTCTCAGACTAGTAATGAGTTTAATCCGAACTGCAAGAATGAAGGAGTTTTCTCTTTTGAATTAGGTTATGGTTATGTATCTAGTCTGTTCTCTGCTAATTTGAACTTATATCGTACAACTTGGAATGATCGTACTATTCAGAAACGTTTGACTGTTGCTCAGGAAAGTTCTTATGTATATTTGAATGGAGTGAATGAACTTCACCAAGGTATAGAATTGGACTTCCAGTTCCGCCCAGTACGTAACTTGACTATAAACGGTATGTTCTCATTCGGTGATTGGACAATGACTAAAGATGGCGTATTAGGTTATATGTATAATCAAAATGGACAAGCTGTAGATAAAAATATGATGGAAGTAACTCCGGGTTCGCCTGAACATGCTAAGCTTTTGATGAATACCAAGGATATAAAAATTGGTAACTCTGCTCAAACTACAGCTGCTTTAGGATTGAATTATGAAGTAATGAAAGGGCTTCGTATTGGCGTTGATGGAAACTTCTACGGACGTAATTATTCTGATTATGATATTGCAGGATTGATCACAACTGGTGCTCTTAATGGTGATCCGGTAGATGTGGCACAACCATGGCGTATTCCATCTGCATTTACGTTTGATGCAAATATCAGTTATCGTTTCAAATTTGCAGGTTTGGATGCAACATGGAATGCTAATTGTAATAACCTCTTGAATGAACAGTATATTACGGATGCTACAGACAATGGTGCCAAAACTGGTGGTCATGGTTGGAAAGATGCAACTGTATTCTATGGCTTTGGACGTACATGGTCTATGAGTATGAAGGTTAGATTCTAATTTTATGATAGTAAAAGAATTGATGAATATGAAAAAGATATTATTAGCAACTGCAGCATTGGCATTCATGTTTACCTCATGTAATCATGAACCCGATTTTGATGGTTTTCAAGAATATACTCCGGACAATTTAGTCAAATTACAGTTGACTTATGGCGGAACTTATACGGGAGCTAACGGCTTTAATCAGGGTGAAGATAACTCTGATGATCCGAAAGCTGTAGCCAAGACTAAAATAGAAGAATGGTTGAATAAGAATTATTATACTGCAGAGAAAGGTTCAGAAGCCACAGTTAAATATAATTTGATTCAGAAAGAAACAATTGTTTCTGAAATCAGTGCACTAGATGTTGATTTCCAAAGAAATGTTACGGTATATGATGTTACAGAAATTCCAGGTTGGACTAATTTTATATTGGAAGGTACTAATACCTGGCAAGATCAAAGTTATAGTGGAAACACCTATACTCAATGTGGCAATGTAAGAGCTAATACAGTCAATTGGTTTATTTCTCCTAATACAATGATTACTAAAGGGGATTTGTTTAGCTTTGATGTTTGTACCGGATATTATAAAGGAGATGTGCTTTCAGTTCTTATTTCAGAAGATTATGTTGGAGCTGCAAGTAAGGCTAATCTGGAGAGAGCTACATGGGTAGATGTAACCTCTAGCTTTAATATTCCTAAGGAACCAGTCAGTGGCTATGGGAAATTAGCTACTGCCGGTACTATGAATATGGATAAATATGCTGGTAAGAATGTGTATATCGCTTTTAAATATTCAGGTTCTTCCTCTGTTAATACCACAATTCAGCTTGATAATATCAAGGTATCTCGTGAAGAGAGTGTGACGAATACTAATACTGTTGAAAAAGAGGCTCGTGCCAAAGTTGATAATAACGAAAGCAAGTGGACAGTGAGTTTACCAAGTGAAATTGCAGAAGTGGTATTGGATGAAAACTTTGAATCGGGTGTTGCCTATGAAAAAGTTGTTTTAAATGGTTGGCTGAATGCTTTGTTACAAGGCTCTTATGACTGGGAATATAGATCATTCAGTGGTAATTTGTATGCAAATATTTCTGCAAATAAGCACGAAGGCGTATTAGAGAATTGGCTGATGACCCCTGCTTTGAAATTAGGAATGGATATGGTATTGAAGTTCGATATGAAGTTGGGTTATTATAATGGTGATGCATTCAGTGTGATGGTTTCTGAAGACTTTAATGGAGAACCGGGAAGTATTGCTTCTTCAACTTGGACTGATTTGACTTCTAGTTTAGTGATTGATAAGTCTTCTGTAGGTGGTTATGATTCAAACTGGACCAATCATACTATAGATCTTTCTGCTTATACAGGTAAGACGATATATATTGGCTTCAAATATCTGGGTAATGGTACAAAGGGTGATAATTTGGTTTCTACTACTTATCAACTGGATAATATTTATGTAGGGATACCGAAATAAATGAAATCTTAAGTTTTATAGAAAAGGCTACCTTAGAAATTGAGGTAGCCTTTTTTTGTACTGCTCCTATTGTAAAATATAAATGTGCAGAAAATAATATAAATTAGTAATTTACCGATGTAATTTTGACTGTTAAAATCTTTAAATGTGATAATTAAGATTAGGTGCAATTTTTAATTAAAAATATTTTCCATTAGTTTTCTGATACAGAAACAGACTGGAAACGTGCACCAACTCACAGTTGCTTTAATGCTTACTTTTGCAGAGCCACATAAAGGATAAGAAAATATGAAGATATTTTTTTCCAGCACCCACTAACGACAATGTAAGACTTTAGTATACAGAACTTAGTGTCCAAAGAAATATTTAAAGGTATTGGTGTTTACTAGTTTATTATTGAGTAATTGGTATTACTACCCGAATTGCGTGCTTAGGTAGAATACATGTATCTTTTCTGCATGGTTCATGCGATTTCTTTTGCTAATAAAGAAGACAAAAGATATAATAATAACAACAGAAAAAGAAAAATAGCTGCTGATGGTTTAGTTGTTGTTGATCATGCCAGAGGAATACCAGCTCTGGTGATAGTATTAATACTCTTTATTGTTTGGAAAGCCACACTTTATCACCTCAAATGCCATAGATAACCTATAGCATTTGAGGTGATAAAGTGTGGCTTTTAAGACATGACTGCTTTTCGTGTTTGTACAGTGAGAACTTGTTTGAGGCTTAAGGAAGCACTACCTTGCATGTAGTACACTTACCTTGTGCATCGTAAGCACGCACCAGATAGAAACCACGTACCAAACTTTTTACAGGCAATGTGAAATGGTTTTCTGTATTTCTGGTGTTGCTGGTATCATATGCAACAATGACTTGTCCGCTGATATTGACAATCTCGGCACGGGTGAGTACAAAGTCGGTATTACTCACCAAAGTAAGATAACCATTGCGTGGATCACCGGTCAGCTGAAAATCAGGGCGCGAAAGAGTAGGGTTTTCGATGCCTGTAGTAGTACCCAGCTTTATGAAAGTAACGATAGGATTATGGTCGGAGCAGCGGTACATATTGTCTTCTTGCGGTTTACCTCCAATTTTAAGTGCATCAGGCTCATCGGCATTGATATGAAAAGGATGAGCATAACGTATTTGAGCATCCAATGTAGCAGTAGCAAAACTATGGTCTAAATAACCGGTTGTGTAGCTATTGTTGCTAAAAAAGGCATAGCTGTATTCATTAGGTGCATATTTTTGAAGTTCATTTATCAATTCGCCTTCTTCCAGTACTCGGATGGGATCTTCTTTGGAGTATGAATTTAAGTCGCCCACGATGAGGACATCTTCATCTTCAAAATAGGCAGTAACAGTTTTGATAAATTCAAGAGTAGCTTCAGCTTCGTGCACACGGCGCAGAACATGACTACCTTGACCATCACCTGTATCGGCATATTCATCTGGTTTATTATAGCTATTATCTTTTGCTTTCCAGTGATTTAAGCAAACGATAAAACGCTCATTATTAGCCTTGAGATCAAAAGCCTGTGCTATCTTTCGGTCAGGTAGATATCCGTTGTCAGCTAGTTTGTTTTTTTGGAGATCTCTAAAAGGAGTTACCGTATTACTGTTATAAATGAAGCAAGCCATGCCTTGATTAGCTGTTGAATTCTCAATGTACTTATATTGGTCTGTTTGACAGGCAGTGTTCAATGCAGTGCAAAGATCATTCAGTGAAGAGTTGCCAAAAACTTCAAGTAGGGCATAGATATCGGCATCCATAGCTTTCAGTGCAGCTACTATTTTGGTGCGCTGTACGTCATTAGTTCCCTTGTAGTTCTCGACATTAAAACTGACAACTTTCAAATTATAATCTTCTTCAATCTCACAGGTTATGGGACGTTCATTGCCTTGAAATTCCGGTTTCTTTGTTAACGTAATGGTGTATTTACCATTACTGTAACTGGCGGTTCCGGTCAGTTTTGCTACGGTCTGTCCGATACGACAGGTACCATTTGCATCAGTGAATGAGTAAACTCCTTGCTTTACAGTGATCTGATTATCTTGATTCTCTTTATTCTTTTGATTGAACATCTCTACACCGGGTAGATTCTTTTCTGTGGGAGTCCATAGCGGACCGTCAGAAAGAGTGATTGAACCGTAGGCATAGCTGTAATTGTTTGTCAGCGTCAGTGTATTAGTAATAGTCACTTCTTTCCCATCTAAAGCGTTCGTTTTAAAATCATCAGGGAAGATAACTTCTTGCTGTGCAAACAGCAATGCAGGTAATAAATGAATAAATAGGAGTAGTTGTCTTTTCATAAGCAAATGTTTTAGATGAATGATTTAGATTTATTTCTTTATTTTCATTTCCATCAGCACCGGGTTGTGGTCACTGCATAAGTCCAGATCAGGCGAGTAGTAGCGATACCCCTGAATGGCAGGTGAATGGAAAATATAGTCGATACGCAACAAACGCTTGAAGTAGCGGAAGGTATACATGTAACCCCGTCCACTGGTGCGGAACCCGTCTTTAAGTATATCACTTAATTCCGCATAGGTGTAGGAAGACGGCAAAGAGTTGAAGTCACCGCACACTACTACGGAGTAAGGACTGGCAAGGGCCAACTGACGGATACTGTCTGTCTGTTCGGCACGCTTCACAAAGTTGTCGTGCAAAGTGTTGATAGCACCTTGTACAACTTCCACTTCACGACGGGTGTCATTCGTATTGTTAAGACCACGTTCCCATTTCCGACGGTTTTGATTGACACTGGTAGTCTGCAAGTGGTTGTTGAGCAGACGGACAGTGTCTCTTCCTAATATGATGTCGCACTGCATGCTGCAGTTGGCACTTTGCGGATAAGAAATAAAACGGGGATTGATGAGTGGGTAACGGCTGAATATGGCGATAGGGAGCACTCCGCTGATGGAGTCTTCAGTGGGTATCAGGGCATATCGCCAGTGGGAAAATACATTGCGGATGCTGTCCATCGGAAAGTGCTGATTGTCGCCGAATTCTTGGAAGCAGAGTACATCGACTTCTTGCTGTTTCATGTAGCGGGCAATCTCTTTGCAGGAGTAGCCGGTGATCTCGGTACCAAAATTGCCGACATTATAAGTGGCTACTTTCAGATATCCATCGGCATAGTTACTACTGTAATGTCCTTCAGGGATTTTTTTTGTAAAATTGAATTGAAAAACGGAAAGTATATAACCGTAATTGAAGGCCAATGCCGCAAAAGGGATGAGGATCCAGCGACTGCGGGCAAATGCCCAACAGATAGCAACCAGCAGATTGCATATCAGCAATACAGGAAGAGCTAATCCCAACACAGGCATATATTTGGAATTAGCAGGATCAAAGTTCCCGGAAAAGGCGGAGATAATAGTAACAGTAGCCAGAATGATTGTCAGGATCACCGGAATACTGCGGAAGAGACTGTGAATTTCTGATTTTCCCATGTTTATTAAAGGAATGTTATTTTATAATATTTACCGGTTTCCCTTCCGCGTATGCTTTCAGGTTACTAACTGCTATATGTATCAGTCTCTGGCGTGCTTCAAAGTTGGCCCAGGCAATGTGTGGGGTAATGAAGCAATTTCGTGCAGTCAATAACGGATTGTCTGAACGAGGTGGTTCTTCGGAAAGAACATCCAGTCCGGCGGCATATATTTGTCCGGTATTCAAGGCATTGGCGAGATCTTGTTCATTAATGAGTGGCCCACGCCCGGTATTGATAATGATGGAGGTAGGTTTCATTAAAGAGAGACGGCTGGCATTGACCATTTCGCGAGTACTGTCGTTCAACGGACAATGCAGGCTGACGATGTCACATTCGTGAAATAATTGGTCGAGATCTGCTTTTCTGATTTCGGGTGGGAGTTGCAGACGCGATTTAGAAGTATAGGCCCATACCTTCATTCCGAAGCCAATGGCTATACGGGCAGTGTTATATCCGGTCTGTCCCAGACCGATGATTCCTATCTTCTTGCCGAGCAATTCAATAAGTGGGGTATTGTAGAAGCAAAAGTCAGGGCTCTTGCTCCAGTCTCCTCTGCTGACCTCTTCGGAGTAATGGCGTACCTGCTGGGTAATGTTCAGTATGTGGGCAAATACCATTTGTCCAACAGAGGGGGTACTGTATGCGGGAATGTTGGTGACGATGATGCCACGTTCACGGGCGGCAGCTATGTCTACTACGTTGTAGCCTGTAGCCAGCACGCCGATGTATTTCAGATCGGGCAGGGCAGCCATCATTTCGCTGTTGATCACTACTTTATTGGTGAGGAGGGCTTCTGCACCGGCAGCACGTTCCAGTACTTCGGCGGGGGCGGTACGATCATAAATTACGCATTCGCCAAACTCTTTCAATTTGTCCCAGCAAAGATCACCAGGATTTGCGGTGTAACCGTCTAATACTACAGTTCTCATTCTGTTTATGTTTAAAGTGAGTACGCAAATTTAGGGAAAAGATTTGTTTTCTTCTTATCTTTTTCTACCTTTGTGTGAATCTAAATTTGTGCTGATATGAAATCTACTCCGGAAATATTAGAAATATTGAGGCTGTATAAGCAGGTAAATGCCCGTAAATATGGTTTTAATCGTTTAGGTATTTTTGGCTCAGTAGCTCGTGGAGAACAAACGGAACATAGCGATGTCGATATTTGTTACGAAGGTAATGCACCTTCTCTTCTTACGTTAGATCGTATTCAGAGTGAGTTGGAAGAGCTTCTGGGATGTCCAGTTGATCTAGTTAGAATACGAGAGCAGATGAATACTCATTTGAAAAAAAGAATTAACAGGGAGGGAATTTATATTTGATAAGGAATTGGCATTGGATAGTTTGCATACTATTGCTTCTGCTCTACATTTTCTTTAATTTATCCTCCCCCCATAATGCTTTCATGCGTTCTGCATGTTTCTGCTCGGCAGCATTGTCTTGTGCTTCCCAAAGACGGCGGTTCTTCAACTCATCGGGCATGAATTGTTGCTTAACGAAATGACCGGGATAATCGTGCGCATACTTATAGTTATCACCGTATCCTAACTGTTTCATCAGTTTGGTGGGCGCATTGCGCAAATGTAGAGGAACGGGTAGATTGCCCGTTTCCCGTACAAGTTCCAAGGCATTGTTGATGGCCATGTAGGCGGAATTACTCTTCGGGCTTGTAGCAAGATAAATAGTAGCCTCTGCCAGTGGAATACGTCCTTCGGGCCAGCCCACTTTCATTACAGCATCAAAGCAAGCATTGGCAATCAGCATAGCATTTGGATTTGCCAGTCCGATGTCTTCCGATGCGGAGATGACGAGTCGGCGGGCAATAAAAGCAGGGTCTTCCCCGGCTTCTACCATACGAGCCAGCCAATATATGGCACCATCGGGATCGCTGCCACGAATAGACTTGATGAAAGCAGATATGATATCATAATGCATTTCTCCATCTTTGTCGTAAGCCAGGGGATTTTGTTGCAGGCGTTCGGTTACTATCTCATCAGTAATGACCACCGGATCATTGGCTTCGGAAGAAACTACAAGATCCAAAATATTAAGCAGTTTGCGTGCATCTCCACCACTATAGCGGAGCATGGCAGTCGTTTCTTTCAGTTCGATTTTACGTTCTTTCAGAATATGGTCAGTGGTGACGGCACGTTGCAGTAATTCCATGAGGTCTTCTTTCTCCAAAGACTTCAGTACATAGAGTTGGCATCGTGACAGCAATGGACGGATTACCTCAAAAGAGGGATTCTCTGTAGTGGCGCCTATCAATGTCACTGTACCTTGTTCCACAGCACCAAGCAAAGAATCTTGTTGCGATTTACTGAAACGGTGGATTTCATCAATGAACAGTATGGGGCTGCCTTGTGAGAAGAAGCGGTTGCTCTTGGCGCGTTCTATCACTTCTCGTACGTCTTTCACACCACTGGTAACAGCACTCAGTGTATAGAATGGAGTTTCCAGTTTATTGGCAATGATCTGTGCCAGTGTGGTTTTTCCTACACCCGGAGGCCCCCACAAAATAAATGAAGAGATACGTCCCGCATCAATCATCTTGCGTAGTATTGCACCTGGTCCTACTAAATGTTTCTGACCGATGTATTCATCTAAAGTTTTAGGACGAAGCCTTTCTGCTAAGGGGGTCATGTGAATAAGTGTTTAACGTTTAGTAATTAGTGTTTAGTAACCATGCTAATCATTCATCACTAAGTTGCTATGTTAGAATATCATTAATATCATAAAGCGTATGCCTCCTTTCTTTACACCTGGAATATCCGTGTAAGTGAGGCGGCGTACATATTCGATATGCAACAGTTTGAAAATGTTGTAGATACCTACGCTGGCTTCCAAATAAGGAGTGCTACCCATCACATGGCTGGTAGGCATACCGTCGCGCATAGGGAAGAGGAACAATTCGTCATTGTGGCTCTTATATGGGTTATTCTTATCCGTAAGTGTTCCGTACATACCACGGATACGGAAAGTTTCGCGCCATTTTAGCTTTTTAATGAGGGGAATACGATTGAACAGCTTCCCGTTCATATCATAAGTGATGGCAAGAGAGGCATAACGGTCATTCAGGAATTCCATATTGTTGATAAGACTGAAGGACTCATTGTGCTGGGTGATATATGAAAGGTTTGCCATGGGCAGATTCAGTAAAGGGAACGGTACCGTATTCCATTGTGCACCGGCACGGGCGGTGATGTCTAGTTTACCCCAGGAGCCAAACCAGAAACGTTTGCGGATACTGGCTTCTGTAAGATTGAAGTTGTATTCACCACCCAGCACACCTTTCAGACCAATGGTATGGGAAAGAGAGAAGATCGGAGCATCCAGAGACACCGGAACACGACGTTGCTTCGTATTGACAAATGTTTCCCCCGGAGCATAACGTAGGGTAACGCCAAGCTCAGTTGTGGTGATATCTTTGACGAATGTATTTGTATCATCCCATGAACCAGCTATGTTGCCGTCGTTCTTCCAATATTGCAATATACCGCCGGCAGGTTCGTCGTTGCGGTGGCGTGCCATAGCTTTGATGGAGAAACCGGCATTCGTTTCCAACTCATACGTCAGGGTAGCATCGCGCATATATGACATTTGGTCTACCTTTGTCCACTTCCAGCCTACAAACATATTGTCTTTATCTGTTGAGAGGTATTTGTCCATCGGAGACATGACATCGTAGCTGTAATCGAAAGCGATATAATGTTTAGGGAATTCCCATAACACATACTCACGCTTATTGAATGAATAGGCTGCCTGACCTTTATAGAACCATTTCTTATCTCTTGTACCATAAGCACCATATCCACTGAAACTCCAGTGCGGGTCGAAGTTACCGGTAGTCATACCACTGAGGCGGAAACGTGTACCGTTTACATAATTACTTGTGATACTGGTATTGATAGGGCCGAAGTCGAACTTGCTGGGATGCTTTTTGCTTCCTGTTTCCACAAAGTTCTCTATCAGGGCTTTTGCACCAAAGATAACATACTTGAAGCCTGGGATTTGTTCGATGCGATTCATAAATACGTCCATGTTACTCTCCTTTTTGGTGAGGGGAACCTGGCGTACCGAAGCCCAGTATTCATCGCTTTTGTTAAGCATATTGGCTTCCTTGATGACATTACCTTTCAGACGGAAAAGACGGGGCTCTATATCTTCAAATTTGTAATTACTGTACTTGGTAGTACGTTGTACTTCAAGCCCCTGTAAACCTTTCACGAATTGCAATTCTACAGTCATGTCGTCATCTGTCAGTACCCAGTTGCCATCCGGCATCTGTTCAAACTGCTGCACAATATCAAGATTGTCCACGAAGTTTACACCAGTCTTTTTAGGGAGGTTCATGGTACATTTTTTCACTGCATAGGTGGAGTCTTTCACGACATAGAGATGCCCTGTAAAACCAAAGTCCTGCGAGTTCTGTGGAACGAAAGTAAGGTGTACACATTCCTGGCGGTCCACCATAATAGTATCCATAAGATAGAACTTATAAAAACTGATAGCGCCTCGTCCGATAGGGCTGACGAAGCGGCGTTGCAACAGGCGGATGTCGTCATCATAGATATTGACGTCAGAGAATACATCGGTCAGGATGGTTCCCAGCATATCTCCAGTGTTGAAGAATTCTTCAATACCGCTGGAATTCATACCTTCGATAATAGTCTTTTCGCTTTTGGGACTTTTACGATAGATGGTTTTTGAAGACGTCTCTTTGATGGAAATGGGGAGAATCATCTTGTTGGTCTTAGGCGATATTTCTACCTGGTCCTTAAAGAATGAGAATTTTTTATAGATGCCTTTCTCCATCTTCTCTGGAGTGACGTCGTTCATGGACATCTTCATCTTTTCATATTTCTGGTACTGATAGAAGTCATTGGCTTCCAGTTTCAGTTCTTTCTTATTTTCGATGACTTTTCTCATGAAATCTACGGCAGGGTTATTCTTCCTGGAGTATTTCTCCTTTTGAGGTTTTACCACTACTTCAGAGAGCATGACATCAGCAGGCGCCATTTTTACATTCAGCACTCTGGTGTTAGGGGTTAGTGTGACTTTCTTGGTCACATATCCGATGGCGGAGAATGTAAGCTCATTCCAACCTTTGCGGGTTTCTACTGTATATTCTCCTTCGGCATTGGTGATAGCACCTACACCTTTTCCCTCGTATTGAACGGTGATGTACATTAATGGTTCGTTGGTCAGGGAGTCGGTAACGACACCTTTTATCTGTGCGGATGCACTATGTGCAACAAATAGTGACAGCAGAAAAAGGATGATAGTTGTATATTGTTGTTTCATATTTAAGTCAGTATGAGGGTGCAAAGGTAGCAAATTACCATTAAATAAGAAGTAAATATAATCTAAAGAAATAAGAGGAATGTTTATATGTACTCTTCTTTTATATCAAGACAAAAGAAAAAATGCGTGTTTTTTATATTTTATGTTACCTTTGCAGGGATGAATAAACCCTGTCACTGCTTAACTATAAAAGTTATATATGAAACTCCATGTTGTTAGTTTTCAAGTGCCATTCCCTCCTGATTATGGGGGGGTGATAGATGTGTATTATAAGCTGAAGGCACTGAAAGAGGCTGGTTGTTCGATTGTTTTGCATACATATAGATATGGGGTGGATGAACAACCTGATTTGCTTAAGGTGGCTGATACCGTCTACTATTACGAACGTTTTACAGGTTGGCGCTCTATGTTTTCTTTTCTTCCTTATATTGTTTACAGTAGGAGGAGTAAGTTATTACTGGAACGTTTGTGTGAGGACAATTCTCCGATTCTGTTTGAAGGACTGCACACCTGTTATTTCCTCTCAAATTCTTTATTGAGAGACAGGCAAAAATGGGTAAGGATGCATAATGTAGAGCATGATTATTATCATTTTCTGGGGAAGTCGTGTGTCTCTTGGCATGAGAAGTGTTATTATTATTTGGAAGCTTGGAAATTAAAACATTATGAGCGGATATTACTGTATGCTGATAAAATATTGGCTATTACCAATACGGATGCTGTCTATTTCACTCAGAAATATCCTTCGGTATTGACTTATTGCTTGCCTTGTTTCTTTGATAGCATTAGTGTAAAAACTGTGACGGATGTAATTCAGGATAATGAGAAGTACATATTATATCATGGAAATCTGTCTGTTCTTGAGAATGTTCGGGTGATTAATTATATTCTGGATAACTTGGTGCCTAAGTTGGATATAGATATGCAGGTGGTTATTGCCGGTAAAAATCCCGGTAAGCATTTACAAGAGAGAATTTCCAGAATTCCGAATGTATCTCTTGTTACAAATCCTTCACAAAAAGAAATGAACTCTCTGATAGCTTTTGCACGTATCCATCTACTGTTGACTTTCCAGAATACAGGAATCAAACTGAAACTGATATATTCTTTGATGAAAGGATATGGACATTGTCTGGTGAATTCGATGATGATTCCGGATCCAGGTTTTGAGGAAGTATGTACAATTGCTGACGGACAAGAAGCGCAAATTATGGCTCTCCGTGAATTATATCATATCCCTTTGATGCCTGAAGCGCTTCAATGGCGGCAACAGGCTTTAACGAAAATGGGATATAACAATCAGGTTACTTTAATTCTCCATTAATCAACGTTTGCACAATACGTTCCGCTGTACGTCCGTCCCAACGATCGGGCAGCGTGGTATGTTTCCATTCGCCATGCATCAACGTTTCAAGTACGGCGGCAAATGCAACGGGGTCTTCGTTCACTAATTCATTAGTACCTACACGCCAGGTTTCGGGATGTTCGGCATAAGAGTTGAGTGTGATGCAGGGAACGTCAAGGAAAGTAGCTTCTTCTGCAATGTTACCGGAATCTGTGATGATACCTTTGGCATGGTTAATAAGATATCCGAAGTGCAGGTAACTTTGAGGCGGTAGAATGTGTAGGTTTGGTGCAGGAATTTCCAGCGCCTTGATAGCCTTCTGCACGTATGGGTGCAGCGGAGCAATGATGGGCATACCTCCGGATTTATCCACTAATGTTTGTATCAGAGATTTAAGCACATTCTTTTTGTTCAGCAACTCGTGACGATTGAGAGTGAGCAATAGATAGCTGTGTCCTTTCAATCCCATGGTAGAGAACCATACGGGTTGCAAGAGGCGGTGACGGTTATAGCGGACAGTATCTATCAGAATATTACCTACATAGTGGATGTATTCGGGAATCATGCCTTCCTGATTCAGGTTGCGGTTAGCCACCATACCTGCGGTAAACAGATAGTCGGAAATGGCATCTACAATGGTACGGTTCACTTCGCGAGGCATATTCATATCGAACGAACGAGTACCGGCAATGAGGTGTGCGACTTTCAGCCCGCGCTTTTTGGCAACGATAGAACAACTCATGGTGGCCGTAAGGTCATCTACAACAAGAACTACCTGGGCGGGATGTGTGTTCAATTCCTTTTCGAAGGCAAGCATGATGGCAGCCGTCACTTCCGATTGGTCATGTCCGCTCACTCCAAGATAACCATCGGGTTTCTTCATGTCCAGATCAGAGAACAGAGAGGCATCCAGACTGGTATCGTCTTGCCGTCCGGTATAAATGAGACGGTATGAAATCTTCTTTCCGGCTTCTTGTGCGGCTTTAATTGCCCGGGTGATAGGGGCTATTTTCATGAAGTTGGGGCGTGCACCCGATACGATTGTTATTTTCATTGCATATAAATTGATGAGACAAAAATACGTTTTCTTAGGGAAATTATTCGTTACTTTGCCAATAATTTTAATGAATAGCAATTATAAATCATTAAACATTTAACGTTAATCATTGACTATCATGCCAACATTTGTTCAAATACTCGATTTTATAGGTACGTTTGCTTTTGCAATCAGTGGCATTCGGCTGGCTTCGGCAAAGCGGTTCGACTGGTTCGGGGCGTATGTAGTAGGTTTTGTAACTGCCATTGGTGGCGGTACGATACGTGATGTATTGCTGGGTGTCACTCCAGGTTGGATGACGGATCCTATCTATTTGATTTGTACGGGACTGGCCTTGCTGTGGGTGATTCTTTTTGGAAAACATTTGATTCATTTGCATAACACCTTCTTTATATTCGACAGCATTGGTTTGGCACTGTTCACAGTGGTCGGTGTGGGAAAAAGTATTGCACTGGGATATCCGTTCTGGGTAGCTATCATTATGGGTAGTATTACAGGTGCTGCAGGTGGTGTAATCCGTGATGTGTTTATCAATGAAATTCCACTGATTTTCCGAAAAGAAATTTATGCTATGGCATGCGTAGTAGGTGGTACGGTTTACTGGATATGCGATCTTATCGGGATACATTCATACGGATGTCAGGTGGCAGGCGGTATTTCAGTATTCGTCACACGTATTCTGGCTGTGAAGTATAATATCTGTCTGCCGATTCTCTCGGGAAGTGCAGCAGAAGTAGAAGATAAAGACAAGGATTAAAGACTTTGTTCCAAGGGCAAACTGAATAATTGCAAAAGCGAATGGAAAAAGAAAAGGGTATCACCGGAAGAAGAGGTGATACCCTTTTTAATTAAAGGAGATTCTTGTTAGAACATTGCGTCTTTCGTGTTGAACAATTTTCTTTCATTCAGTTTCACTACTTTGCCGTATTTCTCCAGCTTCTTCACGTCGATATCTTTCGGGTTACCCATAATACCGATACAGTATGGTTTACCTTTGACATTTTCTTCGTAGTACTTCACGATATCATCGAAAGTCAGCGCATCAACCTTAGGCAGATTTTCCTTGGTAGGATCATCGTTATAGCCTACGCGTTGCAGTGATCTCATGTACTCGGCTTTGTTACGGAAAGAAGGATGTGTAGTCAGCATCTCCTGGCGCATGTAACTCTTGATGTTGTCTATACGGTCAGCATTCTTTGGCATATCTGTAATCAGACCCATGAATACATCCAATGCATCGTTGGCTTTATCATTCTGCGTACCGATGTTACCGAACAAATAAGTCGGGTTGCCAGGCAATGAAGGTGTACCGATATATGCTCCGGCTGAATAAGCCATAGAACGTTTTCCACGGATTTCATCCAATACCAATCCGTTGAAACCACCAGAGAAATATTGATTGAATGCATCGCGAATCACGTCATCTTTCTTGTCGAATTTCTCCATTGGCATGAAGAAGTAGATTTGAGCCTGTTCAGCATCAGAGTTCGGCAGGAAGTAAACAGTGTTCTCCGTTACGGTAGCCATCGTTTTGTCCTGCGGTGAAGTAGTCGGTTTTTCGTTGGCAACCAGCGGCAGGTTTTTGCTGAGAACTTCATAAGCATTGTCGAAAGGCATTGTTCCGCAATAGAAGATTTCTGCTTCATAGTTAGCTGCACGGTTGATGTCACCTGTCAGCTCGGAAATCTGCAGTTCGTAAACTTCCTTATCAGTCAGTTCATCGATGTAGGATGATTTATCCTGGTAAATCATGTATTGCATAAGTGCGTTGGACAAAGCGTTCACATTTTCCTTGCGTTGCTGACGGCTACCCAACATAGAGCCTTTGATACGGCTCAGCTGCTTTTCGTCCAGTTTCGGCATCAGAATTTGACGGGCGAGGAGTTGGCAAGCTTGCGGCAAAGTTTCTTCATAACCTTCCATGGTGATGTAGAGATAGTTGCTGTTAGCACTTACTTCACAAGTAGCATTCAGTTTACCAAGCTCTTCTTTCAATTGTTGCGGCTCGTAAGCACCCATGATACCTGCATTATTCATCAGGTCTGCTGCAATACCCAGTTTGCGGAATTCGCGTTCACCAACACCGTAACGCAGTGTTAAGCTGAATACATTATTTTCCGGATTCTGTGTATAGTACATTTTAGAGCGGTCGTTCAACTGTTTGCTTTGTACGTCAGCGAAGTTGACGAACTTCTCGTCTACTTGTCCGATAGGCATGTTCTTGAATTGCGTAGCATACAGTGATTGTTTGCCTACAGGAGGTTCGATAGGTTTATATCCAGGTTTCTTAATTTTGGTACTCTTATCAAGCTTTCCTTTTTCAATGTAAATGGCAAGATAATCATTCGTCAGGTATTGCTTGGCCACACGTTTGATATCCTCTGTTGTGATGGCCATTACTTCATCTTTGTAGTTGAGAACTTGTCCCAAGTCTTCTTCGCTGATGAAAGCATTCATCAACATATGTGCCTTGTAAGTGTTAGATTCCATTCTGCGGTCGAAATCACGGCACATATTGTTCTTGATAGAATTGATTTGCCATTCTTCAAATTCACCGTTAGCTACTTTTTCGATAGCTTTCAGAGCTTTCTTTTCAGCGCTCTTGTTTGATTCGAAGCGACGTTGATTTTCATCGTAGAGAGGGATACAACGTACGATATTACGACCCTGTTCGCGACGACTGTCTGAATAAGCATAACCTTGAGTCAACTCACCGTCAATAGTCAGTTTGTCCAGTGTACCGGTGTTGCTGTTGTTGCTCAACAGAGACATGGCGATATCCAAAGGTTTTTCATCGGGGTGTCCGGAAGGTACACCTTTGTATACGAGGCATACATTGGGATAATAACCAACCTTTGCATTATATTGCTTACGACCTTTGATTTCAAGGTCGGGATAAGTTTTACGTTCGGGAGTCGGTTTAGCTTGCAGGCGTCCGAAAGTAGCGTTGATACGTCCGCTGATTTGTTTAGCATCTACGTTACCAACGAGGATGAGCACCATGTTTTCCGGAGTGTACCAATCGTTATAATAGTCGATCAGCTTACTCAAACGTGGGTTTTTCAGGTGTTCCGGTAATCCGATGATAGGACGTGCATAAGGGTGTCCTTCGTATGCTTTGCTGGAAATAAATTCCTGCTGTACGCTTCCTGGATCATCCTTATACATATTGTATTCTTCGTATACACTTTCCAATTCGGTCTGGAAAGTACGGAATACCGGGTTGATCATACGTTGTGAGTAGATTTCCAACCATTTATTGATTTGATAAGGAGGGAATGAGTTGTGATAATATGTCACATCGAAACTTGTTCCGGCATTCAATCCCTTTCCACCCATACTTTCTATCAGATTCATGAATTCGGTAGATACACTTACTTTAGCAGCTTCTACAGTCAGTTCATTGATTTCTTTAGCAATGGCTTCTTTCTTTACGGGATCGGCTTCATCCGCCATTTCATCATACTTGGCAATGATTTTATCATAAAGAGGCTTTTCGGTAGCCCAGTCCAGTGCCCCGATCTTGTCGGTACCCTTAAACATTACATGCTCCAGGTAGTGTGCCAGTCCGGTATATTCTGCCGGATCGTTCACTGAGCCTGTTCGGCAGGCCACAATACCATATACATCCGATTTGGTGTTGTCTTCCCATATATATACGGAAAGACCATTCTTCAGCTTGAATGCTTTCAGCCCTTGACCGTATGACGGCAGAGCGATAGCCATGATAGCCAGAAGAATAATGGAATTAATAATTCGTCTCATAAAATAAAGTGTTTTTAAATAAAGTGTTTTTGCTATATGTAGGCAAAACTATAAAAAAATCACAAACACTTTACGAAATCTTCGGAAAAAGATACGCTTTTTTTTAAAAAGACCACCAGAAAACTCTCAAAATGGGGGTGAAAACTGTCATTTGATAGTTTTTGCCCTAAATAAAAACAAAACTCGACCCCTCGGAAACCTGAAACTTCCCTATACTTGCAATCGTGAATTTAAAATAATTATTAACTATTTAAAAGAGCAAAGTATGAATACCTACAGTTTTAGGAAGGATTTGATTAGTGTGCAAGAAGAACTGCTTCGCTTTGCATATAAGTTGACAGCCGATAAAGAGGAGGCGAATGATTTATTGCAGGAAACCTCACTCAAAGCGTTGGATAACGAAGACAAGTACATGCCCGATACAAATTTCAAAGGGTGGATGTACACCATTATGCGGAATATCTTTATTAATAATTACCGCAGAATCGTTCGCGAACAAACCTTCGTGGACCAGACAGATAACCTTTATCATTTAAACCTGCCGCAAAACTCCGGTTTTGCAAGCGCCGAAGGAACTTATGATTTGAAAGAGATGCACCGCATTGTCAATTCATTACCTCGTGATTATAAAGTCCCCTTCTCCATGCACGTTTCCGGTTTCAAGTATCGTGAAATAGCCGATCGGCTCGGATTGCCTTTAGGAACTGTCAAAAGCCGCATATTCTTTACCCGCCAGCGGCTACAACAAGAATTGAAAGACTTTGTTTAAAAGCTACAGGTTAAGCTGCAAGCTTGACTATGAGTCTCTTACAGTGTGATTCTGTAAATTAAGCCTATATGACTTTAACCGAATAGCCCAGGGCACTGCCCTGGGTATATTTATATGTACGCATTGGTGAAGGCTGTTTGAATTGTGAAGAAAAGAAGTTGTGCTTTCAATATGATATAAAACATAACTTTTATAGTGAATATTTAGGGTGCATTTTTGACTATATGTTAGAATAAACCATTATATTTGTACTTATTAAGTTAACTTATTAATTCGTATATGTTAAACCGCTAACTACCGACTGCGATGAAAAAAGAAATTAAATTCAGTCTTGTTTACCGTGACATGTGGCAATCTTCCGGTAAATATCAACCTCGTGTAGACCAATTGGTACGTATTGCCCCCTTGATTATCGAAATGGGGTGTTTTGCCCGTGTGGAAACTAACGGAGGGGCTTTTGAGCAAGTGAATCTGTTGTATGGCGAAAATCCCAACAAGGCCGTACGTGCTTTTACTAAACCTTTCAATGAAGCAGGTATACAGACGCATATGCTGGATCGTGGTCTGAATGCTCTGCGTATGTATCCGGTACCTGCCGATGTTCGTCGTTTGATGTATCATGTAAAGCATGCACAGGGAGTAGATATTACTCGTATTTTTTGTGGATTGAATGAAACGCGCAATATCATCCCTTCTATAAAATATGCATTGGAAGCAGGTATGATACCACAAGCTACACTGTGTATCACGCATTCGCCTGTACATACAGTGGAGTATTATGCTCATGTTGCTGATCAGCTGATTGAAGCCGGAGCACCCGAAATCTGTCTGAAAGATATGGCAGGTATCGGTCGTCCGGGTATGCTGGGGCGATTGACGAAAACAATTAAAGAGAGGCATCCGGAAGTGATCATTCAATATCATGGTCATAGTGGACCGGGCTTGTCGATGGCATCTATTCTTGAAGTCTGTGAGAATGGGGCTGATATCATTGATGTAGCTATGGAGCCGATGTCTTGGGGTAAAGTACATCCGGATGTAATTTCGGTGCAGGCTATGTTGAAAGATCTGGGTTTCCAGGTGCCGGACATCAATATGAAAGCCTATATGAAAGCGCGTGCCATGACGCAGGAATTTATAGATGATTTCCTGGGTTATTTCATGGATCCTACGAATAAACATATGTCTTCTCTGTTGCTGAAATGTGGACTTCCCGGTGGTATGATGGGGTCTATGATGGCGGATCTGAAGGGGGTACATTCAGGAATAAATATGATTCTGAGAGGGAAAAACGAACCTGAACTTAGTATCGATGACTTACTGGTGATGCTTTTCGACGAAGTGGAATATGTATGGCCTAAATTAGGTTATCCACCACTGGTGACACCTTTCAGTCAGTATGTGAAGAATGTTGCGTTGATGAATGTTATGCAACTGGTGAAAGGTGAGGAGCGCTGGACGATGATAGATAATCATACCTGGGATATGATTCTGGGTAAGAGCGGACGCCTGCCGGGTGAACTGGATCTTGAGATTGTAGAACTCGCAAAGTCCAAAGGTTATGAGTTTGTAGATACAGATCCGCAGTTGAATTATCCGAATGCACTGGATGAGTTCCGGAAGGAAATGGATGATAACAACTGGGAATATGGTGACGATGATGAAGAACTCTTTGAGTTAGCCATGCACGACCGCCAGTATCGTGACTATAAGTCAGGTACTGCTAAGAAGCGTTTTGAGGATGAGTTACAACGCGCTAAGGATGCCGCCATGGTGAAAAATGGATATTCAGAAGAAGAAATTAAAAAACTGAAACGCGCCAAGGCTGACCCGATAATTGCTCCGGATAAAGGACAGGTACTGTGGGAAGTATCAGTTGAAGGTCCTTCTGTTGCTCCGTTCATCGGGCGTAAATACCAGCACGATGAAGTGTTCTGTTACCTTTCCACTCCGTGGGGGGAATACGAAAAAATACCGACCGGATTTACCGGACGTGTCGTAGAAATATGTGCCAAGCAAGGAGATACCGTGAATAAGGGTGATGTGATAGCTTATATTCAGAGGAGCGATATCTTTGCGTAATAAGTGATTAACGGTAAGTGATTAGTGATTAGCTCCTGCGGTATCATAGCGCAGCCTGCTAATCACTAATCACTTACCGTTAATCACTTATTAACCCACTTTTTTATCGTCTCTTTTAGTACCTCCTGTGTGAAAGGTTTAGTCAGGAAATCGTTGCACCCTACTTCAAGTGCTGCTTTACGGTCATGATCATAGGCAAAAGCAGTCAGGGCGATGATGGGGACATCGGGTGATAGTTCACGGATGATTCTTGTTGCATCCAGTCCGCCGAGGTTCGGCATTTTCATATCCATCAGGATGATATCCGGATTTAATTCCACAAACATATTGACGGCTTCCATACCATCTTTGGCACGCTCCAAGTGATATTCTTTTCCTAAGATGGCTTTGATCAGGATATAATTACTGTCGGTATCTTCGGCTATCAGGATCGTTTTCATTAGAGAACTTTCAGGTGTAGTCTGATTCTTTTCAGTTGTTGCTTTTTGTTCATTGGTTGTCGACCCATTCCCTTCAAATACACTTTCAAGCGTTTCTTTTTCTTCCTCTATAGCAATCTTTGCAGGCAGGCTAAAAGTGAAAGTAGTGCCTTTCTCCAATTCGGAAGTCACAGAAATTGTTCCGCCCAGACGTTCAATGATGGTTTTGCAGATTGCTAATCCCAGTCCTGTACCCTGCGCAAAGTTGTTTGCTTTCACGAACCGTTCGAATACCTTTCCTATCTTTTCGGGAGCGATGCCTGTTCCTGTATCAGTTACATGGAAAATGATATTTTCCCCTTCCTGGTGGTATCCATAACTGATACTTCCATGAGTTGTGAACTTGAATGCATTTCCTATCAGGTTTGATATAACTTGGAAAATACGATTCTTGTCCGAATCGATGCGAATATCTTCATCCGAAGGTTCAAATACTAACTCAACACCGGAAGGACAACGGAATACATGAGCATCATGAATCTCTTTACAAAGCGGATGTAGGCGGACGGGAGCAATGCTGAATTCAACAATGCCGGCTTCTATCTTTGATAAATCCAGTATTTCGTTGATGAGTTGCAGCAGACGTTCGTTGTTAGCTTCCACTATGTTGTAATATTCTTTGCGTTCCTCTGTATTTTCACTTTCGGCGATGATGCGTGAGAAACCGACGATGGCATTGAGAGGCGTACGTATTTCATGACTCATATTGGCAAGGAAAGCCGATTTGAGTTGGTCGGAAGTTTCCGCTTTTTCTTTAGCAACCATTAGTTCCCGTTTCATCAGTTCCATGTTGGTGATGTCCCATTCTATATTCAATAAGATGGGCGAGAAGTCGTTACTTTCTATTTTCATCTTCCGTTTGTCAAGGAAAAGAGGCTGCCCGGTACCATCACGTTCTTCTGCTATCCAGTGCATTTCTTGTCCTGTAGAAGCAATTTCAATGTCCTGTCGACGCTTTTCTTCTGCTATTTCCAGAGGATAGAAATCGAAGTCATCTTTCCCCAGGGCCTCTTGCATGGTAATTTCACGGTTGTACGACTCACGGTTGCGGTATAAGTATTTAAAGCTGTTTTTGATATCCTTTACAACAATGCCTGCAGGTAAATATTCGATGATCTTATCCAATATCTGGTTAAAGCGTTTGATTTGTTGTTCGTGGCTGATGCGTTGGGAAATATCCCGGCCGAATGCCCAGATTGTTCCGTAACCTTCATCACTAATGACACAATAGGCATTGCCTTCGTATGCCAGCACTTCGGGATAGAGTGGTAGAGGATTGTACATAGTGACACTCTGTTTCTTGTCTCCATTCTTGATAGAAACAACCATTTTCTTCCATTCTTCTTCGTTCCGGGCATACGAACCTATTTCATAAATCCTTAGTTGGGTGATGTCGTCCGTATTGCTCAGATTGTGGTGTTGCTTAAATTGGCGGTTGGCGAATATCAGTGTGCCATCTTCATGGGCGGCAAAGATGTCTTCCGTGGAATTATTGATGGCATGCGTCAGCAGGTTGATATCGTTACGTCTTTGCTGGATGTCGGTAATGTTCTGTATATATCCTTCCAGTGTGATATTGCCGTTTTTGCGACGTTCGCGGGTAAATGCTTTCAGGCGGATGTAGAAGACCTTTTTGTCTAAGGAGATACGATAGTCTATGCTTTCTTCCATACTTCCTTTCAGATTCCGGGTGAGCCAATTGCTGAAACTTTCCCTATCTTCGGGAAGAACAAGATTCAGATAGTCAGATAGGGGGATATTTTGTTCTTCGTCCGTACACATGATACCAGTCTGACCTGTATAACTGAATTCCTTAGTACCGGTATCATATATCCACCTGCCAATGAGGGCGGCTTTTTGTATTTCATACAGTTCCCGGTTTTTTCTTTCCAGTTCCAGTTTGCGTTGACTACGTTCCGTGATGTCACGATATTGGCATAATATCAGGTCACCATAGGGTTGCATGATACATTTGAAGAAATAATTTCTACCCCGCAATGTGAGTTCGTAATTGCGGATTGATTTTGTTTTCCGGAGCAAGACTTTCTTAAATTCCGGATAAAACTCACGGTACGTACTGGGAGGCAACAGGGCCAGTAAATTCTTCCCGAGTAGTCTCTTTTCTTTTATGAACCATAAATCTACATTATGGATAGCTATATCTACGCATACGCCGTCTTGGTCCATGAGTATCAATGTATCTGATACCATGTTCAATAGTTTTTCGGAGTTATTTGTGTCTTTCAGAATACTTTTCATGTCTTTTTGTGTATTAAGATTTATTGGTGAACAGGGGTTTTATTGTACAGCTCTTCGTGCTTTTTCCCAAGCTCCGCTATTGTTGCCTTTGCGTTTACTCAGGTATCGGAACCCCCTTATTACATTGACGTTCATAAAGAGGAAATAATAAGGAATAAAGAGTATTTTGTTTTTAATATGCTTTCTTGAGAGGATATATCCCCAAATGCCCATCATGTAAAATAGAATCTGTAGCCCCAAAATGGCGGCATAAAATAACGGACAACTGCTGGTAAAGAGTAATATAACGTTAAGAGGTAGTAGTAAGAATAAGAGGATAGGAGTGATAGACCACCGCAGAACACGATGGGATACATATTGGAAATTAAGCCAGCCATAGCGGAATGGATTCAGCAATGGACGCAATCGCCAGATAGACTGTAATCCTCCGGCTGCGATGCGTACTTTGCGTTTTTCTTCTTCCTGCATATCGGCAGAACCACCTTCGGTGGCATAAGCTGTAGCACAGTAAGCGATTGTGTAACCGCGCATAGCTATACGAAGAGAGAGGATAAAGTCATCAAGTAAGGTGTCCGTTCTCATGTCTTCGAACAAATCCCGACGTACGGCGAACAATTCTCCGGCAGCCCCTACGGCTGAATAAAGACGTGAATCGAGTGCTTTCAAAGTCGATTCATATTTCCAATAAATACCTTCTCCACCTGAAGCGGCGTTGTCTTTGTTTTGTACGGCAATACGTTTTTCGCCAGCGACACAACCTACTTTGGGGTTGACAAAAGCATGCACAATTTCGCGTAGTGCTTCCCGGTTCAGGTGTGTATTAGCGTCGGTGAATATAACGAGTGGTGTTTTGACAAACTTCATTCCCCGGTTGAGGGCAGCAGTTTTTCCCTGCCGTTGGGGTTGATGGAGTACAGTGGCCTGTGGCCAGCGTGAAAGGCGTTCATTTGTATGATCGTTACTGCCATCAGTTACCCAGAATATTTGCAGCTTCTCTGCAGGATAGTCTAAATCCAGACAGTTCTGCATTTTTTCGTCTACAACATCTTCTTCGTTGTAAGCTGCAATAAAGAGTGTGAGTTCGGGCAGCTCTTCATCAGGAGGCATGGGGTAGTGGATCGGCCTACGGAAAATTTCCTTTATCTTAACCAGAATGTATAATACAATTCCATATCCTATATAAGTGTAGAATACGATAAAAAGGCTTATCCAGAATAATATCTCGAAAGTTCTCATTATGAAATTGTCTAAGGTAAACAAATAATAATGCTCAAAAGTATAGATAATCTTTTACTGATGCAAGAAAAGGGGAAGATTTATGATTTATAATTTATAGATCAAAACGCTTCTGTCATATTGAAATAAAACAGCGTTTGGTTGTTGACTGTATTTTTACCCAAATCAAGGCGTACATTCATACGGGGCTGTACTTCAATACGTAATCCAACACCGTAGTTGGGAAGTACCCCTTCTATCTTACCGGGAGTGGGGCCCATGAATCCGCAACCCGTCCAGGCTACGAAACCTATGTGGTTGAGCATACGCTTCAGCCAGGTGCTCTTATCGGTATTTATCATCTGGCGATATTCCGCCATGACCACATGGGAAGACTTGTCACGATATTGTCCCATATAATAACCACGCAGGTCGAAAGGAGTTCCGGTAAGCATGTATTGTGTCAAAGGTACATCACCAAACACATTTTTAGTTTGTGCTGTCCAGGCAATGACTTTGCGTTTACCGACAGTTTTATATTGGCGATAGTCTATCTCCAGGCGATAAAAGTTTTCATCGCTTCCGAGAAATTTGGTATACATCATTCCACGGAAATCGAGATACATGCCGGAATAAGCGTTGGAGGGTATGTCACGGCTGTCGTAAGTCAACAGGAAGCCGAGCCCGGAATTGAAATTCTTGTAGCCTTTCTCGGTACCTCCAGCTGCCTTGTAGGACGGTTCGTCTACCAGATATTTGGCAGGTTCTGTAATATCGTCATAGTTGATGTCTATCTGTGGTCCGGCAAATATATTGCTGTTACCTAAGCGGAAAAGGAACCAGGGATTGAACTGGATACCACTGTAGCGGTATTGGCTGGTGCTGTCGCTACGAACATAATTCTTATTTGTACTGTAGCCCAGACCGTAGAAATTATCTTCCGTGTTCTTATAAGCAAACTTTCCGAAGATTCGGAAACGGTCACCTTTAAAAAAAAGTTGAGGCTTGGAAAAGAGGTTGATGCCACCATTGAACAAGAAAGCGATGGCTACAGGAACTACAGAACGCAACTGTGTAGTGTCACTGGGATTCATGCGGAAAGTCATCAGAGCACTGCCACCAAGTACTGCACCAAAATCGGGTGTATAGCTCGGACCGCCCAGAATATTATAATGCAAGTTTCGTTTTGCTACTTTTTGTCTGCGCAATTCACGCTTAGTCAATGCAGGAGCCGTATCGTTTCCAGTAATAATCAAATTCATTCCTTCCTGAGCGGAAAGTGCTGTTACAGAAAGCAGTAACGTAATAATACCTATTGTATATTTTTTCATATCATGCGAATGAGGGTACAAAGAAAACTAATAAATTTGAATTAGTTTTCAATTCAAAAGACAATAAATCTAAAGATTTTACTAAAAGTTTCAAAAAAGCCATTAATTTTGCATCTAATCAAAGAACTGACAGTGGGAATTGCCAATGTCCAAGTTCTTAGACACGGAGCAAGTACGGACTTGATAGGGGCAGACCTGTAGAAGACAGGAAAAATAGACCAATTACTATACAAACCATATATTTTATGAATAAACGAATTTTATCAGTTTTTGTTTTCAGTGCCGCTTTATTTTCCATGCAGGCACAAGACGGAAAAGGGGGAATCAGCGAAACGATGCTGAACCAGATTAAACAGAGCTATCAAGGCACCACTGCCGATAAGGCTCTTCGTAATGCCATCGGAAACAATGACATTCGTAAACTTGCACTGAATCAGGAGAATCTGACAGGAATGGATACTCATTTTTCCGTGAAGGTAAACTCCAAAGGAATTACAGATCAGAAGTCGTCCGGACGTTGCTGGCTCTTCACCGGACTGAACGTGATGCGTGCCAAGACTATTGCCGAATATGATTTTCAATCTTTTGAATTTTCGGAGATTTACCCTTTCTTCTGGGATCAACTGGAGAAAGCCAATCTTTTCCTGCAAGGTATTATCGACACCCGTGAAAAACCTATGAGCGACAAAACAGTGGAATGGCTTTTTCAACATCCTTTGAGTGATGGTGGAACATTTACGGGAGTTGCCGACATTGTCAGTAAATATGGTCTGGTACCTAAGGAAGCTATGCCGGAAACCAATAGCAGTGATAATACTTCGCGTATGGCAAATCTGGTTTCTTTGAAATTGAAAGAATACGGCTTGCAATTGCGTGACCTTGCTGCTAAAGGAGCAAAACCGGTAGCATTGGAAAAAGAGAAAACAACAATGCTCGGTACTATATATCGTATGTTGGTACTGAATTTGGGTGTTCCACCTACAGAGTTCGATTATGTACGTAAGGATGCCAAGGGTAATCCAGCGGAGACCGAACATCACACTCCGATGTCTTTCCTGAAGAAATATGGTGATGAGAATCTGCTGGGCAATTATGTGATGGTAATGAACGACCCTTCCCGTGAATACTACAAATGCTATGAGATAGATTATGACCGCCACCGTTATGATGGCAAAAACTGGACATATGTAAACCTGCCTGTGGAGGATATCAAAGAAATGGCTATCGCTTCTTTGAAGGACAGCACTATGATGTATTTCTCTTGTGATGTAGGTAAGTTCCTGAATTCCGAACGTGGTTTGCTCGATGTGAAGAATTACGATTACGAATCGCTTATGGGCACTACTTTCAATATGGACAAGAAACAACGTATCCAGACTTTTTCCAGCGGTTCTTCTCATGCCATGACTCTTATGGCGGTAGATCTGAATAAAGACGGAAAGCCTGTGAAGTGGATGGTGGAAAATAGTTGGGGACCAGCAAGCGGTTATCAGGGGCATCTGATTATGACGGATGAATGGTTTGATGAATATATGTTCCGTCTGGTTCTGGAAACTAAGTATGTGCCCGCTAAGGTGATGGATATATTCAAACAGAAGCCTATTCGTCTGCCGGCTTGGGATCCTATGTTTTCGGAAGAATACTAAACAATTATTCTCTTTCGGACAGGGAATTAATATCCTGTCAATAAGAAGTTAAGAGTTTGCCAGCAAGAAGTTAACTCCTTGTCGACAAACTCTTAACTTCTTGTAATGCTTTAATAATCAACTATTATGACTGATTTCTTTTTCTTGACTATGTCGGTAAGGATATTGTAGAAAGAAAGGGGATGTTGTGAAGGATATTCGAGAAGCTGCTGATTGCCCTTGTTGTTATCGTGTTCGTTAACGAAAGGAATTACGGAAATTTCTCCGTAATTCCTTTTGTTTTTGCTCTTTATTCACGTTCTTTTTTGCTACTTTTGCGGCAAATTAATGAAACCATTATTTTATATAAACGCATGGCAAATGTAATTAAGTTACGTAAAGGCCTTGACATCAACCTGAAAGGTAAAGCCTCTCAAGAGTTTATGTCTGTGAAAGAACCGGGATTCTACGCATTGGTTCCCGATGATTTTACGGGTATCACTCCGAAAGTGGTAGTCAAAGAACAGGAATATGTGATGGCCGGAGGACCCTTGTTTATCGACAAGAATCATCCTGAATTGAAATTTGTTTCGCCCGTTAGCGGCGTAGTGACAAGTGTGGAGCGCGGCGCACGCCGTAAGGTGCTGAACATTGTCGTTGAAGCTGCAGCCGAGCAAGACTATGAAGAATTCGGTAAGAAAGACGTGAATGCCCTGAATGGCGAGTCGGTGAAAGCTGCATTGCTGGAAGCCGGTATGTTTGCGTTCATCCGTCAGCGTCCCTATGATGTGATTGCTGATCCGACGATGTATCCGAAAGCTATCTTTGTTTCGGCCTTCGACAGTAACCCGCTGGCACCTGATTTTGAATTCGCCCTGAAAGGCGAGGAAGCAAACTTCCAAACAGGATTGGACGCTCTTTCCAAAATGGCAAAGACGTATTTAAGTATTAGTGTAAAACAAAAGGCAGCAGCGTTGACGCAAGCCAAGAATGTAACGATTACCGCATTTGACGGACCGAATCCGGCCGGCAATGTAGGCGTACAGATTAACCATATTTCACCTGTTGTGAAGGGTGAAACCGTATGGACAATCGGTGCGGAAGCTGTTATATTCATCGGACGTCTGTTCAATACAGGTCGTGTGGACATGACGCGCAAAGTAGCCGTAACAGGTTCTGAAGTGTTGAAACCTGCTTACTGCAAATTGAAAGTCGGTGCTCTGCTGACAAACGTATTCAGCGGAAACGTGACTACCGGTAGAGATTTACGCTACATCAGCGGTAATGTACTTACAGGTAAAAAAGTGAATCCGAACGGTTTTCTTGGCGCTTTTGACAACCAGTTGACAGTGATTCCCGAAGGTGACGATATTCACGAAATGCTGGGCTGGATTATGCCGCGTTTCAATCAGTTCAGTGTGAACCATTCTTATTTCAGCTGGTTGCTGGGTAATAATAAGGAATATGTGCTTGACGCCCGTATCAAAGGTGGTGAACGTCATATGATCATGTCTAATGAGTACGATAAAGTATTCCCGATGGACATCTTCCCTGAATATCTGGTAAAAGCTATCATTGCAGGTGATATTGACCGTATGGAAGCTTTGGGTATTTATGAGGTAGCTCCTGAGGATTTTGCTCTTTGCGAGTTCGTATGTTCTTCGAAGGTAGAAGTTCAGCGTATCGTTCGTGCAGGACTTGACATGCTCCGTGCTGAAATGGCCTAATTCAATTAAAAATCAAGAATTAAAAATTAAAGATGAAAGCGTTAAGAAATTATCTCGACAAGATAAAGCCGAACTTTGAAGAGGGCGGCAAATTCCACGCATTCCAGTCTGTGTTCGACGGATTCGAAACATTCCTGTTCGTCCCCAGCACGACTTCGAAATCGGGAACGCATATTCACGACGCTATCGACAGCAAGCGTATTATGTCGATGGTGGTCATTGCGTTGGTACCGGCGTTACTGTTCGGTATGTATAACGTAGGTTATCAGCATTTCACGAATACTGGTGCTACAGGTAGCTTCATTGAAATGTTTGCCTACGGTTTTCTGGCTGTATTGCCTAAAATCATTGTTTCTTATGTAGTAGGTTTGGGTATTGAGTTCGTTGTGGCTCAGTGGAAGAAAGAAGAAATCCAGGAAGGTTTCCTCGTTTCCGGTATCCTGATCCCTATGATTGTTCCGGTAGACTGTCCGCTATGGATTCTGGCGGTGGCTACTGCATTCTCTGTTATTTTTGCTAAGGAAGTATTCGGTGGTACGGGTATGAATGTGTTCAACGTTGCTCTGATTACTCGTGCATTCCTTTTCTTTGCATATCCTACGAAGATGTCGGGTGATGCTGTTTGGGTATCAGGTGACACTGTCTTCGGTCTGGGACAAGCTGTTGACGGATTGACCGTAGCTACTCCGCTGGGAGCTGCTGCTACTTCGGGGGCTGTGCCGCCATTCTCCTGGGATATGGTGACGGGATTGATACCGGGTTCTATCGGTGAAACCAGTGTTATTGCTATCGCTTTGGGGGCTATCCTGTTGCTGGCAACGGGTATTGCAAGTTGGAAAACAATGTTTTCCGTATTTGTAGGTGGTGCGTTCATGGCTTGGATATTTAATACTGTTGGGCCTGACACAGCTATGGCTCACATGCCTTGGTACGAACACCTGGTACTGGGTGGTTTCTGCTTCGGTGCCGTATTCATGGCTACCGACCCTGTAACTTCGGCACGTACCGAGACGGGTAAGTATATCTTCGGTTTCCTGATTGGAGTCATGGCAATCGTGATCCGTGTACTGAACCCCGGTTATCCCGAAGGTATGATGCTTGCCATCCTACTGATGAACATCTTCGCTCCGCTGATTGACTACTGTGTAGTACAAGGTAACATCAGCCGTCGCGAGAAACGTGCAATTAAGTCTAACAATTAAAGTACCGTAAGAAAATGAATACCAATAGTAATAGTTATACTATCATTTATGCTTCGGTAATGGTTGTTATCGTTGCATTTTTGCTGGCATTCGTTAGTTCCTCTCTGAGAACTATTCAGAATAAGAATGTGGAACTGGATACGAAGAAGCAAATACTCGCTGCATTGAAAATCAAAGATGTGAAAGATGCCGAAGCTGAGTATAATAAATATGTAAAAGGAGATATGCTGATGAACGTGGACGGTACTCTGACCGAGAACACCGGAGCATTTGCTACTGGCTACGAGAAAGAAGCTAAAGAATACCAACGCCTGCACGTATTCGTTGCAGAAGTGAATGGAGAGAAGAAATATGTATTCCCTGTTTACGGTGCCGGTCTTTGGGGTGCTATTTGGGGATATGTTGCACTGAACAGCGATAAGGATACTGTTTATGGTGTCTATTTCTCTCATGCCAGTGAAACTCCGGGTCTGGGTGCTGAAATCGCCGGACAACACTTTCAGGATGAGTTCCTGGGTAAGAAGACAATGGAAAATGGTGAAGTAACTCTGGGCGTCGTGAAGAACGGCAAGGTAGAGAAACCTGATTATCAGGTAGACGGTATCTCCGGTGGTACGATTACTTCTGTAGGTGTAGATGCCATGTTGAAAGCTTGTCTGAATAGTTACAAGAGTTTTTTAACCAATAATGATGAGGAATAAGGATATGGGACAGTTATTTTCAAAGAAAAATAGAGAAGTATTCTCAACTCCGCTGGGCATGAACAATCCTGTTACCGTACAGGTACTGGGTATTTGTTCTGCATTGGCTGTAACTGCCAAACTGGAACCCGCCATCGTAATGGGTCTTTCGGTAACAGTGATTACGGCTTTTGCCAATGTGGTTATTTCATTGTTGCGCAAGACCATCCCCAACCGTATCCGTATCATTGTTCAGTTGGTTGTGGTAGCTGCTTTGGTAACCATTGTGAGTGAAATATTGAAAGCGTTTGCTTATGACGTAAGTGTACAACTTTCTGTTTATGTAGGTTTGATTATTACAAACTGTATCCTGATGGGACGTCTGGAAGCATTTGCCATGCAGAACGGTCCGTGGGAATCTTGCCTGGATGGTATAGGTAACGGTTTGGGATATGCTAAGATTTTGATTATCGTAGCTTTCTTCCGTGAACTATTAGGCTCGGGTACATTGCTCGGTTTCAATATATTGAACCATGAATGGCTGACAAACTTGGGTTATGTGAACAATGGTTTGATGCTGATGCCGCCGATGGCTTTGATCATCTGCGCTTGTATCATTTGGTATCAACGTGCTCGTCACAAAGAATTGCAAGAAAAGTAATCACTAGTAAACAGAAAGAATTATGGAACATTTAATAAGTTTATTTGTCCGCTCCATATTTGTGGACAACATGATATTTGCATTCTTCCTGGGTATGTGCTCTTACTTAGCTGTATCCAAGAATGTGAAAACTGCTGTAGGACTGGGTATCGCCGTAACTTTCGTATTGGTGGTTACGCTTCCGGTCAACTATTTATTGCAGACCAAGGTGCTGGCTGCCAATGCTATTATTGATGGCGTTGACCTCAGCTTCTTGAGTTTTATCCTTTTTATTGCCGTAATTGCCGGTATCGTGCAGTTGGTGGAGATGGTTGTGGAACGTTTTAGTCCTTCTCTCTACGCTTCACTGGGTATCTTCCTGCCGCTGATTGCTGTAAACTGTGCCATCATGGGTGCTTCTCTGTTCATGCAGCAGCGCATCAATGTAGGTGAGAGTGATCCGAAGTACATCGGTGACATTTGGGATGCCATCTCTTATGCATTGGGTTCCGGTATTGGTTGGTTATTGGCCATTGTAGGTCTGGCAGCTATCCGTGAGAAAATGGCTTACTCTGACGTACCCGATGCACTGAAAGGTTTAGGTATCACTTTTATTACAGTAGGTCTGATGGCAATGGCATTCATGTGTTTCTCTGGTTTGAACATCTAATAAAGAAAGGAATAAAACAATGGATATGAATTTAATATTAGCGAGCATTGGAGTATTCCTGGTGGTTATTCTGCTGCTTGTCGTTATCCTGTTGGTTGCCAAGAATTTCCTGGTGCCCTCGGGTAATGTAAAACTGACTATAAACGGTGACAATGTACTGGATGTGGAGTCTGGTTCTACGTTACTGAACACATTGTCTGTAAATGGAGTATTCCTTTCTTCCGCTTGTGGTGGTAAGGGCTCTTGCGGACAGTGTAAATGCCAGGTACTGGATGGTGGCGGTGAGATTCTGCCGTCTGAGGTTCCTCATTTTAGCCGTAAGCAAGTACAGGATCACTGGCGTCTGGGTTGCCAAGTGAAAGTGAAGAGCGATATGGCTATCAAGATCGATGAGTCTGTACTTGGTGTAAAAGAGTGGGAATGCGAAGTTATTTCCAACAAGAATGTGGCTACGTTCATCAAAGAGTTCATCGTTGCGTTGCCTAAAGGCGAGCACATGGATTTTATCCCGGGTTCTTATGCACAGATCAAGATTCCTAAATATTCAATGGACTATAACAAGGACATTGATAAGAGTCTGATTGGTGACGAGTACTTGCCTGCATGGGAAAAATTCGGTTTGTTCACATTGAAGTGTGACAATAACGAAGAAACGATCCGTGCTTATTCTATGGCTAACTATCCGGCAGAAGGTGACCGTATCATGTTGACGGTACGTATCGCAACTCCGCCGTTCAAGCCGAAAGATCAGGGACAAGGCTTTATGGATGTGCCTGCAGGTATCGCTTCTTCTTATATCTTCACTTTGAAACCGGGTGATAAGGTAATCATGAGTGGTCCTTACGGAGATTTCCACCCGATATTCGACTCTAAGAAGGAAATGATGTGGATTGGTGGTGGTGCCGGTATGGCTCCGTTGCGTGCGCAAATCATGCACTTGACGAAGACATTGCATACTACTGACCGTAAGATGACTTACTTCTACGGTGCACGTGCCCTAAACGAAGTATTCTATCTGGAAGACTTCCTGCAAATTGAGAAAGATTTCCCGAACTTTACGTTCCATCTGGCATTAGACCGTCCGGATCCCGCAGCAGATGCAGCAGGCGTGAAGTATACTCCGGGCTTCGTTCATCAGGTAATTTACAATACATACCTGAAAGACCATGAAGCTCCTGAAGATATTGAATATTACATGTGTGGTCCTGGTCCGATGTCGAAGGCTGTTGAGAAGATGCTCGACGATCTTGGTGTTCCGGCTCAGAACTTGATGTTCGATAACTTCGGCGGATAAAATTAGGCAAGATTTATAAAAAACTTCGATATTTGTAGAAACTCCTGCAAGGCTACGGCTACGCAGGAGTTTTTTTGTTATCTTTGACCCGTTATCGAAAAAGAATGTTATGGAAATTCAGGATATACTGCGTAATCTGCAAATAGAACAACTCACCCCGATGCAGGAGGCAACTCGGGAGGTTTATCATGAAAATAAAGATTTGGTGCTACTCTCACCTACAGGCTCGGGTAAAACACTGGCTTTTCTTCTCCCGTTGGTACAATCATTAAAGACGAATGTGCAAGGTGTACAGGCCGTTGTGTTGGTACCTTCGCGGGAACTGGCATTGCAAATTGAAACTGTATTTAAATCCATGGGAACTCCCTTTAAGGCTATGAGTTGTTATGGTGGCCGTCCTGCTATGGAGGAACATAGGACGATGAAAGGAATCAATCCTTCAGTCATTATCGGTACACCGGGGCGAATGAACGATCATTTGAGAAAAGAGAATTTTGATGCGGGTACTGTTACTACATTAGTAATAGATGAGTTTGATAAATGTCTTGAATTTGGTTTCCATGACGAGATGGCGGAAGTTATCGGACAATTGCCTTCATTAAAAAAGCGTATATTACTTTCAGCTACAGATGCCGAGGAAATTCCACAATTTGCCGGAGTGGGAGGGGATTCCCAATCTTCAGCCTTCAGTTCTCAACTGGTTAAGCTTAATTTTCTTGATCCCGATGCTCTTGCCCCTCGTCTGAAGTTACATAAAGTTATTTCTCCCGAAAAAGATAAACTGGAAACACTGTACAATTTGCTTTGTACGCTTGGTTATCATTCCACTCTTGTATTTTGTAACTATCGTGATAGTGTGGAGCGCGTCACCGGATACCTGCAAGCTAAGAAGTTCCCGTGTGATATGTTTCACGGGGGTATGGAACAGCCTGACCGTGAGCGAGCACTCTACAAATTCCGCAATGGTAGTTGTTCAGTATTAATTTCTACCGATCTTGCTGCCCGCGGACTGGATATTCCGGGCATCGAAAATGTGGTGCATTATCATCCTCCCGTGAATGAAGAAGCCTACACTCATCGTAATGGACGTACGGCGCGTTGGGAGGCATCAGGAAACGCCTATTTGATTCTGCACGAAGAAGAATTTGTACCGGAATATATTTCTGACAATATTGATACTTACGAATTTCCGGAGGTGCTTCCTAAGCCTGCTAAACCTCGTTGGGCTACATTATATATTGGTAAAGGAAAAAAAGATAAATTGAATAAAATCGATATTGTAGGTTTCCTATATAAGAAAGGTGGAATGGCACGTGAAGACGTCGGACAGGTAGATGTGAAAGAACATTATGCTTTTGTAGCTGTGCGCCGTAGCAAAATAAAGCAATTGCTTACGCTGATACGTGGTGAAAAAATCAAAGGAATAAAGACGATAATAGAGGAGGCTAAGTAAGTTTTCTTATAAATATTCACTTTATTTGCACATATTCTTCTGAATATGAAGTAATAAATCCTCAATACTTTTAGTTTCTCTAAAAGTATTGTTCTTGATAAGTATGGATAACAAAATGGTGCATATATCCTGTATAAACCATTAAAAAGTAAGCTAAATGCGCTATTAAAATGGAATTTCATTATGAAAGGTTTGTTTTAAAGAAATATTTCCGTAATTTCGCAAGGTCTAAAGACACTAATGAACGAAATTGTATAACCAAAACAAACTTCAAATGAAAAAGCATAATTTCAATGCAGGACCTTCTATTCTTCCTCGTGAGGTGATTGAGGATACGGCAAAAGCTATTCTCGATTTCAATGGTTCAGGCCTCTCACTGATGGAAATCAGCCACCGTGCTAAAGACTTTCAACCCGTTGTGGATGAAGCTGTAGCACTATTCAAAGAATTACTTAATATCCCTGAAGGGTATTCGGTACTGTTCTTGGGCGGTGGTGCCAGTTTGGAATTCTGCATGGTACCCTTCAACTTCCTTGAAAAGAAAGCTGCTTACCTGAATACAGGTGTATGGGCCAAAAAAGCCATGAAAGAAGCCAAAGCATTCGGTGAAGTAGTTGAAGTCGCTTCTTCCGCTGAATCTACTTATACTTATATTCCGAAGGACTATACAGTACCTGCTGATGCTGATTATTTCCACATCACAACCAACAACACTATTTATGGTACTGAACTTAAGGAAGATTTGAATGTAAACGTTCCGATGATTGCCGATATGTCTTCTGATATTTTCTCCCGTCCTATTGACGTGTCTAAATATATTTGTATCTATGGTGGTGCACAGAAGAATCTGGCTCCTTCCGGTGTTACATTTGTTATCGTGAAGAATGACGCTTTGGGTAAAGTATCCCGCTATATCCCGACAATGTTGAATTATCAGACACATATTGACAGTGGTTCTATGTTCAATACTCCTCCGGTTGTTCCAATCTATGCTGCACTGCAGACTTTACGTTGGATCAAGGCACAGGGTGGTGTGAAAGAAATGGAACGTCGTGCTACTGAAAAGGCAGATATGTTGTATGCTGAAATCGACCGTAACAAAATGTTTGTAGGTACAGCTGCTAAAGAAGACCGTTCACGTATGAACATCTGCTTCGTGATGGCTCCCGAATACAAAGAACTGGAAGCTGATTTCATGAAGTTTGCAACAGAAAGAGGTATGGTAGGTATCAAAGGACACCGTTCAGTGGGTGGTTTCCGTGCATCTTGCTACAATGCTATGCCGAAGGAAAGCGTACAAGCTTTGATTGACTGTATGCAGGAATTTGAGAAACTTCATTAATAATATTTATTCACCACAGATTACTCAGATCTGCACAGATTGTTTTAGGATTAAAATCTGTGATAATCTGTGTAATCTGTGGTGAGTCTTTTTTAATATCATAAGAATCATGAAAGTATTAATTGCAACCGACAAACCGTTCGCTAAAGTAGCTGTAGACGGTATTCGCAAAGAAATTGAAGCAGCAGGTTATGAACTTGCCTTGTTGGAGAAATATACAGAGAAAGCCCAGTTGCTGGACGCAGTGAAAGATGCTAATGCCATCATTATCCGTAGCGACATTATAGATGCCGCAGTATTGGATGCTGCAAAAGAACTGAAGATTGTGGTACGTGCAGGTGCAGGCTACGATAATGTAGACTTGGATGCAGCTACTGCTCATGGTGTATGCGTAATGAACACTCCGGGACAGAATTCAAATGCTGTGGCTGAACTTGCTTTCGGTATGATGGTGATGGCTGTTCGTAATATGTATAACGGTACTTCCGGTACGGAACTGAAAGGTAAGAAACTGGGTATCCATGCATATGGTAATGTAGGTCGTAATGTAGCTCGTATTGCTAAAGGTTTCGGAATGGAAATCTACGCTTTCGATGCTTTCTGCCCGAAAGAAGTGATTGAAAAAGATGGTGTGACAGCTGTTGACTCTGCTGATGAGCTCTATTCTACTTGCAACGTAGTTTCATTGCATATTCCGGCTACCGCTGATACTAAGAACTCTATCAACTATGCTCTGGTAAACAAGATGCCGAAGAATGGTGTATTGGTAAATACTGCCCGTAAAGAGGTTATCAATGAAGCTGAACTGATCCAGTTGATGGAAGAACGTGGTGACTTGAAATACATGACGGATATTATGCCTGCAGCTCATGAAACATTTGCTGCCAAGTTTGCCGGACGTTACTTCTCTACACCGAAGAAGATGGGTGCACAGACTGCTGAAGCTAATATCAATGCAGGTATTGCTGCTGCACAGCAGATTGTTGGCTTCCTGAAAGATGGTTGTGAGAAATTCCGCGTAAATAAGAAATAAGAATGACTAGTAAAACTGCCTATAGATTTGCAGTTGTCTATCTGATGATAGGTGCTGGTGTTTTTGCACTAAGCAGCATATTCAGAAAAGAACTTTCAGATTTCGCCCTCGGCTTTTGCGAGGGCGTATCTGTTGTGTTGATATTAGGCAGTGCAATCTATTTGATTGCGCATTTCATGAAAAAGAAATCTCAATAATCCATTAAAACACACACCTTGACTTATGGCAATAATTAAACCTTTTAAAGGTATCCGTCCACCGCAGGATCTGGTGGAGCAAGTAGCTTCCCGCCCATATGATGTGCTGAACTCAGCAGAAGCGCGCGAAGAGGCAAAAGGAAACGAAAAATCGTTGTATCATATCATTAAACCCGAAATAGATTTTCCCGTAGGTACCGACGAACACGATGAATGTGTTTATCAGAAAGCTGCTGAAAACTTCCAGATGTTTCAGGACAAAGGCTGGCTGGTGCAGGATGATAAAGAAAACTACTACGTCTATGCGCAGACCATGAATGGGAAAACGCAATATGGTTTAGTGGTAGGTGCCTATGTACCTGATTATATGAATGGCGTCATTAAGAAACATGAGCTGACCCGTCGCGATAAGGAAGAAGACCGTATGAAACATGTCCGTGTGAATAATGCCAATATAGAGCCGGTATTCTTTGCATATCCTGACAATGCTACTCTGGATGCTATTATCGCTCATTATACAGCCGAAAAGCCGGTATATGATTTCATTGCTCCCGGTGATGGCTTTGGTCATACTTTCTGGATTATTGATAAGCAGGAAGACATTGATGCCATTACGAAGGAGTTTGCTAAGATGCCCGCTCTTTATATTGCCGACGGACACCATCGTAGTGCCGCCGCTGCTTTGGTTGGAGCGGAGAAAGCCAAGCAGAATGCAAATCATACCGGTAATGAAGAATATAATTACTTCATGGCCGTTTGTTTCCCTGCTAACCAACTAACCATTATTGATTACAACCGTGTTGTAAAAGACTTGAATGGCTTGACACCTGAACAATTTCTGACTGCTGTCAGCAAAAATTTCATAGTAGAAGAAAAAGGCACTGAAATCTATAAACCTGCCGGTTTGCATAATTTCTCCCTTTATCTGGATGGTAAGTGGTACAGTCTGACAGCTAAACCGGGTACTTATAACGATAATGATCCAATTGGTGTACTGGATGTTACCATTTCTTCCAACCTTATTCTGGATGAAGTTCTCGGTATCAAAGATCTGCGTTCTGATAAACGTATTGATTTCGTTGGTGGTATCCGTGGTTTGGGTGAGTTGAAGAAACGTGTGGACAGTGGTGAAATGAAAGTGGCTTTGGCACTTTATCCTGTCAGCATGAAGCAATTGATGGATATTGCAGATACAGGCAATATCATGCCGCCTAAGACAACGTGGTTTGAACCGAAACTACGTTCAGGGCTGGTGATTCATAAGCTAAATTAAAATATGGAATAAAAAAGTGAAGCGAGGATGCTCCTGCAAAGGATATCCTCGCTTTCTCTTTAAGGGTGATGCTTATTAAAATATCGTTTTCTCATCCAGTGGTCAAAGAAAAGGAACAGAGGCATTGCGATAAGTATCAGTAAATAGAATGAAGGAATTTGGATCTTTTCCGTTTCCAGTATTTCGGGCCGGGTGAAGGCTTCTCTGATTGTATTACCGAAATAAATCACTAATCCGGCAATGCAGCATCCTATTAAGAATATGGAAGCGGCTATCGTAGCAAACAGCATTCTTCGTTCCGATTTCTTTTCGCGTAAGCGTACGGCTTCTTCCACCTTCCTCATAGTATGGTAGGCGAAATTGGAAGGTAGACGAAATCCGTTTTCCTCTTTTATGGCTTTTTTCAGCCCTTTGTCTTTTTGTTCTTCGTTCATACTTCCTCTTGTTTTATGAGTAGATATATCTTTTTGCGTATGCGATACAATTTTACTTTTGCATTGCTTTCCGTCAGGCCCAGAATCAGGGCAGTTTCATTCAATGACTTTTCTTCGTAGTAGAATAAGGTAATCAAGGCACGTTCGTCTGAGTTTAGTTTTTCTATGGCTCTGTTTAATCTGATAATCATTTCCTCACTTTCATCATTAAGCGTTTCATCTACTTGTTGGTCGGAAATGTTGGCGAGCAACGTATCATCCATGGCAAAAGTATCGAATTTCTTCTTACGGGTTGCCGAAATCGCCGTATTATAAGCAATGGAATAAATCCATGTTGAGAACGAACTTTCGGCTTTGAAAGAGGAGAGATGCTGGAACGCTTTCAGAAAAACGTCTTGAGTCAACTCCTCAGCATCTTCCTGGTTACAGATGATACGGGCAATCAGGGAAAAGACCTGTTGCCCGTGTTGATTCAGGAAGTATTCGTATAGAGCAGTTTCCCCTCTCAGTATGCGTTGGATAATATGTGTTTCGTTATTCTCCATTCTGCCTTTTAGACGCAACTCCTTGTAGTAGGTTACATTATTTCTTAAAAATATTTTTTTCGATGAAATGTGTAACCTAACACAGGACACTGCGTCTAAAGTGTACAAAGGAACAAAAATACTAATTTAAAACGAAACGAATATGATGGATTTTATTATGGTGCCTACAATTTTGGCAATTATTACTTTGGGGATTTACAAACTGTTTGAACTGTTTGTATGTAAAAAGGAGCGCTTGATACTTATTGAAAAGATGGGAGATAAGTACCAACCGGATGTGGCTTGTATGCCGAAACTTTATGGTAACTTTTCTTTTTCGGCATTGAAATTAGGATGTCTGCTGGTGGGCATGGGATTAGGGTTGTTGATAGGATTTGTTATTTGCACTTCGGCAATTCCCGGCTATTTGGATAAGGATGTGGACAATTGGCGTGTTTATCGTGAGACGGTATCTTTGGTCTATGGAGCTTGTGTGCTTTCATTTGGAGGTATCGGGCTTATCACGGCCTTTATTGCAGAGTTGAAGCTCAGTAAAAAATAATCGCTGGAATTTAGGAATTTTCTTATGATAAAAAAGAGTTGTCAGTTATTGGCGACTTTTTTTGTATTGAGGGAGAACCTTAAGGATTATCTGTGTGTTACTATATAAGTAAATAACCTAAACCAGATAAGAATATGGATAAAAAAGAAGAAAAAGCTCTCGAAGATAAGAGTATGATGCAGAAAAATGCAGAAGAAACATTACCCGGACGACAATTGGGTTTATATTCCAAAGTCGATAAGAAAGAAGTGCGCAATATGGTTTCGGAGATAAATCCGGATAAGAATAGTTTGGGCAGTAGAGGATAGTTTTGGTTTTATTGACTACCTTTGGATAAGATAAGCTGCATTTCGGCAGAACTTTTTCATGCAAGCATGGAAGTTCTGCATTCAATTTGCATTATCTTTGCAGAACATTAGCCTTTCAGCTATATTGTAATGTTTAAAAATGTAGAATAATGAAGACGAAAAAACGTAGGGATGCCTTGGCGGCATTCAAGGAAGCGAATCGCTTGATAGAGATGGAACGCAATGGTGGACGTTGGATTGCAAAAGATCGTCCGCATAAGAACAAGAAAAAG
This sequence comes from Bacteroides sp. AF39-11AC, assembly GCF_003474285.1. NCBI lineage: Bacteria > Pseudomonadati > Bacteroidota > Bacteroidia > Bacteroidales > Bacteroidaceae > Bacteroides > Bacteroides sp. AF39-11AC. The sequence goes on along the minus strand of NZ_QROH01000008.1, from coordinate 237,222 downwards.
TATTGTCGTAAAGATAGTAAGAAAGAGTTGTCACGTATGATCGATGGCAGCTCTTTTGTTTTATATCACTCTTTTTGCTAACTTCGTCCTCTCTAAAATAAAAAACTATGTTTCGTAAACTTGTAGCAATAGAACCCGTAAGTCTGATTCCGTCAGCAGAAAAAACACTGCATTCGTATGCAGAAAAGGTAGTGATGTACCCTGATGTTCCGGCAGGGGATGATGAAATAGTAACCCGTATCGGAGATGCCGATGCTGTGCTATTGAGTTATACTTCACAAATAAACAGGAGTGTGCTTGAGAAGTGTCCGAATATAAGGTATATCGGTATGTGCTGCTCGCTGTATTCGCAGGAGAGTGCCAATGTAGACATTCGTTATGCGAACGAACGGGGGATTACTGTAACCGGTATCCGGGATTATGGGGATGAAGGTGTGGTGGAATATGTAGTCAGCGAACTGGTGCGTTGTCTGCATGGATTTGGTCAGGAACCATGGGAGGAAATGCCCCGGGAGATCACAGGACTGAAAGTAGGTGTCATAGGATTGGGCAAATCCGGTGGTATGATTGCCGATGCATTGAAATTCTTTGGGGCGGATATCGCTTATTTTGCCCGTAGTGAAAAAGAGGATGCGGCTGCCAAAGGATATCGTTTCTTACCCTTGAGGGAACTTCTTTCTCAGAGTGAAGTCGTTTTCTGTTGTCTCAATAAGAATACAGTCCTGCTGCATGAGGCTGAGTTTGAACAACTCGGAAATAAAAAGATATTGTTCAATACCGGGCTGTCTCCAGCGTGGGATGAACCCGCGTTCGTTAAGTGGCTGAAAGGCGATAACCTTTGTTTTTGTGATACACTGGGAGCTTTGGGTGGAGCACATCTTTCAAGCCATCCGCATGTTCGCTGTATGCAGGTATCTACAGGCCGTACTCGTCAGGCGTTTGACCGCCTGAGCGAGAAAGTACTGGCCAATATAGAAGCATATAGCCGATAATGTAATCAGAAGAATACAATCGGTGATGTTATGTTAAGCAGGGTGTTCACAACAGACCACCCTGCTATTTCAGCAGTGGCGCTGTACACATCAATTACGGCATGCACCTGATCGTTCTTTATTTCCACTCTTTGAGTGTCTCCCACGAATCCGGGAGTGGATTGCATGGACATTTCCATATTCTCCGGGCCGACGGAGGCCAGTGAAGCAGCAACGGCTACATTGACTTTTGTTGGGAACATGGCTATGGCTTCGGTAGCATTTCCTGAGAAGACAACACGTTGCTCCGTTTGCAATGTCTCATCATATACAGCTGTTCCCTTCAGGGCATCAGGACCTTTTTCATTAAAGAATTTAGCTTTTGCATTTCCCATTAAAGAAGCTGTCCGCAGAACATCGAAACCGCCCGTAGCACCGGAAACGATGTACACACGCGTACCGTTCGCTTTGGCAGTCTCCATCACTTCCTGATAGAAAGCAGTGTCTGCCAGAGCACCGATAGACAAGGTGACGATGGAAGTACCGTTCTTCAGGGCGGGTAATGCAAACTCTTTCATGGCAGCAGGAGAAGCTGCTTCTACCAGATAATCCGGTTTCAGTGCCAGTAAATCTTCCGGGGTTGTACATGCTACGCAGGATTTCCCGTGTTGCTGCATTTTACTAACTATACGCTCAGCTTTTTCTGCTGTACGTGAGTAAACTCCAACTAAATCATATTCCGGCAACAAGCCATTAACAACTGCATCCGAAACTATTCCGGCCAGTCGTCCACATCCGACAATAACTAATTTTTTCATGGGGCAAAGATACCGCTTATTCATATAATCTCCAAAAACGCACGATGAGCTTATTCCGTATTTGGGTGGATAGCATAAATGTTGTACTTTTGTGGGAAAGAAGAATCATTTATAACTTATGGGACGAAAAGAAGAATATAAATTGCAGAATGAGCAGTACCTGGAGGCTTTGCGTGCAGAGAATGATATCCGGGAACTGCCTTGCGGAATTCTATATCGGGTCTTGGAAGAAGGGAATGGCGGCAATACTCCCCGTTTGAATAGCATCGTAACTGTGCATTATAAAGGCACTTTGATAAATGGCCGCGAGTTCGATAACTCCTGGAAACGGAATTACCCTGAGGCTTTTCGTCTGAATGAAGTCATTGAAGGCTGGCAGATAGCCCTGCAACGAATGCATGTAGGAGATCATTGGATTGTTTATATTCCTTATGCAATGGGATATGGTACACGTAGCAGTGGTCCTATTCCTGCTTTCTCTACTTTGGTGTTTGACGTCCAGCTATTGGGAATTGCGTAAATACGGACTAATTATGAAAATACTGATTATCAACGGAAGTCCCCGCAAGCAAGGACATATCTCGAAAATGCTGCAATTGATGGAAACGGAAGCCCGGGCGAATGGTGACGAAGTTACTGTGATTAGAGTGGCTGACCTGCAAATCCGTCCTTGCATCGGCTGTATGAGTTGCCGTGAGAAACTGAAATGTTGTTTGCCCGAGGATGATGCACAACGTGTGCTGAAGCAGATAGAAGAAGCACAGGCACTGATAATCGGTGCTCCCTGCTATTGGGGAAACCTGCCGGGACAACTGAAAGTGATGTTCGACCGCATCGTTTACGGAATGATGGGAGAGACCTCACGAGGTATTCCTATCGGCCTGCATAAAGGTAAAAAGTCAGTTATCGTAAGCACTTGCACTACTCCATATCCTTTCAATATATTCTTTAATCAGACAAGAGGAGTAGTAAAAGCGCTGAAAGAAATCCTGAAATGGAGCGGCTTTAAAGTTGTTTCAGCCATCGAGAAAGGCGGAACGAAACAACATCCCGGACTGACGGAAAGGGAAATGAAACGTTGTCGCAGAGTGATACATAAACTCTGATACGGAGACACACTTGCTTCTAATCATTTATTTCTTGCAAATATACTCGACTGTTTGCTGTATGTTTTTGCGTGCAACTTCCGGTCTCATGGCTTCTTCTAACGATATGAATGGAGGGTTAACAGAGAAGACCCCTTCAAACCCGGCTTGTTGTAATTCATCCGAATCTTCTATATTGCCGGCTAACAGGATTACCGGAATATTTTGTTTCCGGGCTTTAGCAAGTATGCCGGAAGGAACTTTTCCCATCAATGTTTGTCGGTCAGCTTTTCCTTCTCCGGTAATGATCAGGTCAGCGCTTTTTATTTTATTACTGAAGTCAAGAGCTTCCAGCATCAGTTGTATGCCGGGTTTCAGTTCCGCATTCAGGAAAGCCAGCAGACTACCGCCCATACCTCCGGCGGCACCGGCTCCGGGATGATGGGAAATATCTTTTTCCGTCGTATGGCAGATGACTTTTGCAAAGTTTTGCAGCCCTGCATCCAATGCCTCTACCATTTCCCGGTCTGCTCCTTTTTGAGGTGCAAAGACATAAGCCGCTCCTTCGGGACCATAGAATGGATTTTGTACATCGCAGGCAACAGTAAATCGGCAACTGTTTAAAGCCGGATGGACAAGAGTAGTGTCTACATGTGCTACTTTAATTAATACTTCTCCATTACCTGTCTCTAGTTCTGTACCCTCCTTGTCTAAAAAACGAAAGCCTAATGCCTGAAGCATTCCCAGTCCTGCATCATTGGTTGCACTGCCACCAATGCCAATGATAAAGTTGCGGCAACCACGTTCCAGAGCATCACGAATGATTTCTCCCGTGCCGTAAGTGGTAGTCAGCATCGGGTTTCTTTTTTCCGGCGGAACTAAAGGCAATCCGCTGATGCTTGCCATTTCTATGAAAGCTGTTTCCCCATTTTCGGAAATGCCGTAATAAGTATTGCGCCACCTCATCAATGGATCGTGGGCGGAGATCGGAACTTCCTGACCGTTGGTTGCCATAATCAGTACATCCAGCATTCCTTCGCCCCCATCGGCTATGGGCAGGCAGATAACTTCACATTCCGGGTATACGGAACGAATACCCTCGGCAGCTGCTTTTCCAGCTTCTGCCGAGGGTAAACATCCTTTAAAGGAGTCAATAGCTATGACTACTTTCTTCATATATTTAGATTTCCTCTATGTCTTCTATATCTTCCAGTTTGGCTTCGGCTTTTGCTTCTGTCTTTGTCAATTTCTTGGTGTTGTTGGCAATGACGGCCAATGCGCGATATAACTCGGCAAGCAGGCGTGCGAACACCACAATCAGGAAGCCGTATATAGGCATCAGGAAGAACATACCGGAAGGTATCGGCAGTATGTATTTGATTTCATTGGCAGCAAAGATTGCAATAACCACCGAACACAGTGTACCGATGACACCGATATAAAGTCCCAGCCATTCACCCACCGTCTGTGTCAGGTGCGATACAACAGGAATGGCAATGAATTCATTTTCTTTCTGGATAGCTTCTTTCAGTTTGTTTTTCCGGTTCATCCAGAGCAGATAGCTTCCCCATGCTCCTGCGCAAAGGATAATGAACAGCAGAATGAAAGCAAGGATTAATTTCCCTTCGGCATATTTGAAGAAGTCCATCTCGATGACCTTTGCCAGTATAAAGATAGGAAACAGCAAGTTCAATACGGCAAAGATGACGTAGAGCCAGCGGAAGGGTTCGCGGAAGAAACGACCATTGTCGATGTAACCCAGCAGAGGGTCGAGAAAGGTAAACAGCTTGTTGTTCATAGTGATAAATGTTACTTATGGGAGGGCCTTGCATGCTAAGATTATCAGTATGAGGCCCTGATACATACTCATAATCAGACTTTTTCTATGGAATGCGTCGTACTTTTGACAAACTTACGAAAAGCCTTCGAGAAAGACGAATAAAATTGGAAAATATTATTGAATGGCTTGAATATAAAGCGGTGATGAGGATGGACGATGACAATAGATAAGAAGAAAGAATGCAAAGTAAAGAGGGTTCAGACAAATAGTTGGGTTTTAATATTTTTCTGTGCGAAAAATATGGATATTGAGAAATTACGTCAAAAAACACTCAATCTTATGAACATGGCAAGCTCGTGCCACAAGACCCTAATGATGAACTTGCCTCTGTTTTGCTCGAACGGATTAAGGTAGAAAAAGAGCGTCTTATCAAAGAGGGTAAGATTAAGCGTAGCAAGAAGTCTGGTTCTTCCGATACGCTCCATTATGAGAATGTGCCGTTTGAGGTGCCGAGTTCATGGATGTGGACGATATTGGAAGAAATTACATCCACAATAGGCGATGGCCTACATGGAACGCCACAATACAATTCAGAGGGAGACTATTTTTTTATTAATGGTAACAACCTTTCAAACAGAAAGATTGTCATTAAGAATGAAACAAAAAGAGTCTCTGCTTCAGAATATGAGAAATATAAGAAGCCGTTGAATCGTTCATCAATTTTAGTTTCAATAAATGGGACAATAGGAAACATCGGTATCTATGATGACGAAAAGATAATGTTGGGTAAGAGTGCCTGTTATATTAATATGATTTCTCCCATTAACATTCAATATATGTGTATCATATTAGAATCGCGGTATTTTCTTAAATATGCTATTGATTCAGCGACAGGAAGCACTATCAAAAATGTACCTCTAAAAGCCATTAACAACTTCAAATTGCCGTTACCACCATTATCTGAACAACAACGCATAGTTGCCGAGATTGAACGGTGGTTTGCTTTAATTGACCAAATAGAGCAAGGAAAATCTGACTTGCAGACAATCATAAAGCAAACCAAAAGCAAAATACTAGACCTTGCCATACATGGTAAGCTAGTACCACAAGACCTCAATGATGAGCCTGCTATTGAATTGTCGAAACGCATAAATCCTGACTTTACACCTTGTGATAACGGGCATTATGCGAAGCTTGTACAGTTTGAAGTGCCGAAATCATGGATGTGGACAACCATAAATAAGATTTCGACTTCTATTCTTTACGGAGTTAGTGAATCTGCAAAATCAAAAGGCAGATATAAACTTCTTCGTATCACCGATATTCAGGATAATTATGTATGTTGGCAATCTGTACCATTTATAGATTATGATGAAAATAAAGTAAAACAATACTTACTACAAAACGGAGATATCGTTTTTGCAAGAACAGGTGCAACAGTTGGAAAGTCATATCTCATCGAAAATCTATCAGAACAAGTAATATATGCTTCATATCTAATTCGTGTACGAACTTATAGTCTAATACTTCCACAATATGTCAAGTATTTCTTTAAATCCGGTTATTATTGGAATCAGATTGAACAAAATTCATTTGGAGTTGGTCAACCTAATGTAAATGCTACAATTCTTGGAAATTTGAATATACCTATTCCCCCTATAGAAGAACAGAAACGCATAGTGAAAGCAATAGAGCAACTTTTAAAACAGATTAATAAGATAATGGAAAACTTATAAACTTTCCATTATAATATCAAATACTTGATTGTATTTATTTGTTATTTCTACAATGCAATGCTGCTCATTATAGAATGGAAAAGGAAGAACTAGCCTTCCTATTGCTGTTTTTGTTAGGCTTGGTAAAGTTGTGCTCTTATCTAATTTACTAAAATCAAACTCAAGACAGAAGTTATAGAAGTATAAATCGTTACTGATTTCAGAGGGTTTCATGATAAATGCAGTGTCAACATTCCCAAATGGTTCTTTCACATAAATAGGATTGTTAATAGTTCCCTTATGTCCAATTATAGTTGAGCCCGCTTCACAAAGATAGTCATCAACATATCCTATAATTCCACCACTTCCGTATATTGGATAAATTCCATTGGAATTTTCTACATCTTTTTGAGATTTTTCCATTAGTAATTTTCACGACTGAATCTACCCTGTACATAATCCATCCTTCGGGTAATTGCACATTATGCCCGATACTTAGTTATATTGCAGCTATATTCATTTATAAATTATGTAATATGGTAACAAAATTCAAAAATTATCTCGCCAAAACGAATTTGGCAATGAACACTATCACATCGTATGTATGGACGGTACAGTATTTCCTAAATCATTATGGGGAAATGAACAAAAAGAACCTTTTGACTTACAAGGGGTATCTGGTGGAAAACTTCAAGCCACAGACAGTCAATCTACGTTTACAAGGTATCAACAAGTATCTAGAATTCACGAAACAAGAGAAACTGAAAGTGAAGTTCGTAAAGGTACAACAAAAGAACTTCTTAGAAAACGTAATCAGTGATGCCGATTACAAGTTTTTCAAAGTCAAATTAAAAGCCGATGGTTACGATGAATGGTATTTCATTGTGTGGTTTATGGCTGCGACAGGTGCACGTGTTAGTGAATTACTTCACATCAAAGCTGAACACATTAAGGTGGGGTATCTCGACCTTTATAGCAAGGGTGGAAAAATACGCCGTTTGTATATTCCGAAAAACTTGCGTACAGAAACCGAGAAATGGCTTAAAGAGAAAGGTCTTATTTCAGGCTACCTTTTCTTGAATCGCTTTGGTCAACGTATCACAACTCGCGGCATTGCCCAACAGCTCAAACATTTTGCTGAGAAATATGGTCTAAACAGAGATGTAGTTTATCCTCACTCCTTCCGTCACCGTTTTGCCAAAAATTTCCTTGACCGTTTCAATGATATTGCCTTACTAGCGGATTTAATGGGACACGAAAGCATTGAAACAACTCGTATTTATCTTCGTAGAACTGCGAGTGAACAACAGAAGATCGTGGATAAAGTGGTGAATTGGTAATCACTTACCCTATCCTTAGAAGCGTATTTACTTACGCTTCTAAGGATTTTTGAATATAATTAAGAGCAGAGAAAAGTTCCTCTATTTTTTGAACTATGCGTTGTTGTTCAGCTAAGGGAGGCATAGGGAATAACCATTCGTCAATATGATTTCTACTGATAGAAGGAGAATTATCTCCTTTCATAAATTGATTTAACCCATCAATAACATAATCAGAAATCATAAGATAATAACAATATTCAGAATTAAGGATTTCAGAAATAGGGCTACATACATAAAAGCCCGTTGATGCAATGCAATTATTATTAATGACTTTGGCTATGTTGCGCAAATAGGGACGTACTATTGAGAATACAACATCTCCTTTTTGTGTATAACGGCTAGCCCGACTTGGCATATTAATTGTTTTTATAGTCTTAACTTCATTGATTATTTGTCGTTTGTTATCAATAGACTCAATGTCAATATATTGAAATTCATCATATTGAGGCTTTACAGATTTCATAGGAGAAAAAATGTTTTTCCCTTTTATCCAACACCAGCTTTGAGGTAACTTCCTATCATGCCCGTTATCACAAGGTGTAAAGTCGGGATTTATGCGTTTCAACAATTCAATAGCAGGTTCATCATTCGGGTCTTGGGGTATGAGTTTGCCGTGAATGGCAAGGTCAAGGATCTTATTCTTGGCTTGCTTGACTATACTCTGCAAATCATCTTTACCGTTCTTGATAGTTCCAATTAAAGAAATCCACTTAGCCATCTCTACTACAATTTTTTCTTGTTCCTCTAATGGAGGAATAGGTATCATTAGTTGCGATAGCTTTTGAGCATTGATATTAGACTGATTAACAGCATCTGTTTTTACATTATAACACCAATTACGATAATAGCTGCTATTCATTACAATATTAAGGTAGTCAGCAGAAATCAATAAAGGTCTAACACGAATAAGATAGCCTGCATATATGGCTGGTTGTTCTTCTTTGTAGATTGCCGTTTTTCCTACCCATTCACTACTATTTGTGCGATTAAAAAGTAAATCGTCTTTTTCTAATGAATATTGCTTAATATCTTCATCATTTGAAGAATACACTAAGTTCGAATAATCAATTGTACCAACATTAGTAATATTCCCCATTCGTAAGACAGCTATTTTACCTACACTTGAAGATTTCTCAGATGTTCCGTATTTCAATTCACATATAATATCTTCCAATTTACACCATTTCCACCCTTTCGGCAACAAGTAGGGATAATGGAGCGTATCAGAAGAACCAGACTTCTTGCTACGCTTAATCTTACCCTCTTTGATAAGACGCTCTTTTTCTACCTTAATCCGTTCGAGCAAAACAGAGGCAGGTTCATCATTAGGGTCTTGTGGCACGAGCTTGCCATGTATTGCAAGGTCGAGTATTTTTTGACGTAACTTCTTCGTATCCATATTGTTTCTTATAAATCTGCGATAGTTTGTCGCATTTATGATTATTCCTTATTAGTATTATCGGCATCCGGTTCGTATTCTTTAAACTCTTCTATCCACTCCTTTACTTTTGATTGCAGAAGAGCCTTGTTTGGTAGATAGAGTTCGTAGGCAGAGGCATAAATATTGGCATCTTTGGGGAGAGTTAAGTCTACTAATGCATCATTCTTCTTTTTACACAGAAGAATTCCGATGGTTGGCTTCTCAAAATCCTGCTTTACATATCGGTCGAAATAATTGACGTACATTTGCATCTGTCCGAGATCTTGATGGGTTAGCTTATCTTTCTTTAAATCTATAAGGCAATAACATTGCAACAGACGATTGTAGAACACCAAGTCCACATAAAAATGCTCTTCATCAAAAGTGAATCGCTTCTGCCTTGCTTCGAACAAGAATCCCTTACCCATTTCGAGCAGGAAATCACGCATCTTACTTATGATAGCACTTTCCAATTTTGTTTCACTGTATGAATCATCTACTTTTAGGCCAAGAAATTCCAGCGTAAGCGGGTCTTTGATCACATCGTCTGGTTTTTCTACTGTTTGCCCCTCTTTCGCCAGACGCATTACTTCATCTTTATTACGGCTCAAAGCCAAACGCTCATAAAGACTGGAAGCATACTGACGTTGCAACTGACGTACACTCCAATCTTGCTTTTGGCTCTCAATCTCATAAAAGTTACGCTCTTCATCATTCTTTATACGCATTAGAACGAGATAATGAGACCAAGAAAGAGTGAATGGATGAATTTGGTCTACACCGTAGACCGATTTTAATTGATTTTTGGGGATACTCCCAGTTACAGGACTATATATTTGGAAGAATTTTCTACACTTCTTAAGGGTTTCCACTGACCATCCTTCACCATATTTATCAGTTAATTTTTCAGAAATTCTTTTCAGCACCGCTTTTCCGTATGCAGCACGCTGCTCTCCTTGCTGTTCATCCTCGACAATATAGCTGCCCACACCATAGTTGGTATAAACCATTGCTGTATTAATGGTGGTCTTTACTTTTCTCCGTGATTCGTCTATTAGCTGAGATATACGTTCAAAGAGAACATCTTCTCTTTTTTGAATATTATTTTCCCCCATTACTCTTCAATGTTTGCCATTAGTTTCTGTAGTTCAGCCACAGCCTTGTTAATATTGTCACTTTTCGTTTTGATTTCCTGCATCAGTTCGGCTAAAGATTTATTCTCCTCATCTCCACCTTGTTTGATCCAGCTGATATCGAGACTTGTCTTGTCGCGTTGTAGAATCTCATTGACCGAATATTTACGCCAACGACCATTCGGATTGTTTACCGCATCGTAGGTTTCTTTACGGTTCGCCCTGTTGTCGGCTTGGTAGCATTCTACAAACTCGTTCAAATGTTGACGTTGCATTGGATTAGTAGCTAAGGTATGTTTGATATCTGTACGATAATCAAAGAACCATATGTCCTGGGTTGAAGTTCCTTTAGAGAAAAACAAAACATTTGCCTTTACTCCTTGTGCATAGAATATTCCGGTAGGTAAGCGGAGTATTGTATGCAGATTGAAGTTCTTCAGCAGTTCTTTGCGGATGATTTCACCTGCATTACCCTCAAACAGAACGTTGTCTGGCAGCACAACGGCAGCACGACCTCCATTTTTTAGCATTACCATGATGTGCTGTAAGAAATTAAGCTGGTTGTTCTTGGTCTCTACATAGAAATCCGGACGGTTGATATCCACCGATCCGGCAGGTCTTGTTCCGAAAGGAGGATTGGCAAGTATTACATCTACCAGTGTATCTGGAACTTTCTCTAAAGAATCCTGACAAACAACGGGACTCCGGTCTGTGCCAATGCCATGCAGGTAAAGATTCATGGATGCCAATGTGACCACAAGCGCTGTGTTGTCAAAACCGTGAAGGGCCTTATCTTTAAGAAAATTGCGCTTGTCTTTATCTTGTGATTGCTCTTTCATATAGTCATATGCAGCCAAAAGGAAGCCACCTGTCCCACAAGCAGGGTCGCAAACAGTTTCAGTAATCTTCGGGTGAGTTACATCTACCATCGTCTGTATCAGAGAGCGAGGCGTAAAGTACTGTCCGGCACCACTTTTCTTGTCTTGTCCATTCTTCTCTAAAATGCTTTCATAGATTGCCCCTTTTACGTCTCCATCCATCAAGAGCCATTGATTCTCATTTATCAGCGAAATCACCTTTTTCAGATAAACAGGCTTATCTATCTTATTCTGCGCCTTGGTGAAAATCGTACCTATCAGATTTTCTTCTTCACTTAACTTTTTGAGAGTGTCTTCATACTGTTTAGTCAGATCAAGTCCTTCAAGTGCTATTAGGTCATTCCAGCGATAACCTTCAGGAATGGCTGACTTTTCACCAAAAGTTTCCACATTTTCCTCATCCATCTTTAAAAAGAGGAGATAGGTCAATTGTGTGATATAGTCAGTAAATCCGATGCCTTGTCCGGCAAGGGTGGTGGCTAAAGTCCAGACTTTTTTGGTTAATGAGGCTTCTGTATTGATTGTTCTTTTTGCCATTATTATGCTATTTTTCTATAAATAATAAATTTAGAGAGTGACACCAAAGCTTCGTCAGCAGTAGCGACTCCGCCAAATGCACGAATCAGCTGGGCTGCACGAGTTTTGTCATCTTCCCGGATGTCTTTAATGCTGCAAGCTCCGTTTGAAGCTATATAGTTCACAACTTGCCGGATAATTTCAATCTGTTTCTCCGTGATATTTCGTTGTGTCTGCCCATACCAAAGGTTAAACCGTTGCTGGGCTGCCGGATAAAGGCTTTCCAATTGGTCTATCTGATGGAAGGCGAAACGTACCAACTGAATAATATTAGTCAATGCATCCTTTTCTTCTTTGGTAGAACGGGTCTTGACGTGCTTTGGATGAACGATGGTGTAGGAATTCCATAATTGTGATTGGCTGAATCTATTATTCGCCATCTTCAACCTGTTTTCCAAATCCTTTAGGAGCGAGTAGGTAATCGGGCTCCCATTATTGTTGTAAATAAGTCGCAAAGCTTCCACTTCGTCTTTATGTTCCTCGCAATATTGCTCAAAGGCAGAGGTGGTAATTTGAGCTTCTTCTATAGAAAAGCCTTTTGAAATCAAAGTATCCTCTCCCGGTTGTAGCGTATCCACGAAACCGGCATTGAGTATAAGCAGATATTCACGGGCTTCCGGATAGTTCGCAATATTGACTACCAATCCTTTTCGCTCGTTGTTAGGCTTGTTTATATCCACGTATGGAGGCAGTGAATCCTGTTCTATTGCAGTGTAAATATTACCCGATATATCTTTCATATCTGCGTGAGCTAATTCGATGAACTTATTCCGCTGGGATTGGTCGCTTTTATTATAGAGACGTGAAAGCCGGGCAGCCAATAAGCGCAAATTGTCATCGGTTAAGTTGCCGTGAGTGATACGCTCCAGCAATTCTTTGAAAGTAATCAGTTTGGTCGTTGGGCCGTCTGACGGAGGAGTGATTTTTTTATCATGTTCCGTTACTCCAACTGCATCCACCAAGAAGAAGCAGTCTTTGCTAAAAGCATTAGGAGTGACATTGCGCAACTGTTCGTCACCGATAGTACGAACACCACGTCCTTTCATTTGAATGTAGAGAGGTTCGGAAGCCACATCGCGCATAAAGAGAAGCACTTCAAGCGGTTTTACATCTGTACCTGTGGCAACCAACGTGCAAGTCACCGCAATGCGAAATTCCCTATTCACCCGAAACTGGCGTATCAACTCGTTGCTGTCTCCCGATGAATAGGTTATCTTCTGTACAAAAGTGTCATCGTTTTCATGTCCGAACACCTCTTTCGCAATACGTACGATGTTTGTCGCATGATTTTCGTTAAGGGCGAATATCAGCGTTTTGGGCAGATAGTTCATGTCTGGCTCTCGCTGAGGCTCATTAAACATTTCTGAATAGACCGCATTACGATATGTTTCAAGTACCAGCTTGATTTGAGCCGGATTGATGATGCTTCGGTTTAACTCTTCCTTCGTATAGTTTTTGGCCTCTTTATTGCTGATGTTTTCAACTTTACCTGTATAAACAGTGGCCCGTTTCAACTTGTCGCCCTCCAGGATGGCACCACCTTCTTCCGTTGCCCTCGTCTTGATGCGATAAACCCGGCAATCCACATTCACTCCATCCACGATGGATTGTTCGAGCGTATAGTTCACAATGGTATTACTGTTGAAAAATGCTTTCGTTTCCGGAACTGGAGTGGCGGTAAGCCCCACCAACTTTGCCGTATTGAAGTAATCCAGAACTTTCTTCCAGTTCCCGTAAATGGAACGATGGCATTCGTCTATGATGATCATATCAAAGAATTCAGGAGGTAGATTCGGGTTCGTTGGAAATTCTATTTCTTTGGTGTCATCGTATTCTTCATCATTATCCGTATCTTCTATATCTTCTCCTTTCAAAAGTGAGAACAAGCGTTGGATGGTAGAAATTACTACATTGCTATCCTGTGGAACTTTAGAAGAACGTATTCTATTGACGGTAAAAATAGTATTGAAAGGGTCACCGTTCTCTGTAAGACGAAACCTGCCAAACTCTCCTTCGGCTTGTTTCCCCAAGTTATTTCTGTCCACCAGAAACAGTATTCGTTTCATCGGAGTGTAGGCTAGGAATCGGTATGCTGCAAGACAAGCCGTGTAGGTTTTTCCTGCGCCTGTGGCCAACACCATTAAAGCTTTGTTTTGCCCTGAGCGAAAACTTTTCTCTAATTCGGTAATGGCTTCGTATTGGCAATCGCGCAGTCCTTTTTTACGCAAGACGGGAAGTCCTGCATAGAAGTCTTTTATACCCAGCATCCTTACAATCTCTTTGGGGGTATGTATGCGGTTTAATTCCAGATAGTCGGAATCTGCGTTGCGATAATCCTTAAATTGCACAACGTTTCCATTCGATTGATAAATCAAAGGGAGTGGTTTCATATAAGCTTGGTAACAATTAGGAACACTACGTGCATATAGTGCAGCCTGCTCGCATACAGTATTATTGGAGACATCCACTTCTTCTCGTTTGGCTTCTAATATACCGACTGCCTTTCCGTTGATAAACAGAAAATAATCAGCTTCCAAATTACCTTTTAGCAGACCTTCTTTGATCGCAACTGCTGTAATGTTGGGGGCGTAATGATTACGATCAACAACAGCCCATCCTGCGTCAATAAACATTTGGTCTATTTTTATTCGTGCCTTCTCTTCTGGTTTCATGTTCCAACAAGTGTAACTTCTGATAAATATTCTTATCAGAAGTTACAAAAGTAATAAAGAGAGCTGATATTCAGAAAATATTTTGCTAAAATCTACTTTTTACGTTTGAACTTTAAATGATCTTGTGTGAGATTAAATTGTAACTAAAACAAAAATACTATCTTTGCAGCATGAGTGAAGATACCTACAAAACCATAAGCTCCCCTTCCGAAGGGACTTACACTGAGAAGCGCAGTAAGTTCATTGCTATCGCTTTGCCCGTGCGTACTGTCGATGAGGTAAAATCGCATCTGGAAGTTTATCAGAAGAAATATTATGATGCCCGCCACGTCTGCTACGCCTATATGCTGGGGGCCGAACGTAAAGATTTCCGCGCCAATGATAACGGAGAACCTTCCGGTACGGCTGGGAAGCCGATCCTGGGACAGATAAACTCCAATGAACTGACGGATATACTGATAATCGTTGTCCGCTATTTCGGCGGCATAAAGTTGGGAACAAGCGGACTGATTGTTGCTTATAAAGCTGCTGCTGCCGAGGCGATAGCTGCTGCCGAAGTGATAGAGAAAACGGTGGACGAAGCGGTGACCTTCTTGTTTGAATATCCCTTTATGAATGATGTAATGCGTATCGTAAAGGAAGAAGAACCGGAAATTCTGGAACAGTCGTATGATATGGATTGCCGTATGACACTTCGCATCCGGAAGTCGATGATGCCGAAGTTGAGGGCGCGTCTGGAAAAAGTAGAAACATTACGCTTCGAGGAAGTGTAATGTCTCCGGCTTCCAGGTGCTCCAGTACGTTTATTTCAAAGATAAATCATTATAATGGATTTTTCGGTGAGTACCGTCGCAAAAGGGTTGTTTATAGGACTTTCCGCATCGGCATAAGGCAATCCTGCCTGTTCGTATTTCTGTTTTCCCTTCTCTGTCTATCAGTTTAAAATTACCTTCTACAATAAAAGGTCCATTGGGGGTAGCTGTAATGGCTACCATATTTTCTTCATTTTTCATGTTATCGAAAATTTAATATTTGATGTTTCAAGTAGAACGCTTCTACATGGAAATAGTTTGTTTATTCACTTTCTTTTGGAGGATTTCCTTATCTTTAAATAAAATAAGCTGCGTCTCTGCATAACTTTTTCATGCCAGCATGAAAGTTCTACCTTCGATTTGCATTATCTTTGCACACTTGTTAATTAGGAAAAAAACAATTTATTATGGCATTTGAAGCAACAAAACGTGAGTTGGGCGAACTCTATACATTCTTTCGCCTTCTGGCAGACGGGAAAGTTTCACTGGGTACACCGCAAGCCCGGAAGGATGAAACGAAATACTGGCCTATTGCACTGATACAGAGAGAGGAACACGACGGTACACGTCGTTATTACATAGAGTCGGATAATGTCCGTATAGTTAGTGGTGTATTAGAGAAAGAAGGTACATTTACTACAACTGATAAGGAAGAACAGCTCATTCCCCGTGAAGATTTTGGCGGAGCTGCCGGGTTTATTCTTGAATTATTGAAGACTACCAGCGGTTCCGACGCCATTGAAGTCCCTGAGGAATTGGAAGCATTTCTGGATGCGGTCAATATCTACGACCTGGAAGCGAAGACGGAAGACCGTACGGATTTCTCAGTAGCTTTCTGGCATCCCGAGGCTCCGTTGACAGGCTTTAATGTCCGTTGCCGTCTTAGTTCGATGAATCCATTGCTGGACGGCGGGCGTACGGCGAACCTGAAGCTGGAACAGTCGGGTATTAAATTTGCAACGCCTACGGTGAATAAGGTGAATGCCTTGCCGGAGTCTCCCACAGAAGTTACCGAACGCATGCTGATGATTGAGCGTCTGGGTGGGGTGTTGAAATACTCTGACGTAGCCGACCGTGTATTCCGTTGTAATTTGCTGATGATTGATTTGCATTTTCCTCGTATGCTGGCTGAAATGGTGCGTATGATGCATCTCGATGGCATAGCCCGTATCAGCGAGTTGACGGAACGTATCAAAGAAATCAATCCTTTGAAGATAAAGGATGAGCTGATAAATAAACATGGTTTCTATGAGTTTAAAATGAAACAGTTCCTGTTGGCACTGGTTCTTGGCATGCGTCCGGCAAAGATTTATAGTGGTACGGATTCCGCCGTGGAAGGTATTCTGCTGGTGGATGCAGAAGGAGAAGTGCTTTGCTATCATAAATCGGAGCGCCGGACATTTGCCGATTTCCTTTATCTGAATACCCGTTTAGAGAAAGGTTCGGTAGATAAGGATAAGTACGGCTTTCTGGAAAAAGAGAATGGTGTATATTATTTCAAACTGAATGTAAAGATTGGATTGACAAAAAAATAACAAGTATGAATGAAGTTTTAAAGACCATCAAGTCGCGTCGTAGCATACGCGCTTATACGGAACAGCAGATATCTCAAGAAGATTTGAATACTATTCTGGAAGTGGCGACCTATGCCCCCAGTGGTATGAATTATCAGACCTGGCATTTCACGGCTATTCAGAATGCCGCGGTATTGGAAGAACTGAATGAGAAGATTAAAGGTGCTTTTGCTAAAAGTGACGAGCCTCGTCTACAGGAGCGTGGACAGAGCCAAACTTATTGCTGTTATTATCATGCGCCCACACTTGTTATCGTATCTAATGAACCGACGCAGTGGTGGGCAGCTATGGATTGTGCTTGTGCCATGCAGAATATCTTCCTGTCCGCCAAGTCTCTTGGTATAGGCTCTTGCTGGATCAATCAATTGGGGCAGACTTGTGATGATCCGGATGTCCGTGCTTTCCTGACGAAGCTGGGTATTCCCGAAAATCACCGTGTATATGGTTGTGCTGCTTTGGGCTATGCTGCTACTGCCCCGGCAAAGGAGAGGCAACTGGCAGAAGGTACTGTGACGATCATTAAGTGATACTGAACTTTCTTTTTCTGAATTATCAGGCTGATTTCCTATCTTAGGATTTGTTTCATGGCTTGAAACAAATGGTTTCACCTATTGAAACAAAATGTTTCATGCCGAGAAACAAACAGTTTCATTACTTGGAACAAATAGTTTCACATCGAGAAACAAATGGTTTCATTATTTGAAACTGCCAATGAAATAAGGATGAAAAGGAATCGCAATGAAGAAAGAATATATCTTTCTCATTTATAAATAGAAAATGTCCGCAGGGGAGGCAGCAGTCAGGTAATTAATGAACTATACATGAAGCAATTTTGTATAATCCTGCCACCTCGCCCTTTGGACTTTTTTATTTTATTATCTTTCCATATTGATGATACCACTATCCGTATCACTGTTATTTAATCCCTTGTTTCCGGCTTTATGTTTTCTGCCGAATTCAAAAGTATAACCTATCCGGAGTACAAACATCTGTCCTGTTTCCTTTACAAAGGTTTCCGAACGGAAGGGAGCTACTTCACTGATACGTTCTTTTCCTACTTTATAATTGTTGGTAAAGGGAAACATAACACCAAACCCTGCCTGAAAGTTCTGTTTGGTATACATAGCCATGAGTGCCGTTTGGTTTTCATTCTTTTTAATCGTCTCTCCGAAGAAACTATCCTGTACTTTTCTGAACTGTCCGAGTAAAGAGAATCCCTTATATTGTAGTTGCGCCATCAGACTGTAATAGAACTGATCGTATGTGTGGCTGTAATCCAAGCCTGCCGACCAGCTACGGGTATATCCTCCCGAGGCATAGAGTGTCAGGAAGTCTTTCAACCCGAACAGTGTCGTACCATTTATCCCAATCATCAACTCTGCATTCAAGTTCTGGAATGAGCGTTGATTCTCGTCTTTTAATATTAACTTACCATCTTCTACGAAAATACTCTCCATAATGGGATTGTCGTAATATTGATGGCGTATGCTTAAGTTAGCGTTGAATTGTTTTTTGGAATAGCTGTACGACAGTGAGTTCGTAAACTGCTGGTACGTTTTCAATAACGGGTTACCACGTACGATTTGTATGGTATCTATGGCCTGTTCCACATCTGTCAGTGATCCGAGTGACGGAATGGCCGGACTGATATTGAAACGATAACGCAAGAAACCTGCTTTTTTTAGATTATAACTCAACCGTACGGTAGGCGTAAAAGTATAGTAAGCATGATCTTCATCACTTTCCTTAAACCAGGCACGCGTCATACCCACACTACCTGCATAGCTGAAATCTTTTACTTTACCCTGCACTTCAAGGAAAGCAGAGGTTTGCGATTGATCCATCTTCGATGTAGTAGGATTGGAACCTTTGTACTCGTTTTCTGTTCGCATCTGATAATGGCGGGCACCGCCGCTCAGCTTCACGTTTTCGAAACTTTTTTCATAAATTGCTTCACCGATAACGGAACGCTTGTCACCATCCACCAGTGTAAGGATATCTGCCAGTGGGGCATTCTCATCCTTATATTCTTTGTATTTCCGGTTGTTTTTGGTATGGATCAGCGTTCCTGTCACATTCATCTGAATGCTCTGCTGATGGGGTAGGGTATGCTGAAAGTAAAGATCGAGTGCCGGGGAATAACTGGATGAATGATTATTGACATACGAATATATATGGTCTGTACTGCCTACTGCCCACATTTTGTTCAACTCATTCTGATAAGGAGCATTAAACAGGTTGTTGCGGAAGATAGCATTGAAAACATATTTGTCGGTCTTTGTCAGATTGTAGGTCAGGTTCAGGTTGTTGATGAAGCTGAGTGCGGGAGATTCATCTTCAATGCCTTGCTTGATACGGTCTATGGTACGGTCGCCCAGATAGAAAGTTTCGTGTGATTCCAGTCGGCTATGATACTTGCCGTTTTTGTTGAAGTAATCTATACCCCATTCGGAGTTCTTATAGTTGAACTTTGCACTTAGGAAATTCTCTCCCCATAGGGTATGCGGCGAATCGGAAAGTTGGAAATTTACCACACCGCCTGTTTCCCGGCGACGTAAGATTATATTGACTACAGCACCCAGTTCGTCGTCACTGTATTGTTTGCCGGGGTCTTCAATAAATTCCACGCGCAGTACATCTTTGGCTCTGACGGCTGCTATTTCCTTATCTGTTACTTTGATTCCGTTGATGCGAGTTTGTACAGCTCCACCGCCACTGATGCTCATGCTGTTGGTGAATTTATCTACCTGCAGGCGAGCGATTCCCAGATTATCCAATAAGTCGTAAGCACCGAATGAACGTTTCAGTTGACTCTCGGTGGGCAGGATAATTTGTCTGTCTACCTTTTGCAGCACATTACTGGCCGATACGGTTACTTCTCCCAGGCTTACGGCATCTTCTTCCAGAAAGACATCCCCCAGGTCAAGGTTCTTGTTTAGATTCAAGAGAAGTATTTCACTTCGATAGCCTATGAAAGAAACCGACAGGCGGTAGTTTCCTGCTTTGATCTTGTTGAGAGCAAACCTGCCCTGAGTATCCGAAGTCACTCCTGTTATCAGAGTAGAGTCCGTGCCCCATAACGATACATTAGCGGCTATGATGGCCTCCTGAGAAGCGTCCGTAACACGTCCTTTGATTGTAAGGTTCTGCGCCTGCATACTGAGTACGGAGAGGACGGTCAGTAGTAAAAATAGTTTTGTTTTCATATTCGTTACTGTTAGTAGATTACTGTTTGATTAGAGATGTAAAAGACACTCCTCCCTGTCAGGGAAGATTTTATAATTTGTATTTCAGATGTTTATACTTTCGGCGTCGAGACTATGAAAGTTGGGATTGTACAGCAGAATTCAGTTCGTACACCAGAGTAAAAACTTTAACTATGATGAGCACGAAGAGGAGTCCGAAGGTAATCCATAATGCAATCTTTGCGTTTCTCTTCATGAACTGCTATTTTTAAGTTTATTATATCGTTCTATCACTTCATCTATGCTGATGCCGAGTAACTCCATGTTTAGGAATACATCGGCCAGTTGGTTATCGAAGAATTCTTTCTTTTGTATTTTCATCACCTTCTTTACCGCATCTTTTGCCAGATAAAATCCCATGCCCCGCTCCGAATAAATAATGTCTTCCGCCTGTAGATATTCATAAGCCTTCATTACGGTGCGTGAGTTCACGGCAAGCAGTGCGGAGAGTTCCCTAACCGAGACTACCCGTTCTTCCGCTTGCCACTCCCGGGTCAGTATCTTGCTGAAACAGAAGTCCACAATCTGTTGGTATATAGGTTTATTGGTTTTAAACTCCATGGCTTACAATTGTTTTTCTTTGAGCAGGAAGTAACCCGAGACCCATGTTCCGATGAGGAATAAGAGTGGAGTGGCATAATTGCAAAAAGCAATGATGGCTTCTCCCGTACTGTTCATTGGAAAGTTATATATCGGATAGGATATGTTTGCTATCCAGTATCCGTGGCTGTCGGCAGGTTCCCATAAACTTATGGAAAGTATGATTCCAAAGAAGGCTATGAAGCAGGCGCATAAGACTATAAAAGAATTTATCAGTTTTTGCTGTTTGAAGGCTATACAACCAATAAAGAAGGTACCTTGCAGCAGGCTATATGTCAGAATCTGGTCGTTTTGAATAATATGAAGTTCAATGTGATTACCAAAATGTGACAGATAGTCGGTACCCGATAAAATAAGTATTGCTTTGATTCCTAATATTAGTAGCGTACAAAATATGGGAAGTATGAGTATATACTTTATCCACAAGTGAAGGAACTTTTCAAAAGCGGAAGCGGGCAACAACAAGTAAAGGGTGGAATTGTGCTTGGTAATACTTGGTTCCAGCAGACAAGGAGCGATGCAGAGAAACCACAAGATGTAACGGCAAAAGCTATTGGCTTGCGTGTGTTCGGTGTAATAACTCATCCCTTTATTTATGTCGTACATCATACAAAGAAGGCAAATTCCCAGAACAATACCTGCGCTCCATAACAAGTGTTTTCCGGTTTCTTGCTTCTTATAATTCTCCAATAGGAAGAAACGTTTCAGATTAAAGGTTGCATTCATAATTTCTTCTTATCATTTATTCGTTCCATATCATTTTAATTCTTTCCGGTTCTTGCAGCATTGCCTTATACAGTAATTCAATATCTGTTGTATTCTCTTCTCCTTCTTCATTGGATAAGATGGAGAAATAGCCGTGCAAGTCTTGTTCGCTATAAAGACTATCTTCGGGTAAGGATGCCGTCCGGACGAAGAGTAACCGTTCACTGATTTCGTCCAGTGAGTGGTTTAATAAGATTTCCCCTTCGCCAAGGATAATCAGATGATCCAGTAGATTCTCAAAATCATGTGCTTGATGGGTAGAGATGAGCAAGGTGCTTTCATCATCCACACTACGACTGATAATGCGCTTCAAAGTCTGCCGGGAAGTGATGTCCAGTCCGTTGGTAGGTTCATCAAGCAGGGTGAGGGGAGTATGCAGGGCTAAGGCATAGGCCAACATTGCTTTCTTCTGCTGTCCGTAGGAGACAGTAGACAGTTTCTGTTTTCCGTCAATGTGTAATTCTTCCAGGTTCTGCTCAAATTCTTTTCGACTGAAATGAGGATAGAAAACTGAATGATGGGCGGCAAACTGATAAATGCTTTCAGTGGGCATCTGCATCTCTTCCGGCAGAAAGAAGTAGTGGCTCAGTAATTCCGGACTTCTTTGGGCAGAATTACAATTATCGATTTTACACTCACCTTTCCATGGGAAAAGAAGTCCGCAGATGAGATGCATCAGTGTGGTTTTTCCTACCCCATTTTCTCCCAATAATCCGTATATTCCACTACCTACTTCCAAAGATATATCGTTGAAAATAGGTTGTTTAGACTTATATCCGTAGTTTACATTCTCTATCTTTATCATAACTTCTTTGGTGTTGTACTGATGTACAACACTGCAAACGTAAATGATGCTGGTGAGAAAAGCAAGGAATAGAGACTTTAATTAATATGTTTTAGCATATTATTTTATAGAATCAGCCATACCGCCACCATGTGACATGCTGAGCCTGCCAGTACAAAGAAGTGAAAAACGGAATGCATATATCGCTGTCGGAAAGAGTAAAATACGGCCCCGGTGATGTAGCATACACCTTCGGCGATCATCCAGTAACAAGTTCCTTCGGCAACGGCATATAGTGGTTTGAAAGCAACCAGTACGGACAAGCCCATGACAATGAAACAAATGGTTTCCACATTGCTGTGTTCCTCCATTTTGCGGAAACTCACAATGGTACCGATAATGGCGCATAGCCATACGAATCCGAACAAGCCCCATCCCCAGGCACCTTCACTTCGCAGTGCAATTAGTGTGACGGGCGAATAACTACCTGCAATATGCCAGTAGATAGCTGCGTGATCCCAATTCCGTAATCGTTTTTTCCAGGGATTATGATATCTCAGTGCGTGATAAAGGGTAGAGAAGATGTAAGAACCCAGCATGCCGAACAAGTAGAGGCAGATGCCGAACGTTGCCCAAAATTCTCCGTCGCTTTTTATGAAAAACAGTGTGCCCACGATAATACCCATCAGAATGCCTGCGGCATGTGACAGTGTATTTATTCTTTCTTCTCCTTTAGTGTAGAAAAGTCCGTTATTTTTTCTGTTTCGGGTTGTATTCATTGGGTGAGATGGATAAGCAGAACATTAAAAAACGCCTCGCAAAGGTAGACGTTTTCGGGTAGAATGCAAATTTTGGGTGGATGAAAATAGGAGTCTGTTCTTCCGGGTAAAAGAAAATCCCGCTGCCTTCTTCTATCCGTCAGGGTAAGACTGGCGGATTAGAAGGGGGGCAAAACGGGACATACTATTATGAGAGTTGAGTCTTTTTATTGGTGGATGATACCTTAGAAGCACCCGTAGCACGTTGGCAACAGCTTGCGGTCGCCCAGCGTATTATCTACACGCGCTACATTTATCCAGAATTTATTTTCGCGTACGCTCTCTATCGGATAGGCAGCCTTTTCGCGAGTATAACTATGTTCCCAATTATTGGCAACCACTTCGTATTCAGGATGCGGAGCATTCACCAATACATTGTCTTCCTTATCTGCTTTGCCTTCTTTCACTTCCTGAATTTCTTCCCAGATGTTTAGCATTACATTTACGAAATTATCCAGTTCGCTGAGGCTTTCACTTTCCGTAGGCTCTATCATCAGCGTGCCGTGAACAGGGAAGGAGAGGGTAGGAGCATGATACCCATAATCCATCAATCGTTTGGCTATGTCATTTTCGCTGATACCAGTTTCTTCATGTACCTTACGGCATTCCAATATCATTTCATGGCCTACGAATCCCGTAGCTCCACGGTATACAATACCATACGTATCTTTCAGACAGGCTGCCAGATAATTGGCACTGAGGATTGCAATTTTTGTTGCACGTGTCAGTCCTTCCGTACCCATCATACGGATATATCCGTAAGTAATAGGCAGGATACCTGCACTACCGAAAGGAGCGGCAGACACAGCATTAACAGGATTACCGAATAACGGATGTCCTGGCAGGAATGGAACCAGATGTTCCGCTACGCAGATAGGACCTACACCCGGACCACCACCACCGTGAGGAGAGGCAAAAGTCTTGTGCAGGTTCAGGTGGCAAACGTCGGCACCAATAGAACCGGGGTTTGTCAGACCTACCTGTGCATTCATATTTGCACCGTCCATATATACTTGTGCACCACAATCGTGGATGATGCGGCAGATTTCGACAATTTCAGTTTCAAAAATACCGTGTGTGGAAGGATAGGTAATCATCAATGCGGCAAGCTCCTCTTTATTCTCTTCTGCTTTAGCACGCAGGTCGTTCATGTCTACATTACCCTGATCGTCACAAGCGCAAGTCACGGTAGTGAAACCAGCCTGGATGGCTGATGCGGGATTGGTTCCGTGAGCCGAAGCAGGAATCAGCACCTTGTTCCGATGTCCCTGCCCGATGTTTTCCAGATAAGCACGGATCACGCGGAGACCTGCGTACTCACCTGCCGCACCGGAATTCGGTTGCAGACTGACACTGGCAAAACCTGTAATGATTCTCAGTTCTTCACTAAGATTATTTATCAGTTCACGATACCCTTCAGCCTGGTCTTCGGGAACAAGTGGGTGCATACACATAAACTCGGGGCGACTGAGAGGTAGCATTTCTGCGGCTGCATTCAACTTCATGGTGCAGGAACCAAGGGAAATCATGGAATGTGCAAGGGAAATATCCATACGGTCGAGGTGTTTGATATAACGCATCATCTCTGTTTCCGTATGATATTTATTGAATACCTCATGCGTCAGATAAGGACTCTGACGTTTCAGGGTTTTATTGATAGTGCTGTTTACGGGAATATCTTCTGCCTTTGTCCAATCCTTTCCGGCTGCAATGGCAAAGATAGAGTGTAGTATATTGGTAGCAGCTACATCAGTGGTTTCATCGATGCTCATACCTACGTCGCCATTATCAAAATAGCGTAGGTTGACTTCCTTACTTAGTGCAATGGTACGTATCTGTTGTGCAGATACAGTATCAGGCAATACAAAACGTAGGGTGTCGAAGTATTGCTCGTTCACTTGTTTGTATCCCAGTTTGTTGATGTTCTTTTCGAGATATGCTGCAATGCTGTGAATGCGTTCGGCGATGGTGCGAATGCCTTCCGGTCCATGATATACGGCATAGAAACCTGCCATCGTTGCCAGCAACGCTTGTGCGGTACAGATATTTGAAGTGGCTTTTTCACGTTTGATATGTTGCTCACGGGTTTGCAGGGCCATACGATAACACAACTTTCCGTATTTGTCTTTTGACCAGCCAATGATACGTCCCGGAATGTTACGTTTGTACTCGTCACGCGTAGCGAAATAACCGGCAGACGGTCCGCCATAGAACATCGGTGTGCCAAGTCGTTGCGTAGTACCGAATACAACGTCAGCTCCCCATTCTCCCGGAGGTGTGAGCAGGGCAAGGCTCAGAATATCGGCGGCTACAGCTACTTTGCAGTTGGCGGCATGAGCTTTTTCTACAAAAGTGCGGTAATCTTCCACATTTCCACTTGCATTGGGATATTGCAGTATGCAGGCAAAAATATCCGATGTCATTTCCATCTCGGAATATTTTCCTGTGCGTATTTGGATACCTTGCGGGATGGCGCGTGTAGTCATTACTGCCAATGTCTGCGGGAAAACGCTTTCGTCTACAAACACGACGTTTGCACCGGATTTCTGCATATCGCGTGGACGCAAGGCATACATCATAGTGACAGCTTCGGCGGCAGCAGTGGCTTCATCCAGCAGGGAGCAGTTGGCGAGCGGCATACCAGTCAGGTCGCAGACAGCTGTTTGGAAGTTCATCAACGCTTCGAGGCGTCCCTGTGAAACTTCTGTCTGGTAAGGAGTATAAGAGGTATACCATACAGGATTTTCAAATACATTCCGTTGAATAACGGCGGGGGTGATAGTATTGTACCAGCCGAGGCCGATATACGTAGTGTAAAGTTTGTTTTTGCACGCCAACCGGGTGATGTGTCGGCCGAACTCATATTCTGTCATGGGCTCGGGGAGTGCCAACGGTTCTTTCAGCCGAATGTTTGCAGGGATGGTCTTATCTATCAACTCATCCAGACTGCCGACTCCTATTTTTTGGAGCATTTTCTCTTCGTCTTTCTCGCTGATGCCGATGTGGCGGCAAGCTAATAGGTCGCTTTTCATATCTATATTTAATTTAAGTTTATCTGAAGAATGGGTTTTCTGCCTTTTCAATGCCGATGGTAGTCGGAGCACCATGTCCGGGATAGACTATTGTCTCATTGGGCAATACGAACAGGCGGCTGCAGATATGCTCTTTCAGTTCGTCGAAGTTGCCGCCGGTGAGGTCGGCACGCCCGATGCTACCTTGGAAAAGTACGTCTCCGGAGAACATACAGTGGTCTGCAGCGCAGTAATAAACAAGGCTTCCCGGTGAGTGTCCCGGCACGTGAATAGCCTCTAGTGTTGTATTCCCAAAACTGATGATGTCTCCATCATGCAGGTAGTGCCCTATCGGCGCAGGCAGTTCGTTCCAATGGAAGCCAAACATGCGGCTTTGTTTCGGAGCTTCATCAATCCAGAATTCATCGGCCTTATTGGCTTCTACTTGCAGACCGAATTCTTTAACCATGAAAGCGTTTCCAAAGATATGATCCAGATGCAGGTGCGTATTGAGGAGATGTTTTACGTTCAGTCCATTCTTGATGATGAAGTTCTTCAACGCTTGTTTTTCCTCCTCATAATAGCAACCGGGGTCTATCACGGTAGCTTCAAGGGTGTCGTCCCACAGAACGTAGCAGTTCACGGGGAACATATTAAACTCAAACCTTTTTATTTTCATGATAGGTATATGTTAGTCATTATTTCTGTGATTAAGGCGTCACATAAACCACTTTTTTCGTTTCAAAGAATTCCTCCTCAAAATAGTCTTTCAGATCATACATCACGGTCTTGTTCTTGAAAGGCATAGCCTCATTGGCCAACTCGCCGCCTTTCAGACAAATCAGTCCGTTAGGCAAAGCATTCTGTTGTTTGGGAGTGATATTCTTACGAATGATTTTCAGTAAATCGGCAAGCGGCATTACAGCACGGCTTACAACGAAATCGAATAACTGCTTTTCCTCCTCAGCCCGGGCATGGCGGAAAGTGACATTTTCCAGTCCGATGCTGTTGGCTACTTCCGTTGCTACGCGCACCTTCTTTCCAATACTGTCGACAAGGTGGAATTTCACTTCAGGAAATAAGATAGCAAGAGGAATACCGGGAAAGCCTCCTCCTGTTCCCAGATCCATGATATGGGTACCGGGTGCGAAGCGGGTAACCTTGGCTATACCCAGTGAATGGAGTACATGATGTTCGTACAGGTTCTCGATGTCTTTGCGTGATATGACGTTTATTTTTGCATTCCAGTCTGTATAGAGGTCATAGAGGGCCGCGAACTGTTGCTTCTGCGTCTCTGTGAGGTCCGGGAAGTACTTTAAAATGATTTCCATGCTTGTTATTTATGATTTTAGTTCTCGTTTCTCACTTCGTTCAATACCATTGTATCATCGCTCAGTAAATGCGACATGATTTCATAAGGCAGAGTGATTTCTACCGGTCCCATCACATAGGGAGCGATTTCATAAATATTATAATAGAAAGTGATTCCTTTTTCACTCAGGTAGAAGTTCTCGGTTGGTTCCAGGTCTCCGGTGCTTGTATATCCCATTTCTTCTACTTCCTGGCGTGTAGTGGCCTTGTTATCTGCCATGAGTTGGTTCCACAGTAAGTCAGTGAGCGTTTCCTGATATTCTCCTACAAAAATATCGTCCAGGCGTATCGGACTCAAAGTACGCAGGTCCATATTGAGGAAAGTGGACATATAAATGCCATGGGCGCCTCCGGTAAATTCATTGTAGTCAATGCGGTAAACCAGCAGATGCTTTTTGTAATATTGCACATGGCCTTCTACACCTTTGTAATAGGAGTACCAGGCACTTATGGATACTGAATCTTCTTTTTCCGCTTCATCTTTGGCATACATCGGTTCCAGATCTTTCAGATAATCCTGAATATAGGTTTCTTTATAAGCTTGCACAGCCTCTTCGGGTGTCATCGTCATGTACTTATCGCCGAAACAGGCAGAAAGGAAATAGGTATTGAGGCTATCTTTCAGTTTCTCGTCGGACGATTTACTGGCATAGGCAAAGTTGATGGTAATGTTACATCCGGGCTTTGCTGTATCTCCGAACAGGTGGGCAGTCTCATTTACCTGTATACTGTCGAACTCCAACGCACCGGCGTTTTTGTTCATGGTGTTACCACAAGAAAATAAAAAGCCACTTGCCGCAAGTAGAATGACAAGTAGGCTGACATATTGCTTTTTCATTTGGACTTTCTTCGTTAAATTCAACATTTCGGTTTCAGTTCGCTATCGACAAATATAGGACATATAAACGAATAGAACATATAAAAAATGAAAAAATAATAGGCATAAATGCTTTTATCTACCTATCTTTGCATCAGATATGAAGAGACTTCGTTACATATTGGCAGTATTATTGTCCCTGACGGTTGTGTATGCAGGGGCCGGAGTTTCTATTGTCCACTATTGTTGTGCACGTTGCGCCACAGAGCAGGCATGCTGCACCAATGGTTGTGCTAAATGCCACAAATCTCATCATAATCCGGAAAAATCTTGCAAGGATGAAGGCTGTACGGCTACTTTCTATAAGGTAGACCTTGTGAAATACTCGTGTGAAAGCCCTGTTATAGCCGTACCTGTTATTCAACTTCTCTGTGAAGCATTGCCGGATTTCCAGTACTCCTTGCCTACGGGTGATTTGGAAGAGGTGTTCTATAATGTACCTCCACATCCTGACAGTTCGAGGCAGTATCTGGCTCTTTATTCTGTTCTCATCATTTAGAATTCCCTTATTATGGAGTGAATCTGCTCCTGTACGTTTGAAAGACCTTCATTTCTTTCAAATATGGGTCGGTACTGTACCCTAACCATACCAACTCCGTGTCAAGTCCATACCAAGTCCGTACCAAGTCCAAGCGTATAGATACGGAACAAGTACGGACCGGATAGGGAGAGAATACGGTGCAGGTCATTTAAAATGATTGCAAGAACTAATAGAACTTTAAGAATAATGAGATTTTTATATATTTTTCTTTTTCTCGCCATAACCTTGAACTTGCAGGCGCAAGTGACAGGTGTTGTAAAAGACACTGCCGGAGAACCCATTCCGGGTGCAAATGTTTTCTGGATGAATACAACCGAAGGTGCAACCACTAATGAAGACGGTAACTTCTCTATTCATAAACCTGCCCGTAGCCATATGCTTGTAGTTAGCTTTATCGGATTTGAAAATGATACGGTACATGTGGATAAGGGCAATCAGCAACTTGAGATTGTGCTTCGTGAAGGAGTGGAATTAGGTGAAGTGAATATTGTAACCCGTAAAATGGGTACTATGAAGTTACGTTCCAGTGTGATGAACGAAGATATGATCAGTAGTGCCGAACTGACACGTGCAGCCTGCTGTAATCTGGGCGAGAGTTTTGTGACAAACCCTTCCGTCGATGTAAGCTATTCGGATGCTGCCACGGGGGCCAAACAGATTAAATTACTGGGGCTCTCCGGCACTTATGTACAGATGATGACTGAAAATATTCCGAATTTCCGTGGGGCAGCCGCTCCTTATGGATTAGGATATGTGCCGGGACCGTGGATGCAGAGTATACAGGTCAGTAAAGGAAGTTCATCCGTGAAGAATGGCTATGAGTCTATAACCGGACAAATTAATGTAGAATTCAAGAAACCTCAGTTGCCGGAAGCGGATTGGGTGTCGGCAAATCTTTTTGCCAGCAGCACAAACCGGTATGAAGCTAATGCGGATGCTACAGTGAAGCTTTCGAAGCGCTGGAGTACTTCTTTACTGGCACATTATGAAAATGAGACGAAATCTCATGACTCCAATGATGATGGTTTTGTGGATATTCCGCGTGTGGAGCAGTACAACTTCTGGAACCGATGGGCGTATATGGGCGATCATTATGTATTTCAGGCAGGTATAAAGGCTTTGCATGAAACCCGTAACAGTGGTCAGACTGCTCATGGACAGACACCTACTCATGATCTATATGAAATAGGCATTCAGACAAACCGTTACGAAGCCTTCACCAAGAATGCTTATATTTTCGATAAAGAAAAGAACACGAATCTTGCTTTGATTCTGCAGGGAACCTTGCATAATCAGGATGCCACTTACGGACGTAAACTGTATGATGTGGACCAAAGCAATTTCTATGCTTCGTTGCTTTTTGAGACGGAGTTCAGCAAGCAGCATAGTCTTTCCACGGGATTAAGTTTCAATTATGATGGTTACGATCAGCATTACCGGCTGACAAATCAGGTAGAAGACGGATTGACGAAGAAATTTGTGAAGGAGTCTGTTCCGGGAGCATATGTCCAGTATACATTCAATCTGAATGATCAGTTGATGTTGATGGGCGGTATCCGGGGAGATTACAGCAGCGAACATGGTTTCTTTGTTACACCGCGTGCACACGTCAAGTATAATCCGAATGAGTATCTGCATTTTCGTTTGTCTGCCGGTAAGGGATACCGTACCAATCATGTATTGGCGGAGAATAACTATCTTCTGGCAAGCAGCCGTAAAATGAAGATTGCCCCTCATCTGGATCAAGAGGAAGCGTGGAATTACGGAGCGAGTGTATCTACTTACATTCCTGTTTTTGGCAAGACACTGAATGTGAATGCCGAGTATTACTATACGGATTTTCTGAAACAGGTGGTTGTTGATATGGATAGCAATCCGCATGAAGTGGCCTTTTATAATCTGGATGGACGTTCTTACTCGCATGTGTTTCAGGTAGAGGTAAGTTATCCGTTTTTCAAAGGTTTCAACCTTACGGCAGCCTACCGTCTGACAGATGCGAAGACCACCTACAATGGTAAACTAATGGAGAAACCACTGACCGGAAAGTATAAGGGCTTATTGACAGCTTCCTATCAGACACCTCTGGGATTATGGCAGTTTGATGCTACCCTTCAGTTGAATGGGGGTGGAAGGATGCCCGATCCTTACGAACTTGCTGACGGCAGTCTTTCGTGGGAACGCCGTTATGGAAGCTTTCAGCAACTTAGTGCCCAAGTAACGCGTTATTTCCGTCGCTGGTCTATTTATGTCGGTGGTGAGAACCTGACGAACTTTAAGCAGAAGAATCCGATAATTGATGCCTCTAATCCATGGGGAGAGAACTTCGATGCTACCATGGTGTGGGGACCGATGCATGGTGCTAAGGCATATATCGGGTTGAGGTTTAACCTTGCAAGAAACTAAAATCTAATTTTATATAAACTCAAAATAAGGAGATATTTATGAAAACAAAAAGAGTGATGGCTGCCCTCGTAGTAGCTTTATTGAGTGTAACAGCAGTGATGGCAAAAGATATCCGTACCGCTGTTTTTAAAGTTTCACAGATGCATTGCGAAAACTGTGAGCGGAAAGTGAAAAGCAACATTAAATTTGAGAAAGGAGTAAAAGAATTCTCTACAGACTTGAAAACAAAAACTGTGTCTATTACCTACGATGCTGAAAAGACAAATGTAGACAAACTGAAAGCTGGTTTCAAGAAGTTCAACTACGAAGCTGAGTTCGTTAAGGAGGCGAAGCAAGAGGATAAGAAGTAGTCGAACAAACAGCCTGTAGAGATTGTTATTTACTGTATGAGTATGGGCTGAATGATAATTTGCAATAGGCATATAAGCCTTTCAGCCTGTTATATTATCATTCCTCCCATTCTTGTACAATTATCAGCTAATTTTGATAAATCATAAAAACAATATATATGGCTAATTTAAAGAAACAGACGTTTCCCGTACTGAACATGCATTGTGCGGGATGCGCCAATAACGTAGAAAAGACCGTTCGCAAGTTGGTGGGCATTACAGATGCTTCGGTCAACTTTGCTTCCAATACACTGTCTGTCTCCTATGAGACGGATAAGCTGACATCCGGAGAAATTCGTGCTGCCGTACTGGCTGCGGGCTATGACCTCATTATTGAGGAAGAACATGCCGAAGAGCGTCAGGAGGAAGAACAACAGAAGCGTTACCGCCGCCTGAAAGGGCGGGTGATAGGAGCGTGGTTATTTGCTATTCCTCTGCTGTTGCTTTCCATGGTCTTTATGCATGTACCCTATTCTAATGAAATACAGATGGTATTGGCTATTCCAGTACTGGTGTTGTTCGGTACACCATTCTATACCGGTGCCTGGAAACAGGCTCGTCTGGGACGCAGTAACATGGATACCTTGGTTGCACTGAGTACATCCATTGCTTTTCTGTTTAGCGTTTTTAATACCTTTTTCCCCGATTTCTGGTATAGCCGTGGCTTGGAGCCTCATGTTTATTATGAAGCTGCTGTGGTTATTATCGCTTTTGTACTGACAGGTAAGTTGATGGAAGAGCGTGCCAAAGGTAACACTTCTACTGCCATCCGCAAACTAATGGGATTACAACCCAAGATAGCCCGCGTGGTGCGCAACGGTAAGGAAGAGGATATTCCTTTGGAACAGCTGAGAATTGACGACCTAGTCAGCGTACGTCCCGGTGAGCAAATTCCCGTTGACGGCTTTTTGACCGAGGGTGATTCTTATGTTGATGAAAGTATGATCAGCGGTGAACCTATCCCGGTAGAAAAGAAGACCGGTTCGCATGTATTGGCTGGAACCATCAATCAGAAAGGTTCATTCATTATTCGTGCCGAGAAAGTGGGTAGTGAAACGGTGCTGGCGCGTATTATCCGTATGGTGCAAGAAGCACAGGGCAGTAAAGCTCCCGTACAACGTATTGTGGATAAGGTGACAGGTATCTTTGTTCCTGTAGTATTGGGCTTGTCTGTACTGACATTCTTTATCTGGATGTTCTTCGGTGGTGTAGATATGCTTTCCCATGCCATGTTATCGGCGGTTTCCGTATTGGTGATTGCTTGTCCCTGTGCATTGGGGTTGGCCACGCCTACAGCTTTGATGGTAGGTATTGGTAAAGCTGCCGATCATCATATTCTGATAAAAGATGCTGTTGCGTTGGAACAGATGCGAAAGGTGAATGTGGTAGTGTTGGATAAGACCGGCACATTGACTGAAGGGCATCCCACTGTTACCGGATGGTTATGGGCACAGCCGCAGGAGGAACACTATAAAGATGTTCTTCTGGCTGCCGAACTTAAATCCGAACATCCGTTGGCAGGTGCTATTGTGACTGCTCTGCAAGAACAGGAGCATATCGAACCTGCAGCTTTGGACAGTTTTGAAAGTATTACCGGAAAAGGGATCAAAGTCTCTTATCAGGGTATTGAGTATTGGGCAGGCAGTCATAAGCTATTGAAAGATTATCATGCCGCTCTTACTGATGTATTGGGAGAGATGCTGGCCCAGTATGAATCGGATGGTTGCAGTATCATTTACTTTGGACGTAAGAATGAACTGCTTGCCATTGTAGCTATCAAGGACCAGATAAAAGCTACTTCCGTTGAAGCTGTCCGCGAACTTCGTACTCAGGGTATTGATGTATATATGCTGACGGGAGACGGAGAACGTACTGCTTCTTCTGTTGCCGCACGCTTGGGTAATATCCAATACATTTCTGATGCTATGCCAGATGACAAGGAAGAGTTTGTCCGTCAGCTCCAGCTTCAAGGAAAGACGGTGGCGATGGTAGGCGATGGCATCAATGACTCACAGGCTTTGGCTTGTGCCGATGTCAGCATTGCCATGGGTAAAGGAACTGATATTGCTATGGATGTAGCGATGGTAACCCTCATGACTTCGGACCTATTACTATTGCCGAAAGCATTCAACCTCTCCCGGCAAACTGTACGTTTGATTCATCAGAATCTGTTTTGGGCATTTATCTATAACCTGATAGGCATTCCTATTGCAGCAGGACTGCTTTATCCCATCAACGGATTGTTGCTGAACCCTATGCTGGCAAGTGCCGCTATGGCGTTCTCCAGTGTATCGGTGGTATTGAACAGCCTTCGACTGAGATACTAACTATTTCTATATTCCAACGGACTCATCCCCATGTGCCTCTTGAAGTACTTTCCAAAGAAAGAGGCACTGGGGAAGTTCAGTGAATAGGCTATCTCCTGGATAGTCATATCTGTAGATTTCAACCGTGCCTTGACGTCGATGATGACTACATGTGAAATGATATCAAGCACATTCCTTCCAGTTACTTGTTTTACGGTAGTGCTGAGGTGCTGCAGGGAGATTCCCAGTTTGTCGGCATAGAATTGGGCACGCCGTTCCGTCATATAGTTTTCAATAACCAGTTGCACGAATTTATGGCAAATCTCCTCCTTACGGCTTTTGGCAAGAATGTTTTGCGGACGACGGGCATAGAGGGTATTAATTCCCAGCAAAATGCTGTGAAGTACGCTTTGTGCCATTGCTGTACTGGTGGGGTGAGAGATAGATATCCGGGTCAGTAATGCGAAGTAATCTACAAAATAAGAGGCTATGGTATCGCTCACATTGACAATCGGATTGTCCCATATTTTGGAGAATGAACCCATAGTAGCTTGTAGCAGATTGATGCCATTGACACAGTGGGCGGAAAATCCTGCAAAGCAGAGCCGGACTTTTTCTTTTTGTTCATTGAGCTGTATGATAGTGCCCGGCATCAGGATAATCAAATCATTCTTTTTGATTTCATATTCCATCAGATTGATGGATGCCTTGATAGTTCCTTCGGTGCATAATGCGAAAATGCAAGCCTTCAATCGACACGACTGGCGATAGAGATTCAGAATATCTTCTGTAACATCTCTCCATGCCAGCATTTCGACCGGCAAATCTACTTGTGGGAAGTTATGTTTCATCTTTTTTCATTTTGCTGTCGGCAAATATACGATTTTATCCCTAAAATCTTAACTTTGTCGGCATGAAACTGAATGTCATAGATTGGAATATCATTCCGTATGCTGATGCATGGATCCGGCAGACGGAGTGGTTTGATGCTCTTGTTCGCGCCAAGCAGGCGGGGGAGGAGTATGAAAATCACATTATTTTGTGTGAACATCCGCACGTTTATACTTTAGGCCGTAGCGGTAAAGAAGGAAATATGTTGCTGAGTGAAGAACAGCTTCAGAAGATAGGAGCCACGCTCTATCATATCGACCGGGGCGGAGATATTACCTATCACGGGCCGGGGCAGTTGGTGTGTTATCCTATCCTGAACCTTGAAGAATTTTCTCTTGGACTGAAGGAGTATGTGCACTTGCTGGAGGAAGCAGTCATCCGTGTGTGTGCCTCTTATGGCATCACTGCCGGAAGATTGGAGAAAGCAACAGGTGTGTGGCTGGAAGGGGATACGCTACGTGCCCGTAAGATATGTGCCATTGGTGTGCGTAGCAGCCATTTCGTCACCATGCACGGGCTGGCACTGAATGTGAATACAGATTTACGCTATTTCAGTTATATCCATCCTTGTGGATTTATAGATAAGGGAGTCACTTCACTTCAGCAGGAGCTGAAACGGGAGGTGCCGATGGGAGAGGTGAAACAGCGACTGTGCAGGGAATTGCAAGAATTACTTCATAGATAAAAAACAGACCATCTATTCATAACGAATAGATGGTCTGTTTTTTTATTTCAGCCATTTGTCCAGCCATTCGAAGAATGTGCGCTGCCAGAGGATACCATTCTGAGGTTTCAGTACCCAGTGGTTTTCGTCCGGATAGATCAGCAGTTCGGCAGGAACGCCACGCATTACGGCAGCATCAAAAGCAGCCATTGCCTGGTTGGCAAGAATGCGGTAGTCCTTTTCGCCATGAATACAAAGGATAGGTGTATCCCATTTGTCTACAAACTGGTGTGGAGAGTTGGCGAATGTGCGTTGAGCCACCGGATTCTGCTTTTCCCAGTATGCGCCACCCATGTCCCAGTTGGCAAACCATTTTTCTTCAGTTTCCAGATATTGCATTTCCATGTTGAAGATACCATCATGTGCGATGAATGCTTTGAATCGCTTGTCATGATGTCCGGCAAGCCAATAAACGGAGAAGCCGCCGAAGCTGGCGCCTACACAACCGAGACGGGCTTTGTCTACAAACGGTTCTTTAGCCATTTCGTCGATAGCTGTGAAATAATCCTTCATACACTGACCACCGTAATCACCACTGATAGCCTCATTCCATTCTACTCCGAAGCCCGGAAGACCGCGGCGGTTGGGAGCTACGATGATATAATCGTTGGCAGCCATAATCTGGAAGTTCCAACGATAGCTCCAGAACTGACTTACGGGGCTCTGCGGACCACCTTCACAGAATAGGAGGGTAGGGTATTTCTTATTCGGGTCAAACTGCGGCGGATAGATTACCCATGTCAGCATCTGTTTGCCATCTGTAGTTTTCATCCAGCGAGCTTCAACCTTACCCATTTCCAATTGCTCGTAAATCTGCTTGTTTTCGAAGGTCAGTTGCTTTGCCTCGGCAAAAGCATCACCGTTGCGGGTAGCAGATACGGCATAGATTTCATCGCCCATGCTCATAGAATGGCGTAAAGCTATTACTTTATCTTCTGCAAGGGCAAGGGAAGCATAGTCATACATGCCGTCTGTCAACTGTGTAACTTTATCATTGGCAGCAAGGTCTACATTATAAATCTGCGTTTCACCATGCCAGACACCAATGAAATAAATGCTCTTTGAGTCCTTATTCCATAAGAAACCATCTACATTCGATTCAAATTCCTTGCTGACGAAACGTTTCTCACCTGTTTCCAGATTCATAATGAAGAGGCGGTTTAAATCTGCTTCATAACCGTCACGTTCCATGCTCTGCCAAGCAATGTATTTACCATCGGGAGAGTATTGAGGATTCGTGTCGTAACCTTTGTTTGCTTCGGTGATATTGTCTGTCTTCTTAGTTGCAAGATCATAGATGTAAATATCCGAGTTGGTGGAGATAGCATAAGCCAGACCGGTCTTTTTACGGCAAGTATATGCCACCTTGTCTCCGGCAGGACTCCATGCCAGTTGCTCGATGCCACCCCAAGGTCTCATCGGGCTTTCATAAGGTTCTCCTTCCAGTATATCTTTTATATTACTGATACTGTTTCCATCAAAATCGGCTACAAAAGGATGTGGAGCACCGGTTACCCATTCATCCCAGTGTTTGTACATCAGGTCAGTAACGATGATACCCGTTGCTTTAGGCAGATCGGGATACTTATCCGCGGTACTTTGTTTGGTTTTCACTTGTGCAATGAAAAGTAACTTCTTGCCGTCGGGGGAGAAAGAATAACCTTCGATATCACCATCATATTGCGTTAATTGCTTGCGTCCGCTACCGTCCGGGTTCATTTCCCACAACTGGCTGCTGCCACCTTCATTGGAAAGGAACGCCAGTTTAGTGCCGCCTTTTATCCAGTTCACTTCGTTCTCCTGCCAAGGGGTATGGGTGATTTGTTGGTTGCCTGTTCCATCTGTGTTCATCACAAAGACTTCACGGTTACTCTTGTTCTCCGGCACACTGTAGTAAGCTACCGTGTAAGCAATCTGCTTTTCATCGGGAGATACGGCTACACCGCCGATACGCCCCATGGCCCAGAGAGCTTCGGGAGTCATGCGCTTGCCTTCAATCTTGATGTCCGACCGCTCGATAAGCGGTGCTCCGGCTTGCCCTGCGTCTTTTGTCCCGCCGCAGGCAGCCAATGTCATAGCTGCTGACATAAGCAATAAGTTTACTTGTTTCATATAGGTTGTTCGTTACAGTTATTTTGCGACAAATATACAAATTATATGCGTTTCTCTTGCCATCGTCCCCGTTTAATGTAATTCCAGCAGAGTATTAAAATGAATGTGGAATAAACCATTTCAGAGGTCCAGCAAAGAGCTACATCCAGTTTTAAATAGAGAATGATGTAACTGATGTAGGCTACGTAGATGACCAGAGTGATTAACTCCATCACCAGTGCCGTGCGTGTGTTTCCGGTTCCCGATACTGCCTGGAAATAGACGTTGGCGGGCACAAGGAACAGATATGTGGAACACATCACCCAGAGTGAATGTACTGCCGCATCCTGCAAATCCGGCATATCTGTGTAAATACCCAGTATCAACTTAGGGAATAGAGAGAACAACAGTGCCAGCGGCAATACAAACATATAGCCGAGGCGTATGTGTTGCCGGATAGTTCCCGCCACGCAATCTTTCTCGCCTGCACCGATCAGGTTGCTGACCAGTGAACCGCACGTAGAGGCAAATGCCATGAGTACCATGAATAATATACCGGACACATTACGGATAATATTCGTCACAGCCAGTGAACGTTCGCCCAGATGTTCTACATAAAGGAAGAACAAGAACCAAGTGGACAATGAAAAAAAGTTCTGTATCATTGTCCAGAAGGAGACGTTCAGCATACGTTTCAATACTTCCATGCAGAACTTTGGAATGCGGTCCAGTCCATACTTCTGGCAGTCGATGTGGTAGCGGGTATATAAGATAAAGAAGACCAGTGAAACGAGTTCGGCAAGTGATGAACCGATAGCAGCACCGGCAATGCCGAGAGCCGGAAATCCGAATTTACCGAAGATCAGTATATAGTTGAATACTACGTTACTCAACACCATTACTACAGAGTTTAACGTCAGCGTCTTGGTCTGCGTTGTGCCCAGGAAGAAGGCGCGGAACATAACTCCACTGAATGAGAAAAATGCTCCGAATACGCGCCAATTCAAATAGCTGGTGGCTGCTTCGTAGATATGCTCCGATGCTACGATACGTTTCAGAATCAAGGGAGAAAAGCAGTAGGAGAGGATGAACATAACTACAGCCAATCCTATCTGGAAGTATATGCCTTGATAGAACAGGTTTCCGATTTCCTTGTATTGCTGTTCTCCATTGCGTCGTGCAATAAGTATCTGTGCTCCGATGCTGAAGCCGAAAGCAACCATGAATATTACCATGTAGAAGACACCTGCAATGGCTGATGCTCCCAATTCTACTTCGCCTACCCGTCCCAGGAAGGCTGTGTCTGTCATACCTATCATTTGTTCCATCAGCAGACTGATGAGAATCGGATAGGCTATCATCCAGATCTGTTTGTTGGTGTATTTAGTTTTCATTTGACTTATAGTTATAGTAGTTATAAGAGAAAGAAAGCCGGACAATTACATCAATTGCCCGGCTTTTATTATCAAGTGATGAAAAGCGGAGACTTACTTTTTATTCTGTCTCTCTTTCAACAACTGTTCCTGTTGTTTCTGCATTGCCTCCAGGCGGGCAGCAAAGCCGGTTTTTTTAGCTTTCTTCGGATCTTTCTTTCGGGCTTCCAATTGGGCAAGGAGCTTCTCTTCATTCGTAGTTTTACGCAGAATGAGAGTAGTCACCACACTAATTAATGTCGATATGAAGTAGTAATAGTTCAAACCTGAAGGATAACTGTTCAAGATGAACAACATCATAATCGGCATGAGGTATGTCATCCACTTCATCGCTGCCATCTGAGGGTTTGCTCCGGTATCCTGTTGCTGCATCATGAACTTGGAGTTCAGAATGTTCACAACCGTCATCAGCAAGCAGAACAAGCTGAGGTGACTCCCCAGGAACGGAATATTGAATGGGAAGTTGATGAAAGCATCGTATGTTGAAAGGTCATCAGCCCACAAGAAGCTTTGTTGACGCAATTCGATAGCACTCGGTACAAACATAAACAAGGCAATCAGAACCGGGAACTGTACCAACATCGGCAAACAACCACCCATTGGGCTCACCCCATACTGGCTGTACATTCCCATAACTTCCTGCTGCTTCTTCATCGCATCTTCCTGCTTAGGATACTTCTTGTTGATCTCGTCTATTTTCGGTTTCAACACACGCATCTTGGCGGAAGAAATATACGTTTTCCAGGTAGCCGGGAATACGACTGCTTTTACAATCAACGTCATCAGTAACAATACGATACCCATACTCAAGCCCCAACCGGACAACCAGTCGAAGATATTGATGGTAAACCATTTGTTAATCCAACGAATCAATGGCCAACCCAAGTAAACCAAACGGTTCAACTCCCATTTTTCTTCACGTCCCTTATCCAGCGCAGTTAGCGTCTTGTAATGGTTCGGGCCGAAGTAGAAGAACATTTGTGTAGGCTGTTTACCTGTCGGGTCAAAGCTTGTGCTCATTTCGGCAGAGTAGTCTTTGATATATCCGCTACCTTCTCTTTCCATTTTGGAAGCTAACTTTGTTTTCTCAAAGTCAGCATCTGCAATGAATACCGAAGAGAAGAACTGATTCTTGAAAGCAATCCAGTCCAAACGTTCCGGCACTTCCTTTTCATCATCCTTATTAGCAGATAAGTAGTCTGTACCGTTTCCCAGCATCTTATAAGTCAACTCAGACAAACGGTTCTCGTATACATAACCCTTTTCAATCTGGCGGGCGCGTTGTGCCCATTCAATATCTACATAGTTATTGCTTGCTGCCAATTTATCTGCCATACCTTTAGCTTCGATACTAAAGTCTACCAGGTAAGTATTGGGATGCAATGCATACTTAAAGTCTATATAACTTGCACTGTCGGCAGACAGACGCATCGTTACGGTGCTGTCCGTACGGTTTACAGTGGTGAAGTAATAGTCCTTAGTCTGTATTGTTTCCTTTTTATTATAAAAAAGGAAATTCATGGAAACATCGTTTCCGGTGAATAAGGTTACAGGAGTTTTCTTGTCCTGTTCCATATACTCTTTCAATACAGCGGAGAATATGGAACCGCCTTTGGTGCTGAGGGTCAACTCAGCCACGTCGTTCTGAATAGTAATCAGCGAATCTGTTCCTTGGAGAGCATTGAAGAAGAGTGAAGTAGAATCCACTGTTTCTACATCTTTTTCATTTGCCAATGCTGCATCTGCTTTGGCTTTCAGTGCTTCTTCACGTTGCTGTACCAGCGCAATGGAATCATAATAACGCTGCTGTGCTTCCAATTGCTCTTTGCTGGGGCGACTCAGAAAACTGAAGCCGACTAACAAAATTGCTATTAAAACAAGACCTGTAATGGTGTTTTTATCCATGAATAATTTCTAGTTTACAATTTTATAATTATTGAAATAATCTTATTTCTTTGCTTTTTCCTTTTCCTCGAAACTTTCGACAGATGCTTTAATGAAAGCCACGAACAACGGATGGGGATTCAGTACCGTACTGCTGTATTCCGGATGGAATTGAGTTCCGACAAACCACTTTAGTTTCGGTATTTCTACGATTTCTACCAAGTCTGATTCCGGGTTGATACCTACACATTTCATGCCGGCAGCTTCATACTCCGTTTTATACTGGTTATTGAATTCATAGCGATGGCGGTGGCGTTCCTGGATGTGTTCTGTTCCATAAGCCTCATAAGCCTTGCTGCCTTTCTGCAAAATACATTCGTAAGCTCCCAGACGCATCGTTCCACCCATATTGGTGATGGATTTCTGCTCTTCCATGATGTCAATCACATTATGCGGAGTTTTCTCATTCATTTCGCGTGAATCAGCATCAGTATATCCCAGTACGTTGCGTGCAAATTCGATAGCAATGCATTGCATTCCCAAGCAGATACCGAAAGTCGGAATATCATGTGTGCGTGCATATTTGATAGCTACGAACTTACCGGCAACACCACGTTCGCCGAATCCCGGGCCAATCAATATACCTGCCATGCCTTTCAATGCTTCCGCTACATTTTCTTCCGTGAGCTTTTCACTGTTCACGAAGTCTACAGATACCTTACGGTCATTGTACGTACCGGCTTGTGACAGGGCTTCACGGATGGATTTGTATGCATCCTGTAAATCATATTTGCCGACTAATGCGATGTGCAGCGGTTCTGTATTTTCCGCTTTATGACGACGCTCAAGAAAAGCACGCCACGGACCCAGTCCCGGTGTGTCGCCTACAGGCAATCCCATTTTCTTCAATATTGTTTCATCCAGTTTCTGAGCCTGCATCAGGATGGGAACTTCGTAGATGGTAGGAGCATCGATGCTCTGCACTACTGCGTTTTCATCCACATTACAGAACAAAGCAACTTTCTTGCGTACGTTGCTGCTCAGTTCATGTTCCGTGCGTAAAACCAATATATCCGGCTGGATACCTGCACTCTGCAATTCCTTTACGGAGTGTTGTGTCGGTTTGGTTTTCAATTCACCGGCTGCCGTGAGGTAAGGCACATAAGTAAGGTGTACACACAATGCATCACGTCCCAGTTCCCACTTCAACTGACGGATACTTTCCAGATATGGCAAGGATTCGATATCACCCACCGTACCACCGATTTCTGTAATTACAAAATCGAATTTATATTTGTTACCCAGCAACTTTACGTTTCGTTTGATTTCGTCCGTGATATGAGGAATGACTTGAATGGTCTTACCTAAATAATCACCACGGCGTTCTTTATCGATAACGCTTTTATAGATGCGTCCGGTTGTGATGTTATTGGCTTTTGTAGTCTGGATGCCAAGAAAACGTTCGTAGTGGCCTAAGTCAAGGTCAGCTTCATGTCCGTCTACAGTCACATAACATTCTCCGTGTTCGTAGGGGTTTAAAGTACCCGGGTCAATATTGATATACGGGTCAAACTTTTGAATGGTTACTTTGTAACCTCTTGCTTGTAGCAATTTACCAATGGATGAGGCGATGATACCTTTACCTAAAGATGAGGCAACGCCACCGGTGACGAAAATATACTTTGTTTCTCCCACAGCTATACTGTTTTTAATATTATTGTTTTGTTTGGTGTGATGTACACATTTGTGTATCTATCTGTCTACACGTGAGACTTAAAAAGCGCAAAATTACAAAAAAAAGAGGAAGTACATAAAGTTTCGGCGAAACAATTATTAAAAAAGCATGTTTTCTTTTTCTTTCTTCATTTCTATGTTTTCTAAACATTTTAATTTAATTTTGCGCTCAAAACATAGATTTTAGGGCGTTATGAAGAATAAATTTTTATCTTTATGGGCAATCGCTGTGCTTTTTTCTTCGTCGGCTATGGCGCAGAATTCGGTGAAGCCTGTATTAAAAACCGGTGGAAAAACGGCTGTAGTACAAGCGGATACTTTATCGGACTTAATGAAGCAATATTTTGTTTTAAAGTTGAAACCGGGTAGTGTTACCCGGCAATTGGATACAGTTTCCATATCCTATGAAAAATATTTCGGGGTTTTAAATTACCTGAATGATCCTTCTACTCCGGAGCGTTACATTGCGGACAATCCTAATTATTACCGTTTGTTTATCCCGTTGACTTATTATAATTCTCCCA
Organism: Bacteroides sp. AF39-11AC; assembly: GCF_003474285.1. Taxonomy (NCBI): domain Bacteria; kingdom Pseudomonadati; phylum Bacteroidota; class Bacteroidia; order Bacteroidales; family Bacteroidaceae; genus Bacteroides; species Bacteroides sp. AF39-11AC. Next base: position 194,015 of record NZ_QROH01000008.1, on the reverse strand, counting down.
TGGAGAGAATTTCAACACTGAAATGGAAATTCCAGCCTTTCGATACGACGAAAACTTCTGTAAAGGAACCATTGCTGTTTGATGAAGCTCCTTTTACTTCGAAGAAACGTGCCAATGAGGTTGTAGATCGCGCGTTGTTATATCTTTATGCTAATGAAAATCCACGTAAGATTGTGGCATGGGAAGATGAAATAATGCAGGTAAAGAGTTTCAAGGATAATATTGAAAAGGAAGTTTCCTCTAAACCTTCTGTTATCAAATTGTTTGCTCAAGAGAATATGGCCAATGTAAAAGAGGATGTAGAGGTTGTAATTCGTAAGCCCAACTGGTGGGTAACGGGTGGAAGTGGTTCTTTGCAGATTACTCAGAATTATATTTCAGAAAACTGGTATAAAGGTGGTGAAAGCACAAACTCTTTCCTGGCGAATCTGCAGTTGTTTGCTAATTATAACGATCGCGAGAAAGTACAGTGGGAAAATATGTTGGAAGCCAAGTTAGGTTTTGGCTCCACTCCTTCGGACAAGTATCACGATTATCTGGTAAACACTGACCTGTTACGCTTGTATAGTAAAATGGGTATTCAGGCGGCTTCTAATTGGTACTATACTATTTCAACTGAATTTAAAACTCAGTTCTGTCATGGTTATAAGGCGAACAGTGAGAAATTAGTTTCAGCTTTCTTTGCTCCGGCGGACTTATCCACCAGTGTCGGTATGGACTATAAGTTGAAAAAGAAAAAGTTTAGTCTGTCTGTTTTTATAGCTCCATTGACTTGGACGATGCGTTATATAGGTAATAAAGACGTGAATGAAGTGGACTTCGGTTTGGAGGAAGGCAAGAGTGTACGCCATAACTGGGGTTCACAAATACAACCGACATTGGATTGGACAATTATTCCTTCCATCGTGTTGAATTCCCGTCTGAATTATCTGACCAGTTACGAATGGACTCGTGTAGAGTGGGAAAATACAATCAATTTCATATTGAACCGTTATCTCTCTACAAAACTGTATGTACATGCACGTTATGATGACAGTAGCAAGCCGACTACAGGAGACAGTCACTTCCAAGTGAATGAGATTCTGAGTTTTGGTATCAATTATAAGTGGTAATTATAGATCTTGATATAAATGTAGTAAATGAGGCTGCTTCCTTTAAGGGGGCAGCCTCATTTATAGTATCATTTTGTCATTGTGTGCCAATCAAAGGCTCTACTCCTTATTTATATTGACAGATGGATTCTCTGCTTTACTTTAAATGACAGTGCAAAGTGATATATCAATCCGTGTTTTAAAACAGCTTTTTTGATTTTTTTTGCAGAAAAAATGAAGAAAAATGGTTAAAACGGGAAAAAGTGCATTATCGTACACATAAAAAAGCAGGTGAAAGCCTTGCAGTTCACAAATAATGCGTAAATTTGCCGCAATTTGTAATGCACAGTTTGCAAAATGGCAGATATTATAAAACATCAAGGTATTGTGGAAAACATAAACGGTTCTCATGTTGTGGTGAGAATTGTCCAAACATCAGCTTGTGCAGCGTGTAGCGCTAAAGGACATTGTGCCTCGGCTGATACCAAAGAAAAAATGATTGATGTAATCAGTAATGATGCATCTTCTTACCAACCCGGTGACCGGGTAATCGTCTTCGGAGAGTTATCAATGGGGATGATGGCGGTGTTACTGGCTTTTATAGTACCTTTCTGTGTTCTGATTATTTCCCTCTTTATATTTATGGCTATCTGGAACGATGAACTTCTCTCTGCGATTGGTTCGTTAGTTCTCCTTATACCTTACTATTATATATTATGGCTGAATAAAACACGTATGGGAAAGAAATTTTCTTTTTCAATAAAGCCGATAGACTAACTATTAGAACATTAAAATAAATAATTAAATAAATAACTAATTTATGAATGTAATTCTGATTGCAGTGATTTCATTGGGGGCTATAGCGCTGGTTTCGGCTGCTATTCTGTATGTCGCTTCCAAGAAATTCGCCGTGTATGAAGATCCGCGAATTGCACAGGTAGGAGAGGTGTTGCCTCAAGCAAATTGCGGTGGATGTGGTTACCCGGGTTGTAGCGGTTTTGCCGATGCTTGTGTAAAAGCAGGTTCGCTGGATGGAAAATTCTGTCCGGTAGGAGGGCAACCTGTTATGACGCAAATTGCTGAAATCCTTGGTTTGGATGCTACTGCTGCCGAACCGATGGTTGCGGTTGTGAGATGTAACGGAACCTGTGCCAATCGTCCACGTGTAAATATGTACGATGGTGCGAAGAGTTGTGCTATTGCAGCTTCTCTTTATGGTGGTGAAACAGGTTGTAGTTTTGGATGTCTGGGCTGTGGTGACTGTGTGGAAGCCTGTCAGTTTGATGCTATCCACATGAATTCTGAAACAGGACTTCCGGAAGTGGATGAAGCCAAATGTACTGCTTGTGCTGCTTGCGTTAAGGCCTGTCCGAAGAATATTATTGAAATTCGCCCGCAAGGCAAGAAGTCACGCCGTATCTATGTACAATGCGTGAACAAAGACAAGGGTGCTATAGCACGTAAGGCTTGTACGGTTGCTTGTATCGGTTGTGGTAAATGTGTGAAAGTTTGTCCGTTCGAGGCCATTACGCTGGAGAATAATCTGGCTTACATTGACCCGAACAAATGTAAATCATGTCGTAAGTGCGAAGAAGCTTGTCCGCAGAACACGATTATCGCACTCAATTTCCCGCCACGCAAGCCGAAGGCGGAAGGTGCTGCTCCGGCTGCTGCTCCAAAAGTAGCTGCTGCACCAAAAGCCACAGAAACTTCTAAGGTAGCAGAGGCTCCTAAGGCTGTAGAAACCCCGAAAGTAGTTGAAACCCCTCAGGTTGAAACTCCGAAAGCGGAAGCTTAATAATCAAGAAGTAATAAACGACTAAAATACAGAATTGTATGTTGAAGACATTTTCAATCGGTGGTGTTCATCCACACGAAAATAAACTTTCAGCACATCAGCCCATCATCAAGGCGGAAGTTCCTGCCAAAGCTGTGATTCTGCTGGGACAGCACATCGGTGCGCCTGCAAAACCACTTGTGGCTAAAGGAGATGTGGTGAAAGTCGGTACAAAGATTGCTGAACCCGGTGGTTTTGTATCTGCAGCCATCCACTCGTCTGTCAGCGGTAAGGTTGCTAAAATCGATTCGATTATCGATGCCAGCGGTTATCCGAAGCCAGCTATTTTTATCGACGTAGAAGGTGACGAATGGGAAGAAAGCATTGACCGCACTGAAACTTTGGTGAAGGAATGTAATCTTACCTCTGAAGAAATTGTAAAAAAGATTGCCGATGCCGGTATTGTAGGTTTGGGGGGTGCTTGTTTCCCTACTCAGGTGAAACTCTGTCCGCCGCCTGCATTCAAGGCAGAATGTGTGATCATTAATGCCGTAGAATGTGAACCCTACCTGACAGCTGACCACCAGTTAATGCTGGAACATGCAGAAGAAATTATGGTAGGCGTGTCTATCCTGATGAAGGCAGTAAAGGTTAATAAGGCATTTATCGGTATTGAAAATAATAAGCCGGATGCTATTCAGTTGATGACAAAAGTTGCTTCCAGTTATGCAGGTATCGAGGTGGTTGCCTTGAAAGTGCAATATCCGCAAGGAGGTGAAAAGCAGTTGATTGATGCCATCACCAACCGTCAGGTAGCAAGTGGCGCATTACCTATCTCTACAGGTGCCGTGGTACAGAATGTGGGTACTGCATTTGCCGTATATCAGGCTGTACAGAAGAATAAGCCATTGTTTGAACGTGTGATTACCGTAACAGGAAAATCGGTAGCAAAACCCTCCAACTTCCTGGCACGTATCGGTACACCAATGAAGCAGTTGATTGATGCTTGCGGTGGTTTGCCCGAAGATACGGGTAAGATTATCGGTGGTGGCCCGATGATGGGAAAGGCGTTGATAAATACAGATGTACCGACTGCCAAAGGTAGCTCTGGTATTCTGATAATGAACAATAAGGAAGCCAAGCGTGGTGAAATTCAACCTTGCATCCGTTGCGCGAAGTGCGTGGGTGCTTGTCCGATGGGATTGGAGCCTTACTTGTTGTCGGCGCTTGCTGAACATACTGAATTCGAGAGAATGGAGAAAGAAAGAATTATGGATTGTATCGAGTGCGGTTCTTGCCAGTTCACCTGTCCTGCGAACCGTCCGTTGCTGGACTACTGCCGTTTGGGTAAAGGTAAAGTAGGGGCGATCATCCGTGCACGTCAAGCTAAAAATTAACGAAGTATGGAAAATAAATTAATAGTATCACTTTCGCCCCATGTCCATGGTGGTGACAGCGTGAAAAAGAATATGTATGGCGTGCTCATTGCATTGATTCCTGCATTTCTCGTATCACTCTATTTCTTCGGACTGGGTGCGCTGATTGTTACGGCTACATCGGTGGCTGCCTGTTTGTTCTTTGAATGGGCTATCGGCAAATTCCTTTTAAAGAAAGAAACCACGACTATTTGTGACGGTTCTGCCGTAATCACAGGTGTGTTGCTGGCATTCAACTTACCTTCCAATCTGCCTATCTGGATTATTATTCTGGGTGCATTGTTTGCAATAGGTGTCGGTAAAATGTCTTTTGGCGGACTGGGTTGTAATCCGTTCAACCCCGCATTGGCAGGCCGTGTATTCCTGTTGCTCTCTTTCCCTGTGCAGATGACGAGCTGGCCGGTTGTCGGACAGTTGACTTCTTATACAGATGCAACGACGGCAGCTACCCCTCTTAACCTGATGAAGCAGATTGCCGGTGGAAATATAGAAGCCTTAAAAGATTTGCCTTCTTCTTTTGACTTATTGATTGGTAATAATGGAGGTTGCTTGGGTGAAGTAAGTGCCTTGGCATTGCTGTTGGGATTGGCCTATATGCTTTGGAAGAAAATTATAACCTGGCATATTCCTATTTCTATATTGGCAACAGTATTTATATTCTCAGGTATCATGCATCTGGTGGATCCGGAAGTATATGTATCTCCGGTACTTCAACTGCTTACAGGTGGTTTGATGTTGGGTGCTGTCTTTATGGCTACGGATTATGTTACTTCTCCGATGAGCAAGAAAGGGATGCTGATCTATGGTGTGTGCATTGGTCTGCTGACAGTGATTATCCGTTTGTTCGGTGCTTATCCTGAAGGTATGTCATTCGCAATCCTGATTATGAATGCCTTTACTCCGCTGATAAATACATATTGTAAACCTAAACGCTTTGGGGAGGTAGCGAAGAAGAAATGAAAAAGTTAGAATCATCCTTGAAGAATATGTTGCTGGTACTCACGGGCGTTACTGCTATTTCCGTGGCGTTGCTGGCATATGTAAATGAGCTGACTAAAGAACCTATTGCACAAGCCAATGCAAAGACGTTGAGCGATGCAGTCAGTGCAGTGGTTCCTGGTTTTGATAACGATCCGATTGCAGAAAAGAAGGTGCAGGCTGTGAACGGCGTGGATTATGCCGTATATCCTGCAACGAAAGACGGACAATTTATTGGTGCTGCTGTAGAAGCCAGCTCAATGGCATTTGGCGGTGAACTGAAAGTACTGGTCGGTTTTGATGCAGAAGGAAACATTATAGATTATTCTTTGTTGTCGCATGCGGAAACTCCGGGATTGGGCTCCAAAGCTGCCGATTGGTTTAAAGAAGGCAATAAAGGAAGCATCAAGGGAATGAATCCGGGTAAGGCTCCTTTGTCTGTTAGCAAAGACGGGGGACAGGTAGATGCTATTACCGCTTCTACCATTACTTCACGTGCTTTCCTGAATGCTGTGAATGCTGCTTATGCTGCTTATGCGGGTCAGAATGAGTCTGATGCTGCTACGGGCGCTACACAAAAAGTTGTTGAACCTGCTGAAAACGCAGTCGCTGAGGCTACGGATTCCATCAGCGCTAAATAAAGAAAGGAGTAGAAGATATGAATAATTTTAAAGTTATGATGAACGGGATTATTAAAGAGAATCCTACGTTTGTACTCCTGCTTGGTATGTGTCCTACGCTGGGTACTACCTCTTCCGCCATCAATGGTATGGGTATGGGACTGGCAACCATGTTCGTGTTGATTTGCTCTAATGTTGTAATCTCGGCTATTAAGAATGTTATCCCTGATATGGTGCGTATTCCATCCTTTATCGTAGTTATCGCATCTTTTGTAACGTTGTTGCAAATGGTGATGCAGGCTTATGTTCCTGCTCTGTATGCTACACTGGGTCTGTTTATTCCGCTGATTGTGGTAAACTGTATCGTACTGGGACGTGCCGAAGCTTTTGCTGCAAAGAATACTCCGGTAGCCTCTTTCTTCGATGGTTTGGGAATGGGGCTTGGTTTTACCTTGGCTCTTACTCTGCTGGGTGCCGTACGTGAGTTTCTGGGAACAGGCAAAATCTTCGATCTGGCCATTCTTCCTGAAGAATACGGTATGTTGATATTTGTACTTGCACCGGGTGCGTTCATCGCGTTGGGTTATCTGATTGCATTGATTAACAGCTTGAAGAAGAATTAATAATGGAAAATTAAAAATTAGAGATGAGAGTAGCAACTACTTTTAATTTTTAATTTTTAAGTCTTAATTTTGAAAACTATGGAATATATATTGATATTTATTTCGGCAATCTTTGTTAACAACATCGTGTTGTCACAATTCCTGGGAATTTGTCCGTTCCTCGGAGTATCCAAGAAAGTGGAAACTGCATTGGGGATGTCGGCTGCCGTAGCATTCGTACTTACTATTGCTACTATAGTGACATTCCTTATTCAAAAGTTTGTTCTTGATGCTTTCGGTTTGGAATACCTGCAAACAATAACTTTCATTTTGGTAATTGCAGCCTTGGTTCAGATGGTAGAAATCATCCTTAAAAAAGTATCACCTTCCTTATATCAAGCACTGGGTGTATTTTTACCTTTGATTACTACAAACTGTTGTATTCTTGGTGTGGCCATTCTTGTAATTCAAAAGGATTATGACCTGTTGACAGGTGTAGTTTATGCATTCTCTACTGCTATTGGCTTTGGCTTGGCATTGACACTCTTTGCGGGTTTGCGTGAACAGATGAGTTTGGTGAATATTCCGAAAGGCATGAAAGGGACTCCGATTGCTTTAATTACAGCCGGCCTTTTGGCTATGGCTTTCATGGGATTCTCCGGTGTAGTAAAGATCTGAAAAAAGAACATTCGGTAATAGATAAGGGGGAGAAGAAATTCTGCCCCTTTTTAATTTAAACTAAAAAAAATACTCTTTTTTCTTTTTATCTAAAATAAATTTCCTTAAATTTGCCGCCACAACGATGATAACCTATAAGAATAAATCATTGATGAAAGAAAAAATCTTAGTTACAGGTGGAACAGGTTATATTGGTTCACATACTGTAGTAGAACTTCAAAACGCAGGTTATGAAGTAGTGATAATAGATAATTTGTCAAACTCTAGCGCCGATGTAGTTGATAACATCGAAAAAGTATCAGGTATTCGTCCTGCATTCGAGAAATTGGATTGTTTGGATTTCGCTGGTCTTGACGCTGTGTTTACTAAATATAAAGGCATTAAAGCCATCATCCACTTTGCAGCCAGTAAGGCTGTAGGCGAGTCGGTTCAGAAACCATTGCTTTATTATCGCAATAATCTGGTTTCATTGATTAACCTACTTGAGTTGATGCCAAAGCATGGAGTGGAAGGTATTGTGTTTTCTTCTTCTTGTACAGTTTACGGTCAGCCTGACGAATTGCCGGTAACGGAGAAAGCCCCGATTAAGAAAGCTGAATCTCCTTACGGTAATACGAAGCAGATCAATGAAGAAATCGTTCGCGATACAGTGGCTTCAGGTGCTCCTATCAATGCAATTTTACTGCGCTATTTCAATCCGATTGGTGCGCATCCGACAGCATTGCTTGGTGAGTTGCCCAATGGTGTGCCTCAGAACTTGATACCTTATCTGACCCAGACCGCTATCGGTATTCGTGAGAAACTGAGCGTCTTTGGTGATGATTATGATACGCCCGACGGCTCTTGTATACGCGACTTCATTAATGTAGTCGATTTGGCAAAAGCACATGTTATCGCTATCCGCCGTATCTTGGAAAAGAAACAAAAGGAAACAGTGGAAGTGTTTAATATCGGAACGGGACGCGGTCTTTCAGTATTGGAATTGATTAACGCTTTCGAAAAGGCAACCGGTGTGAAACTGAATTATCAGATCGTCGGTCGTCGTGCGGGAGATATTGAAAAGGTATGGGCCGATCCTAAATTCGCTAATGAAGAGTTGGGTTGGAAAGCTGTTGAAACCATCGAAGATACATTGCGTTCTGCATGGAACTGGCAATTGAAGCTTCGTGAGAGAGGTATTCAATAAGCGATAAAAGAGATTTTTGTTTTTATTAACAAATAAGAAATGAACAAATGCTTCCCCGCATTTGTTTATATGTTGCAAATCAGCCTGACGCTGTTTATGTATATGTGAATATCCGTAACTAGTACTTATGCCTCCCCGGCATAGACAGGTAAGATTGCATAGTAGTTTTGTCGTGTTTTATTTTGTGTTTGTGTTGTGAATAAGCCTTGTCGGGAGACAGGGCTTATTTTTTTTCGCATCAGCGAACAAAAAAAGAGGCTTGAATTCAGCCTCTCTGATTATATATGTGGATGATTTTTATCCGTTATCTCAATATGCCTTGATATACAAATGCTTTTTCTCCGAAGTCTTCTTTTGCTACTTTATCATTTTTCGGTTTGAACAACCCGAATACAGATGAACCGGATCCTGTCATTGCTGCATATATAGCCCCTGCCTCATACAGCTTCTCTTTAATCTCTTTGATAGCGGGAAATTGGGGGAATACGCTTTCTTCGAAATCATTCACCATTCGTTCTTTCCATTCTTCTATAGGGCGCTTTATAACCTCTTTCAATGGAATCTCCTGCCGATGAGGTTTTATCCGGGCAAATGCTTCGCGTGTAGAGACAAAAATATCCGGTTTCACTAAAACAATCTGATATCCTTTTAAGGATAAGGAGATAGGAGAGAAGATGTTTCCTATTCCCTCTGCATAAGTTGGGGTGTTCCGGATGAAAAAGGCGCAATCCGCTCCTAATCTGGCGGCATACTCTTCTAAATTTTCATCCGACAATTTCAGGTTGAACTTCTCATTCAGCAATTTCAGCATGTAAGCTGCGTCCGATGAACCGCCGCCTAATCCCGCACCGGAAGGAATATGCTTGAACAGGTGAATATCTATGGGAGGGAGATTGAATCTCTCATCTAAAAGCTTATAAGCTTTCACTACTAAGTTATTTTCTGCTTCTCCTGCAATTTCCAATCCCGCCTGATGCAGACGAAACTTCTGCGTGCTTTCATTCAATATATTGACTTCTAACGCATCTTCTACGGGGACGGGATAGAATACTGTTTCCAGATTATGATATCCGTCAGGACGCTTCTCTACAATGTTCAGCCCCAGATTTATTTTGGCATTCGGAAATGTTATCATGGTGTTTTCTATTTTAATACGTTAATCCTACTATCCACAGAGGCAGTTTTTTACCTGTGGCATATTCGATGTTATCAGCAAGAATAAAGGAATCCGGTAGGTCGGCAATCTGCTTGAAGGTCTTGTCTGCTCCTCCTACTTCGAATGTATATTTGTGGTCGACAACAAAATCTCCCTGCGCTTTTCCGTATTCTATTTCGTGATTAACCGAAAGCTGGCTCATTACAAAAGTCTCTCTTGCTGTACTAATCTGTACAGATGTAGAAGCAATGGCATAGAGCAAGTTCGGGTTCTGGAGATATATTTTGTCCGGTTTCTGCATCTTTTTAACTGAGGTGAGATCAGAATACAGTAATTTAAGCAGTTCTGCACGATCCAAATTTTGGAGATAAGTAATCACTGAGTTTCTGGTAAGTCCTATAATCCCTGCCAGCTTGGTGATATCGACTTCATAAGGAACAGATGAAGCCAAAATGCTCAATAGCGCTTTCAATTTTCTTACGTAGGCAGGAGCTACTCCGCACAACAGAGGCATCTCCTGTTCTAAGATGAAGTTGACTACATTTTCAATATTCATGTAGTAATCTTCCCGGTTGCCGGTGAAGAATGGATAGTAACCGTCATGTAAATACTCATTGAACATTTGTACAGGTCTGCACTGTTCGTTAATGCCTTGGCAAATCTCGCCTGCATTCCTTAGTACTTCTTCTAAAGAAGCGACCGGAATCCGAATATTCTTATAGAACATCAAAAATTCGCGGAATGATAAGCCATACATATTGTAAGGCAGGCATCTTCTGGAAAGGTCTGCATCTGCATTTAGTATATTGAGTAGGGATGAACCGCTGAAGACAATCTGCATAGATGGATACAGATCATAGATTTCTTTAAGCTCTTTGCTCCAAGTAGGGTATTTATGAACTTCGTCCAGAAACAGATGTTTACCTCCCTGAAGATAGAATTTTTCTACAAGCTCCAGTAATGTGTGACTGCTGAAATAAATGCTGTCGAGTGTACAATAGAGAGCTATCCGGCTTCCGGGTGAATAATTCAATTTGATGTATTGTAGCATTAAAGTTGTTTTCCCTACACCGCGAGAACCTCTGATGGCAATCAAGCGGTTGTTCCAATGAATCTTATTCATTAGCTCTCTTACAATATTGGTGCTTGTTTGCGCCAACATTCTTTCTTGCTTTAAAAACAGGCTATCCATATTCAAAGTGATTTATGTAGCAAATATACGAATTTGTTTAAAGTAAAAAGCAAATTAGCTGGATATTTGTTTAAAGCAGAAAGCAAAATCTAGATATTTTTGTTTATAAAAGAAAGCAGTTTGAACTTGATTGATTTGAAAATAGTAAAAAGGTTGCTCTTGGGGGAGAGCTAACCTTTTTGAGATCATTTAGTTCTGCAGTAGCTTTAAGATATATTTTCCCGGCATAATAATCCGTGCCTTCATCTGTGGTGAACTGTTGATGTCATAGATGATTTTCCAAATTTTGCCTCCCAATCTTCCGAAGTCCGTCAGTCTGAGAATGGCGTTTTTCTCTTTTATGGATGCAACTTTTTGCCGTTCCAATTCTGCTATCAATCCTTCGTAGTTGTGCGTCTGCCTGTTGAGTGCATACTCTGGAGGAACAAGAAGAATCTCCTCATTCTTCACTGTCTCCCCTTGGGGAGATATAGAGGGGTCTGTTTTATTTTCTTTATTCTCTTTATTTGTTGCTAAAGCGTTGCCTGCCTTTGCATCTCTGATTTTCTGTTGGTTAGCCAGTCCTCCATGCTTGCCTGCCTCTCTGTTCGCTTCGCGCTTGGCTTCCAGTGGTCTCATCCGCAGGATAAGCCCGGGCGATGAAAAGGCTGTATCGTCCACCTCAAAGAGTTTATAATTGTAGATAATTCGCTTCGAGGTAGTCACTGTCACTCTCATCTTTTGTGCCAGGATAGGCAGTACCCTCAGATCGGCTTTATATCCGTTCTGTAACCTCAGGAATTCAAGCAGCATCCAGTAGATGCCATATCCTTTCATTCCTTCTTTTTGTATCATCATCATAATTTTAAAGTTATTGCCTGCATTGGCATCATGTAATAAATATGAATCCATAATTCTTCATTCTTAATTTTCATTCTTCATTTAAACAATCGGTCTCCATTCCAAGAAGTTTTCAATCTGGAAAGTCCTCCATCCTTGCTGTTCCATATCCCAGTATGCTACATGGTTTTTGATGCGCTCAATATCATATTTCTGATGGAAATCGGATTCATAATAAATAAGTGTTCCTCTTGCCATGTAGAATTCGCCATTTTGTTTTCTGTAGGCTATCAGCGCACATCCGTATGGCATGTACTCGGTCAACTGTCGGATGCGTAGGGTCATCCATGCAATGGTTTCTTCGGATAAATCGGTTTCTTGCCTGATAAGTTTTTTCCATAGATTCTCTACTCTCTCATTTTTCGTTACATACTTCTGTTGGTGCCCCAACTTTTGTTTTTCCATTTTTGTACTTTTAGTTATTTGTAAATTGTTTATAATCAACCTTCTGTGATGGCTACACCCTTTGCTTCGGATAGCTACACCCTTTTATGCTTAGGGCTACACCATCCGGGTGAAAGGGTGTAGCCCTTCCACTGTCAGGTTGACGGGGCAAAGTTATGTCCTTTCTTTGGAGTAAACTATCAATGATTTATCCTTACATCATATCCATAGGGGTCTATGTGTTCCGTATCTTCCTTTTGTATCACTGCCCAGATCTTTCTTAGTTCTGTCATTAAACTGCTTAGTTCCAGTGGAATATCTTCTCCTTTTTCGTGTTTTAAGCCATCACCCGATTCGTGTAAATGCATTCCCAAATCGCTTATGGTGTTGATATTTAGGCCTCTGAAATAGCCTAATTTGAAACTTCTTAGAACTCCTACATACATGTGAGTTTTTGCACCTGCATAATACCGTTCAGCCAGTAAATTTTCGTCGACTATACTAATTCTGCTTACTGTTCTGTTACTGCTTTTTCTCTGATTTTCAACTTGATGTGACCTTTTCTTTGTGTCAGATCCATTCTGATTCTCTTTTTTTTAAATCTTTCATATTGAATAAATTTTAATTAAATATTTAACTGATATTCACAGTTAAAAATGTTGCAAAAGTAGAAAATAAAGTTCAGATATGATAATGGGGGGAAGAAAAGTGAAAAGAATGTGATTTTTTGTTGGATTCAAATAGCTGTAAATAAGATTGGTAACTTCGTTTTTGAAGCTGTTTAAAAAACGTTCGTTTAATGGACGCAAAGATAGAGGTGTTTTTGGAAACGACAAAATGTTTGATAAAAAATCTTCTTGTGATTACTTCTTTTATACGATAATATTCTGATTATGAGCAATAAGATGGGAGTGAAAATATCAGTTAACATCTATTCATTTTATTGTTTTCTTCATCTCCCACTTTTAAAAATAATTGACGTCCATTAAACGAACGTCTAAAAGACATTTTTTGTTTGTGACTGGTTCGTTTATAGCTTTTTACCTGTAAGGTAATGAACTGCTATAGAAAATCTGTAGGCAAGAAGGACGCAAAGCTTGCTATATTCTACATAAAGCGTTCGCAAATGGTTGAATTTCAAGTGTATGCAAGGAATTCAAAGCCCCGAGAGAACACCCTTTTCTGAAATAATCATAAAATGGAAGTGGAGAAAGAGAGCGAAATATGGTATGCCATGCGTGCTACTTATCGCAGGGAGTTGGATGCTATGCGACTACTTGAAAAAGAAAAGTTAGGTTGCTTTATTCCGATGCAATATAAGATTAGTATAAAGAAAGGCAAAAAAGTTCGTGTTTTAGTGCCCGTCGTTCATAATCTGGTTTTTGTTCATGCCTGTCCTTCTGAAGTGAAGCGTGTTAAATCACAGCTCACATACTTGCAATACATAACTGATACTCGCAGTGGTCAGAAAATAATTATCCCCGACAACGAGATGCAGCGTTTCATCGCTGTTGCCGGTACCTACAACGATCATCTCTTGTACTTCCAACCCGATGAACTGAATTTGTCCAAAGGCACCAGAGTCCGCATCATTGGTGGTGATTTTGAAGGGCAGGAGGGGCTTTTCTTGAAAGTGAAAGGTGCACGCGATCGTCGTGTGGTCATCGAAGTACAAGGTGTTATTGCTGTTGCTATGGCGACTATCCATCCGGATCTTATAGAAGTAATCGAATAATTAACAGCTGTCATTTGCTGGCTGGTAAATCATAAATTTGAAATCATAAATAGTTATGACTCTTTCCGAAGAAACATTTGCTCTTCAGCGTGCAGCGCACGAACTGATGTATTTAGGTATGGACGGGAGTCCGGTCTATAGCGATGACCTTTCCCGTCGTAATGGTGAAGTTTATCGTTTGACCACGGCTTTGTATAACTCTGGCGCTAAAGGTTCTACTACTGAAGAACAGACAAATGTCTGTCTTGCACTGCTGATGGGTTATAGTGCCTCGTTTATTGATCACGGTGAAAAGCAGAAGCATGTTCAGGAAGTTTTGGATCGTTGCTGGAACATTCTTGATGCTCTTCCAGCCTCGTTGTTGAAACTTCGTCTGCTCACTGCCTGCTATGGTGAAGTATTTGATGAGGCTTTGGCTGACGAAGCTCATTCGATTATTGCTTTATGGGATTCTACAAAGCTTACTCTTGAACAATATGAAGCTATTGCAGAATTTCAAAATGTGGTTGACAACCCTTATCCATGGGAGTATATTGATGAATGAAAAGGGAAAATCTGGATTACAAGAATTGAACCAGACGTATTTAACGGAGAATTTGTATAATTAGTTAGAAACATCCAATTACTTTTATTTCTCGTTTTTGTGCTTTGAGACTATTTTACTTTAATATAGATCGATGCTTTGATTTATTCATCAATAAAGAACTCTTTAATATATGATATTTCAGTTTACAGATATGATTTTTTATATAGAGCCTGTGGTATTGAGGAGGATAAACTTTAGTCTTATATGTGATTAAAATGGTTTAATAGTAGAGAATATATGAGCCGGAAATTGGACTACGTTAATTTGAATTTTAGGTTGAGATGCTAGCTATATATCCACTAACTATACAATGAATACTTGATTTTTTATTCGATTATTATAAATATTCTATGATTATTAATTGACTTATGATTTATACTGTTAAAAAACTAAAAAAACACATTGAAAGAAGATATAGAAAGTCGTATATTGATAAGCTGTCTTTATTATTACCTCATGATATTAGTATAATAACTAATAATTGTTTGTCAGGATTAATGTGCCAAGATATTGGAATTCAATACAATTCTCCAACGGTAGGTCTTTATTTTTTTTATCCAGATTATATAAGATTTTTAGAGAATATTGATAAATGGATTCATATACCTTTGGAGTTTAAAGAAAAGTCTAAATACGAATTAGGTAGAATTAGGTATTTGCAAAGCAAGAAAAAATATCTTATTGGGGTATTGAGTGATGGAATAGATGAAGTTGAAATAGAGTTTTTACATTATTACGATGAAACAGAGGCAAGGGAGAAGTGGAATAGACGATGTCAGCGAATTAATGTAAATAAAATGTTAGTTATTGGAAGTGAGTTGGATAGTTGTTCACAAAAAGATATAGAATGCTTTTCTCAATTACCTTATAATAATAAAATCTTTTTTACTGCCCATAATTATAAAATAGAAAATACTATTTATATGAAAGAAATGGAGAAACAGGGCTTTGTTAATGCTCCTGCACGATTGAGCTTAATTTATAAATATATGTTAGCACATTTAGAAAGGTGTCCTTTTGTTTGAAAAAATATCTGTATATAATTAAACTCATCCAAATTAAAAATTGCCATACATTGAATAATGTTAGTAATTTCTCTTAAGACTAATTTTTCGTAATTAGCCAGATATAAATTCTATAAGATGAAAAATAATAAGTAATATATATGAAAACTATAATGCTTGTTTTTGGTACACGACCAGAAGCAATAAAAATGGCACCATTAGTAAAGGAGTTTCAAAAGAGTGCAAAGAATTTTAAGACTGTAGTGTGTGTAACGGGACAACACCGCGAAATGCTCGATCAAGTATTAGATATCTTCGATATCAAGCCTGACTACGATTTGAACATCATGAAGCAAGGTCAGGATTTGTATGATGTAACAGGTCGGGTGCTTCTTGGTATGCGTAATGTTCTGAGGGAGGTAAAACCTGAGATTGTTCTTGTTCATGGTGATACTACAACATCAACTGCTGCCGCTTTGGCAGCATTCTATCAACAAATCCCTGTTGGTCACGTTGAAGCAGGTTTGCGTACCCATAATATATATAGCCCATGGCCTGAGGAGATGAATAGGCAGATAACAAGTCGTATTGCTACGTATAATTTTGCGCCGACTCTTCGAAGTCGTGATAATCTGCTCAACGAAAATATCGATAATAATAAGATAATAGTCACGGGTAACACTGTTATAGATGCACTATATTGGGTTGTTGAAAAGATAAAAAATAGTAATATACTTACTTTCAAATTGAGTAATGAATTATATAAATTAGGTTATAATGTTAATCGGTTAGATAACGGTAAGAAGCTTGTACTTATCACAGGTCATCGTCGGGAAAATTTTGGTAATGGTTTTGTTAATATCTGCATGGCGATCAAAGAAGTAGCTAGAAAATATCCCGATGTGGATTTTGTTTATCCTATGCATCTGAATCCTAATGTCCGTAAACCCATTCATGAAGTCTTTGGAAGTGAACTTAGTAATCTTGGAAATATATTTTTTATAGAACCGCTGGAATATCTCAGCTTTGTATATTTGATGGAAAAGTCAAATATTGTATTGACGGATAGTGGTGGTATACAGGAAGAAGCACCTAGTCTTGGAAAACCAGTTCTTGTTATGCGTGATACGACAGAGCGTCCAGAGGCTATTGAAGCTGGTACTGTAAAATTGGTAGGTACCAATTATGATACCATTATTGATAATGTTTCAGAACTATTAGAGTGTGAGGAATTATATAATAATATGAGTTGTGCTGTAAATCCCTATGGTGATGGAAAAGCTTGTAGTAGAATTTTAGAGACATTACTCAGCAAATAATGAAAAAATATAAAATTGGATATACGACTGGAACATTTGATTTGTTTCATATAGGGCATCTCAATATTTTGAAAAAATCGAAAGAGATGTGTGATTTTTTAATTGTCGGTGTGAGTACTGATGAAGTGGTTCAAAATTATAAACATAAAGTCCCTGTTATTCCTTTTAGAGAACGTATGGAAATAGTAAAGTCCATTAGATATGTTGATCAAGTTGTGCCTCAGTTATCTATGGATAAATATCAAGCTTGGTCTAAACTTCATTTTGATGTAATGTTTCATGGAGATGATTGGAAAGGTTCTGATTTATATAATGATTATGAAGTTAAATTCAAAGAAATAGGAGTTGATATTGTTTATATTTCTCATACGAAAGGAATAAGTTCTTCAAAAATAGCTGATGAAATAAAATATGGTAAGTAATATTCCTGCTTTATTTTTAGGCACATATCAGAATTCACCTAATTTAGCAAAGGTTGTAGAAACAGCTTTTCAAGAACATGTTTATGGCTTTGACACTGCTCCTAGCTATGGTACGGAAAAGATATTAGGAAATATTATTAACAAAAATTTATTTAAGTATCAAGTCGATAGAAGTGAAATTTGGATTAGTGACAAAATTGATTCATGGCAAATGTATGCAACGAAAGGGTGTATAGATAAATATGTAGAAAAGGCCTTATGCTTAATGAATCTTGATTATTTTGATATTCTTTATATTCATTGGCCACAACCTGAGTATTTTATTAATACATGGGAGTCATTCATTAAAATAAAACAACGTGGACTGGCTAAATATATAGGTTTATGTAACGTACATAGAAGACATATTGATCTGATTAATGGTCAGACAGGAATAAAACCAGATTATATACAAATAGAGAGACACCCTTTGAATACATGCGCAACAGAAATTGCGTATTATTCAAAATTGGATATAAAAGTACAGGCATATTCTTCTGTTGGGAGAATGGATAAGCGACTAATAGAAAATAGTGATTTAATTAATTTAGGTAAGAAATATAACAAATCAATCCCTCAAATTATATTAAGATGGCATATTGATACAAATATAATACCAGTATTTATGAGTAATAAGCCAGAGCGAATAAGGGAAAATAATAATATTTTTGATTTCTCTTTAAAAGAATTTGAGATAGAGAAAATAAATTCATTGAATATTGATTATAAATTGTTTGTTGAATCATTAAGTAATCCAGGAATATGACTAGATGTAAGATGTTATTGTTGTTTTCGTTTTTTATCTTACTTCTGATTATTAATGTTTGTTTGGCGTTTGTAGTGGGTATTATACTTATAGCAAACCTTTATGTTAGGAATCGATATATGCGGAGAAGGTTCAATCCTTGGCATGATAAAAGAAGAAATTTTGAAACAATTGTCATAGGTGATAAATATAATGTAAATAGGCTGTGTATAAGTATTGATAAAACTTTGGAGGAGACGATTTGGGGACGCAGTTTATATGCTAGTTTTCATATTCTACGAACATACTTTAGTTTATTGAAAAATGACGGTAAAGTGTATATAGTTTATCGAGAGAAATATTTGGAAGATTTCTCTCCAATTGATATGTCTATAGTTTATCATCCGGTTACTCTGTCTATTATAGGATGCAAATATTGGTTTATAGAGAGAAAATTTCCCATATTTTTTATGCTATTATATTGGTGTAAAAGAGTGTTTCGTATTTTTACTGCTCCTAAAAGAGATATAGAAGCTTCATTAATTTCACAAATCAAACTATTCTGTGAAGAACGTCAAATACAAGTTGAATTTATAAAAATATAATAGTATGGATTTTCATTATTCAAAAGAGAAGAATGTTCAAATAATTATTTCATTATTGAAACAATATGGAATAAAAAAGGTGATAGCGTCGCCAGGGTCAACAAATATTTCCGTGGTTGCAAGTATGCAATATGATCCATTTTTCGAAATGTATTCATCTGTGGATGAAAGATCTGCGGCATATATGGCATGTGGACTGGCAGCAGAGTCTGGAGAGCCGGTGGTATTGACTTGTACAGCAGCAACAGCATCAAGGAATTATCTCCCAGGTTTAACTGAAGCATATTATCGTAAGCTTCCGGTTCTTGCGATCACATCTACTACCCCATTAGCAAATATAGGTCACCATCAGAGACAATCTGTGGATCGTTCTTCTATACAGAAAGATATTGCAAATTTAAGTGTTCTCATACAAATTGTTAAGGATGATTTGGATGAATGGGATTGTGTAGTGAAAGTTAATAAAGCACTGTCAGAACTTACTCATAGGAGTGGTGGACCTGTTCATATTAATCTTGAGACAGAATATAGTATGGACTTTTCTGTTGTGAAACTACCAAAAGCTAGGATAATAGTACGGATAGAAGGCAAGGATATGGGTAAAATGCCACAAATGTCCAAGGGTAAAATCGGTATAATTATTGGTTCTTATGATAATATGAGTGAAGCATTGGCTGAATCGATTGAACGGTTTTGTGCATCTTACAATGCTGTTGTTTTCAAAGATCATACAAGTCATTATTATAGAAGATATTCTATCAACTATTCATTATTAGGTATTCAAGAGTTTTATCAATCTACAATGACAAATATTGATTTACTCATTCATTTAGGAAACGTATCTGGAGATGATTATTCTATTGGGGCACTTTCTAAAGCAAAAGAAGTGTGGAGAGTTAGCTGCGATGGAGATATGATAGATACCTTTAAAAAACTCCATTATGTTTTTGAGATGGATGAGAAGAGCTTTTTTGACTATTACTGTACTGATACGAAGAATATTAGCTTTTATGAAAGTTGTATTCAAGAATACGACTCTATTTTAGAGCGCTTTCCAGACATTCCTTTTTCCAATTTATGGATTGCGAACCAATTACATCGTGTAATACCTAAAAAATCACGAATCCAACTTGGAATTTTGAATAGTCTTAGAGCATGGAATCTTTTCCGACTCGATGATTCTATAAGAATATATTCTAATGTTGGAGGATTTGGAATAGATGGTGGAATGTCATCTCTAATAGGTGCTTCCCTTTGTGATAAAAATAAACTGTATTTTGGAATATTTGGTGATTTACAGTTCTTTTATGATATGAATGTGATTGGTAATAGACATATTGGATCGAATGTTCGTATTCTATTAATTAACAATGGACGAGGAATAGAGTTTAGAAACTATCATCATCCTGCTACCATATTTGGTGCAGCAACTGACTTATATATTGCTGCCGCTGGTCATTATGGTAATAAGTCTAGTAAACTTATAAAGCATTATGCAGAAGATCTAGGCTTTGAATATATATCTGCAAGTAGTAAGGATGAGTTCTTTAATATTTATAATAAATTTGTGAGTCCAGTTTTAAATGATAAGCCTGTTATATTTGAGGTGTTTACAAACACAGATGATGAGAGTGAAGCTCTTAAATTAGTAAGACATATTGTAGTAAATCATAAAGATTACGCTATTAGAACTGTCAAAGATGTAGCCAAGCAAATACTTCCTTCCGGCGTCATTAATCGTATGAAAAAAGTAATAAAATGAGAAGCTATGTTGAAACAGATAGCTAGAAATATATTGGGAGATAATATCGTAAAACGAATTAATACAAAGATACAACGATTTGCTATGCTTATGTATGGAGAAAAAGCTATTGCGGAATTTGATACAGTTTTCAGAAGTTTAAAACTAGACTATTGGCTAGCATTTGGTACCTTATTAGGGGCATATCGAGAAAAAGATTTTATAAAAAATGATGATGATATCGATACTGCAATGTATTGCACTGATATTACTCCAGAAGTTATAGATAAACTAGAAGAGAAAGGGTTCATATTTGAGCATGCTATTCTTACGGATGATAATTTGTATTGTCAGATTTCATTTAAATATCATGGTGTTTCTTTCGATATATATGGTTTTAGAAAAGGACTTTCGAGTGAGAAACTTATCACTGGATTTATTCCAAGAGCTTTGCATGATAAAAATTGGACAGAAGCTTTTAATTTGAATAAATTTAAGATTCTCCTCGTAAATATGAACTATGATGGATTTGTTGATACACATTTTAAGAACCTGATAGTGTCTATACCTCGTAACTCTGAAGTATTTTTGAGGAAGCATTATGGTGATGACTTTATGACGCCGATTCCTGGTAAAAAAGGAAGTAGCAGAGAAACAATATGCGAAATTCCTATTGAAAAGTTGACGGCTTCCATTGTAACAAGGGAGCAATTATTTGAACGTTTAATCAAATGACAGGAAATTCATTAAAAAGTAAAACATTAAAGGGGGTGTTTTGGAGCGGAACTGATAGATTTTCGTATTATATAATTCAGTTCGTCATTAACATTGTGATGGCTAGGCTATTATCCCCTAAAGACTATGGGTTAATTAGCATCTTAATGGTTTTTATTGGTTTTTTTGCAATTTTGGTTGATGGTGGATTTAGTACGGCTCTTATTCAGAAGAAAGATAGGAGTGAAACTGATTTTAATACAATTTATATTGTAAATGTAGTAACATCAGTACTATTATATTTTCTTTTATTTGGATTATCTCCGATAATAGCTGAATTTTATAAGGAATCATCTCTTGTGTTACTTCTGAGAGTTCTGTCGCTTCAGCTAATCCTTTCAGCTTTTATGTCTGTTCCGTTGATAAAGCTTACTATAGCTGTTGATTTTAAGAAGATAGCTATTGCAAGTATTATTTCTGCCATTGTATCAGGAGTTGTAGGAATTTTTATGGCATATACTGGATGGGGTGTTTGGTCATTGGTATTTCAACAGCTAATGCTATTATTTATTAGATGTATATTGTTGAATTTGATACAAAAATGGAAACCGATAATGTTGTTTTCTGTCCAATCATTTAAAAAAATATTCTCATTTAGTTCCAAGCTGATAGCATCATCGCTTATCGACCAAATATATTTGAATCTTTATCCTCTTGTTATTGCAAAGTTTTTTTCAGCAAGAACTTTAGGTGTATATGCTAGAGGTGAACAGTTTGGGAAGTTACCTGTTGTATTGCTTAGTGATGTGTTCATAAGGGTAACATTACCTATTATGAGTTCTATTCAAGATGATACGGAACGGTTGCGAAATTTATATCGCGAATATATACAGGCATCGTCGTTTGTTGTATTTGCAATTATGTTGTGGCTATTTATAATTTCCAAACCATTGATTTTACTTTTACTTACCGAAAAATGGATAGACTCTGTCCCTGTGATGCAAATTTTATGTTTGGCAATGATGACATTGCATATAAGTGCGATTAATAGGAATCTTCTTTATGTAAAAGGGCGTTCAGATTTAGCACTCAAGTTGGAGGTTGTAAAGAAAATATCTGCTATTATCATTTTTTTGATTTCTATAAATTTTGGTTTAATAGGTGTTTGTATAGGGCAGCTCGTTTATGGGCTTTATGCTCCAACTTTGAACTCATATTATACAAGATATTTGATTGGAGTTAGTTATTTAGAGCAACTCGTTGATTATGGGAAATTTATGATTATTTCAATAGTTTCTGCATTATTACCTTTTTGTTTGGTCTATCAGATTAATTCATATTGGTTGCAGATTTTTATTTCAACAGTATTGTTTTTTAGTATATATATATCAATTAATGCTGCCTTCAGAACACGTCCATTCTATTTGTTGCTTCCAATAATAAAAAGAATAATAAAAAGATGAGAAAATTGATTATATTATCATATGACTATGAGTTATTTTTTGGTGATCGGTCAGGAACGGTAATCAAAACACTAATTGAGCCGACGAATCTATTGTTGGCTCAATTTGAAGAATCAAATTTAAAAGCTACTTTCTTTGTTGATTATTTGATGATTAAATATCTTGGACGAAATACTGATGAACACAGTGTATTAGATTTGCGCCTGATTGAAGATCAAATAAGGGATATTGTTCAACGAGGGCACCGAATAGAACTCCATATACATCCCCATTGGGTTGATGCCAAATATAATGGTGATGGAACTTGGAATTATTCTGATTTTTCTCATTATAGTCTGAATTCTTTTACAGAAGATGAAATTACTGAGATGTTTATAGAAGGGTGCAATATACTCCATTCTATTATCAGAAATGTTGATTCAAATTATCAAATTGTTGCATTTAGGGCAGGAGGATGGGCTATTCAACCTTTTTCTCTTTTGAAAAAAGCTTTCTTATGTACTAATATTCGTATTGATTCATCAACTAGTTATGGTATAAAAAATGCAAATAAAGATTCCTATTATGATTTTACAAATATTCCAAGGAAGAGTGTTTATAGATTCGAGAATGCCGTTGAGATAGAAGACGTAGAAGGTTCATTTATGGAGGTGCCGATTTCTTCATATTATCGTTTTATTTTTTATAAATTGTCTGATAGAATCTATCGACGATTCTCTTCGCAAATGGCTATTTATGCGGATGGAACGCATTTTAGAAAATCAGATCAACTTAAGACGAAATTACATTTCTTTAATAGATCAATGTTTAATACGACATGTGTGTCTACCATTACAGCAGTAATGTCAACACTATTGAGTAAAAAACGTCTTTTAGTATATATTGATCATCCCAAAGACTTCACAATGGGAACCTTAATTTCGTTAAAAATCATATCTAAATTTGTTCAATCAATAACATATAAAGACTTATTATGAAAAATAACATGAAATTTGTAGTTATAACAAAATCAGATTTAAGATTTATACCTCCTGTCATAAGTGTATCTTATATTTTGAAGGATTTAGGGCACAATGTGCATGTTATTACAAGTGGTGCATCCGATTCTATTATAGAACAAATGAGGCAGAGGAATATTACGATGGATATTTATCCTTATGCAACAGCAACACACATATTAGGGAAAATTTGGGAGTATTTAAGGTTTAGAAAATTAGTAAAACAAAGATTGGAAGAGCTGTCGTTTGATTATTTATGGATAGAAGGAGCTACAACAATGCGTTCTCTAGGGAGCTTTATTAAGAAATATCTATATATTCTACAGATATCAGAGTTGCATGATAATTCAAGGGCGCAGCTGAAAACTATAGGAAAAGTTATTCATCAAGCCAAACTCGTTTTTATGCCTGAATATAACAGAACAGTGTTTTATCAAGTTTGGTTTCATTTAAAGAAACGACCGATTACATTACCTAATAAACCATATTTTATACCTTCTCAAGAAGAGCTCGGATCTTTGAAAGATAAGTATAAAGAGCTGTTGACGATTTTTAAATCGTATAAGGTTATATTATATCAAGGAATGTTTTTTGAAGAGCGTGACTTGTCGAATTTCATTCGAGCAATAAAAGAACTGGGAGGTGAGTACAAACTAGTTCTTCTTGGAAAAGGAATGGACATGCTTCGAAGATATAAGGAAATAGATAATACATTAGTTCATATTGAGTTTATTCCTGCACCAGACTATTTAGTATTTACCAGTATGTGTTATTTGGGAATTGTTACTTATGATTTAAGATCCTTGAATACAGCCTATTGTGCACCCAATAAGATATTTGAATATGCGGCATTTGGCAAACCAATAATAGCTAATAATATTCCAGGGCTAAAGCTTATAGGTGATTTACATGCAGGAGAAATAGTTGATGAAAATAATGTTTTATCTATCAAAAAGGCCATATTGCAAATTGAAAAGAATTATACTTCATATTATAGTGGAGCATTGGACTGTTTTAATAGTATAGATAATAATAACACTATAAAGCAATCATTGAAATTATTAGATTAATGGCTGGCACGTTTAGGAGCAAGAAATATTCTATTGCATTACTATCCCTTATTTTCATAATAAATCCATTCTTTGCTTGTATATCTAGTATTGCAATGTTGAAGAATAGTAATCTAAATGTTAAATTATTGTATTTTTTTATAGCGATATTTATAGGACTACTTGCATTTACACAATATTCACCAAATGGTGACATATCACGTACTTACCATATTATAAATTCTATAAGTGATTTTTCCATTGCAAATTTCTTTATTTATCTTGTTACTGATAGATATATTATTTATACAGCTGTAAATTTTTTGATAACAAAAATTGTTGGAAATGTACAATATACATCATTGTTTTGGGGATTTCTCATGTATTATATATGTTTTCTAACAATACTTAATTTAGAAAAATATTTTGAAAATAAGAATGAGAAAAAACGCTTTGTCTTATTATCTGTTGTTTTTTGTTTTGTCATTTTTGTAGAAACTATGGAGGTGATGAAGCAAGCTGTAGCAACATCTATAATGTTCTATAGTTTTTCATATTATTTGCTGGATAAACGATTGAAATGTATAGTTGCTTTTATTTTATCTTTAGGAGTTCATTTCTCTCCTCTGTTTATGTTACCCTTATTTTTTATTAAAAAAATGAATTCTGCTTTTATTTATATTATGTTATTATTGAGTTTTTTATTGCGTAATATTAATTTAATGGAGATATCTACACAGGTGTTAAATTGGGTCGGGTTGTTTCCTTCAGTTGCATCAGTGGCAGATTCTTATACAGAACAAAATTTTAATAATTTTTTCTCTAATGCACCATATTTTCAATTTACATTTGGGTTCTTATGTTCAATAGTCTTGTTAAATCGTATTTTAGTGAGCAGAAGCAGTGATATTATAGATAAAACATGTCTTATTTTCATAATAGTGTTGAATCTTAACTATTCTAATAATCATAATTTTACAAGATTATTATTGTTCTCTTTTCCAATTTATATAATGATATATATGAATATTCTTTATAGGCTGAAAAATTCTATTACAAAAAAAGTATTAATACTATTCATTTTATCTATTACTTTTTTCCTTCAATTTTGGTTTTCTTTTGGAAGATTAGGTACAGATCCCTTAAAGTATCAAACTAGTTTTATGAATAATTCAATAGTAGAAATAGTTATTTCTCCTTTATATTCATACTTGAATTATAAGGTTCCTGTAGATTAAGATTAATAATAAAAAGAATTAAGATGAACATAGCATTTATATACTCTAGTATTACGATAGAAAAGGTAAATAATAGATACTATCATAATTTTCTGAATGATATTATCTCACGTTATTCTCAATTCGGTTCATTGGCTGTATGTGTTTCAATGGAAGAAAAAAATAGTAGTAATCTGAATGAAATAAATTTTTCTAGTATAAAATTTATTGAGGTTAAAAAGGAAAATAATATTAGAAATAGAATTAATCGTCAACATAATAGACGTGCAATAAAGAAGGTTGTTGAAAAGTGTGATCTTTTAATTGTGCATATTCCTGATTCAGTTGGAGATATGGGAGCTCGGTATGCTAAAAAGTTGAGAAAACCGTTTCTTGCTGTCGTTATTGGTTGTGTGTGGGATTCTCTCTGGAATCATAGTTGGAAAGGAAAGCTATTGGCAACCTCGGCTTTTTTCAACATGAAAAGAACTGTATGGGAAGCTAATTACGTGATATATGTAACTTGTCAATTTTTGCAAAACAGATATCCGACAGCTGGAAAAAATATCGGATGCTCTGATGTCGTAATTGAAGAGAATAATGAAAATATATGCTTGAAACGAAAAGAGCGATTTACTTATTTAAACAAGTCTGATAAAATAAAAGTTGCTACGATTGGAAGCCTTGACGTTTCATATAAAGGGCAACGTTATATTATAAGAGCATTGAAAACATTGCTTCAAGATGGATGGAACTATCATTATTATTTGATTGGTGGAGGTGAGGGCAAAGCATTGTTGAAACTTGCTAAAGAATTAGGTGTTGAAGATCATATTCATTATTTAGGAGTACTTAAGCATAGCGATATTAATGAGTGTCTTATGAGCATGGATATTTATGCACAACCATCTAGACAAGAGGGACTTCCGCGAGCTGTTGTTGAAGCAATGAATGTGGGTCTTCCCTGCATCGGTTCTAATGTTGGAGGGATACCAGAATTGCTTCCTCAAGAACTTATATTCGATGAGGGAAACGTTGCTGGTATTGTAAAGTTGCTTGAAGTTACTCCTTGTTCTTGGTGCAAATATGTGGATTATAGCTTTAATAAAGTAAAGGAATATGATTCTAAGATATTGGATAATAGAAGAAATGATTTTTTTAAAATGATAGTTTCAGAGATATTAAAAGAATAAGTAATAAAAGTTCTTTTGAATTTATGAAGAAAACTGCTTGTAAAAATAAAATATTTTTTTGAATTTGTGTAAAACTATACAATAATGGATAGGTCTTTTTCATTCCAAAATAAATTTGGATTAAAAGTATTGTCTTGGATTCAGCATTATAATCACTATAAATATTGGAAACGTCGTGATATTGTAACTTCATCCAGTAATAAAACGCCTTTTTTTATAAAGTTATACTATCTTTATTATATAAAAAAAATAGATGCTTATCATAATTGCTCTTTTGGTACGAATCTAAATTCTGGTGCATTTTTTGCAACGCCTCCTCATCTTCCACATGGACCAAATGGTATCATTATCGGGCATGATGTTTGTATAGGAAAGAGATGTACTATATTTCAGCAAGTCACAATCGCTCATGGTGATGTGAAAATATCTGACGATGTGATGATTGGTGCTGGTGCAAAAATACTTCCAGGAGTTATTATTGGGAGTAATGTGAAAATAGGAGCGAATTGTGTAGTTGTAGAAGATGTTCCCGATAATGCTACGGTAGTGTTACCAAAACCACGGATTATTTGTAGAAATTAGGGATATGATATTTGTTGGTATAACAATTTATTTATCTATATAGTTAGAACGTTTTTTGTGACGTGATTAAAAACGAGATTCTATCACTGTTTTATTTTGTACTTCTTGGATTTATTCTATTAGAATTAGACACATAATAAGATTGTTTTTTATACTCAAAAAGCGGACAATATTGCTGATATAACAAAAGTGGGAGATGATAATCCTCTTAGTCGCATAAAGAACCTGTTTTTCATTGTATAAGCAAAATATATATAATCATATTTTTAGGTAAATGTACAAAATAATTCGTCTTACTACCATTTCAGGCAGTTTATACTATCTCTTAAAAGGACAATTACGTTTTTTATCGAAGTATTATGAAATAATAGGTGTAGGCTCTGATTTTAATACAGGCAAACTGCGAGAAGTATCTGATCGTGAGGGCGTGCGTTGTATCGATATACCTATGTATCGAGAGATTTCGTTGCTGAATGACATGAGATCTCTAATAAAGTTAATAAAACTGTTTAAAAAGGAACAACCTTATATTGTTCATGCCAATACTCCTAAAGCCAGTCTGTTGTCTATGATAGCGGCTTGGATAATAAGGGTACCTCATCGTATATATACTGTAACAGGTTTACGTTTTGAAACAGCAACTAAAAAAATACGTTGGTTACTGATCATAATGGAAAAGATTACTTGTTGGTGCGCTACGAAAGTGATTCCTGAGGGAGAAGGTGTGAAGAAAATGTTGATTACTAATGGTATTACGAAGAAACCATTAAAGGTGATACTGAACGGTAATATTAATGGAATTGATGTAGAGTATTTCTCGCGTTCGGCAGAAGTCATGTATAAAGTAGAGACTATAAAGGAAGGGGGGACTTTTAATTTTGTATTTGTGGGGAGAATAGTCAAAGATAAAGGGATTAATGAGTTGGTAAGAGCTTTCTCAAAATTGATATATATCTATCCCGAAATAAGGTTACATTTAGTTGGGAGCTTTGAGCGTGAATTGGATCCGCTTGATGAAAATGTAGAGAGGATGATTAGGGAAAATGAGGCAATTATAATTTGGGGATTTCAGCCTGATATTCGTTCTTTTCTTGCTGCTTCTGATGTTTTTGTATTCCCTAGTTATCGGGAGGGTTTTCCAAATGTAGTGTTACAAGCTGGTGCAATGGAATTGCCTTCAATTGTAACTGACATTAATGGTTGCAATGAGATTATTCAGGATGGTGTAAATGGTAGGATTATTCCGCCGAAAGATGAGGAGGCTTTGTATGAAGCGATGAAGTGGATGTATGAACATCGTGAGATGGAAGTGAAAAAAATGATTCCATATACTAGACCAATGATTGTAGAACGATATGAACAAAAAAAACTATGGGAGGCATTGCTTGAAGAGTATAACAGTTTGCTGTAGTTTTTAATTTTTTTTATTGTTAATATTCAATGAATGTATGCAAATATCAAAAGAGTGTTTTTCCTGACTCTTTGATTTTATAATTATAGATGTCGTTTGTCAATGTGGATTTTTGGTTGAAATATAATTGTGAAATAGATGCAACGGTAGCGAAAGCTTATATTAATATCATCAATGTGATAGATAAGTTGTGAATTAGAGTGATATTATACAATAAATTCGCAGATAAAAGATAAAGTAATGTTGGTTTATGTGGTGCTAAACCGTAAGAATTTGAATTATTATAGAAAGATTTAATGATATGTACAAGAATTTCTTGAAGAGGGGAGTTGATCTTATTATTGTATCTTGTGTCTTGCTAATCGTCTGGTCAATATTATTACTCATTTCTATCTGGCTTTATTTTGCCAATAAAGGTACTGGCACATTCTTTATGCAAGAACGTCCGGGTAAGTATGGCAAGATTTTCAGAGTTATTAAATTCAAAACAATGACTGACGAACGTGATGAAAATGGCAACTTGTTGCCAGATGAGAAACGTTTGACAAAAATAGGAAAATTCATCCGTTCCACTTCCATTGATGAATTGCCACAGTTGATTAATGTATTGAAAGGCGATATGGCTTTGGTAGGTCCCCGCCCTTTACTTCCCCAATACCTTCCTCTTTATTCCGAAGAACAGGCTCGCCGTCATGAAGTCCGGCCAGGCATTACAGGATGGGCTCAAGTGAACGGTCGTAATGCGATTAGTTGGACAAAGAAGTTTGAACTGGATGTATGGTATGTCGATCATTGCTCTTTTCTACTTGATATGGAAATATTATTTATGACAATAAAGAAGGTGTTTATAAGGGAAGGCATCAGTTCTGATACTTCCGTTACTATGGAACCTTTTACTGGAAATAATTAAATTAAAAAATGAAAGATATTGCTGTTTATGGAGCTGGCGGCTTTGGACGAGAGGTCGCATGCATTATAAAAAAATGTAATGAAGAAAAGAACCGTTGGAATTTTATCGGATTTTTTGATGATGGCAAACCTGTCGGTAGTGAAAATGAATATGGGAAAATATTGGGTGGTATTGAGACCCTAAACAGTTGGAATGGACAATTGGATATTGTGATAGCAATAGGTACGCCGAAGATTGTAAGAACTGTTTTTTCCAGTATAACCAATACTTCAGTTGAGTTTCCCAATATAATTTCTCCTGATTGTCTATGGCTGGATAAAGAAAAAGTCTTTTTAGGGAAGGGAAATATTGTAATGTGTGGCTGCATAATCAGTTGTAATATTCATATAGGTGATTTTAATATATTGAATTGTGGGGTCAGCATAGGACATGATGCCAGAATTGGAAATTTTAATTCGATGATGCCTGCTGCTAGAATTTCAGGATTTGATGAAATAGGGGATGGGAACTTCCTGGGAGTTTCATCGATCCTTTTGCAGGGGATAAAGGTCGGTGAAAACGTGACAGTCGGTGCAAATAGCGTGTTGATGAAAGATGCGAAAAATAGCTCGACCTATTTGGGAAATCCGGCTAAAATAATCTTTTAACATATATGTGATATGCTTCCAGATTTTAAATTTCACCATATAGGTATAGCTGTTTGGGATATAGAGGAGACAGCCCTATATTATGTTGATGCTGGATATATGAAGGCAGAAACGGTTATTGATGAGATACAGAATGTAAAAATTTGCTTTTTAACGAAAGAAAATATGCCAATGTTGGAGCTATTAGCACCTGTAGATGAGAACTCTCCTGTAAACAGGATCTTAAATAAGATGGGAGTGTCCCCTTATCATTGTTGCTATTTAGTCGACGACATGGAAGATGCTGTTTGTCGTTTAAAAAAGAAGAAGTTTGTCCCTCTAATAAAACCAGTGGAAGCATGTGCTATTGATGGAAAACGTGTCTGTTTCCTATTTAGTAAGACAGTTGGTTTAATAGAATTAGTTGAGTCTTAAATGGTTTCATTATGAAGTATTTTGTTTTTCGCAATCACACCTTAGAGAATCTTTTTGGTACTACGGGGATAGGTTATTCCGGTTATGACGATATCTCTTATGTTGCTCCAGATGCTGATTGTTATATTTGGTTTTATCAGGTTCCGGTTAAGTTCGATAGGGGAGCCTTGTCGGAAGAGGTAAACGGGTATTTTAGTAAGCTACGAATGGTTTACGATCAACTATCTTCCCATAAGCAACTGATAGTGTTTTCTTTGGAAGACCTTTATGATTTGAATTTTTACAGTACGGATTATGACTTAAAAAATGCTATTATAAGATTTAACACTGATGTTCGTGAGTTTGCGAATGAACATCACAATGTGAAGTATCTTGATTTTTCGGAATTCCTTTCCAGTTATCCTAAAGAACAGTGGATAGATTGGAAATATTATTTTATTTCCTTGGCGATAATAAATCCAAGGCTAGCCGGAACTTTCCGCAAATGGTTTGTCCGTAAGACAGAAGAGTTTACTTTAAATAGGAAGAAGTGCTTGGTGCTTGATCTGGATAATACTCTTTGGAATGGTATACTTGGAGAGGAAGGTATTGATGGAATCGAAATAGGAGGAGAATACCCTGGAAAAGCTTTTCTTTATTTTCAGGAGGCTCTTATAGAGTTAAGCAAGAAAGGGGTCATTCTGACGGTTTGTAGCAAGAACAATGAGGCTGATGTTCTAGAGGCATGGGAAAAGAATCCGTTTATAAAGCTCAATCAAACATATTTCTCGGCATACCGAATAAATTGGCAGAACAAAGCCGACAATATAAAGGAACTAGCTCAAGAATTAAATATAGGTTTGGATAGCTTTGTATTTGTGGATGATAATCCCACAGAACGCGAACTGGTGAAACAACTTTTACCTATGGTAGAAGTTCCTGATTTTCCTGAGCAGCCTTATCTGCTACCATCGTTCTTTTCAACTTTGGTTGAACGCTATTTTCGTATATATACCATTACGGAGGAAGATGAAAAAAAGACGGAACAGTATAAGGCGAATATAAATAGAAATCAAGAAAGAAAGAAATTTGTGGATATGGGTGCTTATCTTGCCAGTCTTGAAATAGAAATAACAATATCAGAAGCAAATGAATTCAATATTCCTCGCATAGCGCAAATGACTCAGAAAACAAACCAATTTAATTTAACTACTAAACGCTATACTGATACAGATATTTATGGTTTTATAGATGAAGGCTGGAGCGTTTATTGCATTAGTGTCAAGGATAAGTTCGG
The DNA here is from genome assembly GCF_003474285.1 of Bacteroides sp. AF39-11AC. Classification (NCBI taxonomy): domain Bacteria; kingdom Pseudomonadati; phylum Bacteroidota; class Bacteroidia; order Bacteroidales; family Bacteroidaceae; genus Bacteroides; species Bacteroides sp. AF39-11AC. Next base: position 161,966 of record NZ_QROH01000008.1, on the reverse strand, counting down.
AGATAATGGTATTACTGGGACTGTCATGCTAGAACCACTTGCCGATGGAATGAAGATTGACTCGCTACTGTTGAGTTGCAGAATATTAGGTAAGGGAGTAGAGTTGGCGTTTATACGTTTTATTTTGAATCATTTATATAATCGCGGTATAACGAAAATATATGCTGAATACTATCCAACCTTGAAGAATGTCCAAGTAGCCGATTTCTATGAAAGGCTTGGATTTGAAGGCTTGGGACAAAGTGAAGATGGCGCAAAAACATATATACAATATTTGTCAGGAAATTATCAAATAGAATCATATTATAAAATAAAAATGAACTGATATGGATGAGAAGATATTAGAAATCTTGAAACTAGTGCTTGAGTTGAATAACATTGATAAAAGTTGCTCTCAAGCGAACTGTGAAAAATGGGACTCTTTGAAGCATTTAGAATTGATGGTAGAGATCGAGTCTGAATTTAATGTAGAACTGGAACCGGAAGAAATAGCGAAGATGAAAAGCTTTGAGGATATAAAGAAAATACTTCAGCAATACAGATAGAAATTATTCATTTCATGACTTTTGTTGATGATTTTCGTGCAAGTTTTTAACTTGAAAAATATGTCTAAATTATTTTGTTGGTTATTTGTGCCATACTATTTATGGCGTAAATAACCTTTCTTTTATGCTCTCGCTTTTCAAATTATTGTTCTTTTAATCATATAATTTCATGGACAAGAGAATTTATCTTTGCCTCGCTCATATGAGCGGCAAGGAGCAAGACTTCATACGCGAAGCCTTTGATACAAACTGGGTAGTTCCTTTGGGGCCCAATGTCAATGCTTTCGAAGACGACCTGAAACATTTTGTGGGTCAGAATAAGGAAGTAGTCGCATTGTCGGCAGGTACGGCAGCCATCCATTTAGGTTTAATTCAGCTTGGCGTCAGTGCAGGTGATGAGGTAATTTGCCAGTCATTCACTTTCTGTGCTTCAGCTAATCCGGTGGCTTATCAGGGGGCTACGCCTGTATTTATCGATAGTGAAGAAGATACCTGGAATATGGACCCTGCTTTACTGGAAGAAGCTATCAAAGACCGAATTGCGAAAACAGGTAAAAAGCCCAAAGCTATTCTTCCTGTACATCTTTATGGTATGCCTGCCAGGATAGATGAGATTTGTGCTATTGCTGCGAAATATGATATTCTTGTATTGGAAGATGCTGCCGAAGCTTTAGGTTCTGAGTTCAAGGGACAAAAGTGTGGTACGTTCGGTACTTTTGGTGTGTTGTCTTTCAATGGAAATAAGATGATCACTACTTCGGGTGGTGGTGCGTTAATCGTTCCTAATGAAGTGGCAAAGAAGCAGACCATGTTTTATGCTACTCAGGCTCGTGAACCTTTCCCTCATTACCAGCATGAAAAGATCGGTTACAATTATCGCATGAGTAATATCTGTGCGGGTATCGGCCGTGGTCAGATGACTGTGCTGGAAGATCATATTGCCCATCACCGCCATGTGCATGATCTTTATGCAAAGGCTTTTGAAGGTGTGGAAGGTATTACACTGAAATCTAATCCTGACGATCGTTTCAATGCTAACTATTGGTTATCTACGATTCTGATTGATCCGGAGAAGACAGGTACTAACTATGACGAAGTTCGTGTGCAACTTGATGCTAAAGGTATTGAGACCCGTCCTTTGTGGAAACCTATGCATCTTCAGCCTGTCTATGTGAATAATCCTTGTTATGTGAATGGTGTTTCAGAACGTTTATTTAATATGGGGTTATGTATCCCTGCCGGACCTTGGGTGACGGATGAAGACGTAGCGTACATCGTGGAGCAAATAAAGGCATGTTTGAAAAAGTAAATCATAACGCTTAGGTATAATATTCATTTATAACTACTTACAACTTTTCTCAGAAAAACCGCTCTCTTCACTCATTTTCCTGCTTTTATTAGAGATTTAATCCTCACCTTTGCATCAACGTTGATCAACAAAGTGAATTAAAAACAGAATTTAAATCTCTAAATGAAAAAGTATGAGTGTAATTTTTAGAACGGTAGAGAGGCCGTCTGACCCTCGGGTTGAGAATTCTCCCAAAAAGTTTTTCCCTCAGTTAATAACTTTAGGACAGAGCGTGGACTTGGCATTTATAGCCCAGAAAATGCAGGATCGTTCTTCGCTTTCTATCGGTGATATCCGGAGTACTATGCAGAACTTCGTGGAGAAGCTGAAAGAGCAGTTGCTGGAAGGTAAAACTGTAAATATTGCCGGATTGGGCGTATTTATGCTGGCTGCAAAATCTAAGGGAGAAGATAAGACTGAAGATGTGACCGCCAAGAGTGTGGAGAGTGTTCGTATCTGCTTCCAGGCCAACAGGGAACTGAAGATAACCAAGACTGCTACCCGTGCCGGTGAAAAACTGGATTTGGTCAGCTTGGATGATTATCTGAAAAATTTAGCTAATGTTCCATCAGGAGGTGGTTCAGATGGTGGTTCAGGAGGTAATTCGGGTGATGGGGGAATAGAAGACGATCCTCTGGGGTAATTTCCAAAGCCAGCAACTTTGGAAATTAAAGAATTAAGAATTAAAAATTCAAGACTGCGCAGTCTGTTGATCGCTGAATATTAATCATTAAAAAACGATTCTCTTATGAAAAAAACGAGTTGGAATGTGATATTGAAAGTCATTATTGCCGTAGCCAGTGCCATTGCAGGTGTGATTGGCGGTCAGGCAATGACCATCTAAGAATAAGTTTGATATAAACGTAAAGAGCTGTTTTCGAATTTCGGGAATGGCTCTTTTTTTGTTTGGTAGAATAGGGATGATTTTGATTAATAAGCGTTATCTTTGCCATCCCTTTATAATTCATAGTATTTAAAAATGGCAGAACAAAAAAGAACTCCCCGAAGTAACTCCAAGGCAAAAGTGCAGCCTGTAACTGACTACGGACGTATACAGCCGCAGGCGCCGGAATTGGAAGAAGCTGTGTTGGGAGCATTGATGATTGAGAAAGACGCTTATTCATTGGTAAGTGAAATTCTTCGCCCGGAGTCTTTTTATGAACACCGGCACCAGTTGATTTATTCCGCTATCACCGATCTGGCTGTGAATCAGAAGCCGGTGGATATCCTCACGGTAAAAGAACAGCTTGCTAAACGTGGTGATCTGGAAGAGGTGGGCGGACCGTTCTACATTACCCAGTTAAGTAGTAAGGTTGCCTCTTCGGCACATATTGAATATCATGCACGTATCATCGCGCAGAAAGCATTGGCACGCGAACTGATTACGTTTACCAGCAATGTTCAAAGCAAGGCTTTTGATGAGACTCTGGACGTGGACGACTTAATGCAGGAAGCTGAGGGAAGACTCTTTGAAATTTCTCAGCAGAACATGAAGAAGGATTATACACAGATTAATCCGGTTATTGCTGAAGCATACCAGTTAATTCAGATTGCAGCTGCCCGTACTGATGGTTTGAGTGGTTTGGAGAGTGGTTTTACCAAACTTGATAAGATGACTTCCGGTTGGCAGAGATCCGACCTTATTATTATTGCTGCCCGTCCGGCAATGGGTAAGACGGCGTTCGTGCTTTCTATGGCAAAGAATATTGCGGTGAATTATCGCAATCCGGTAGCTGTGTTTTCGCTTGAAATGAGTAACGTACAGTTGGTAAATCGTTTGATATCCAATGCGTGCGAAATTCCGAGTGAGAAAATCAAGAGTGGACAGCTGGCAGATTATGAATGGCAGCAATTGGACTATAAATTGCGTGACCTTCTGGATGCGCCGTTGTATGTGGATGATACTCCTTCTTTGTCTGTATTTGAGCTTCGTACAAAAGCCCGTCGTCTGGTGCGTGAGCATGGAGTGAGGATTATTATTATCGACTACCTGCAGTTGATGAATGCAAGTGGTATGTCGTTTGGTAGTCGTCAGGAAGAGGTAAGTACCATTTCGCGTTCGTTGAAAGGTTTGGCGAAGGAGTTGAATATTCCTATTATAGCCTTGTCGCAGTTGAATCGTGGTGTGGAGAGCCGTGAAGGTGAAGAAGGTAAACGTCCGCAGTTGAGTGACTTGCGTGAATCGGGAGCCATTGAGCAGGATGCCGATATGGTATGTTTCATTCATCGTCCTGAATATTATAAAATCTATACATCGCAAGATGGTACTGATTTGCGTGGTATGGCAGAAATTATTATTGCTAAGCATCGTAATGGTGCGGTAGGTGATGTTCGTTTGCGCTTTATCGGTCAGTACACCCGTTTCCAGAATCCGGAGGATGATATGGTGATTCCGCATCCGGCAGAAGGAGGCGGAGCTACTTATGGCTCCAAAATAAATGCGGTAGGTGATGGCAGTATACCGCCTCCGGCTGAGTTCGCTCCTCAAACAGATAATCCGTTTGGTGGGGTGGGGTCGGATGGACCGTTGCCATTCTAAATTATCGGTAAATTAATATAAGAATTTTAATATTACAGCCGGAATTACTGTTTATCATGTAGTTTCGGTTGTTTTCATTAATTTCTTATCGGATAATTCCCTGTCATCCAAAAAAACTTTGTAATTTTGCGGGTCACTTTTGGAAACAATAAAAAATTAATGATATGAATATCTCTTATAATTGGTTGAAAGAGTATGTCGATTTCGATTTGACACCGGAAGAAGTTGCGGCTGCATTGACTTCTATAGGTCTGGAAACAGGTAGTGTAGAAGAAGTGCAAACAATTAAAGGCGGACTGGAAGGTCTCGTGATAGGTGAAGTGTTGACATGCGTTCCTCATCCGAATTCAGACCACATGCATGTGACTACTGTAAATTTGGGACAGGGAGAACCTGTACAGATAGTGTGCGGTGCACCGAATGTGGCTGCCGGTCAGAAAGTGGTAATTGCTACTTTGGGTACAAAACTCTATGACGGGGATGAATGTTTTACGATTAAAAAGTCAAAACTCCGTGGTGTTGAGTCCAACGGCATGATTTGTGCTGAAGATGAAATAGGTATCGGTACGGATCATGCAGGTATCATCGTTCTGCCCGCTGATGCAGTTCCGGGGACTCTTGCCAAAGATTATTATAACATAAAGAGCGACTATGTGCTGGAAGTGGATATCACTCCGAATCGTGCCGATGCTTGTTCGCATTATGGTGTAGCTCGTGACTTGTATGCTTATCTGGTGCAAAATAACAAACCGACTTCTCTGAAGAGACCGTCTGTAGATACTTTCTCCGTTGAAAATAATGATTTGGATATCAAAGTTACAGTTGAAAACAGTGAGGCTTGCCCTCGCTATGCCGGTGTAACAGTGAAAGGCGTAACGGTTAAAGAAAGTCCGGAATGGTTGCAGAATAAACTCCGTATCATCGGACTGCGTCCTATCAATAATGTAGTAGATATCACAAATTACATTGTTCATGCATTCGGTCAACCGTTGCACTGCTTTGATGCGGATAAAATTAAAGGTGGTGAAGTTGTAGTGAAGACGATGCCTGAAGGTACTCCGTTTGTTACATTGGATGGCGTGGAACGTAAATTATCCGATCGCGACCTGATGATTTGTGACAAGGAAAAACCGATGTGTATTGCCGGTGTATTCGGTGGTTTGGATTCCGGTTCTACGGAAACTACCCAAGATGTCTTTCTGGAGAGTGCTTATTTCCATCCGACATGGGTTCGTAAGACAGCTCGTCGTCATGGGCTGAATACAGATGCTTCTTTCCGCTTTGAAAGAGGCATTGATCCTAATATCACTATTTATTGCCTGAAACTGGCTGCCATGATGGTGAAAGAACTGGCCGGCGGTACTATTTCTTCTGAAATAAAGGATGTTTGTGCTGCTCCTGCTCAGGATTTCATCGTAGAATTATCTTATGAGAAGGTGCATTCGTTGGTAGGTAAAGTGATTCCGGTGGGGACAATCAAGAGCATTGTTACCAGTCTGGAGATGAAAATAATCAATGAGACAACAGAAGGATTGACTTTGGCGGTTCCCCCTTATCGTGTAGACGTGCAACGCGATTGTGATGTTATTGAAGATATCCTCCGTATTTATGGATATAATAATGTAGAAATACCGTCTACGCTGAAGTCTAGCTTGACTACGAAGGGCGAACATGATAAGTCTAACAAGCTGCAGAATCTGGTAGCTGAACAGTTGGTTGGTTGTGGCTTCAATGAGATTCTGAATAACTCTCTGACACGTGCCGGCTATTATGACGGTATGGAAACTTATCCTTCCAAAAATCTGGTAATGTTACTGAACCCGTTGAGCACAGATCTGAATGCAATGCGTCAGACTTTGTTGTTCGGGGGGCTGGAAAGTATCTCTCATAACGCCAACCGTAAGAATGCCGACTTGAAATTCTTCGAATTCGGAAATTGCTATTATTTCGATGCAGAAAAGAAGAACCCCGAAAAGTCGTTAGCTGCTTATACAGAGAATTATCATCTCGGATTGTGGGTAACGGGTAAGAAAGTATCCAACTCTTGGGCACATGCTGATGAAGAAAGTTCTGTATATGAATTGAAAGCTTACGTAGAAAATATTTTCCTCCGTTTAGGGTTGAATATGAGAAATCTGGTAGTCGGTAATCTGGTGGACGATATTTATGCTACTGCCTTGTCTGTACAGACTAAAGGTGGAAAGCGTCTTGCTACATTCGGTATTGTAACGAAGAAGATTCTCAAAGCTTTCGATATTGATAATGAAGTATATTACGCTGATCTGAACTGGAAAGAGTTGATGAAAGCTATCCGTTCTGTAAAGATCAGCTATACGGAAATCTCCAAATTCCCGGCTGTGAAGCGTGACCTTGCCTTGTTGATCGATAAGAAGGTGCAGTTTGCGGAGATAGAAAAGATTGCTTATGAAACTGAGAAGAAGTTACTGAAAGAAGTATCTCTTTTCGATGTTTATGAAGGCAAGAATCTTGAGGCCGGCAAAAAATCGTATGCTGTCAGCTTCCTGTTGCAGGATGAAACGCAGACACTGAACGATAAGATGATCGATAAGATCATGTCGAAACTCGTGAAGAATCTGGAAGATAAGTTGGATGCAAGACTTCGCTAATTGATAGTTAAACAATTAATAATTAAACATTAAAATATAATTCCAATGGGAAGAGCATTTGAATATAGAAAAGCTGCCAAATTGAAAAGATGGGGTCACATGGCAAAGACCTTTACAAGACTGGGTAAACAAATTGCTATTGCAGTAAAGGCTGGTGGCCCGGAACCGGAAAATAATCCGACTTTGCGTTCGGTTATCGCTACTTGTAAGCGTGAGAATATGCCGAAGGATAACATTGACCGTGCTATCAAGAATGCAATGGGTAAGGACCAGAGCGATTATAAAGGAATGACTTATGAAGGATACGGTCCTCATGGTATTGCTGTATTTGTAGATACATTGACTGACAATACTACCCGTACAGTTGCCGATGTACGTTCCGTATTCAATAAGTTTGGTGGAAATCTGGGTACTATGGGGTCATTGGCTTTCCTGTTCGACCATAAATGTATGTTTACTTTCAAGAAGAAAGACGGCATAGATATGGAAGAACTCATCCTTGACCTGATTGACTACGATGTAGATGATGAGTTTGAAGAGGATGAAGAAGAAGGGACAGTCACTATCTATGGCGATCCGAAGAGCTATGCGGCTATCCAGAAACATTTGGAGGAATGTGGTTTTGAGGATGTCGGTGGTGAATTTACTTATATCCCGAACGATACGAAGGAGGTAACTCCCGAGCAACGTGAGACTCTTGACAAGATGATAGAGCGTCTTGAAGAATTTGATGATGTACAAACGGTTTATACCAACATGAAACCGGAGGGAAGTGAAGAGTAATGAAGTATACTTATAAGACTCAAGGTACATGTAGTTCTCACATTGAATTGGAAATAGAAGATAATATAATAACAGATATCGCGTTTTGGGGAGGTTGTAACGGTAATTTACAAGGTCTTTCCCGTTTGGTAAAGGGAATGCCGGTAAATGATGTGATTTCCCGTCTGGAAGGGATTCGTTGTGGAAGACGTTCGACTTCTTGTCCGGATCAGTTATGTAGGGCACTGCATGAAATGGGATTCTAACTAAATCCCTGTACTTTAAAAAATATAGGTTGGCCCTCGGTATTGCACAATGCCGGGGGCTTCTTTTTTGAACAGAAAGTGTGGCTTGCTTGTTATTATTTCGTATTTTTACGCCATAAAAAGAACGAACAATGAAAAATATTCTGAAAGACTTGAAACGTAGGGACCACAAGCGGTATTTGGGGGGGCTGGACGTTTTTAAATATATTGGTCCCGGACTCCTTGTTACAGTAGGTTTTATTGATCCCGGAAACTGGGCTTCTAATTTTGCAGCGGGTTCCGAATTTGGATATTCCCTGCTTTGGGTGGTAACTTTATCTACGATCATGTTGATTGTATTGCAACATAATGTGGCTCACTTGGGGATTGTTACAGGTTTATGCTTGTCGGAAGCTGCTACGAAATATACTCCTAAATGGGTTTCTCGTCCTATTCTGGGCACTGCGGTGCTGGCATCCATATCGACTTCCCTTGCCGAGATACTGGGAGGAGCAATTGCCCTGGAAATGCTTTTTGATATTCCCATTATATGGGGAGCTATATTGACAACCGTCTTTGTCGTCATCATGCTTTTTACGAACTCATATAAGAAGATAGAGCGTTCCATCATCGCGTTTGTTTCAGTTATTGGGTTATCCTTTATTTATGAGTTGTTCCTGGTGAAGATTGACTGGCCATTGGCTGTAGAAGGATGGGTGACACCTGCTTTTCCGGAAGGAAGTATGCTGATTATTATGAGTGTGCTGGGAGCAGTGGTAATGCCACATAATTTATTCCTGCATTCGGAAGTAATACAGAGCCATGAGTATAATAAGCAAGATGACAGTTCTATTCGTAAGGTTTTGAAGTATGAGTTGTTTGATACGCTTTTCTCCATGATTGTGGGATGGGCTATCAATAGTGCTATGATATTGCTGGCTGCTGCTACTTTCTTTAAAAGTGGTATTCAGGTTGAAGAACTGCAACAGGCAAAGTCTTTGTTGGAACCTTTACTTGGAAGTAGCGCTGCAGTTGTGTTTGCTTTGGCCTTGTTGATGGCAGGTATTTCATCTACCATTACAAGTGGTATGGCGGCAGGTTCTATTTTTGCCGGTATCTTTGGAGAATCCTATCATATCAAGGATAGCCACTCTCAGGTGGGCGTAATCCTTTCATTGGGCATTGCGTTGTTGCTGATATTCTTCATCGGTGATCCTTTCAAAGGATTGTTGATTTCGCAAATGGTGCTTAGTATTCAGTTGCCATTTACTGTTTTCCTGCAAGTGGGACTGACGTCTTCGCGTAAAGTAATGGGGCAGTATGTTAATAGTAAGTGGAGTAGTTTTGTACTCTATGCTATTGCGGGAATCGTTACCGTATTGAATATTATGTTGCTGATATCTGAACTAGTATAAACCAAATAAACGATCATATGAAAATTATTACATATAATGTAAACGGGCTGCGTGCAGCTGTTAGTAAAGGTTTACCGGAATGGCTGGAACAGGAACAAGCTGATGTAGTATGCATTCAGGAAACCAAATTGCAACCGGACCAATATCCGGAAGAAGCATTGAGTGCATTGGGGTATAAGCATTATCTCTATTCTGCGCAGAAGAAGGGGTATAGCGGAGTTGCCATCTTGACTAAAAGAGAGCCGGACCATGTGGAATATGGCATGGGGATAGAAGAATATGACAATGAAGGCCGTTTTATCCGTGCCGATTTTGGCGATATATCCGTCGTAAGTGTTTATCATCCTTCAGGAACGAGTGGTGACGAACGCCAGGCATTTAAGATGGTGTGGTTGGAGAAGTTCCAGGAGTACGTGACGGAGCTGCGAAAATCACGTCCGAAACTTATACTTTGCGGAGATTATAATATCTGCCATGAACCGATAGATATTCATGATCCTATTCGTAACGCTACTAATAGTGGTTTCTTGCCCGAAGAACGGGAATGGATGACGCGTTTTCTGAATGCCGGTTTTATCGATACTTTCCGTGTGTTGCATCCCGAACAGCAGGAATATACGTGGTGGAGTTATCGTTTCAACTCCCGCGCAAAGAATAAAGGATGGCGTATTGATTATTGTATGGTGACCGAACCTGTTCGCCCGTTACTGAAAGAGGCGCGTATTCTGAATGATGCTGTACATTCTGATCATTGTCCCATGTTGTTGGATATAGAAGGCTAAAAAAAGGATAGGGTAATGTTTGAAGAAAGAATAGAGAAAGCGGTAGAGTTTTTTAAGAGTGGTTATAATTGCTCCCAGTCTGTGGTGCTTGCTTTTGCCGACATGTATGGATTTACGCAAGAACAGGCGGCGCGTATGGCAGCTTCCTTCGGTGGAGGTATCGGGCGTATGCGTCAGACTTGTGGCGCTGCATGCGGTATGTTTCTGCTTGCCGGACTGGAAACCGGAGCGACTGATCCCAAAGATCGTGAAGGAAAAGGGGCCAATTATGCAGTAGTACAGGAATTGGCTGCCGAGTTTAAGAAACGGAACGGCTCTACAATTTGTGCTGAATTATTGGGGTTGAAGAAGCCGGAAGGAGTGTCTACTCCCGAAGAACGCACCGACCAATATTATGCTAAACGTCCGTGTGTCAGGATGGTGGAAGAAGCTGCCCGCATTTGGGCGGAATATCTTGAAAACAGACCGTCTATTTAATGTAAACAAACCATCAGTTTCGATTGAATGAATCATTCTTTTTGGTCTGACCTGCTGAAAAAATGCTCTTTTTATGACATATAACATAAAAAAACAGATAATAATGTGTTATATAACATAAATATAACTATCTTTGCCGCTGAAATAAAATCTGAACCTCACCAATGAGAGAATTTAGATTAAAGCATGTATAACTAAAAACAAAAAGAAAATGTTAAAAGAAAAAGCTGGTGAAACTGCAGGAAAAATTTGGAGTGCTCTGAATGAGACTGAAGGTTTAACTGCTAAACAAATCAAGAAAGCAACTAAGTTGGTAGACAAAGATTTGTTCTTGGGCCTTGGCTGGTTGTTGAGAGAAGACAAGATTTCGACTCAGGAAGTAGAAGGCGAACTGTTTGTTAAGTTGGTTTAAGAGAGAGTGACATTTATCTTATAAAAAGAAGCGTTGGTACATTTATATGTTATCAACGCTTCTTTTTATGTTCTATTCCATTGGTGAGAGAGAGGTCTAGGGAGCCAGTCTTTCCTGTTTCCAGCTACCATCTTTCTGAAGTATATACTGAATGCGGTCGTGCAGGCGGCTTTCCCGTCCCTGCCAGAATTCAAAGCGGGTAGGAGTTACGGCAAAACCACCCCAGTTGTCGGGACGGCTGATTTCATGTCCCGCCAGTTTGAAGACCTCTTTTACGAAAGCTCGCATAATCTCCATACGGCTACTTATCACCTGGCTTTGCGGAGATATTCTTGCCCCTATCTTGCTTTTATAGGGTCTGCTGGAAAAGTAAGTGTCCGACACTTTGCCGGGGCACTTTTCGGCTTTGCCTTCAATGTGTACCTGCCTTTCCAATTTGTGCCATACAAAAGAGAAGGAAATATATGGGTTGCCAGCCAATTGTCTCCCTTTCCGGCTTTCATAATTAGTAAAGAATATAAATTTGTTGTTTTCCACTCCTTTCAGCAGAACGGTGCGTGTAGAGGGATGTCCTTCGGCCGAAACAGTTGCTACTATCATGGCGGTGGGCTCGTCCGCATTGTGGGCAATGGCATCATTCAACCATTCTTCGAATTGCTCAAAAGGATTGTCATTGATAGTACATTGTCTCAATTTACCTTTGGTATACTCTTTTCTGATCTCGGATATTTTAGTTTCCATATTTTCTACTTTGTTGTTGTATTTGGGGGATGCAAGAGTGATCCCTATTATTTCTGTGTCGGATAAAGCGGATTGCCGGATTCATCTACTTCGGTCCAGTCTTTGATGCTGACATTGGGGAACGATACGGAATTTCCGTCTATGATGGCACTGAAGACGTACGAAAATCCTCCTGCCAGTTTACCCGGAATGGGAATGCCTACGGTATAGGTACGCGGAGTCGTTTCTCCGTCTGCCAATATCTTTAATGTCAAAGACATGGGGCTTGTAGCTTTTGTCGGTAGGACGATGGCCTGCGTGAGAAAACCGTTTTTCCCCATAGTGAGCGGAGTGGTATCATAGGTAAAGGTGGATTCAATAATTCCGGTCTGTATATCGAGAGTGGCCCCCGGGGTGGGTGGAAGTATGCTTGCTGAAATCAGGCTGTCCAGTTTTATACCGTCGCCGGCTGACAAATCAACTACAACCTGAGTGGCGACATGTTGGAATACAATGGGCATATGGATTTGTGACGTTGTGACGTCCTGATCCAGATTTTCCCACCATAGGTAGTCAATACCATTCTTTAGCGGAGCGGATATTCCATCTATCAGGTCTGGAGGATAAACGGATGAGTTTTCAGAAAACGCATACATATTATATGATCCGTTACTCAAATACATTTTATATCCTTTCAATCCGGTCAATACACCTGCGGAAGCGGTTGAATACAAACCTTCGGCAAAAGGGGCATCGAAATTCCTGTCTGTAGTTTCAAAGGCATAAATCTGACTTACCAGACCTTTAGGCATGGGCGACATGGATCTGGTTACTTTACGACTTTCGAGTGAAGCGGAAAAGGTGATGAGCGCATCTTCTTTCTCTGGAGGCTGATTGTTGTCGGATTCATTGTTTTCGGGCGATGAGCCATAAATGATTATCTCATTCTTGGAGCATCCGGCCAATAATAGGAGGGAACACGCAAAAATAATAAATTCTTTCATTTCAGTTATTCAGTTTAGGTTATTATGCATACATAACAGTGGGATGATAGAATAGTTTTAGGATATATAGACATTTACGACCTTGGATATTAAATAAATCACTTTCAAAACCTCATATTTTTCATTATCTTTGCGCCCGCAAAAGGAGGCGAGCCCGTTGCGAGATATTACCATTTTGTTTTGCGACTGTACTACGAGTTATTCAGCCTCATTTTGTAATATACTTATTTATAGATAGATAATTGTAGAAAATGAAGAATATACGTAACTTTTGCATTATTGCCCACATTGATCATGGTAAGTCTACTTTAGCTGACCGTCTGCTTGAATTTACCAACACCATACAAGTGACCGGAGGACAGATGCTGGATGATATGGATCTGGAAAAAGAGAGAGGTATCACCATTAAGAGCCATGCTATTCAGATGGAGTATACGTACAAAGGTGAAAAGTATGTTCTGAATCTGATTGATACTCCGGGACACGTAGACTTTTCGTATGAAGTTTCCCGTTCTATTGCTGCTTGTGAAGGTGCGTTGCTGATTGTAGATGCTTCGCAAGGTGTACAGGCACAAACGATTTCCAATCTTTATATGGCAATAGAGCATGATCTGGAAATTATTCCGGTTATCAATAAGTGCGATATGGCGAGTGCCATGCCCGAAGAAGTGGAAGACGAAATTGTAGAGTTGCTTGGTTGCAAACGTAGTGAGATCATCCGTGCTTCCGGTAAGACGGGTATGGGCGTAGAAGAAATTCTGGCTGCGGTTATTGAGCGTATTCCCCATCCTAAAGGAGACGAGGAAGCACCTTTGCAGGCTTTGATCTTCGACTCCGTATTCAATTCTTTCCGTGGTATCATCGCTTACTTCAAGATTGTGAACGGAGTGATCCGTAAGGGAGATAAGGTGAAATTCTTCAATACCGGTAAAGAATATGATGCCGATGAAATCGGTGTGCTCAAGATGGAAATGGTGGCGCGTCAGGAACTGCGTACTGGTGACGTGGGATACATTATTTCCGGCATTAAAACCTCTAAAGAGGTAAAGGTGGGAGATACGATTACCCACATTGCCCGTCCGTGTAAAGAAGCTATTGCAGGTTTCGAGGAAGTGAAGCCGATGGTTTTTGCCGGTGTGTACCCCATTGAGGCGGAAGACTTTGAAGACTTGCGTTCTTCTTTGGAAAAGCTGCAATTGAACGATGCATCACTGACTTTCCAGCCCGAATCTTCATTGGCACTGGGCTTTGGATTCCGTTGCGGATTTCTGGGACTGTTGCACATGGAGATTGTGCAGGAGCGTCTTGATCGTGAATTCGACATGAACGTGATAACTACTGTACCGAACGTTTCTTATAATATTTACGACAAACAAGGGCATATGACAGAGGTGCATAACCCTGGAAGTATGCCCGATCCTACTCTGATCGATCACATTGAGGAGCCTTATATCCGTGCTTCCGTTATCACAACTACAGATTATATCGGTCCCATCATGACCTTGTGTCTGGGTAAACGCGGTGAACTGGTGAAGCAGGAATATATTTCCGGCAATCGTGTGGAGATCTATTATGACATGCCTTTGGGAGAAATTGTGATTGACTTTTATGATAAGTTGAAAAGTATCTCGAAAGGATATGCTTCTTTTGATTACCATGCCAGCGGTTTCCGCCCGTCCAAGTTGGTAAAACTGGACATTTTGCTGAACGGCGAACCGGTGGACGCTCTTTCAACACTGACACATTTCGACAATGCTTATGATTTGGGACGCCGAATGTGCGAGAAGTTGAAAGACCTGATTCCGAGACAGCAATTTGATATTGCTATCCAAGCGGCTATCGGAGCTAAAATCATTTCTCGTGAGACGATTAAGGCGGTGCGCAAAGATGTTACGGCGAAGTGCTACGGTGGCGACGTCAGCCGTAAGAGAAAGTTGCTGGAGAAGCAGAAAAAAGGAAAGAAACGTATGAAACAGATTGGTAATGTGGAAGTGCCGCAGAAAGCGTTCCTTGCGGTGTTGAAATTAGATTAATATAAAAAAGTATAAAAGCTGATTCATATTAGTCCGGGGATTGTTCTCTTTCTGTAGGACTGTCTTGACAATCCCTTTGTTTTGAAATTTCTAACTAATAATAAATGAGAAAAGTTCTATCGTTTTCGGCCTTCCTGGTGGTAGGCCTCTTTATAGCGCAATATCTGCCTGCATGGTCAGGAAGTGATTATGGTACGGTGAAAACTGTATCAAATGTGTTGCTGTATATTTGCCTGGGATTCATTATGATTAATGTGGGACGTGAGTTCGAAGTGGACAAGTCCCGATGGCAAACATACGCAAAAGATTATTTCGTTGCTATGGCTACGGCCGCCATGCCTTGGTTTCTGATCGCTATTTATTATATTTTCGTTTTACTTCCGCCGGAATACTGGAATAGTTGGGAGGCATGGAAAGAAAACCTGTTACTGAGTCGTTTTGCGGCTCCTACTTCCGCAGGTATACTATTTACTATGTTGGCTGCCATCGGACTGAAGTCCAGCTGGATCTACAAGAAGATTCAGGTGCTGGCCATCTTTGATGACCTGGATACGATCCTTTTAATGATTCCTTTGCAAATTATGATGATCGGGCCGCGCTGGCAGTTGCTGGTTATTATCCTTATTGTCTTTCTGTTGCTTTCCTTCGGTTGGAAGAAGTTGAGCAAATACAATATGCGGCAGGATTGGAAAGCCATTCTGTTTTATTCCGTTCTGGTGTTTGCTGCCACTCAATCGCTTTATCTTATTACAAAGAACTTATATGGAGAAGATGCCAGCATTCATATTGAAGTCCTGCTTCCGGCATTCATTTTGGGTATGGTTATGAAGCATAAAGATATTGATACGGCTTGGGAACGTAAAGCTTCAACCGGAATTTCATTCATCTTCATGTTCCTGGTTGGTATGAGTATGCCTCCGCTTCAGGGAATCAGTCTTCCTGGTGATACGGGGCTGGCCTCAGTAACCGGTTCGCAGGAAATGATGCCTTGGGCACTAATTATTGTACATGTGGTTATTGTATCGTTACTTTCCAATGTCGGTAAGCTGTTCCCGGTATTCTTCTACCGCGACCGTAAATTGAGCGAACGTCTGGCACTTTCCATTGGTATGTTTACCCGTGGTGAGGTAGGGGCAGGAGTTATTTTCATTGCGTTGGGTTACAATCTGGGTGGCCCGGCATTAGTAATTTCTGTGCTTACTATTGTATTAAATTTAATATTAACAGGTATATTTGTGCTCTGGGTTAAAAAACTGGCGTTAATGAGCTATCAGGAGTAGCTTATTAACCGTGTCAGGCATCCCTTTGCAAACCTAATACTTAAATCGAACATATGATTATTTTACGTACTGTGAGAAACTTTTCGGCACTGAATGTGGTGGCGAGTATTTTATTATTCCTGACGGCTATTCTGGCAGCTATTGTTGCCAATTCTTCATTAGCTCCTGTTTATCAGAGCTTCCTGTCGCAGGAGTTGCATTTGCGTATTGGTGATTTTAACTTGCTTTCGCATGGCGGTCATAATCTGACGATGATTGAATTTATCAATGACTGTCTGATGACAATCTTCTTTTTAGCCGTGGGATTAGAGATAAAGCGCGAGTTACTGGTAGGAGAATTGTCCTCTTTCAGGAAAGCTATTCTGCCGTTCATCGCAGCATGTGGAGGAATGATATTTCCGGTTTTGGTTTATTCATTTCTGGTAACTCCCGGTACTCCTGAAACGCAAGGTATGGCTATCCCTATGGCTACGGACATTGCCTTCTCATTGGGAGTGCTTAGTCTGCTGGGTAAACGCGTACCATTAAGCCTGAAGATTTTCCTGACTGCTTTTGCTGTAGTAGATGATATTGGTGGTATTTTGGTGATTGCCATTTTTTATAGTTCCGAAGTTGCTTACGGTTATTTGATTGTAGCCGCCATACTTTATGCATTCTTATATTATATGGGAAAGTTTGGTATGACGCAGAAGATCTTCTTTCTTTTCTTCGGTATTATTATTTGGTATTTATTCTTGCAATCCGGCATCCACAGTACAATATCCGGTGTGATACTTGCATTTGTGATCCCCGCCCGTCCACGACTGGATGCGGGTAAATATATCCGGCGTATCCGGGCTATTATCAGTTCTTTCCCGGTGGTACAGTCTGATAACATTGTGTTGACAAACGAACAGATTGCTACATTGAAGCAAGTGGAGCGGGCTTCGGATCGTGTGATAAGCCCTTTACAATCTTTGGAGGATAACTTGCATGGAGCTGTGAATTTTGTCATTCTTCCTTTGTTTGCTTTTGCCAATGCAGGAGTCGTTTTTAGCGATGGCGGAGAAGTTATAGGGAATGTAGGTCTTGCTGTTGGTTTAGGTCTCCTTTTGGGTAAGTTCTTGGGTATTTATCTCTTCACCTGGCTGGCTATTAAAAGCGGACTTACCCGTATGCCCGAAGGCATGAACTGGAAGAATATTGCGGGAGTATCGTTGTTGGGTGGCATTGGATTTACAGTATCATTGTTCATATCCAATCTTTCTTTCTCCGGTGCTTATCCGGAATTGCTGAACCAAGCTAAATTCGGTGTGTTGTGTGGTACCATTATTGCCGGAATACTGGGATATGTGGTACTGAACCAGGTATTGCCGAAGAAAAAGAAAGCATAAATAAGAGTATGAAACCTATCCTCGTATTGCAAAAGAAGTTTCATTGCTTGAAACCATTAGTTCCAAGCAATGAAACTCTCTGTTTCAAGGCATGAAACTTCCAGTTCCAAGCGGTGAAACACTTTGTTTCAAATGATGAAACACTTTGTTTCTTGCAATGAACTTACATTAATGACTGAATGTATTTAATTCCTTTTAAACTGCAAATACTCCTTGCCCTTATACTTCTTCTCTTTTTCTATATATAATAGGTGTATTGACTACCTACTAATAATATTAGTTAAACTACTTCTTTTGTTAGTTTAATAACTAATAATATTAGTTGTTTGTTTAAAACTAATTCCTATCTTTGCACTGTTCACTCAAGTAAACTTGAAAATATTATGAAACGATTGACTGCTAAAGAAGAGGAAATCATGCAAATGTTTTGGGAGCATGGTCCGATGTTTGTTCGTGAATTGCTGGCTTTTTATGAAGAGCCGAAACCTCATTATAATACTGTATCTACCTTAGTTAGAGGATTAGAGGAAAAAGGCTTTGTGAAATACAAGGCCTATGGTAACACATATCAGTACTATGCTGCTGTTTCCGACAAAGAATATAAGCGTTCTGCACTGAATGATGTCGTAGCCCAATACTATAATAACTCTTATACCAATGTTGTATCTACATTTATTGAAGAAGAAGGTATGTCTGTAGACGAATTAAAAGCGCTGATAGCAGAGATCGAAAGCAAAAAGTCGAACAGATAGAAATAGAGTTATACTCGGCAAATAAATAGATCATGGGAACTATATTGTTTTATATATTTGAGTCTACCTTATGCCTGACAATCCTGTACTTTCTGTTCAGATTGTTTTTCAGGAAAGATACGCTGTTCCGTACGAACCGTTTTTTGTTGCTGGCGGGAACGATGGCGTGTATGTTACTTCCATTGCTGCAAATAGATGTTCCTCAATATACAACTTTGCAGCTGCCAATAATTACTGTAAGACATTTATTGACAGAGAAGGAAGTAAGTGCTCAAATGGAAGGAGGAACTGGTGAAAAACATTTGTCCGAAGAAACAAGTCTTTTGATGGCAGAAAAAGGGGAGAGGATAGAGGGAGGTCGTGCGAATGTGATTCATGTTATTCCTGTGATCTGGCTGTTGGGCGGTTGTTATTTTATCGGAGCTTTGATAGTGCTTGCTTTCCTCTTGCTTTCTACCATCCGTATGCGCCGGCTTATCCGGAGCTATCCTGCCTGTAATTGCGGGAAATATAAGTTGGTCATCTGTCCGGAGAAGATGGTCTCTTTCAGTTGGGGGCATACAATTGTCCTGTCACAGGAGGATTACGAACGGAATCCCGGAGAAATCCTGTTGCATGAGCAAATGCACCTGCAACATAAGCATACATTGGATTTACTTTGGATGGAATGTATCGTTGTATTCCATTGGTTCAATCCTGCCGCATGGCTCCTGATGCGTGAACTTCGTGAAGTGCATGAATACGAAGCCGATAACGGCGTTATTAATAATGGCATTGATGCAACAGAATATCAACTCTTGCTGGTGAAGAAGTCCGTGGGCACAAGGCTCTACTCTATGGCTTGCGGGTTCAATCACAGCAAACTTAAAAATCGTATCACAATGATGTTAAAAAGAAGAACAAACAATTGGGCACACTTGAAGCTATTGCTTTTTGTGCCTGTAGCTGCCGGAGCGCTTTATGCTTTTGCGCAACCGGAAGTTAAAAAGACAGTGGGACAGGTGATAAACAACCCTGTAAGTGTGAAACTAGATTCAGTCCAGGAGGGTGAATTGCAACAGTTGGAGGCTTTTTTCGAGCGTAAAGCAAACGACGCTATGGGCGGAAAGAAGGAGTATAGGCCCGAGAAGCCAATGCGGATTTGCAGCTTTTTTGTGAATATGAATAATAAGATGATGCTGGATCAGGAATTGATTAAGGAATATGATGTAGAAACCTTGTCGAGCCGATTTACCAATTTATTGATGAAGTCATACAAGGAAGCTGTAAAGAAAGATGAGAATCAGCTGCTTGTGCTATCTGTGATATATGACCGTGGTTCGTCATCCACCGCTATCACTTCTTACCTGCGCACCATAAAAGAGGCTTATCTACAAGTTCGTGGAGAAATTTCCGGAGACTTAGGTGGAGTTTCCGAAGCTCGTTTGGATAGTTTGCTTCCTATATTCGTTTCTTTTAGAGAACCTAAGATTTACAGTTCTAAATATAAGACGGCTTCGGATATATTTTTACCCATAGAAGTATCTTTGTATCCGAAAGGAGGTACAAGCTCAGTGATAAAGCATCCTTCTCTTCAGGAATTGGAATTGAAGCTAAAGGATTACCAAACGATTGCCAACAGCGATGGATTATCAGTGGGACTGAAGTTTGATAAAGATGTTACTATGGGAATCGTGGAAGATGTGAAAGAAGTTATTCGGACAACTTTATCCCATAAATAATGCTTTACTGAATAAAAACATATACTCGGATTATAACGAAACAGCCGGCTTGTTAATTCATAAACAAGCCGGCTGTAAGTTTATAGATGTACGATAAATACTTTTATCTGATTTTAATTTCGCAATTGTCAAGGCTCTCGATGATCGCCAGAGACTCCACATGAATACCTTGCCCACGAAGTTCGTCACCTCCATGCTGAAAGGCTTTTTCTATGATGAAGCCCATGCCCACCAGTTCGGCCCCGGCCTGTTTCACAAGTTCCATGATACCTTTGGCAGCATTTCCGTTGGCCAGGAAATCATCGATGAAAAGTACCCGGTCGCCCGGACGGAGAAAGTCTTTACTGACACATACATCATAAGAGCGTTGCTTGGTGAAAGAATAGACAGAAGTAACCAGCATGTTCTCCATTGTACTCGGCTTTTTCTTTTTTGCAAAGACTACGGGTAATTCCAATAAATAACCTACCATAATGGCGGGAGCGATACCGCTGGCTTCTACCGTGATAATTTTGTTGATAGGGGTGGAGGCAAAGCGTCTGACGAACTCCACACCGATGGATTTCATCAGGATAGGGTCCATCTGGTGGTTGATGAAGTTATCTACTTTCAGTATGCCTCCGGGGTAGCATCTTCCATCTTTCAGGATACGGTCTTTTAGGATTTTCATGTTTTATATATCTTAATTTGGATTGTCTATTTGTCCTGTCCGTTTTCTTCCTCCTCCGTTTCCTCTTCTTTGGGCAGCAGTCTTGCTGATATTCGCTTTTTAGGAGTCAGACTCATATTACGCAGCAGTTCGGCCTGTCTTATCACACTGCCGTTGCCATCCGAAAGCTGGTTATAAGCCTTGTCATAATCTCTTTGCAGTCCGCTCAGATTGTCACCGATGCGCAGGAATGTATCTGTAAATCCGGCAATCTTTTCGTAAAGCAATGTACCTCGTTTGATAATATCCTGCACATTCTTTACTTGATTTTCCCGTTTCCAGAGATCGAGGGAAAGGCGGAGCGCACTGATCAGATTGGTAGGACTCATCAATACCACCTTTTTATTATAGGCATATTCCCATAGGTTGGTATCCGCTTTGATAGCCGTCAGGTAGGCAGCTTCGGTAGGGATAAACATCATCACAAAGTCCGGCGCTTTTGCATCATAATGCGAATAATCCTTCTGACTGAGTTCATCCACATGTGCCCGTACCGATTGTAGATGTGCTTTCAGCCAGCGAGCCTCTTCCTCTTTGTTTTCAGCGGAATTGTAGGCGGCATAGGCAGTCAGGGATACCTTAGAGTCGATAATCATTTCCCGCTCATCCGGGTACCTGACAATAATATCTGGCTGCATTCTCTGACCGCTTTCTTCGTTGGTCAGCATTTCACCCTGTTCGTTTTTCAGGAATTCCTGGCGGAAATAATGTTCGCCTTCTATCAGGCCGGAAGCTTGCAGCAGTCGTTCCAGTATCATTTCTCCCCAGTTGCCCTGTATCTTGGAATCACCTTTTAGCGCACGGGTCAGGTTGTTGGCATCTTCGCTGATCCGGTTGTTCAGTTCTACCAAGTCTTTGATGCGTTCTTCCAGCGAGAAACGTTGTTTCGACTCTTTGTCATATACTTGTTCTACCTTTTCCCGGAAATCTTTCAGGTTTTCCCCCAGTGGGCGGAGTAAATTGCTGAGATGCTCCGAATTCAGCTTGGTGAAGTCTTCTGTCTTGCTTTTGAAAATGCGGTTGGAGAGATTCTCAAACTCCGTGCTCATGCGTTTGTGCAAGGCTTCTGCTTCTTCAGTTTGCAATTTCAGGCGTTCTTCCCATTGCTTCTGCTGCTCTGCCAGTCTCAGGTTGAAAGATTTTTCCTGCTCCGCTAGGCGCTCGGCTGTGATGGTTTTCTCACGTGCAATCCGTTCTTCTACCGTACGGTTCAGCAGTTCTTCCCGTTCGCGGGTGGCTTGCAATTGTGCTGATAATGCGGCACTTTTTCGTCCGGCTATCAGATACCCTACGCCGACACCTACTATAAGGCCGATAATTAGAAAAACAATATCCATGTTTACTCAGTCAATATCTCGTTGCCGTTTTCGGTAATCAGAAGCATACTTTCCCATTGTGCCGAGGGCAGTCCGTCGTCTGTGCAGACGGTCCATCCGTCCGCTTCGTCAATAAAGACTTCGTAAGTTCCCATATTGATCATCGGTTCGATGGTGAATGTCATTCCCGGAACGATAAGCATACCTGTGCCGCGCTTGCCGAAGTGCTCAACGTCCGGTTCTTCATGGAACTTGATTCCTACGCCGTGTCCGCACAGGTCGCGTACTACACTGTATCCGTTTTTCTCCGCATGTTCCTGAATGGCTGCACCGACGTCTCCAAGCCGTGCCCACGGTTGTGCTGTCTGTACGCCTATGTCACGGCATTCCTTTGCCACCTGTACCAGGCGTTGCATTTCCGGCTTCAC
Organism: Bacteroides sp. AF39-11AC; assembly: GCF_003474285.1. Classification (NCBI taxonomy): domain Bacteria; kingdom Pseudomonadati; phylum Bacteroidota; class Bacteroidia; order Bacteroidales; family Bacteroidaceae; genus Bacteroides; species Bacteroides sp. AF39-11AC. Next base: position 139,478 of record NZ_QROH01000008.1, on the reverse strand, counting down.
TTCTCCAATCATATACATTCGTGACGCATCCGAGAAATATCCTTTATAAATAGTGGAAACGTCCACATTCACAATATCTCCGCTGCGCAGGAACTCTTTCGTGCTTGGGATGCCATGACATACCACGTCATTGATACTTGTACATACACTTTTGGGGAAACCTTCGTACATGAAAGGGGCAGGTATTGCATCATGATCCGTTGTAAATTCATAGACCATGTGGTCAATTTCCGCGGTGGACATTCCTTCGCGGATGTTTGCAGAAATGTAATCCAGCAGTGCGGTGTTGATTTTGGCACTTTCGCGGATACCCTCCAGTTGTTCTTCAGTGCGCAATAAGTGGCGCGACGGTAGTTTATAACCTTCCTTTTTATAGTGTTGAATCTTCGCTTCTACTTCGTCGGAATAGTTTTTAGGAGCAAACCGGACTCCTTTTATGAACTTTTTCATTGTCTTTTTCTATTAATAGTTGCTACAAAAGTACACAATAATATAGTGTACTTGTACTTGTAGGCACAGAAAATCGTTCCTTTCTTTGTCACAATACCTATTTATAGGGTCCTCACTGTGCTGATCTCACTTCTTGAATTATCGATTCGCTTTACCTGAATTTGGGTTTTGATCCGCTCGCGCAGTCCTTCTACATGGCTGATGATACCCACTTTCTTGCCGCCCATCTGGTGCAGTTTCTCCAGTGTGTCCATTACTGTGTTCAGATAATCACTGCTCAGGGTTCCGAATCCTTCATCAATGAACAATGTATCTACAGACAGGCTGTGCCGGCTGAGTGAAGACAAACCGAGTGCCAATGACAAAGAAACCAGAAAACTCTCTCCACCGGACAGTGTACAAGCTGGACGTGGTGTGCCTCCCTGATAAAAATCGCGCAGTAGGATAGTGAGTGAACCTGCTTGGCATTCCAATTCGTAGCGTTTGGTGAGATGTTGCAGGTAGAAATTTGCTCCATTGAGCAGTTCTTTCAGTACAAAACTTTGTGCGATGTTTCGGAAATTCTTTCCTTTCTCGTCACCAAAGTGATGGCAAAGACGGTCCCATTTCAAATACACTTCCCGCAATTCGTCCGCACGTTTCTTCTCGTCCTTTATCCGGGCGATGTTCTTAGTGTTTTCTTCCAATTGGATTTTTAGCCGTATGAGGGCCTGATTGCTTACTGCAATTTTCTCATCTAAAGCTATGATAAGGCTGTCCAGACTTTCAAGGTTTTCTTCCTCTTCCATTTCCGGTTTTTTGCTTTGGTGTTCTTCCAGTTGTCCGGTTGTTAGTTTGAAAGCTGTTTGTGTGGCTACTTCTTCTTCTTTAAGCCTTTGTTGACCGGTACGCAAGTTCTCTATTTGCTCGCTATAGTAGGAGGAAAGAGCAACGAGGCGTGCTTCGTTCATATCCGGATGTATAGTATAGAACGCTGTAAGGTTGGCTTGCAGCTCGTCGATGTTCTTTCGGACAGATGAGATGTTTTGTTTCAATCCGCTGACTTCGGAGTTCAGGGTATTCCATGCCATTCCCAGATTTTTGATTTCCATCTTTTCCTCTATTGGCAGTTTTTTCCATTCGGGAAATGCTGTGTAGATCAGATCCTGCGTTGCTGATATACTGTCCAGCTCTTTCTTTATGAGGGAAATGGTTGCTTTTAATTCCGATTGCCTGTTCTGTGCCAGTTTATAATGTACTGTAGACTTTTGTAAGCGTTCGATAAATGAGGTAGGAGCAGTATTCCATTCTGTTTGCCATCCTTTCCAAAGAATAAGTGGGCTGACACGTTCCAGTGTGGTGCGAATGATATCCTTTTCACTTTCGGTTAGCGAATGTTTATTAGTGATATCATTTTTTAGTTTCGTCAGATTCTTGTCAGCAGTATCGAAAGCATTTCGGGCGGTCTCCACTACTTTCTGATGTCCATCCTTTAAGTGCTGCAATCGGGAGATATTGTTGGAGAGGATTTGTACTTCGTTCAACCTGGCATTGATGTCTTCAAGGTGCTGTTTATTTTCTTGAATTTGTCTTTCCAGGATATCTCTGGTATTATTTGAGATTATTAGAATATTACACTGACGGCATGTTTCTTCAGCTTCAGTTTGAATAAATTCATATCCTTTCCGGGCTTTATCTGTTGCCAGACGACTCCCTGCTATCATATCCTCATAAGTTTTGGTCTCCGTCCGGTTACTATTCAAAGTTTGTTCTGCTTCCTTGTATTCTTTCTCTTTTGTCTCCAGCGATTGCTGGATAGGGGCAAGTACAGACTGAAAATCTTCATCCTTGCTGAGTGATTCTATCTTTTGGCCACATACCGGACACATATCTCCTACAGAAAGACGGGCACGGGCTTCTTGTGCCCACTCTTCCACAGCTTCTTTTTGTTTGTTGTAGAGCATTTTTATCTCATCGTAGGCTTTCTTTTTAGTGTCGAACCTATTTCCCAGTTCTTTGTGTTGGCTTTTGCTGGTTTGCAGCTTTATTTCCAGAGATTTCAGGCTTTCTTCTGCTATGTTCAAGGCTGCTTTTTTCTCTCCTAATAGTATCAGGGTATTTTGAGCTTTTAGCAACTTTTCCTTAGCCGTTTCCAATACATTCTTCTTTTCCTGTAGGACATTTCGATTCATGGATTCAAGCCGGGCATTCAATAAGTTTATCTCTTGCTGCTTAATCTGATTTTCTTCATTTTTCCGGTTGAAGTCATTTTCCTTATTCGTGCGTTCCTGCTCCCGGACAGGCTGCTGCCGGGACAATTCTGCTATTTGTTTTTCGTAGGCAGCGATGCGTGAGCGAGCAGAAAGCACAGCATTCAGGTCTGTAACGATGGATTGACTTTGCTCGAACATAGGTAGGAGCGGGGCGTGAGTTTGCAGATACTCTTCGGCAAGTATTAGTTTAGCTTGCAATTCTTTCAGATTTTCCTTCAACCAGGAACAGCCACTACTGAGGTAGATGAAACTCTTTTTCAACTTCTCAGTTTGCTCTCTGTCTTTTTCCTGTTGCTGTTGTTGCTGTTTGAGAGAAAATAACCAGTTACGGGCATCTGCAGTATTATTCCAGTCTTTTATCAATAGTTCTTTCTGCAGGAAGTCATCCGATTGCAATTGTTCCTTTTTCGTTTCCCAGTTCTTTTGTTGGTTTTCTTGAGTGAGGATCAGTTCTGCAAACCGCTTCAGCCAGTCACGTTTCAAGACTGCTGTATTCTTTTGTACGGTATTTCCATTGATATCAGCATTTAGTGTAGTTGTAGTTTCGGAGATTTCGTTTATCTCTTCATCAGTCAGCACATGGATACCTTCCAGTTTTTGGTTCTGATTCTCATATTCTATGCGTTTCTCTTTGGTGATGGCGTAAATCTTTGCACCTATTTCAGAATAGATTCCGGTACCTGTCAGTTTCTCCAGGATATCCGATTTTTCACTCTCCTTACTCTGAAGAAATTTGGTGAAATCTCCCTGTGCCAGGAGAGTAGTACGGCAGAATTGTTCAAAACTTAACCCTATAGCTGCTTGTATTTCGGCCTTTATTTCATTTTTCTTAGTGATTTGGAGATTCGTTTTCCGATTCTCTAATGTCCACTTTGCATCTTGAATGGCACCCGATGCTTTTCGGTGTGCACGGGCTACGTACCATTTGGCAGTATAAGGTATCTCGTTTGAACCGGTGAACTCCAGTTCCGTCCACGCCTCGTTAGTATTTCTGCGCATCAATTGGCGGCTGTCGTTTATTGATACATCCTCCTTTTTAGAAGAAAAAGTTTGCCCTATGTCCCGATACTTTTCGTTTTCTGCCCGTTCCATGCGCGGCGTTTCATTGTAGAGTGCCAGGCAAATGGCATCGAGTAATGTAGTTTTGCCGGCACCTGTCTCCCCACAAATCAGAAACAGGGATTCTTCGCTCAGTGGTCCATTCTCAAAGTCAATCACAGCATCTTCTATAGATGCCAGATTTTTGATAGTCAGTTTTTGAAGTTTCATGATTCACTACAGATTATAGGGAATTAATGCAGAATGCTTTTCTCTTTTACCTTTTGTACGACGCTATTCATCAGTTCGCAGAGTTCTTCATCCATTTCTTCTCCTTCTGTTTCCTGAAAATAAAGTTTTGCTATTTCCAATGGGGACATTTCCTGCATTTCCTGAATAGAGATATGCCTGGTTTCATCATCTGAAGTGTGCTTCTCCCGATTGGGTTTGATATAGCAGAATTTGCAGTTTTTCCCTTTTACCGCGCTCGATGCCCGTTCGTTGCAGTCGGGCGCCAGATAATCTTTTATCAGAACATTCAGGCGGATATAAGCCGGTTTGTCATCCGGGTATTCCTCCAGCAGTTTTATAGCTTCTTCAAAATCTACTGCTTCCTTGGGTAGCGTGATGAGTGGCATCGGATTCTCTATTTCAATTGTTTTGATCTGAGGTGCTTTTTCTCCTTGTATTTCAACAATGGAAACAGAATGTGGATAAGCCTCGTCGAAGCTGACAGGCAGGGGAGCGCCACAATATCGTGCACAATACCTGCTTCCTTTAATGTTCTGTGGGCAATGGATGTGACCGAGTGCCAGATAATCGTATCCTTCGCCCATTGCACTGATAGGGACATATTCTATTCCGCCTACGGTTTCGTCATGCCCGGTTTGGTCGCTGCCTTCTATGGAAAGGTGTGCCATCAATACAACAGGTAGTCTTTCCGCATTCATTTTTTCTACTTCGTCCTGCAATGCCTGAAAAAAGCGTGCTTGCCGTTCTTCGCGGGGTGTTTCTGTGTCCAGTATCGGGAAGTTTTGCGGATAGACGTGAGGTACGGCGATAATATATCCTTTTAGTATTCCTCTGTCGTTTTTCACTTCCACGATATGTTTTTCCAGATTGACTTCTTCCTGGTTTCGTTCTATGTTTCCTACTACCTTTACACCGAAATGGTTCCACAGGCTACTGTCTATCTCTAATTTAGAACTGCTGTCGTGGTTTCCGGCAGTTACTACAATTGTCATTCCGGGGTATGCCCTGTGAATTTCGAGCATACCGTCTGTGTACATCTTCTGGGTACTTGCCGATGGGGTGGAGTAGTGGTAGATGTCTCCGCTGACTACCATTGCATCCGGCATTTCTTCTGCCACAATGCGGGTTAGTTGTTTCAGGAATGCTTGTTGCTCGCGACTGCGGTCATAGTTGTATAGTGTATGTCCCAGATGCCAGTCGCTGGTATGAAGTATTTTCATGATTTTACTGTTTTCTGTTCTCAAAAGTACGTAGAATATGGAAGATACGCAATTCTCTTTAAAAATCTCTTTACTAAAAACTGGGAATTCTCTGATTTTTAATTAGTTTTGCAATCTAAATCTCTCTATGATGTAGGCCTTTTGTTCCTTGTGTGGTAAAGAATGGATACACTTGTAGACTAAACTGTAATTTCGATGAAATATTTGCAAATAATAATCAGAGTGTTTATTATATTAGTTGTTTTTCTTTCGAATGCTGTTAATGTATTTGGTGAAGTCTCCTCAACATTTAAACCCGGAAATGAAGATAGAATATTGATTCTCAATTCATACAGTGGATCTTCCCGTTGGAGTAACGATTTTATTATCCCCATTTATAATTCTTATCAACATAAAAACTCTCCGTATGTAGTGGATGTGGAACATATGGGCGGGCAATTTATGCATCTGCAAAATACGGAAGATTTATCAGAATACAAAGAAAACCTTTTTGGAAAATATGCAGACAATCCTCCGAAACTCTTGGTCCTCTTGGGTAGTGCCTCCTGGGGCTTGCTGAAAGAGAGTATAGAAAAGCAATGGAAAGATGTTCCCATTATTCTCTGCACCGAGACGGATTATGTAGGTCCACAAGAGGCCTATTTGCATAGGCGAGCTATTGCGGCGGAAGAGAGAACACCTCTGACAGATTATCGAGGCAACCTGTCGCTGACCGTGTTTCATGTGCCTGCCTATCTTAAAGAAACTGTTCTGTTGATGCAGAATCTGATGCCTGAAATGGATGAACTTATCTTCTTGTCGGATGCCCGTTACATAAGTGCTCAGTTTCGCTCGGATTTAAAAGAGATTGTGAATAAAGACTTTCCGGAGTTTGAAATAAAAGATTATGTTGCCGGTGAAATGACTACCGATGAATTGGCTGATTCACTGGCTCATGCAGAGGAGAATAGTGGTGTTCTCTTTTGCTCATGGTATCAGGAAAATGCTCAAAAAGGGAATGCTGTATTGACCAATAATATTTCCAGAATCCTCAGCTATTATTCTTCTTCACCTATTTTTTCATTAGACAATACCGGATTGCAACGGAATGGTTTGGTAGGCGGTTACTTTTTGGATGAGAAGACAATCGGAAGGAAAATTACAGAAATAACTGCCGGCGTTTTAGCTGATAACAACGTGAAAGGTGTTCGTATGGTGAATTGTGGAACTCCCACTCCTATGTTCAACTATTATGATCTTACAGAAGCCGGATTGTCACCTAAGTTGTGCCCTCCTAATTCTGTTTTTTATATGATGCCTCCTTCTTTCTGGGAGCAACACAAATATAGTGTCATTTTGGGAATTACCACAATTTTGATTTTGTTTATGTGGATGTGGTTGTGGTGGTTGTATAAGAGCAGAAGAAAGCAAGCCGAACAGATAAAGTTGATGACCAGCTATCATAGTTTGTTTGAGAATATGCCCATAGTTTATTTGAAGCAACAGCTGGTTTATGATTCTGCCGGAAAGATTGTAGACTACATCACAGTGGAAGCAAATCCCCGTTTCGAGAAATACTTCAAATCTATGGGGGAGGTCATTGGTAAAAGAGGAAGTGAAGCAGATCCGAAAGGTTTTGAAAGGATGTGTCACCTCTATAGTATGGTCAACTCTACTCAGAAGGAACTTTCATATCAATACTATTACGAAAATATAGGTAATTATTTCAATGTAATTCTGACACCCTCTAAGCATAAGGGATACGTTGATGTATTCTGTGTGGACAATACCGAGTTAGCCGAGACACAACAGATGTTACGATCTGCTAATCATAAATTATCAATGTCGCTGGACGTGGCTAATATTGTTCCCTGGAAATGGGATTTGGAGAAAGGTACTATGCTTTGTGACGTAAACCGCCCGGTAGAGCTTAGCCATGATGATAGCATGATGAACGAGGAACAACTTTCCGTACCCGATTATCAATATTTTGCCAAAATTTGCAAGGAAGACAGAGACCGAGTAAAGAGGGCTTATAAGGAGTTGACGGAAGGTAATGTTTCTAAGATCAGAGAAGAATATCGCGTGATAGTTCGTAAGAATGGAATATCGCGTTATGAATGGGTTGAGGCTCAGGCCACTGTGGATAAGAGGGATGAAAAAGGTAATCCGATAACTTTGGTTGGTTCTTCTCTCGTGATAACCGGACGAAAGAAAATGGAAGAAGATCTGATTATAGCAAAGGAGAAAGCTGAAGAATCAAATCGTCTGAAGTCTGCTTTCCTAGCCAATATGAGTCATGAAATACGTACTCCACTCAATGCTATTGTCGGATTTTCCAGTATCTTGGCAGATACGGAAGAGCAGGAGGAGAAAGAAGAGTATATCAATATTATTGAGAATAATAATACGCTATTGTTGCAACTGGTCGGAGACATCCTGGAGCTTTCCAAGATTGAGTCCGGAACATTGGAATTTGTTTTTTCCGATTTAGATCTGAATGCATTGTTTAAGGAGATAGAAGAATTTGCCCAACTTCGTCAGAAGAATGAAGCTGTCCCCATCCGATATGTACCGGAAATGCCGGACTGTACTGTAAATATCGAGAGGAACAGGCTGACGCAGGTTATGACGAATATGCTTAATAATGCTATGAAGTTTACTTATAGTGGAAGCGTCACTTTCGGTTATCGACTGAAGGATACTGATTTCCTTTATTTTTATGTTACGGATACGGGATGTGGAATTGAAGAGGATAAGAAAGATACTGTTTTTGGTCGTTTTGTGAAACTCGATTCTTTTTCTCAAGGTACAGGATTGGGACTGTCTATCTGCCAGAGTGTTGTCGAAAATTTGGGTGGTAACGTAGGCGTTGAATCTGAACCTGGCAAGGGCTCCACTTTCTGGTTTACTCTTCCTTATCATCCTGTGGAACTCAAGTCGACGAGAGAACAGAAAGAGCACCGGTTAAGTAAAGTAGAGAAGCTCACCGTTTTAATAGCTGAAGATAATGAAAGCAATTTCTTGTTATTTGAATCTATTCTGAAACGTAAATATAACATTCTTCATGCTTGGGATGGAGAAGAGGCGGTAGAATTGTTTAAGAAATACAATCCTCATTTGATATTGATGGATATCAATATGCCTAAAAAAACGGGCTACGAGGCTACACAGATCATACGTGAAATATCACCGACAGTTCCTATCATGGCAGTAACGGCTTATGTCTATGCAGAAGATGAGGAGCGCATCCTGAATAGTGGTTTCGATGCGTATACTTCTAAACCTATCAATGCACAGAAATTGCAGAGTGATATTGTAGATTTGCTTAAAAAGCAGTTGATCTTCATGTAATCTTATTCCGAAATTGAGCATAAAAAAGAGCTGTACTGTATCCTAAAGGCAGGATTATACAGTACAGCTCTATTTCTTTTATATCAGACCTTATCTGATTACTATTCAGTAATACAAATTGCTACACGATTTTCATTATTATTAGAGAAAGGCTGAACCTTATCTCCCTTAAAGTCTACCATGATTCTGTCGGCAGAGATACCTTTTGCTTTCAAAGCCTTCTCAACAGCTAAAGCACGTTCTTTGGAAAGTCGTAGGTTAATAGCTGTTGTACCGGTTCCAGCGTCTGCATATCCGCAAATAGAGACTTTTACATCTGCGTTCTTTTGCAGGAATGCAACCAGATCAGCTATTTTACTTTCTTCAGAAGAACGTATAACAGAAGAATTTATATTGAAGAAGATATTTTCAGTCAAAGGTTTCACTTCCTCTTTTTTCTCCTCTACTGGTGCAGGAACATAAACTGGTTCCGTCTCTTGCTGAACTTCCACTACTGTTTCTACGACCTCCGGAGTATAAGCAACGACAGGTTTTGCTTTTTTGCCACTTTTTCCGAACTTGAATGTAAAACCGGCCAATGCATTAAGCTGCCAGTCGGCATTGTCAGCCTTCTTGGAGTTGAATTTATCCGACACGACATTGGCATTCACTTCAAGATTGAAAGATACATGGTTGCTCAGACGCAAATTTGCACCCAATCCTCCACGACCGGCTACAAATACCTTTTTGCCGCTCCAGAGATATTGCATGCGGTAACCTGCTGCATCCAGTGCAACAGCATCGTCATTGTTGAATCCACCGGCAAGACCTACTCCCAAGAACATATAAGCGTTGAAGAAACGTTTTGGATTATAGTGGCAGAACAGGTTGCTCAGGTCAAGTGTGGCATCTACGTTTCCTTGTAGATAGTTGAATTTATAGGAATCGTCAAGTGCTGCCCATTTACCTTTTGCTTGCCAGCCACTTGCACCGGCACGTATTCCCCATAGAGGAGTAAACTTGTATCCGACAGAAAGAGCTGCTGCAGGAGAGATCAGGTCTTTAAAACTGGCCTCACCAACAGTTTCTGCAGCACCTGCCTGTACCTGCATATACCAATGAGGTTTGAATGTTGTTTTACTTTCTTCTGTGACTTGTCCGGAAGATTGAGTATTTTGTGCCAATCCGGCTAAAGTGCTTAGGCATAGAGCCATGAGCATAAAACTTCTTTTTGATTTCATATTCGTTTGTTTTTTAATTTTTTGAGTTCGCGAAATTAACTATTATTTGTTAGATTTACACTATATAACAAAAAATAAAGGATTTTGTTTGCGTTGTAACGTTCATAGGAAAGGATTTTGTTGGCTGGCATATAATTAGTTCATAATCAGTTGTCTGGGATGGCTACACCCTTTACTCCGAATGGCTACACCCTTTTGTGCTCAAGGCTACACCATTCGGGTGAAAGGGTGTAGCCCTGTCACAAACATGATTTTTACGTAATAATCTATGCTGTTTTATATATCTTAGCTATCTTTGCCTACTAAAATATTTAAAGCTACAAGAATATGTTAGGTCGTATCATTGCAATGGTCATAGCTGGAGTGATTATAGTTTATCTGGTTCGTTGGATAGATAACTTTTTCTCCGGATTCCGAAAATGAAAGATATAATAAGCCCCGAAATTTATCATAAGTTTCGGGGCTTATTATGTTCTATTTCTCAATCCATTCTGTTATCTTCTCCGATAGCGGATCAGTTGTGGAGCCATAGGAGGCTACCCACTTTCCATTCTCATCTATCAGGAATTTATGGAAATTCCAGCCAACTTTTGCGTTTTCCACACCGTTTTCGCTTTTTTCGGTAAGCCATTTATAAAGAGGAGCAATGTCTTTTCCTTTAACAGAGATTTTTGCCATCATAGGGAAGGTAACTCCGTAGTTCAATGTGCAGAATTCTTTGATTTCCTCATTACTGCCTGGCTCCTGGCTCAGGAAATTATTGGCAGGAAAGCCTATTATTACAAAATTGTCTTTTCCATATTTTTTATATAACTCTTCAAGTTTGGCATATTGCGGAGTGAAGCCACATTTGGATGCTACGTTAACTATCAGTACTTTCTTTCCCTTAAAGGTGGAAAGTGACAAATCTTCTCCATCAATCGTCTTGACTGTGAAGTCATAAAAGCTTTTCTGCTGTGCATGGGCAGCTATTACTGTTATTGCCATAAATAGACTTATAATAATTGTTTTCATATTACTGTTCTGTTTATATATAAAAACAAAATGAAGACATGAATAGTTTATTATTGGAATAAAAAAAACACTACCTTTGCACCCCGGTAAAAAGATTAGTTTTTTGTAGGTAAAATAGGTATGAAGAAGAGTCTTATTGCATTAGCGTTCGGCACCTTGGGATTAGGGATTGCCGAGTTTGTCATGATGGGCATTCTGCCTGATGTGGCTAAAGATTTGGGCGTTAGTATTCCTGTGGCAGGGCATTTTATTTCTGCATATGCTTTGGGGGTATGTGTCGGGGCGCCCACTCTGATCTTGGCCCGTAAACATCCACTGAAACATATTTTGTTGGCGTTGGTGACTCTGATAATGGTAGGGAATATCTGTGCAGCAATGGCGCCTAATTATTGGGTATTATTACTGGCCCGTTTTATTTCCGGACTTCCTCATGGGGCATATTTCGGTGTGGCCTCTATTGTTGCTGAAAAATTGGCTGATAAGGGTAAAGGCTCTGAGGCCGTATCTATCATGATTGCCGGAATGACTATAGCCAATCTTTTTGGAGTTCCATTGGGAACATCATTGAGTAATGCTATCTCATGGCGGGTAACATTCTTACTGGTGGGTTGTTGGGGAGTGATTATCCTTTATTATATCTGGCGTTGGGTACCCCATGTCGAAGGTTTGAAAGATACTGGTTTCAAAGGACAGTTCCGTTTTCTTAAAACCCCGGCTCCCTGGCTCATTTTAGGGGCAACAGCACTGGGTAATGGCGGAGTTTTTTGTTGGTACAGTTATATTAACCCGTTATTGACGAATGTATCCGGATTCAGTGCCGAAAGCATTACCGGATTGATGGTATTGGCCGGTTTTGGTATGGTGGTGGGCAATCTGGTGAGTGGGCGTCTTTCTGACCGGTATACTCCCGGAAAAGTAGGTACTACTGTGCAAGCTATGATTTGTGTCGTACTGTTATTGATATTCTTCTTGTCTCCTTATCCGTGGTCATCAGCATTATTGATGTGTCTTTGTACTGCCGGTTTGTTCGCGGTTTCCAGTCCGGAACAAGTGTTGATTATCCGTGTGGCAAAAGGTGGAGAGATGCTGGGAGCGGCTTGTGTGCAAGTGGCATTCAACTTGGGAAATGCCATCGGTGCGTATGTTGGTGGGCTTGCTATCAGTGGCGGTTATCGTTATCCGGCACTGGCAGGAGTTCCTTTTGCCATGGTTGGTTTTATTCTGTTTCTGACCTTCTACAAGAAATATCAGGCGAAATATTAAAACATTTCGATATCTTTTCGTATTTTTGTCCACAGGTATTAACTAAACTTGATAATTATGAAAACTTTGAATTGCGTAAAAATATTATTGCTATGCGTCTTTGCTGTTGGTTTATTGTCTTGCGGGGATGATGTATATTACACGATGGAGAATAGTGACAAAAAGCTATGTGACAGAACCTGGATAGATGAATATGAAACGGATGAGGGTTTAACATGTACTTATCAACTCAGATTCTTTAAAGATAATAATAAAGGGCAGGAACTTACAACCACCTATGATACCGGTGGAAAAACGACTGTCGACAGAGAGTTTTCCTGGCGTTGGACAGATGATAGCAAGGAAGCTTTAAGACTCACTTTTTCAGATGGAAAAGTAAAGTACTTTGAGAATGTATGGGTACGTGATCATTACCTTAGCGGTAAACTGGACGGAAAGGTGCTGATGATGACAGACTCCAATTATACGAAAAACTAAATAAATAAGCGAGATGAAAAAATATCTATATTTTATATTTGTATGGGTGTTTGCCCTGAGCCTGACATCATGCGAAGATGATGATCAGTATAGTATAGAGTCAGTAATCATAGGACGGGCATGGACAGGAGATGTAGGTATGTATGCTGAGAATGGTGAACCTATTTTCAGTACATTTACTTTTTGGGGAGATGGATTTGGTGAAGAATACCAGTACTATTCATCTGATGGAGCTCCTTATGATAATTTTCGTTTTAAATGGCTGTGGGAGGATGATTACAATAATAATCTAATATTAGATTATGGTAGGGCAGGTGTATCTTATATGGATGATGTTAGAGTAACAGGAAATCAGTTAAGAGGTACATTCTTCTTGACGAGTGATTCTCGAGGATTTAATTTTATACTGGGAATGGAATAAAAGATTAGAAAATATATAATAATAAAATAGGCCACTTTATAAAAGCTGCCTATTTTATTATATGCTTTCTTATTTCTTCAGAAACAACTTTTTAAAATCATTCGGATAAGGAGTTTCAAACTGCATCAATTCTCCTGTAACCGGGTGATAGAAGCATAATTTGAAGGCATGTAGCGCCAGGCGTCCGATAGGATTTACTTCTTCGAGTCCGTAACGCCCGTCCCCAACAATAGGATGTCCTAAGTCTTGCATATGCACCCGGATTTGGTTTTTACGTCCGGTTTCAAGATTTAGTTCCACAAGAGAATAACCATTGGCACGCTTAATAGTGCGATAATGTGTAATTGACTTTTGTCCTCCGTCATCTGTCGGACTGGAATATACGTAAAGGGTGCGATCCGTGAGCCAGGATATTATACAACCGGCATTCTTCTCCAGCTCTCCCGCAACTACAGCTATATAACGGCGGTCGGTTACAATCTCATGCCAATTATCACGCAGTGTGCGCTGTGTTTTTTCATCTTTTGCAAACATCATTAATCCGGAAGTATCACGATCGAGGCGGTGGACAATATAAACGTTGCTACCGCGTCCATTAGAGCGTTGCACATATTCATTTAGAATATGATAGGCTGTACGTTCCTTCTGGCGTTCACTGCTGACTGACAGTAAACCTTGCTTCTTTTCCACCACTATGATATAGGCATCTTCATATACAATCTTCAGCAAGTTGTTATGAAACTCCTTTTTACCCTTATCACGGCTAATCTGTACTTTCATGCCCGGTTTTAGCGGAAAATTGTATTGAGTGGTTATCACACTGTCTACAAATACCACTCGTTTGCTGAGCAATGATTTTAGTTTGGTGCGACTGGCGTCCGGCATCTTGGCTGCCAGGAACTCCATAAGTTCCATCGGTTCGTTTACTGTGTAGTCCGTATATTGAGTGCGGGCCCGTGCTATTATTTTTCCTCTTGCCACGTTGATAGTGATTAATGGTTAGTGATTAGTGATTAATTCTCAGTCTTCATTTCTTAATTCCAGAAGCACTACGTTTTCTACGTGGTGAGTATGTGGGAACATATCTACCGGCTGTACGGCTTTTACTTTGTATTTTACGTCGAGCAGTTGCAGGTCGCGTGCCTGTGTGGCTGGATTACAACTTACATATACAATACGTTTCGGTTCGGCAAATAAGATAACGTCTACTACATCCTGATGCATACCGGCTCGAGGAGGATCGGTGATAATAACATCCGGTCTACCATACTGGTTGATGAAATCCTGTGTTAGCATATCTTTCATATCACCGGCAAAAAATAAGGTATTCTCGATACCGTTGATTTCTGCATTTACTTTTGCATCCTCAATAGCTTCGGGTACATATTCGATACCGATAACTTGGCGGGCTTGCTTGGAGACAAAGTTAGCAATGGTTCCTGTACCTGTATAAAGGTCATATACCAGTTCCTTTCCGGTTAATCCCGCAAAATTGCGTGCTATCTTATAAAGGTTGTATGCTTGTTCGGAATTGGTTTGATAGAACGATTTAGGACCTATTTTAAAACGTAATCCTTCCATTTCTTCAAAGATGTGATCTTTACCTTTAAAAGTATATACATCCAGGTCGGTAATAGTATCGTTGCGCTTATTATTAATAATGTATAGAAGAGAAGTTATTTCGGGAAATGTATCAGCAACATATTGCAGGAGTTGTTTGAACAGTTGCAGCTCTTTTTCTTCTTCTTCTATTTTTGCAACGAGGATCACCATAAGTTCCCCGGTAGTGGAGGTACGGATAATCATATTGCGCAACATCCCTTCCTGAGTACGCAGATTGATGAATGAATAATCATGCTCGTAAGCATAATCGCGTACAGCATTCCGGATACGGTTGGATATGTCATCCTGTAACCAGCATTTCTCTATAGCCAGTACTTTATCAAAAGCATTGGGGATGTGGAAACCTACAGCATTCATTTGATCATATACCACATTTTGCTTAACTTCTTCTTCCGTCAACCAGCGTTTGTTAGAAAAAGTGTACTCCAGTTTATTTCTATAGAACTGTGTTTTCTCAGAACCGAGAATCGGGGAAATCTCCGGAAGTTCAATTTTTCCGATGCGGGTAAGATTGTCTGTTACTTGTTTTTGCTTGTATTTGATCTGTTCGGAATAAGGGAGAACTTGCCATTTGCAACCACCACATACCCCATAATGTTGGCAAAATGGGACGGCTCTTTCACGAGAATATTCGTGGAACTTCACTGCTACGGCTTCAGCATAATGATGCTTTTTTCTCTTAATTTGCAGGTCTACTATATCTCCGGGAACGACATAAGGTACGAAAATAACCAAATCATTGACCTTTGCGATGGCTTTTCCTTCGGCAGCCACATCCGTTATTGTCACTTTCTCCAGTAGGGGAAGTTCTTTTCTATTTCTTGCCACTTTTACACCAGTCTAATAAATTATTCTGCAAAAATAGACATTTTTTCGGGAATTCTCTCTATGAAGTGAAATATTAAAGATTGCAATGTCGAAATTGCATTTTGATAGAAAGTTTTTTCTCAAAAAGTTTTCTAGTATGCGAAATATACTTAGATTTGCGAACAGAAAAAAATCACAATCGAGAAACTTAAATTTATATTATGGACAAGAAAAGAGTTTATACCTTTGGTAACGGTCAGGCAGAAGGAAAGGCCGACATGAAAAATCTTTTGGGAGGTAAAGGTGCCAACCTTGCCGAAATGAACCTTATCGGGGTTCCGGTTCCTCCTGGTTTTACAATCACGACTGAGGTTTGTACCGAATATAATGAGATGGGGCAGGAAAAAGTTGTTGCTCTGTTGAAAGGTGAAGTAGAAAACGCTATAGCAAAAGTAGAAGAATTGATGTCTTCTAAGTTCGGCGATATAGAAAATCCATTACTGGTTTCAGTGCGTTCGGGCGCTCGGGCTTCTATGCCGGGTATGATGGATACGATCCTTAATCTGGGTCTGAATGATGAAGTAGTAGAAGGATTGACACGTAAAACAGGTAATGCACGTTTTGCATGGGACTCTTATCGTCGTTTCGTACAGATGTATGGTGACGTGGTATTGGGTATGAAACCGACTAATAAAGAGGATATCGATCCATTTGAAGCCATCATTGAAGAGGTGAAGCACGCAAAAGGTGTGAAGCTGGATAATGAACTGGAAGTGGAAGATCTCAAGGAATTAGTGAAGAAGTTTAAAGCTGCTGTAAAGGAGCAAACCGGAAAAGACTTCCCGGCTTGTGCTTATGAGCAGTTGTGGGGTGCTGTTTGTGCAGTATTCAATTCTTGGATGAATGAACGTGCTATTCTATATCGTAAAATGGAAAGTATACCCGATGAGTGGGGTACAGCCGTTAATGTTCAGGCAATGGTATTCGGCAATATGGGTGAGACTTCTGCTACAGGTGTTTGCTTTAGCCGCGATGCCGGTACAGGTGAAGACTTGTTTAATGGTGAGTATTTGATTAATGCGCAAGGTGAAGACGTTGTGGCAGGTATCCGTACTCCGCAGCAGATTACCAAAATCGGTTCACAGCGTTGGGCAGAACTGGCAGGTGTTAGCGAAGAAGAACGTGCAGTCAAATATCCGTCAATGGAAGAGGCTATGCCGGAAATCTACAAAGAACTGGATACTCTGCAGACTAAGTTGGAAGACCACTATAAAGATATGCAGGATATGGAATTTACCGTTCAGGAAGG
The DNA here is from genome assembly GCF_003474285.1 of Bacteroides sp. AF39-11AC. Lineage (NCBI taxonomy): Bacteria > Pseudomonadati > Bacteroidota > Bacteroidia > Bacteroidales > Bacteroidaceae > Bacteroides > Bacteroides sp. AF39-11AC. The sequence continues at coordinate 122,799 of NZ_QROH01000008.1, read as the reverse complement.
TAAGCTTTGGTTTCTCCAGACGCGTAACGGTAAACGTACCGGTGCAGCTATGGTGAAGATTGCAATGGATTTGTTGCATCAGGGCATGATTGATGAGAAAACTGCATTGATGCGCTGCGAGCCCAATAAATTGGATGAATTGCTCCACCCTGTGTTTGATAAGACCGCTTTGAAACAAGCCAAGGTTTTAACTCGTGGTCTTCCCGCATCTCCGGGTGCTGCTACAGGACAGATTGTCTTCTTTGCAGATGATGCTGCAGAATGGCATGCTGCCGGTAAACGTATTATAATGGTACGTATCGAGACTTCTCCCGAAGATTTGGCGGGTATGGCTGTTGCAGAAGGTATTCTTACTGCCCGCGGTGGCATGACTTCTCATGCAGCTGTGGTTGCCCGTGGTATGGGGAAGTGTTGTGTGTCGGGCGCCGGTGCTTTGAATATTGATTATAAGGCTCGTACCGTAGAAATAGATGGCGTTCTGCTGAAAGAAGGCGATTATATTTCATTGAATGGTAGTACAGGTGTAGTTTATAAAGGTCAGGTAGAAACAAAGGCTGCTGAACTTTCAGGAGATTTTGCTGAATTGATGGATCTGGCTGATAAGTATACGAAACTTCAGGTGCGTACCAATGCAGATACTCCTCATGATGCTGCTGTGGCTCGTGATTTTGGTGCTGTAGGTATCGGTCTTTGCCGTACGGAACATATGTTCTTTGAAGGTGAAAAGATTAAAGCTATGCGTGAGATGATCCTCGCAGAAGATGCAGAAGGACGTCGCAAAGCTTTGGCCAAGATATTACCTTACCAACAAGCAGACTTTAAGGGTATCTTCCAGGCTATGGAAGGTTGTCCGGTAACTGTTCGTCTGCTCGATCCTCCTTTGCACGAATTTGTTCCGCATGATTTGAAGGGACAACAAGAGATGGCAGATGCCATGGGTGTTAGTCTGCAATATATCCAGCAACGTGTAGAATCACTTTGTGAACATAATCCGATGTTGGGACACCGCGGATGTCGTTTAGGTAATACATATCCTGAAATTACTCAGATGCAGACACGTGCTATCCTTGGTGCCGCTCTGGAACTGAAGAAAGAAGGTGTGGAAACCCATCCGGAAATCATGGTTCCGCTGACTGGTATCTTGTATGAGTTCAAGGAACAGGAAAAGGTGATTCGCGAAGAAGCTGCTGCACTTTTTGCTGAACTGGGTGACAGCATTGACTTCAAGGTAGGTACAATGATTGAAATTCCTCGTGCAGCTTTGACTGCTGACCGTATTGCTTCTTCTGCTGAGTTCTTCTCATTTGGTACAAATGACTTAACGCAGATGACATTCGGTTATTCACGTGATGATATTGCTTCTTTCCTCCCGGTTTATCTGGAAAAGAAGATTCTGAAAGTAGACCCGTTCCAGGTTCTCGATCAGAATGGAGTAGGACAGTTGGTACGTATGGCTACGGAAAAAGGTCGTGCTATCCGTCCGGATTTGAAATGCGGTATTTGTGGTGAACATGGCGGTGAGCCTTCTTCTGTAAAATTCTGCCATAAGGTGGGTTTGAACTATGTTAGTTGTTCTCCGTTCAGAGTGCCCATTGCACGTCTGGCAGCGGCGCAGGCAGCTATTGAAGATCTGAAATAAAAGACTTCATAAATCTTATATTTATAGGCTGTAAACCTTTTTCAGAAAGGCTTACAGCCTATCTTTTTTAGAAGAAACATGTATCTATTGATCAGTTATTTGTTTTTTCTTTAGTATATTTGTGCCCACATATAGAATTAGGATCACCTTTATCTTTTAATAACCAATTTTATGAAGCCGGATTTTGCAACATTTTATATTTTAGGGGCATCAGATTTTTATCAAAGGAATGAAATACTCTTGCTTTGCTTTGGAGTAATTATTTTATTACTTCTGGTCATTATGATTGTGGTGTCTATCAACAAGACCAAGAGGTTGAAGACTTTGCAACAATTAAATGAAGTAGCGGAAGAAAGTAATCAGCTGAAGAATGCCTTTATTGCTAATATGACCCATGAGATACGTACGCCACTTAATGCGATTGTCGGATTTACAAATGTACTTGCTGAGACTGATAATCTGAGTAGGGAAGAACGAATGATTTTTCTGAAAGAAATCAATGACAATAAAGATTTTCTTGTTCAGATGATTAATGATTTATTGGACTTCTCAAAGATTGAGGCCAATACAATGGAATATAAAGATGGAGATGTGGACGTGAATGCTTTGATTCAGGAAATGTGTGCTGCTGAGAATGCGCATCCTCGTCCATCGGGTATTTTGATTGAGTTTGTAGAGAAACTTCCTCAATGCCGTTTAATGATAGATCGGGTACGCTTTGCACAGGTTATTAATAATCTGGTGAAGAATGCTTTGAAGTTTACAGAACAGGGTAGTGTGAAGATTGGATATCGTCGTTTGAGCAATAATAACTTTTATTTTTACGTAGCTGATACCGGATGCGGTATTGATGAAGATAGTCGCCGGGCTATTTTTGAACGCTTTGTGAAGATGAACTATAATATTCGTGGCACAGGTTTAGGTCTTTCTATTACGAAATCTATTGTTGAACACTATGGTGGTGGCATTGGTGTAGAATCTAAAAAAGGAGAAGGCTCTACATTCTATTTTACTTTACCTGCTGGGGTCGAATATAAAGAATATGGGAAGTTCTAATAGAATTTGAACTTTTTAATCCGCCATTTCCTTTAGTTTCTTAAAGTGGCGAATGACACCTAAATAATCTCGATCTGTACAAACATTGAATTTATTCCATAAATCACCAAGTACTACTGCACCTCCAAATCCGAAATCTTTTATCTCCAGAATATTGTCTGGAGTAATTCCTCCTAAAGCCATAACTTTAGTATCTATTATTCTTTCTTTTCCAGCTGCGCGCAATTCTTCCGGAGTATAACCGGAAAGAGTACCTGTTTTGGTGATACAGTCATAAACGGGACTCATAAATACATAATCATAAAAATGCTTTTTACTTTTTACTTCTTCTACAGAATGGCAAGTACAGCTGACATGTCCTGAGTAATCATGTGGCTCATTAGGATTACGTGTGTTCAGATGAATGCCCATGAGGTCAAACTCTTCCTTTAAATAGAAATGTTCGTGAGTAACAATGCGTCTATGATATTTTTCAGGTATTAGCGTCAAAAGTCGCTCGGAATACATAGCAGGAGTTTCCGGCTTCCGCAGATGCAAAATATCCAGCCCTTCTTCAAAGAGTGCTGTAATGATCTTGTCCTCTTCCACAAAGAATGTGGGCGCTGTGACTACGATGAGCTTCATTTTTATTTGTTAAACGTTTATGTTTAGCAAAGTTAATGATAAATGCTTTCAGTAGGTAACGTTTTTCTTTAAAATATGTTAGATTGAAACACAAACGCACCTATGGGAAGTTCTTATTCCCGTAGGTGCGCATTAAAAAAGAGTTTATAAGGTTGTTGCTGCTTATTTCAGTCGATTACCCACTACGTCCCAGTCGATAATACTCCAAAGAGCATTTACGTGGTCAGCACGGCGATTCTGATAATCAAGATAGTAAGAGTGTTCCCACACATCGAAGCCTAACAATGGAATAAGTCCTGCACGTACAGGGTTACTGCCATTAGCTTCTTTGGTTATATGAAGTTTTCCGTTCTTATCTACTGATAACCAAGCCCAGCCAGATCCGAATAATCCTACGGCAGCAGCTGTGAACTCCTTTTTGAAGTTATCGAAGCTTCCAAAATCGCGTTTAATAGCTTCTGCTAATTTTCCAGTTGGCTCACTATGAGCAGGTTTGGGAGAAAATTGCAAGAAGTATAAAGTATGGTTCAGAACTTGTCCTGCATTATTGAAGATGGCTCCATCCGGTGCAGTGGCTACTATGGTTACTAAATCTTTATTTTCATACTCTGTACCCGGAACCAGGTTATTGAGGTTATTTACGTATGTTTGTAAGTGCTTACCGTAGTGGTAATCTATAGTTTGCTGACTGATTACAGGTTCCAATGCATTGTTTGCATATGGAAGTTTAGGCATTTCGTATGTCATAATTATAAGCATTAAAGATGTTAATAATGTATTCATAATTTGTCTTGAATTATGTTTCTGTTAATATAACGTTTGATATCCAATAAATGTTCTTCCATATCTATAAAACTTTTTGAAGATGTAGAATGACTTGTTGCAGAAGTGCGTAATAAATAGGAATTTACGAACTATTTTTTGAAATGTAATATGCTATCTTAATTATTTTAGTTCGTATACATTGTATGAATCTAAAAAGAATCCCTTAATTTTGCATACATGAATACGAATTATATCGAAGAACTGAATGAAGGACAGCGCGCAGCAGTGCTCTACAACGAGGGCCCGTCACTGGTTATAGCCGGTGCTGGTTCCGGTAAGACGCGGGTGCTGACCTATAAAATAGCCTATTTGTTAGAGAATGGTTATCAGCCATGGAATATATTGGCTTTAACTTTTACCAATAAAGCTGCCCGTGAAATGAAAGAGCGTATTGCTCGGCAAGTAGGAGACCAGCGGGCACGTCATTTATGGATGGGTACATTCCATTCCATATTTTTGCGTATTTTGCATGTGGAAGCCGTAAATATAGGTTTTACTTCACAGTTTACCATTTATGATACGGCGGACAGTAAGAGTCTGGTGCGTTCTATTATAAAAGAAATGGGCTTGGATGAGAAAGTGTATAAACCGGGGAATGTACAGGCACGTATATCCAATGCGAAAAATCATTTAGTTTCACCTGCGGCGTATGCATCCAATAAAGAGGCATATGAGGGCGATTGTGCAGCTAAGATGCCTGCAATACGTGATATTTATCATCGCTATTGGGATCGTTGCAGGCAGGCGGATGCAATGGATTTTGATGATTTACTTTTTTATACTTTTATACTGTTCAGGGATCATCCGGAAGTGCTGGCGCGTTATCAGGAACAGTTTCGCTATATTCTGGTAGATGAGTATCAGGATACTAATTATGCTCAGCATAGCATTGTGCTACAGTTGGCAAAAGATCATCAGCATGTTTGTGTGGTAGGAGATGATGCCCAGAGTATTTATTCTTTCCGGGGAGCTGATATTGATAATATATTATACTTTACTAAAATATATCCCAATACAAAAGTCTTTAAACTGGAACAAAACTATCGGTCTACACAAACTATTGTTTGTGCGGCGAATAGTTTGATTGAGAAGAATGAGAGGCAAATACGTAAGGAGGTTTTTTCGGAGAAAGAGAAAGGGGAAGCCATCGGTGTGTTTCAGGCATACAGTGATGTGGAAGAGGGGGATATTGTAGTCAATAAGATTGCGGAACTTCGTCGCTCGGAGCATTATCCCTATTCGGATTTTGCGATACTTTACCGTACCAATGCACAAAGCCGTGTCTTCGAGGAAGCGATGCGTAAGCGTGGCATGCCATACCGTATTTACGGTGGATTATCCTTTTATCAACGTAAGGAGATTAAGGATGTGATAGCCTACTTCCGACTGGTGGTAAATCCGAATGATGAAGAAGCATTTAAACGGATTATTAACTATCCGGCTCGTGGTATTGGTGATACGACAGTGGGTAAGATCATTACTGCAGCTACTGAGAATGGTGTCAGTCTTTGGACTGTGTTGTGCGAACCGTTGACATATGGGCTGAATTTCAATAAGGGTACACATTCCAAATTACAGATTTTCCGCGATTTGATTTTTGGATTTCTGGAAGGTGTAGTGGATAAAAATGCTTATGAAATTGGTACGGAAATTATCCGTCAATCCGGTATCATTAATGATGTCTGCCAAGATAATTCTCCGGAGAACCTTAGTCGTAAAGAGAATATCGAGGAATTGGTCAATGGTATGAGTGATTTTTGTGCGATGCGTCTGGAAGAAGGTAATCCTAATATATCGTTGACTGATTTTCTTTCGGAAGTTTCACTGTTGACAGATCAGGACTCGGATAAAGATGGAGATGATGAGAAAATCACACTTATGACTGTCCATTCTGCCAAAGGATTGGAATTTAGGAATGTATTTGTGGTGGGAATGGAAGAAAACCTTTTTCCCAGTGGTATGGTAGGGGATTCACCGCGTGCGTTAGAAGAAGAAAGACGTTTGTTCTATGTGGCCATTACCCGTGCAGAAGAACATTGCTTTCTTTCATATGCCCGCACCCGTTTTCGCTATGGAAAAATGGAATTTGCCAGTCCCAGTCGCTTCCTGAAGGATATAGATATTCGTTTTCTGCGTTTGCCCCAGGAGGCAGGGCTTAATAGCAAAATAGATGATGAGTCCGGATCATTTCGTCGGGAGAATAGCACTGGTTTCTCTCGTTCGCCTCATGTACGCGAATCATTTTATAATAAGGAAAAGGAAACTCCTCAGCGTCCTAAGCAGCAGATAATTGCTCCGAGTGTTCCACGTAACCTGAAGCGGGTGACTTCATCAACTCCTGTTTCTTCTTCAACTTCTGCTTCTGCGATAGCAGTACAACCCGGACAATTGATTGAGCACGAACGTTTTGGTCTGGGAGAAGTTGTGAGAGTGGAAGGTGAAGGGGATAATGCTAAAGCTACCATTCGTTTCAAAAATGCGGGTGATAAGCAACTTTTATTGCGCTTTGCCCGTTTTAAAATAATCGGATAAAAAAGAAAATATGATAGATTTTGATCGTTTCCCTTCTCCATGTTATATCATGGATGAAGAATTATTGAGAAAAAACCTCACGTTGATAAAAAGTGTTGCCGATCGTTCCGGAGTAGAAATAATTCTGGCTTTTAAATCATTTGCTATGTGGCGCTCATTTTCTATTTTTAGGGAATATATCGAGCATTCTACGGCGAGTTCCGTATATGAAGCGCGATTGGCATTGGAAGAGTTCGGCAGTAAAGCTCATACTTACTCTCCTGCTTATACGAAGGCTGATTTCCCGGAAATCATGCGCTGTAGTAGCCATATAACCTTTAATTCTTTGTCACAATTCTGCCGTTTCTATCCTACGGTGGTAAAGAAAGGAAGTGGAATTTCCTGTGGTATTCGTATCAATCCTGAATATTCAGAAGTAGAAACAGAGTTGTATAATCCTTGTGCTCCCGGAACCCGTTTCGGCATAACGGCAGATTTACTGACTGAAACCTTGCCGCAGGGTATTGAAGGGTTTCATTGCCACTGCCACTGTGAGTCTTCTTCTTACGAGCTGGAACGTACGCTTAAGCATTTGGAAGAAAAATTCTCTTATTGGTTTCCGCAGATAAAATGGCTGAATCTGGGTGGTGGTCATTTGATGACACGTAAAGATTATGATGTAGAGCATCTTATTCATTTATTGAATGATTTGCATAGCCGTCATCCTCATCTGCGTATTATTTTGGAGCCAGGTTCTGCTTTTACCTGGCAAACCGGTGTTTTGACTTCCGAAGTAGTGGATATTGTAGAAAGTCGCGGCATTCGCACGGCTATTCTCAATGTTAGCTTTACCTGTCACATGCCCGACTGTCTTGAAATGCCTTACCAGCCCGCTGTATGTGGTGCTGAAATGGGAAATAATGGCTGCCATGTATATCGTTTGGGAGGGAATTCATGCCTGAGTGGTGATTATATGGGAGATTGGAGTTTTGATCATGAACTACAAATCGGAGAACGCATAGTCTTCGAAGATATGATTCATTACACTATGGTAAAAACAAATATGTTTAACGGAATCCATCATCCTGCTATTGCTATGTGGACAAAAGATGGGAAGGCTGAAATATTCAGGCAATTTTCTTACGAAGATTATCGGGACAGAATGAGTTGATAATCAAAAACATGTCTTCAGAGTGGAGGAGATGTCTAGTTTTCTTCGCGAAAAAAACGGGCGGAATGTTTGCAGGTTTGGAGAAAATATCTACCTTTGCATCCGCAATCGCGGAAATAGCTCAGTTGGTAGAGCATAACCTTGCCAAGGTTAGGGTCGCGAGTTCGAGTCTCGTTTTCCGCTCAAGTGCATAGATTGCAATTACCTAATGCCCAGGTGGCGGAATTGGTAGACGCGCACGTTTCAGGTGCGTGTGTCGAGAGGCATGCAGGTTCGAGTCCTGTTCTGGGCACGTTAGGTGAGGCGATTTTAGTTCTTTGAAAGTATGAGATGGTATGGAGAGGTGGCGGAATTGGTAGACGCGCTACTTTGAGGTGGTAGTGACAGAAATGTTGTGGGAGTTCGAGTCTCCTCCTCTTCACATAGTCGTCA